>JASHOA010000012.1 GCA_030041375.1 Acetobacteraceae bacterium
CCAAACTCAACGAGGTCGATCCGCGCGCCTGGCTCGCCGACGTGTTGGCGCGGATCGCCGATCATCCCGCCTCCCGCCTCCACGAGCTGTTGCCCTGGCATTGGCCGAGGCCGAACGAGCGCCGTAGCTTGGCCGCTTGAGCATCCCAGACCTTGCCGGCGAATGTCCGACCCACGGTGCTCGGCGAATGGTTACGCTCGGCCATCTGCTGGCCCTGCATGTCACGCCCGCCAACGTCGATGATCGCGCCGCGGTTGGCCGTCTCGCCGAGGCCATCCAGGAGGCGACCGAGGAGAGCGTCACACTGGCCTACGTCGATCAGGGATACACCGACGAGGCGCCGGCTCAAGCCGCCAAACAGCAAGACATCGCGCTGCAAGTCGTCAAATTGCCAGAGGCCAAACGAGGCTTCGTGCTGCTGCCCAGGCGGTGGGTGGTGGAACGCTCCTTTGCCTGGGCAACCCGGTGTCGGCGTCTGGTCAAGGACTACGAGCGAGACGCCAGCACTTTGGCCGGTCTGCATGTCGTCGCGTTCGCCTGCTTCATGCTCAAACAGGCCGCTATATTGGCCACAGGTTCATAACACCCTATAGGTTACGGTCGTTAAAGCGTTCCCGCAAGCGAGCCAGTCGAGCTTTGAATAATCCGCCATGTTCGCATTGGAAAAATGCGAGCCAGATAATCTTTCCAAGCCCTGAAAACCTGGTCGATACCTCTGGTCGAGTTTCAAATAGGCGGCGCCCTCGCTCTCCTAGCCGACCTTCCTTGAGCAGCTTGGGGAGCTCCAAGAGAACGGTGCCGGCGACGGCGGCTTCATAAGCCTGCCAAAGGAAATTTAAGATCGTGGCTCCAGCGACATATTTTGAAGCCATTTCGCTCTCCGTATCATCATAGTCAATCGTGGTTTCACAAAGAGCGTAGGTCTTTGGATCTTCAACGTAGCCTACGTCCGCGACGACGTCTTCGATGCTTGCCGCCATCCGCAATCCGTACAGAACACCATCTCAATCCGCGATTTCATCCTGAGAGATATCCGCCAGGACGCGGTACAATTCTGCAACGTGTTCTCGGAATGAACGTAACCGCGCGCGCGGGCATTGTGGCTTGCCGCACGTGCAGCGTATTGCCCGATCAGCAGGATCAATAGCTGTGTAACGTGCAACCAGCCGACCATCGGTCGTTTTAAGGTGCCGTGCGTAGGTCTTTGCCTCCATGATTCCGGGTCCCGGTGTCTGCAACTCTGTTTCTCGGTCTCATTAAGCGATCGTCAAGCCGAACGCTTCTTCGGCATCTCATTGCGTGCTCCTGCGCCGCCTAAAGCGTTGCCAAGCTGATGCAGTCGGATTGGAGGCCGAGCTGGAAGCTTCACAACCATCTCGAGTTCACCCCCGATGGCTTCGATATAGCTACGCAGCGTCGATAGATACATGTCGGTCTGTTTCTCGATCTTCGAGACGGATGGCTGTTTGATATGCAGCGCGGCGGCCACATCGAGCTGCGCCTTGCCTGCGATCTCGCGCAGTTCGCGCAACCCCTCAACCTCCTGCTTCAGTTCTCGATAGCGCGCGTCGATGCGCTCTCGCCGCTCGGGCGGAAACTCGGCTATCACTTGGTCAAGAGTCCGGCCCATCTCACCTCTCCTTCTTTCCGGCTTTCAGGCGATCCAGGTGCGCTGAAAACCGCTTGTCCGCCGTTGCGATCAGCTGCCGGTAAAAGCGCTTCTGACTGCCGCCGGACTTGTCCCCTGCGACCAGCAGGATGGCCTGCCGCCCGGGATCGAAAGCAAAAGCCACACGCCACTCTCCGTCCGACGCCTCGAACCGCAGCTCCTTCATGTTCGCGTACTTCGAGCCCTTGAGCGTGTCGGCATAGGGCCGGCCGAGCTGCGGGCCGTAGTCAGCAAGGAGCTTCGCAACCGCCAGCAGCGCGTCCTGGACCGCGGATTCCAAGGCCAGGAACTCCGGCTCAAAGTCGTCATGGAACTCGACGGTCCACGGCATCTATATAGCCTGGAAGCTATGTCGCGTCAAGAACGCTTCAACCAGACGGCGCGTCCTCATGCCGGCGCGTGTTCGAGAGGCGGCTCGGACGCGACGGGCTGACGATCGGCGGCGCGGGATCGGGCCGGACCGCCGTCGAGGATGGCGGCGATCTCTCCGGCGACCTTGTCGGCGGCCAGGCGCAGCGCCTCGTCGATGTGGACATAGCGCTGTGTCACGCCGCGCACGGCGTGGCCGAGCAAGGCCGCGATCGTGAGTTCGGAGAAGCCGAGATCGCCCGCGACGCTGGCAAAGGTATGGCGCAGAGTGTGCGGCGTCACATCGGCCAGACCGGCGAGCACACAGACCCGGTCGAGCACGCGCACGACGCCGACGAAATGTCCCTCGCCCCAATCCGCCGGGAAGAAGAAGGGCGACTTGGTGGTCTGCGGCTGCGCGAGCAGCAGCTCCAGGGCGGCCTGGCCGATCACGCGGAGTTGGGCGCCGCTCTTGGTATCCGGGAAGCGGATCGCGGCTTCCTCGGTGCTGAGCCACTCGCGCCGGAGCCCCAACCCCTCCAGCCGCCGGAAGCCCGTTAGCAGGAGCAGGCGGATCGCTGCAAGTCCGGTCGGGTGCTCGCCCGCCGCCTCGGCGGCGCGCATCGCCTTCCCGAGCTTGGCGATTTCGGCGCGGCTCAAGCGCCGGTCGCGCGGCGTGCTGGCGAGGCGGCGCACGCCCTTCGCCGGATTATTCTCGATCTTCCCGAGGCGGACCGCGTGCTCGAAGACAGCATGGAGTGTCGAGATCGTGCGGGCGGCGACGCCCTCGCCACCCGTCGTGGCGCCGCCGCGGCTGCCGGCGCGCGGCTTCGCGGTCTTGCCCGCGGCGATATCGGCCTGGGCGCCCTCGATGTCGCCGAGGGTCAGCGCGCCGACCCGGCGTGCGCCGAGCAGCGGCCTGATGTGCGCCTCGATCCGGCTGCGGTCCATGGCGAGCGTCGAGGCCTTGATCGGCCGGCGCCGCCGGCCCAGGATCCGTCCCGCCTCGGCCTCGGCCAGATACCAGTTGCACAGCGCGGACACGGTGATGGCGTTGCGATCCGGCTCGGGCGCGGCGGCGGGATCGATGCCTTTGGCGACAACGCTCAGAATGTCCCAGGCGGCCTGCCGCGCCTGCTCCGGCATCATCATCCCGTAGCGGCCGAGCACGGTGCGCCGACGCCGGCCCCCGGGGGTGCGGTATTGCACGATGAAGCTCTTGAGGCCGGCCGGGCTGACCCGGACGCCGAAGCCGCGCAACTCGGAATCCCAGAGGAACTGTTCAGAACCTTTGACCCCAACCTTGGAAGGTTTCAGAGCGTCGACCGTGTGCTTTGTGATCTTTTCCATTTGATTCCAATATCTTAGGAGACTTTTGCTTCCATTTTGCCATTTTAGGCCGGTTGGAATCGGAATGGAAGCACTTGAGATCGGGTCGTGGCGTAGAATCGGCGCCTCGCGGCGGTACGGTTCAAAGAGGAAGTATCGTTATTTCAGTGCTATGCGTGCTCCAGGTCGCTGCCGGATAACCTGGCGTAGACCGCTCTGGCACGTTGCCAAGGTTGGGGTCGAGGGTTCGAATCCCTTCGCCCGCTCCAGGTTTTCGTTTCGGAGCCGTCTTCTGTGCCGGTGCCGTCAGCCCCCGGCGATTACCTCAGCGCGAGGCGACAGGCGGTGCCGAGCAAGTCGAAGAGGTCGAACAGCCGCGCGACATAATGATCGTGCACCGTGAAGCCCGGGGCCGCGGGATCGAGCATCTGACGCTCCACGGCATCGAGCATGCGGTTGAGGCGCCGGGTGTGCAGCCCGAGACGCCGCTCGATCGGATCCGTAGCCAACCCGGCAAAGGCCGCCGTGCACGCCGCAGCGATCATCAGCCCGCCGGTCATGCCGGCTACCAGGGTCGCCGGCGGAGAGACCGGGAACATGGCGTACCAGAAGTGGCCGAGGCCGGCGCCGAAGGGAAACGCAGAAATGGCCGCGTGCCGGGCGAGCATGGAAGCGAGCGCCGGGCCAAGCGTGACCGCCCCTGGGGTCAGCTTGTCGAGTATCAGCCCCCCTAAGCCCAGGGTGAGCAGCGAGGTTGTGATCCCCGAAGCCGCGGCCCGGGTGGATACGTAGATCGACATTGCCGCCGCCAGGACATCGTGCCGGAACCCGCGGTCCGCCGGATCAGAGGGCAGCTCGAAGAGTTCGGTCAGCACCAGCCATTCGATCCGGCGCGAGACATCGGTGCGGAGCAGCAGGTTCCGCCTCTCGATCTTGCGTGCGATCCGATGACACCCGAGCTTCGCGGCCAGCAGCCCGACTGCCTTGATGCCCGCATGCGGCCCCATGAGCAGCAGATTCGCCGGGGCTCGGAGCAAGTCGAGGCCAAAGGCAAGGCGATGAATCGCGAGGCTTCCAGGCAGGCTGAAATGCCGATCGACGAAACCGGGCACGAGCAGCCTGCGCGCCGCGATGTAACGGCGAATCCCGTTCTCCGCCCCTCGGGCGACCACCTGCTCGGGCAGGGCAGGTGGCGAGATCGATCCGATCATGGTCCGGGCATTGTCGATCGTTCAGCCGGCAAAATCCAGGTTGCCGTCGATCTGCCAGTGGGACCGCCGCGAGCTAGCCCGCAATTCTCACCGAATTGGGTGCATTGGGGCGTGGATTCTGAGAGAATCGTGTTGCCGACACGGTTGTTCTGGAACCCACGGGGAGCCCCAATGCCGACAGAGTGTAGCGCGACGTGGTTTGAATTTCCACCGCTGGAAGGCCGCCGTGTGGTGGCCGGGTTCGACGGCGGGACGATGACCTCGGACGCCGGAGCGCTGCCGCTTGGTGAGGCCGATCGGGTGATCCGTCTGACCGAGCGGTTCGCGGTCTGCTTCAACGACAGGCGCAACGCTGAACTGGTGGAGCACCAGGTCCGGGCGCTGGTGATGCAGCGGGTGGTCGGGATCGCGCTTGGCTACGAGGACCTGAATGACCACGACGAGTTGCGGCATGACCCGGTGCTGGCGGTGCTGGCGGGCAAGCTGAAGGCGCGCCGGGCGGACTGCGCGCCCCTGGCGGGCAAGTCGACGCTGAACCGGCTGGAGCTGAGCCGGCCCGAGCCGACGCGGTATCACAAGGTGAGCTGTGAACCGGCGGCGGTGGAGAGCCTGTTCGTCGGGCTCTTCCTCGAGGCCCACAGGAAGGCGCCGGCGCAGCTGATTCTCGACCTCGATGCCACGGATGATCCGCTGCATGGGCATCAGGAAGGCCGGTTCTTCCATGGCTACTACGACTGCTATTGTTATCTGCCGCTCTACGTGTTCTGCGGCCGGCACCTGCTGGCCGCCAAGCTACGGCGCTCGAACATCGACGCCTCGGCGGGAGCAGTGGAAGAGATCGCCCGGATCGTGAAGCAGATCCGCCGCTGCTGGCCGCGGGTGCGGATTCTGCTGCGCGCAGACTCCGGCTTTGCTCGCGAGACGTTGATGGCTTGGTGCGAGGCGAACCAGGTCGAGGCGGCGATCCAGGCCGAACTCAGCGCCGCTGCACTCGCCAGCACCAAGACCGGCCAGCCGGCGCGGCGCTTCAAAGACTTCCGCTACGCGACGCTCGACAGCTGGAGCCGCAAGCGGCGGGTGATCGGCAAGGCCGAGGTGACCAGAGGCGAGGCCAACCCACGCTTCATCGTCACCTCGCTCCAGCGCTCGGAGGTGCGGGCACGGTATCTCTACGAGAAGATCTACTGTGCCCGGGGTGAGATGGAGAACCGCATCAAGGAATGCCAACTCGACCTGTTCGCCGATCGCACTTCGGCCGCCACCATGCGCGCCAATCAAGTCCGCCTCTGGTTTGCCTCGATGGCCTACGTCCTGCTCTGCACCCTGCGTCGCATCGGTCTCGAACACACGCAGTTCGCGGCTGCGACCTGCGGAACGATCCGCCTGAAGCTGCTCAAGCTTGGCGCACTGGTGCGGGTCAGCGTGCGCCGGATCAAGGTAGCGATGGCCTCGGCCTGCCCCTGGCAGACGGAGTTCGGCCTTGCCCACGCTCGCCTCAAACGCGCCGCCGCCTGAGCACGACCCAGACATCGCATAGCCCGCATCCGTCCCGCTAACCCGGATTTCTCAGGGTTCCCCGAAGCCCGGATCTCATTGTGCATTCTGTGAGCTGCATCAAGCATTTACGGTGCGTGTCACGTCACCGACCGCACGAGACGCAAAACAGGCTGTTTCCTTCTGGCTTCGGATCGAATTCCTATAGCGCGTTGATTTCAGGCTCAAATCCGGAATATCTGCCTGGAAACGCTACGGGCGTTTGAGAAATGGAGGCTAACGCTGCCGATCCCCGCAGCGATGCCGACGCATTGCCAAAACTACCGCTCTTCCGCCGCCGCCCGCTCCCCGCCGCGCCCACCGCCCTGGCGGGACCAATCCGCCGCCACGCTACTCGCCTCCGTGAGAAGGGCAGGCTAGCCTTCCGGCCTCAGGGCGCGGCGAATGACGGCGAGCGGAGCCTGGCCGGCGCGGGCAGAGGCCACCTCGAGGGCGCGATAGGCGTCAAGGATGCGGGTCCCGAGGGGGGTGAGGACGGCACCGCCACCGTGGGCACCGCCCTTGGCCGCATCGACAAGCGTGCCACGGAACATCGCGTTCAGCGCTTCGACGAGGCTCCAGGCCCGCTTGTAGCTCATGCCGAGCCGGCGGCCGGCAGCGGCGATCGAGCCGGTCTCGGCGATTGCCGCCAGGAGATCCGCCTTGCCGGGCCCAAAGGCGGCCGGCCGGCCGGACCCATCCCGCAACACCACGCGGAGATGCAGGCCTAGCCGATCGGGGTGGCGGATACCTGGCATCAGGGCGAGGGGACGGGAAAGGTTTCGATCAGCGCGCGGATTTGCTCGGGGTCGGCGCGTTCCATGATGTGATGGGCGAGCCTCGCGCAATCGTCGGCGCGCAGTGCCCGGATCGCCTGTTTGACGCGCGGCACTGCCGAAGCGTTCATGCTGAAGCTACGCAGACCAAGCCCCAGCAGCAGCGGCGTGAAGCGCGGATTGGCGGCCATCTCGCCGCAGACCGAGACCGGGCGGCGCATTCTGAGCGCCGCCTCGGTTGCGAACTGAACCAGACGGAGCACGGCCGGATGCAACGGGTCATAGAGCGGTGCCACTTCGGCGGTGCTGCGATCGACGGCGAGCGTGTACATGGCGAGATCGTTGGTGCCGATGGCGAAGAAGTCGCTCTCGAGGGCGAACGCGTCGGCGGCGAGTGCTGCCCCCGGCGTTTCGATCATGATGCCGAGCGGTGGCAGCGGCTCGGGCAGGCGCTCGCCGCGGCGGCGCAGACGCCGAACCACCCGTTCCAGCACTTCACGCGCGGCCCGTACCTCCGCCAGCGTCGTCACCATCGGCAGCAGGATGCGGACCGGACCGGCCACACCGGCGCGCAGGATCGCGGCAAGCTGGGTTTCGAAGAGTTCCGTGTGGCAAAGAAGGAGACGAATGCCGCGCATTCCGAGGGCGGGATTGGCGTCGGCAAATTCGGGAACGATCGAGGCCGCCGCGAGCGCCTCGATTTCCTTCTCGCCGCCCCAGTCGAGCACACGGATGGTGACCGGATCGCCTTCCATTGCCTCGACCACGCCGCGGTAATACTCGGCCTGGACGTCCTCATCCGGCAATTTCTCGCGATTCATGAACAGAAATTCGCTGCGCAAGAGGCCGATCCCGGCGGCCCCTGCGTTGGCAATCAGCGGCAGTTCCCGCGGCAGCTCGAGATTGGCCTGGAGTTCGACTCCCTGACCGTCCGCCGTCTCGGCCGCCAGGCGCCTAAGCCTGCCCAGCCGGGCCCGTTCGCGTGCAAAGGCGGCGAAGCCGCGCCGCGCAGCGGCGAGGCTCGCCGGGCTGGGGTCCAGCGTGACCGTTCCCGTCGTGCCATCGACAATGGCGGTCTGGCCGGTGCGCACTGCCTCGGTCAAGCCGGCGGCGCCAAGCACGGCGGGCAGACCAAGCGCACGCAGCATGACGGCCGCGTGCCCTTCGCGCCCGCCTTCGGCAGCCGCCACGCCGGCGATGCGCGCCGGATCGATCAGGGCGGCATCGGCCGGACGAAGTTCTTCCGCCAGCAGCACCGCACCCTGCGGCAGGTTCGCGAAGCTCTGGAACGGCTGGCGGGTGAGGTTGCGGAGGACCCGGCGGGCGATCTCATGCACTTCTTCGGCCCGGCGGCGCCGCCCCGTGCCCTCATCGCCCGGAGTTGCCAGGATCGCGACGCCGATCGCGTCTGCCTCCTCGTTCACGGCAGTCTCGGCCGTCACCAGTCCCTCTGCGATCCGGCGGTGCGCGCCGCGGATCAGGCGGGAGGGTCCGAGCATGTGCAGATAGGCATCGATCAGGGGGCCGATTTCGGCCTGGCTATCCTCCGGCAGGAACGCCAGCCGGGCCCTGAGTTTGCCTAGCTGCTTGCGTGACTGCGCGATCGCCACATCGAGGCGGGCACCCTCTGCCTCGGCATCTGCCGCGGTGATCTTCTGGCGGGTGACAACGGCCGGCGGCTCGGAGCTTCCGTAAGCCGGGCCGATGGCAATGCCAGGCGAAATGGGGATGCCGCGAAACTGCCGTTCGACTGCCGGCGCGGCTGCTGGGCGGCGATTGACCCTGGCTTCCGGCGCCGGGCCATGGATTCCTGGCGGGGCCTCAGTCCTGCTCATCGAAGCCGGCCTCGATCAGAGCCGCGATTGCCTCCAGCGCCTCCTTGGCATCCCACCCCTCGGCACGCACCACGACTTCTGTACCCGGGCCGGCACCGAGCATCATCAGCCCCATAATCGAGCGGGCAGAAACTGCCTGGCCGTCCTTCAGCACTTCGACGAGGGCGCCGAATCGCTCGGCGGTGGTGACCAGGCGGGCGGCGGCACGAGCGTGCAGCCCGCGCCGGTTGGGAATGAGAACCGACCGGCAGAGCACAACGGGCTCTGCCCCGGAAGCGCTCATCCGCCGTTCCCGTTGAGCTTGCCGCTGTGCAAGACGTGAGAGGCCGAGGCAATGTATTTGCGCCCGGCCTCCTGAGCACAATCGACGGCGACCGAGAGCGGCTCGTTGGAACGCACCTTGGCGAGCTTCACCAGCATCGGCAGGTTGACGCCGGCCAGCACTTCCACGCCTTTCCGCTCCATCATCGAAATGGCGAGGTTGGAGGGAGTGCCGCCGAACATGTCGGTCAGCAGCACCACGCCGTCTCCGGTATCGACCCGCTCGATGCAGTGCTGGATGTCGATGCGCCGGTTCTCGATGTCATCGTCGGGGCCGATGCACACCGTCGCCACGTTGCGTTGCTCGCCGACAACGTGCTCCATGGCCGCACGCAATTCCTCGGCCAGGCGGCCGTGCGTCACCAGCACAATGCCGATCATGGCTGCGGCATTCGATCCATTATCACGGGATTGTCAGCCCTCCCTGGGTTATGACCCGGCGAGTCGCCAACAGGTCTCGGTGGGCCAACGAGCTCACGATGCATCGTTTCCGCACGCCAACCCGCCTTTCCCAGAACCTCGCTTAGGCGTTCCGCCACATGCACCGAACGGTGCCTGCCCCCGGTGCAGCCGACGGCAATCGTTACGTAGCTTTTGCCCTCTTGTCGGTAGCGCGGCAAGAGCAGCATCAACAAATCGCAAATGCGCGAGAGAAAGGGGCCGAAGTCAGGATCGGCCTCGACATAGGCGCCAACCTCGGGGTCGTGCCCCGTCCGGCCACAGAGCGCGGGCACGTAGTGGGGGTTGCGCAGGAATCGGACGTCGAAGACAAGGTCGGCCTCGCGCGGCAGCCCGGATGTATAGGCGAAGGAAATCAGCGTCACGGCCAGATCGGTCCCGGCCTCGGCGCCGAAATGTCCGCCGATCAGCCTTCTCAGGGCCGCGGGAGTGGTTTCCGAGGTGTCTATGAGGAGGTCCGCCGCAGCCCGCAACGGCAGGGTGACCGCGCGCTCCATGGCGATACCGTCGGCAACCTTGCCATTCGGGGCGAGCGGGTGGCGGCGGCGGCTCTCCGTGAAGCGGCGCAGCAGCACGCTCTCGTCAGCCTCGGCGAACACCAAAGCGGGGGCCAGTGCCGGGTTGCGCCGGAGCGCCGCGAGAGCGTCCAACACGGCTGTGGCGTCGAACCCGCGGGTTCGCGCGTCGATGCCGATCGCGAGCCTCCGCTCGCTCCGGCTGACCAGCGACTGGAGCAGCGGCAGCGGCGGATTGTCCACCGCCTCGTAGCCGAGGTCCTCGAAAGCGCGCAGGATCGTCGCCTTGCCGCTACCGGAAAGGCCGCTGACAAGAACGAGACGGAGCGCGCCAGCGAGAGGCTCAGTGCTCATGCGGCAAAGGCGCCGGCGGCCTGTGTGAGGTGGCCAAGGGCACAGTCCAGGGCCAACCTGACCCGGATGGGCGCGGATGGCGAGTTCGCATCGAGCGAGATCAGCGGCAGGCCGGTCGCCGGGTGGCGGGCAGGCTCCGGCAGCCGCTCCCCGACGCCACCAAGTTCGACCGCCAGCGCCAGGCGTGCGCTGGCCGTATGCGGGAGCCGGACGAGGCCGAGCCCGCGCACTTCGATCAGGCCGGCGATCTCGGAGGGGGCGGAGGCCACTCCGTCCACGATTTCGACCCGATCGTCCGCGACCAGGGAGAAACCGTGATCGAGAAGGCGGAGCAGGAGGTCCGACTTGCCGCTGCCTGGCGGCCCCAACAACAGCACGCCTGCGCCGCCGCGTGCGGCACAGCTCGCATGGGTCTGCATGGCTGCCAATGTGGGACGAGGTCCGCCCGAAAGAAAGCGGCTTGTGGCGAAATGATGCCCATGCCAGCGTCGGGCGTATGGATGAGGCACCTGTCCTGGTTGTGCTGGACGGGCAGGGTATTGCGACGGTGACGCTGCACCGCCCGGCTCGCGGCAACGCCTATGACGGAGCGTTGCTGGCTGCCCTGGCCGCCGGTCTCGAAGAACTGGCGGGGCGGCCGGAGCTCCGGGCGCTCGTCATCCGGGGGGCGGGGAAACACTTCCAGGCCGGAGCCGACCTCGACTGGCTGGCGCGGATGGCGAAAGAGCCGGCGGCCGCGGCGTATGCAGCCTCGATGGCCACGACCCGCACCATGCAGATGCTGAACGAGTTCCCTCGCCCGACCCTTGCCGTTGTGCATGGTGCATGTTTCGGCGGCGGTGTCGGGCTGGTTTGCTCGGTGGACATCGCGCTGGCCACTCCCGAGGCCGTGTTCGGCCTGACCGAGGTCCGCGTCGGCGTCGCTCCGACACCTATCTCCGCCCAGCTGGTCCACGCGATGGGGCTTCGCCATGCCCGCCGCTATGCGTTGAGCGGCGAGCGGTTCGATGCTTTCGAGGCCATGCGGATCGGGCTCGTGCACGAGGTTACGCCGGCAGACCGGCTGGAGGCGCGTATCGCTCAGATCCTGGACGCGATCCTGCTTGCTGCGCCGGGCGCGGTTGCACTCACCAAGCGTTCGATCCTCGAAGCAAACGGCTTCTTCATCGATGCGGTAATGAGGGCACGTCTTGCCGACGAAAGCGCACGCCAGCGCGCTTCGGCGGAAGGTCACGAGGGTCTGGCCTCGTACCGCGAGAAGCGCAATCCCGTCTGGTACCGGCCGGGGTGAGGCGCCGGAACGAAGCAGACATGGAACTCTGCATTTTCGCTCGCTTCCATGCTCGCGAGGGCAAGGAAGACGCGGTCGCAACGGCAATGCATGACATGCGCGGTCCCGTGCGCGCGGAACCAGGCTACCTGGCGATCCGGTGCTTTCGTTCCACGCGCGACCCGCGACTGTTCTTTATCCACTCTCGTTGGATCGACGAAGGGGCGTTCGAAATCCACGCCGCACTTCCGCACACAGTGCAGTTCCTGGAGCGGGTGCAGCCACTCATCGACCATCCGCTCGAGGTGATACGGACGAGAGCGATCTGAGATTCCGATCCGAAACGGTAGCTGCCGGCCGGGTCGAGGCACGAGGCCAGGTCCGGAGATCCGCGCGATGCGCATCGCGGGTGCTGCCGGTAAAGAGGGATTGGCAGCCGGGTTCTCTTTCCGTTAGGTTCAGGCCTATATGTTTGGGCGGAGATAGCGGGGTGGGGGTGCAGCATGCGGCTTAGCGCGCGCAACCAGATCAAGGGCAAGGTCCTCGCCGTGCAGAAGGGGCAGACGACCGGCCATGTCCGTATCGATGTCGGCGGCGGGGTGGTCATCACCGCCTCCATCACCAACGAGGCGATCGACGAACTCGGCCTCCGTGCCGGCGACGCTGCCATCGCAGTGATCAAGGCGTCGGACGTGATGGTTGCCAAGGAGGAATCCTGAACGGGTGGGTGCCCTGGCGCTTATCGCGCCGGGCCGTTCCTCTCGCGCTGCTGCTCGCACTCGCGTTCGGACCCGTTGCGGCCCAACCGGTCCCGCCGGCTTCGTTCGTCCTCGAGGGCGCCGTTCGCCATCCCGGAACGATCGGTGTGGCCGACCTCCGCAACCTGCCGCCGACCACGCTTGCCGTGTCACTCGCGACCGACCACGGCGTGCTCAGCGGCACCTGGACCGGTGTCCTGCTCTGGACGCTGCTCCAGCGGGCCGGGGTGCTTACCGTCGCAAAGACGAAGAACGCAGCACTTCTGCATACGCTGGTCGTCAGGGGCAGCGACGGGTACGCCGTGGCGCTGTCGTTCGGCGAGATCGACCCGAGGATCGGCGGCTCGGCCGCCATCATCGCCTATGCGCGTGACGGCCAGCCGCTCCCGCCTGACCAAGGGCTGCGCCTGATCGTGCCGAGTGACAAGTTTGCTGCGCGCGCGGTGCGCGGCGTCGTGCGCGTCGAGGTGCACTGAAGTCCTACCCGGCGAGCGGTGCCGCCAGCCAGCCGCCGACCGCTTTACGGTGCAGATGCGAACAGCCGGCCTTGCCGAATGATATTTCCGAACCGGATCAGTGCCGTGGTTCTCGATATGGACGGCACGCTTCACGATACCGAAGTTGCCTACCACACGGCTCTCAAAGCAGCCGTCGAGGCGGTCGGGTTCTCGATCACGGATGCCTTCTGTCATTCGCTGATCGGCATTCCCGGCCCGGAGTCAGACGAGATACTGCGCGCGCATCTTGGCCCCGGCTTTCCGTTTGCCGAATACGACCGGCTCTACGAGCAGCATGTCGCGCTGAGCCTGGCCCGGGAGATCCCTCTGAAGCCCGGCGCACGAGAGCTTTTGCGGGCTCTCGCGGAGCGCGAATTGAAGGCGGCCGTTGCGACCTCGGCCAGTCGGCGCGCCGCGGAACGCCATCTCGCCCTTTCCGGCCTGCGCGGGCACCTGAACACCATCGTCACGCGGGACGACGTCACTCGCGGCAAGCCGCATCCTGATCTTTTCCTGCACGCAGCGAAGCTGCTCGAGGTTCCACCCCGGGAGTGCCTTGCGGTCGAAGACTCGTTCAACGGTATCCGCGCTGCTCATGCCGCCGGCATGATGCCGGTGATGGTGCCGGACCTGCTCACCCCGACCGACGAAATCCGCGCGATGTGTGTGCGCGTGGCAGCGGACTTGCACGAGGTCCGGGCGCTGATTGCCGACCATGCCGAGGAGGGCGCCAAAGGGAGCTGACGCGAGCGGGCCGGAAATGGCCGGGCCGCCGCCGTGCCCGAAGCCGCCTTGTGTGCGTCTTGGGGCAGATAGACGGGACTATCGGGCTCGGCCTGGTGAAAGCGATCCGACACGAAGAAACGGGGCAGCATGTGCCGCCGAGCGCATCCATGCGTCCGGACCCGGCCGGGACGGCAAGCCGCCCGGACCGGACCCGAACGTAAGGAGAGCGGACGCTCTCGCCTGATCGTCAGGCGGCGACGGCGGCCTTGACGGCGTCGTTGGCAACCGCCGGAGCGGCACTGCCGATCGCGATGCGGCGCGGCTTAAGCTGCTCGGGTACGACCCGCTTCAACCCGACATGCAGCAACCCGTTCGCCAGATCGGCGCCCTCGACCACCATGTGATCGGCGAGCACGAAGCGTCGCTCGAACGCGCGGCCAGCAATGCCACGATACAGCAGTTCGCCCTGCCCGCCGTTGGCGGCGCGGCCGGTGATGACGAGGGTGTTGTCCTGCGCGGTCACCTCGAGGTCAGTCGGCGAGAAGCCGGCCACTGCCATCGTCAGGCGATAGAAATCCTCGCCCGTCTTTTCGATGTTGTACGGGGGATAGGTCGGGCCTTCGGATGAAACAGTATCCATCAACCGGGCCAGCCGATCGAAGCCGATCGCAGAACGGAACAAGGGAGCAAAGTCGAAACCGGTCATGCAAACCTCCTGCACAAGAGCAAGGTTCGGGGCCACCCACCATGGGTCTGCCCCAGATGCCTGCGTGACCCCGAACGGGCGCCGCGCACAGGAGAGAAATGGAAGTGCCAGGCCAGCCCTTCAAGAGCCCTGCTGGCGCGTGATACCAAGGCCGGCGAAGCGACGATTGAACTTCGCAACCTGCCCGCCCGAATCGATGATCCGATGCTGGCCCGTCCAGGCCGGGTGCGATTTCGGATCGACGTCGAGATGCAGCGTATCGCCGGCGCTGCCCCAGCAGGAGCGCGTGGCGAAGCGCGCGCCGTCAGTCATGACGACAGTGATCTGGTGATAATCGGGATGGATGCCAGGCTTCATGGCGGTGCTCCGGAGGCGGAGGCTCTTTAGCGGCGGCGGCCGCCGGCGGCAAGGCGCGATCAAGCGAGCGTGCCGCGGGCGTATTGCGGCGGCCAGGGGAGCACGACACCGAGCGCCTTGGCGGCGCGCATCGGCCAGGCCGGATCGGCAAGCAGGGCGCGGGCGAGCAGGACGAGATCGGCCCGGCCGTTGGCGAGAATCTCGGCCGCATGGTCCGGGGTGCGGATCATCCCGACCGCCCCGGTGGCGATGCCGGCCTCCCGGCGCACCCGCTCGGCGAAGGGCACCTGATAGCCGGGATGGGTGGGAACCGCCTGGGCCGGCGAATTTCCGCCCGAGGAGCAGTCGATCAGGTCGACATCGCCGCGCTGAGCGAGTTGCCTGGCAACGGCTACCGCCTCGTCCGGCGTGAACCCTCCCGCCACCCAGTCCGAGCAGGAGATGCGGACGAACAGCGGCAGCTCGGCAGGCCATGCACCGCGTACCGCGTCGATGGTCTCCATCAGGAAGCGCGACCGGCCGATCAGGTCCCCGCCATAGGCATCGTTGCGACGATTGGCGATCGGAGAGAGGAACGAACTCAGCAGGTAGCCGTGAGCGGCGTGAATCTCCACGACCTCGAAGCCGGCTTCGCGGGCCATGCTGGCGCTGGCTGCGAACTGACCGGCAATCTCTGCAATCTCCGCCACGCTCAGCGCCTCGGGCACGTTGTAGCCGACATCGAAAGGGACCGCGCTTGGACCGACGCCGATCCAACCTCCCGCCTCCGGGGGGATCGGCTTGCCGCCTTCCCACGGTCGGGCAACGCTTGCCTTCCGCCCGGCATGGGCGAGCTGGATCCCGGGAACGGCACCGCCGCGGCGAATGATGGCGACGACGCGCTTCAGGAAAGCCGTGTGCTCCTTCTTCCACAGTCCGAGGCAGTGGGCGGTTATCCGCCCGCGGGCGGAGACATGCGTTGCCTCGGTGAAGACGATGCCCGCGCCGCCCATTGCCTTGGCGCCCAGATGCTGCACGTGCCAGTCATCTCCCAGACCATCGACCGCGCTGTATTGGCACATCGGGGAAACGACGATGCGGTTGCGCGCCGTCATCGAGCGGAAGGTGACAGGCTGAAAGAGAAGCGGCGTGTCGGGCATGGCAGCGGAAACCTTCGCAATCGAGGCAGGGATGCGCCGCCGATAGGGCGGCACCTTTGCCTTGGCAATATCCGGTGGCGCTGCCAGTCTTCGAGGTTTGCACATGGATCGGGCGTGCCATGCGGCTCGTGAACGTCCTCTCGCTGCAATCCTGGGTCAGCTATGGCCATGTCGGAAACGCGGCCGCCATGTTTCCCCTGCAAAGGCTTGGTGCCGAGGTGTGGGCTGTGCACACCGTGCAGTTCTCAAATCACACCGGCTACGGAGACTGGGCGGGGAATGTGTTCGACGGGGCGGCGATCTCGGCGCTGGTGAGCGGAATTGCCCGCCGTGGCGTGCTTCCCGCGTGCGATGCGGTGCTTTCCGGCTATCTGGGAGGGATGGATATCGGAAAGGCCGTTCTCGATGCCGTCCGCCAGGTCAAGAAAGCCAATCCACGCGCTCTCTATTGCTGCGACCCGGTGATCGGCGATGAAGGCGGCGTGTACGTGCGGGCGGGCATTCCCGAATTGTTGCGCGCCGAGGTGCTGCCGGCCGCCGATATCGCGACCCCGAATGTGTTCGAGCTTTCCCGCCTGACGGACTGTACGTGCACGACCCTCGCGGCGGCGAAACAGGCTGTCACGCACCTGCAGGCGGTTGGGCCGCGTACCGTCCTGGTGAGCAGCCTGCGCACGGAAGCGACGCCACCGGATGCGCTCGACCTGCTGGTGGGCGAGGACGGCACATTCTACCTCCTGCGCACACCACTCCTGCCGGTCAGGCTGAACGGGGCGGGCGATATGCTGGCCGCGCTATTCCTCTACCATCGGCTTCAGACTGGTGGCGCACGCGGCGCCCTTGAACGCGCTTGCTCGTCGCTCTTCGGCGTGATCCGGCTCACCGCGGAGAAAGGCACCGGAGAACTCGCGATGGTCGCGGCGCAGGAGGAACTCATCCGCCCCTCCCGGCATTTCGCCGCTGATCCTTGTTAAGCGCGCGCGCCAAGGTAGCCTGAGCGGACAGCGGGGCATCAAACCACGCGCTGGAACTGCATCGTCCATTGATCGATCTGCAGCTTGACGGCGTGGTTGGTATCGATCAGCCGCGCATGCTGCTCAGCCAGGCCTTCGGCCACCGCGATCACGGTGCGCACCGCCTTCAGCCGTTCATCGGCGGGTTCCGTGAAGGCCAGCGGCCCGCCCGAGTAGGCGATCCGATCCTCGATCCAGTCTTCCGATGGTTGCGGAAAGGCGCCGAAATTCGCAAGCAATCCGAGCTTGTCCGGGGTATCCCGGAGCATCTCGTACGGCATGACGTACTGCTCGTTGCGCTTCTGCGACACCTCCTGCTTTCCTGCCGCGAGAACCCTGAGTCGCCCGATCACCACGCGGGAGAGCCATCGCCAGCGCCCGCGATCAGCGAAATGCGCGAGCACGATGCGACTCTCCTGCACGAAGGAAAGGTCCCTGCCGTCGAATGAAGCCTTGTTGCTCCCGGCATCGACCACGACCTTCCAGGACGGCAGGAGGCGGCGCATGAAGAGCTTCTCGGCGGAGCCCGGCACCGGATCCCGCAGATTGACGCGCCTCGGGACGAGCAGATCGTTGGGATTATCCGCTGCCGAGGCGTGATAGTCGATCAAGCGGAGGCGAAGACCCGGAGCTTCAGCATTCAGTTCACCCAGTCGTTTGCGCAGCCCGATGCCGATCCTTCTCAGATCCATGAAATCGTCCGGGTCGAGGAAGATCACCCCATCTGCCTGCTGCTCCTCGACGGCGTAGCGATAAAGGAATGTGTTGAAGGTGGTTTCGCCGAAAATCGGCGCGCGGTTCGAGAACACCGTGAGGGGCAAGCCTGCTCCGGCCAGCTTCTTCAGAATCTCGATGGTCCGATCGGTGCTGCCGTTGTCGAGCAGAACGTGATGATCAATCAGAGGCGCGTGATGGCGGACGAAGGCCTCGATAATGTCATCCTCGTCGAGCACGCGTGAGACCGCAACCAGCTTCACCGAATTTGCTCTCTGCGCTGCGGCTGACGTCTGCGGTTCACGGGGCCCAGGCCATCGGCGGAGCGTAACACACTCGCCCGGGCCTTGGCACGCGATCGATACCCATGACATCGGAATGGTGTCATCGAACAACTTCCGGGAGGGAACGGAGGAGGAGTGCACGCGCCGTTTCCGGAGAGCAAGGGGGAGAATCTCCTGCCCGCCGGGGGCCGGGTGAGAGCTGATTCGGTACCGGGCTAGGGTCTTCGGGAGCGCGCCGGTTTCACGTCGTAGAGGTTCTTCCGCCTTTGACCCGTGTCGGGCCGACTGTGCAGCCGACACAGGTCTCGCGGTTTATCCGAGCCCGCGATTCACGCCCTCCGACGATTCCGCCTCGGGCGATCGCGGGCCAGGGTCTCGGAGTCGGCGAGCCGTCGATCCTGAGAGAAGCGAGGCGTCGCCGGGCGTTCCCGGCACGCGGCGCCCGATCGGTTTGTCACGATGCCGCGACGGATCCGCCGTTCGGCCGGAGCCTGGCCGGCCAGAGGCTTGCCCGGGCCGCCGCCGCGGCCTCTCCGAGTGAGGCGCGCGGGACTTGCCGTCCGCCCCGGGCCTGCCATATCCACAGATGTATGCATAGTCGTATTCCGGCTCGAGGAAAGCGGCGGCCACGGACGCCCAAGGAGAACGCGGCAACCTTCAGCGCTTCGATCATCGCCACCATCAAACAGCGTATCATCAACTGGCACTACCCGCCCGAGCACAGGCTGACGGAAGATGGACTGTGCCGCGAGTTCGACGTCAGCCGGAGCCCGGTGCGCGAGGCTCTGCGTGTGCTGACCACGAACGGGTTCGTACGACGGATGGACAATCGCGGCTATGCGGTCCGCCAGGTGAAGCTTCAGGAACTGAAAGAACTATACGATGTCCGGCTGGCGCTCGAGCTGTTTGCGGTGGAGCAGCTCGTTTCCGGTGGCGCCCCAGGCAGCGACATTGCCGCGCTGGCCAAGACCTGGAAGGAGGGGCGGGGGCACCCGGCGATGGATCAAGGAGAGCTCGCGAAACTCGATTCGCGATTCCACGAGGAACTTGCCCGATTGGCGGGCAACGGGCTGCTGACGCAGCAGCTGCAGGCGATCAACGAACGGCTGCTGATCTTTCGTATGATCGACTTTGCCCAGGCTGATCGTGGGGAGGACACCTGTAACCAACACCTTGCATTACTGGAGCGGATTGCCGCGCATTACTGGAGCGGATTGCCGCCGGTGATGCCCAGGGCGCGCACGAGGCATTACGCCGCAACATCGAAGATGGGCGGAATATCGTCGGCAGCTCGATCAAGGAAGCACTGGCGCGCTCTTATACCGGCGGCCACGAAACGTGACTCCTGGAAGGATAGCGAGGCCGCTGGAACCACCCTGGTTTCGTGCATGGCAGCCTGACCAGCCGACGGGTCCCGCCATTGTGCCGGTTCCTGATCGGGAAGCACGATGCGGCTCTCGGCGCTGCTGACCGCCGGGGCCGGTGTGCCGGAAGCTGACTTTTCCGGGCGCGTCGCGGAGGTGCATGCGCGCGCCTGCCTCGTCGAGCAGGCTGACGAGACATTGCTGACGCTGCTCGCGGCGGAGCTGGGCAGCCAACCGTGCGGGATTACGCTTTCGGCGCCTTTCGGATTCTCGTTTTCCACGATGCTTGCCAGAGGTGCAAGGCTTACGGCACGGGCCCGAGTGCTGCGGTTCGCCGGCGGCGCCCTCGTCGTCGTTGCTTGCGGCGGCGGCATTCCAGTGGTGCGGGACGCGGATGGCCGCCTGCGCGGCGTGGAAGCGGTGATCGACAAGGACCTCGCCTCCAGCCTGCTTGCGCGCGCGATCGGCGCCGATCTCCTGGGGCTGGCGACCGGCGTGGAACGGGTTGCGATTGGCTTCAATACGCCGCGCCAGCGCTGGCTCGACCGGATGACGCTGGCCGAGGCACGCGGTTACGATGCCGCGGAGGAATTCGACAAGGGCAGCATGGGTCCGAAGATCAAGGCGCTAATCGAATTCACCGAGAGTACCGGGAAACGTGGACTGATCACCAGCCCGGCGAGTCTTTGCCGGGCCCTGCAAGGAGAAACCGGAACCATGCTCGTTCCGTGGCCGGAAATGAGTGGGGCAGGCGGCACTGCATTCGGTGTCAGACAGTCTCGGAGAGTACCAACCGGCGCCGGGGGCTGATCTCGCGCGTCGGCACCGCAGCAAAGCAGTCCTTCACCGCCTCGCTGATCGTGACGCCGGCAAACTGCGGGACGAGACGCCTGCCGCTTTGCTCCCAGAGTGCGGCGCTGCGCAACAGGAGGCGCTGCCTGAACGGCGGGAGGTAGAGGGCCGTGTCGCGCCGCTCGATCCGGAACAGCGAAGCAGCGAGCACCACGCCGAGCTGGCGCGGCGAGTAGGGCTGCCCGTGGCCGAACGGCGTTGCCTCCACATAGGCCCAGGGGCTGCTCCGATTCGGCACGACAAGGAGAAGGCGGCCGTCATCCTTGAGTACGCGCCAGAGTTCGCGCAGCAGCCGGCGCGCATTCTCCGCCCCCTCGAGCCCGTGCACCACCAGGATGCGATCGAACGAAAGGTCGGGGAAGGGAAGCGCGTCCTCCTCGGCGGTGCAGGAGAGATTGGCGAGACCGGCCGGCCAACGCGCCGCGCCGGCCTGGGCGGGGCTCAACGCAATGCAACGCCGCGTCCCTTCCCGCCAGAGGCGGAGATAAGGCGCTGCGTAGCCAAAACCGAGCAGCTCCTGGCCGGAGAGATCCGGCCACAGCGCTGAAAGCCGCTCGCGCACGAGCCGCGCCGTCACGGTGCCCTGGCGGGTGGCATAGAAATCGGCGGCCGTCGCCACATCCATCGCCATGTCTGCATTATAGCACGCACGGCTTTCGCAGGCGCGCATGCGGCCTTACACTCCGGCCATGCTGAGCATTCGCCCGATCCCCCTGCTTGCCGACAATTACGGCTGGCTCCTTCAGGACGAGACCGGGTTCACCGCCTTCGTCGATCCCGCCGAGGAAGGGCCGACCGCCGCGGCCATTGAGGCGGCGGGCGGGCGGCTCGACATGATCCTGCTCACGCATCACCACGCCGACCACGTGGCCGGGGCCGACGCGCTTCGGGCGCGCTTTGGGGCAAAGGTCGCGGGCAACGTGGCGGATGCGCATCGGCTGCCGAGGCTGGATCAACCGGTCCGTCCCGGCGGGCGGCTGGAAGTCGGCCGGAATGCGGCCGAGGTGATTGACACGCCGGGCCATACGCGCGGCCACATTGCCTATTTCTTCGCGTCGGGGCCCGTGGCTCTGGTCGGCGACACGATCTTCAGCCTCGGGTGTGGTCGGCTGATCGAGGGCACGGCGGAGGAGATGTTCGCGAGCCTCCGGCGCCTTGCCGCGCTGCCGGGCGAGTCGCTCGTCTGTTGCGGCCACGAATACACCCTTGCCAACGCTCGTTTCGCGCTGTCACTCCGCCCGGACGATGCCGCACTCAAGAGACGCGCCGAAGAGGCCAAGCGAAGCCGCGCTTCCGGTGAGCCGACGGTGCCGACCCGGCTCGAGGAAGAATGCCGGCTCAACCCGTTCCTGGTGGCGCCGAACGCGGCAGAGTTCGCCCGCATCCGTGCACTGAAAGACAGGTTCTGAGGGGGGCTCAAGCCTGGCGCAAAAGTCGGGCGGCAAGCAGCAACGCATCCGAGCGATCGGCGTAGTAGGCGCGGCGCAGCCCCACCAGGGCAAATCCCGCCTTCTTGTAAAGTGCGAACGCAGCTTCGTTGGTCGTGCCGACCTCGAGAACGATCCGCTCCGCCCCGGCCGAGGCTGCCTCACTCATCGCCAATGAAAGAAGCGCGGCGCCAAGCCCCCGACGCCGCGCCTCAGGGATCACGGCGATGGTCAAGAGCTCCGCCTCGGGGCCGAGAACACGGGCGAGGAGCATCCCGCCTGAGGAATCGATGAATCCGAGCGCGCCCGGCAGACCGAGCTGGATGGCGAAAGAATCCTCTCCCCAGGGCCTGCCCCACGCTGCCGCCTCGGCACCGGCGGCGAACACCTGGGCATGGATCGCTGCCATCGCTGCAGCATCGGCCGGGCAGGCGCGAAGGATCATGCGGGCGGATGGTTCATTCGGGGTCAGGGCGGAGGCTGGTGGGACGGCGGGCGGCCGGTGGATCGACGTAAAGAGGAAGGGCGGAGCGGGGGGAAAGGATGCCGGCGAGGCGGGCCTCGCCGGCCAGCCCCAGCGCTCTGGCATCGGCGGTCAACACCGCGGCAAGCTCGGCGTCCGCACCCGCCCGGGTGAGCTCTTCCGCCACCGATCGGGCGGCGTCTCCGGCGAGGAGAATCGGCCCTGAAGGCAAAGGCATGGCGGTGAGATCGAAGACGGCAACCTGGCCCGCACGTTCGAGAAAGATTCGCCCGCGCTTCGAATCGATTGCGACCCAAAGCGGGCGCGACGAGGGGGCCGGCAGGATGGCTGCCAGTGCCTCGCCAGTGCTGACGCCGATGACCGGTTTTCCGGCCGCGAGCCCGATGCCGGCGGCCAGCGCAAGCGCCGTGCGGATGCCGGTGAAGCTGCCCGGCCCGACCGAGGCGGCGACTGCCTCGAGTTCGCGGCCGGAAAGACCTGCCGCGCGCAGCACCCGATCCGCCAGCACGGCAAGCTGCGCCGCACCGGCCTTGTCCGCCTCGACGGCCAGCACGCGTCCTCCTTCCACAACGGCGGCGGAGGCGACCCCCAGTACGGCGTCCAGGGCGAGCAAAGGCATCCCTCCGCGCTCAGCGGCCGGTGAAGCGTGGCGGGCGCTTCTCGTTGAAGGCGGCGACGCCCTCGCGGCGGTCCTCAGTCGGAACCAGGCGGTTATAGGCCTCTATCTCCAGCATCAGGGCGGCCGGCAAGTCCATGGCGATCCCGACCTTGACCGCCTGCTTGATCTGCCGGGTGGCAAGCGGGGAATTGGCGGCGATGACAGCAGCCGTCGCCCGTGCCTCGGCCAGGAGCGCGGCAGGCGAAAAGACGCGGTTGACGAGGCCCCAGGCGGCTGCCTCGGCGGCGCTGAAAGGACGGCCGGTCAGCAATATCTCGTTCGCGCGCCTGGTGCCGACCGCGCGTGGCAGGTTCTGCGTGCCGCCTGCACCAGGCATGATGCCGAGCGTCACCTCGGTCAGCGCGAAGCGGGCGTGGTCTGCGGCGTAGGCGAAGTCCGCCAAGAGCGCCAGTTCGCAGCCGCCACCGTAGGCTGCCCCGTTCACTGCCGCGATGAGCGGCATCGGCGCGAGCCGGATGGCCCGGACCATCCGCTCGAAGACGAGGTGCTGGGCTTGCCAGGCGGCGTCGGTCATGCCCAGGCGCTCCCTGAGGTCTCCGCCGGCACAGAAGGCCCGGCTGCCGGCGCCGGTGAGAATGACCGCCCGCGCCCGCTCCGGCGCTGCGTTGAGGCTATCGAACAGCCGGCAAAGCTCGTCCCCCATTGCCGTATTGATGGCGTTCGCTGCCTCCGGGCGATTGAGCGTGATTTCCAGAATCCCGGGCGCCGGCTCGCTCAACCTGAGTGTTGTGAAATCCTCTGCCATATCTCTATTGCTCCGCGGCAATCGGCGGTCTCATAGCGCCTGAGCCGGCTCACCGCGATGATGCCGGCTGGCAGCAGGTTGGCCTTGGGGCCTTGGGCGGCCTTGGCCTGGAGAAGGTGGCGCTGCTAAAAGCAGCCTTCGATTCACCTCTTGTTCCAGGATCCGACCCCTGCGATGGCGGGACATTCGCAGTTCAAGAACATCATGCACCGCAAGGGTGCGCAGGATGCACGCCGCGCCCGGCAGTTCGGACGGTTGATCCGTGAGATCACCGTTGCTGCGCGCCAGGGCCTGCCAGAGACCGGCGCCAATCCGCAGCTGCGCGCGGCTGTTGCCGCTGCGCGCGAGGCCAACATGCCGAAGGACACGGTCGAGCGGGCGATCCGCAAGGCAAGCGGAAGCGGCCAGGGGGCGGATTTCAGCGAAGTCCGCTACGAAGGTTATGGCCCCGCCGGGATCGCCGTGATCGTCGAGGCACTGACCGACAACCGCAACCGCACGGCCTCTGACGTGCGTGCCGCCTTTGCGCGCAACGGCGGGGCGCTCGGCGAAACCAACTCGGTGGCTTTCCTGTTCCAGCGCCAGGGCGTCGTGCGCTATCCGCCCGGGGCGGCGGGCCCGGAGGCGATGCTCGAGGCGGCGATCGAGGCCGGTGCGGAGAACGTCGAAAGCGCGGCGGAGGGGCATGAGATCACGACATCGGTGGCGGATTTCTTTGCCGTCAGGGACGCGCTGGAAGCCCGGTTGGGTCCGCCCGAACGGGCGGGCCTGGAGTGGCGGCCGCAGAGCTTCGTTGCACTCGATGCCGATCAGGCCAGTGCGGTTATGAAGCTTTTCGATGCGCTCGAGGAGATTGACGATGTGCAGAATGTCAGCACGAATTGCGAAATCCCGGAATCGGTGCTGGTGCGGATCGATGCCTGAGCGGAGTTGAAACCTGAGCGGAGTTGAAAAACGAGAGGTGCTGCGCTTGCTCGGACTCGACCCCGGACTCGGCGTCACCGGCTGGGGCATCATCGGTGTGGCCGGCAGCCGGCTCACGCCGCTTGGCTGCGGCGTGATCGAAACGGACCCTGCGGTTTCCGTGCCGGAGCGGCTGCGCGCGCTGCACGAAGAACTCTCCCGCCTGCTCGCGTTGCACGCTCCGGAGGAGGCGGCGATCGAGGAAACATTTGTCAATCGCAACGGTGCCGCCACCCTCAAGCTCGGCTATGCGCGGGGCGTGGCGCTGCTCGCCCCGGCGCTGGCCGGCATTCCGGTTGCCGAATACGCGGCCCGCACCGTCAAGCAGGCAGTCGTCGGCACCGGCGCGGCGAGCAAGGAACAGGTGGCGATGATGGTGCGGCGCCTGCTGCCGGGGGCCCAGTTTCAGCGGGCGGATGCCGCCGACGCGCTCGCGGTTGCCATCTGCCATGCCCATCATCGCTCGAGCCGCCGTCTCTGGGAGGCGGCTGATCGGCGCCGGGCGTGATCGCGAGCCTGACCGGCCGGGTTACGGCGACCGAAGAGCGGAGCTGCGTCATCGATGTTGCGGGCGTGGGTTATCGCGTTCACGCCTCTGCCCGCACCGTGGCGGCGCTGCCGGCTCCGCCGGCCCTGGCGCACCTCTTGGTGGAGACCCAGCTCAGGGATGATTCGATCCTCCTCTACGGCTTTTCCGACACCGCTGAACGCGCGTGGTTTCGGCTTCTCACGGGTGTCCAGGGGGTCGGTGCCAAGCTGGCGCTCGGCATTCTGTCCGCTCTCTCTCCGAACGATCTCGTGGCGGCGATCGCCGCTGGCGACCGTGCCTGGCTGATGCGAGCCCCGGGTGTGGGCGCCAAGCTTGCGCAACGGCTTCTGGGCGAACTGCGCGAGCCCGCGGCGCAGATTCCGAGCCTCTCTCTGGCGGTGCCGGCAGCCTCGGGCGTTGCCGAGGATGCGATTTCGGCGCTGGTCAATCTTGGCTACCGGCGCACCGAGGCGGAGGCGGCGCTGCAGCGTGCCGGCGCCCGCCTGGGTGAAGAGCCTTCGTTCGCTTCCCTGGTTCGGGAGGGGCTGAAGGAACTGGCCCGATGAGGAAGCGCCCCGAAGCGCCACCTTCCGCCGAGGAGGAGCGGACGATCAGCCCGGCGGCGATCGAGGACGACCTTGCCGAGACCTCGCTCCGCCCGCAGAGCCTCGTTGAATTCGTTGGCCAGCAGACGATTTGCGCCAATCTGGGCATCTTTATTGCGGCCGCGCGCAAGAGGGGCGAAGCACTCGACCATGTGCTCCTGCACGGCCCGCCCGGTCTCGGCAAGACCACTCTCGGGCAGATCATCGCGCGCGAGCTTGGTGTCGGCTTCCGCGCCACCTCCGGGCCGGTGATTCAACGTGCCGGTGACCTCGCCGCCGTGCTGACCAATTTGCAGCCGCGTGACGTGCTGTTCATCGACGAGATCCATCGCCTGCAGCCGGCGATCGAAGAGGTACTCTACCCGGCAATGGAGGATTTCCAGCTTGATCTTATCATCGGCGAAGGGCCCGCCGCGCGCAGCGTGCGCATCGACCTCAACCCCTTCACGCTGGTGGGTGCCACGACGCGGGCCGGCCTGTTGGCCAGCCCGTTGCGGGAGCGTTTCGGCATTCCGCTCCGGCTCAGCTTCTATACGCCGGAGGAACTGAGAGAGATCGTGGCTCGCGGCGCTGCCCGCCTGGGCGTGTTGCTGACTGCGGACGGGGCAGCGGAGATTGCCTCCCGCTCGCGCGGCACCCCACGCGTCGCCGGCCGCCTGTTGCGCCGTGTGCGCGACTTCGCCGCCGTCGCCGGGCATTCGCCGGTCGATCGCGGGATCGCCGACGAGGCGCTCAATCGCCTCGAAGTGGACCGGCTTGGCCTCGATGCCATGGACCGCCGCTATCTCGCCCGCATCGCCGAGCACCATGGCGGCGGCCCGGTCGGGGTGGAGACCCTGGCCGCCGCGCTTGCCGAAGCGCGTGACACGATCGAGGACGTAATCGAACCCTACCTAGTGCAGGAGGGTCTTGTGCTCCGCACCAGCCGGGGTCGCGTGCTGGGAGGGCCGGCCTGGCGGCATCTCGGCCTTCCGTCGCCTGCGCTGCTGTTGCAGCCCGACCTGCTCGGCGAGGACGGGTGAACGGGCATCGCTTCGCCTGCCGGGTCTATTTCGAGGACACCGACGCCGCCGGGCTCGTCTATCACGCGGGGTATCTCCGGTTCGCAGAGCGCGCCCGGACCGAAGCCCTGCGCGATCTCGGGGTGCCTCATGCGGTGCTGCTCGACGAATTCGGTCTGATCTTCGTGGTGCGGCGCATCAAATTGGACTATCTGCGTCCCGCTCGACTCGACGATTCGCTCGAGGTGAGCACCCGGGCGCTGAGCTTCGGGGCGAGCAGGGTTGTGCTCTCGCAGATCGTCCGGCGAGAGGGCGAGACGCTGGTGGAAGCGGAGGTGATGCTCGCCTGCGTGCGGCGAAGGGATGGCAGGCCTGCCAGGATTCCGCCCCGTTGGCGTGATGCGTTGGGAAGGCTTGCCGCGGCAGAGGGTGAGGGACGGCCCCGATCGGCTGCAACCGAGGCTAAATAGGAGCTTTTCTGGTGGATCAGGCTGTCAATGCCGTCAATCTCGGATCGGTCGGGGTCAATCTCTCGATCTGGAGCCTGTTCGTCGAGGCCGATCTTGTCGTCAAGATCGTCATCCTCGGCTTGCTCGGCGCAAGCATCTGGGTCTGGGCAGTGGTGTTCGAGAAGTGGAGTACGCTCCGCAAAGTGAACCGCGCTGCCGACGCGTTTGAAAACCGTTTCTGGTCTGGTGGCAGCCTCGATTCGCTTTATGACGAGGAGGGGCAGAACCCCTCCCATCCGATGGCTGCGCTGTTCAGCGCTGCGCTCGGTGAATGGCGCCGGACCGCGCGCGCCGTTGGGGCGGATATCAGCCGCTCGGGGGTCAAGGAGCGGGTGGACCGGGCGATGGTCGTGATCACCCAGCGCGAGATGGACCGGCTGGAACGCTGGATGACTTTTCTTGCCTCGGTCGGAGCGACCGCGCCTTTCGTTGGCCTGTTCGGTACCGTCTGGGGAATCATGGCGAGCTTCTCAGCGATCGCCGCCATGCACAACACGAACCTTGCGGTGGTCGCACCGGGCATCGCCCAGGCGTTGTTCGCGACGGCGACGGGCCTCTTTGCCGCTATTCCGGCCGTGCTCGCCTACAACAAGATCAACAACGACCTCGCCCGCTTCGCCGGCCGGCTGGAAGCCTTTGCCGCCGAGTTCGGAGCCATTCTCTCGCGCCAGACCGAGGAGCACGCCTGAGTATGGCCGCCTTTCTTCCGAGCCGGCCTGGCGATCGCCGCGGACGCTACCGCCCGCTTGCCGAAATCAATGTCACGCCGCTGGTCGATGTCATGCTCGTGCTTCTCATCATTTTCATGGTGACGGCACCGTTGCTGACCTCGGGCGTGACGGTCGATCTGCCGAAAGCGAATGCAGCGCCTCTCAACCAGGACGCGACACCGATCACTCTCTCGATCAATGCGGCGGGGCAGATCTATCTTGCGGACACGCAAATTCCGCTCGACGAGCTGGTGCCGAAGCTGCGCGCGATCTCGCATAACAACCCGGATCGGCGAATCTTCGTGCGCGGTGACCGCCGCCTGCCTTACGGGCGGATCATGCAGGTGATGGCGCTGATCACCGATGGCGGCTTCACCAAGGTGGCGCTGCTTGCCGAGGCCACCGCGCCCCTGCCTCCTGCCGGCGCGAAGGGCGCCGGAACGAAGGGCTGAGAGGAGCTGATCGCGACCGGATTGGCTTGGCCATGACCCCCGAACTCAGGCGCGGCGCGGCCTGTTCGGCGGCGTTGCATGTGCTCGTGGGCTTGTTGGCGCTGCTTGCCGTGCGCCCTTCCCTGCCGCCCGAGGCGCCCGCCGAGGTTGCGGTCAGCATGGAATTCGCAGGGCCGGCTCCGAAGGCGCCGGCCCCCTCCCCGACGCCGGCTCCTGCGCCGGCACCGAAGACCGTGAAGAAGCCTCCCGTCAAGCAGCCCCCGAAGCAGACAGCCTACGAGCCGCCTCCACCGCCGCCGCCGCCACCGCCGGCGCCGACCCCGGCGGAGGTTGCTCCGTCGCCGCCGAAGCCTGCTCCGCCGGTGCCGCCCACTCCGGCCCCGACACCGACCCCAACGCCGGTGCCGCCACCCACACCCGCTCCGCCCACGCCAGCGCCGCCGAAACCAGCCCCCGTCCCGCCGGAAAAGCCGCTGCCGCTGCCCCCGCCACCGGCCCCGACGCCTCCGACACCGCCGAGCCCGACGCACCAGCCGAACCCAACGACCAACACTGCGACGTCCTCGACTGCGCTCGAGGCGACGCTTGAAAAGCTTCGCTCACTGGAACGCCAGACAGAGCCGCCGAAGGCGCTGCCGAATCCCCAACCTGGGGGCGTGCCGACGCCGGGCGGCCTGCCCCAGAGCAACGACACCGCCGCACTCTCGGCTGCGGAACGCGGCCGGATCGGGGATTACGTTCGCCGATGCTGGACCTACGATCCCGGCGCCAAGGGTGTGCAGCAGTTCCAGGTCTGGCTCGATGTGACGACCGATGCCGATGGCGTCGTGCACATCGCGACCATTGCTGCCGCTGATCAGGCGCGGGTCGAGGCGAACCCGGCCCTTCGTGCCTTCGCAGACCGGGCAGTGAATGCGGTGCTCGATCCGCGCTGCGCGAAGCTGCCGCTTCCCCCGGCGATGCTCGGCAAGGATGAGCATCTGGTATTCCGGTTCAGGCCGTGAGGACCGTGATCACGTCCAAGACGGCCGGCGTTGCAAGAGTTTCATCGCTGCGCCATGTCATTTTCCGCCTCTTCGCCTTGCTTCTACCCGATCGACGCCTTTTTTGCCCAGAGCACCGCTGCCAAGCCGGTGCGGAAGAGGATTGTTCGGGACGGAGGTTGCAGACGGACAAGTGGGGTGCAACCTGAAGCAGTGATTTCGTGGGCTCAACAGGGGAAGGGCAAGTTTCGAGATGCAGGGATGTCTGTTCGGCCGTCGGGGACTGCTCGCTGGATCGGCTGCGCTTCTCATGGCGCCAGTCGTCGCGATGGCGCAAACGTCGCCCGGCTCGGGTGCTGAGAGCGCTGTGATCGATGTGAATCGGGCGCAGGCGGAACCGATCCCGATCGCCATTCCCTTCTTCAACGCAGCCAGCGACAAGGCGGCCGACCTCGCCAAGGGGATTGCCGGAGTCATCAGCAATGACCTATCTGGCTCGGGGTTGTTCCGCCCGATTGATCCATCCTCCTTTGTGCAGGACGCCGCCAACATTGGGACGGTGCCGAAATGGCAAGACTGGAAGGTGATCGGTGCGCGCGCTCTTGTCACGGGCAAGGTCGATCAGCCGACCGCCGGGAACGTACGCGTCGAATTCCGGCTGTGGGACGTTCTGCCCGAACAGCAGTTGCAGGGCACCGCCTACACCACCGCCGCCAGCAACTGGCGTCGCGTGGGTCACATGATCGCCGATGTGATCTATGAGCGTCTGCTCGGCGAAAAGGGCTATTTCGACACGCGGATCGCTTATGTCTCCGAAACCGGGCCGCGTTCGGCGCGTATCCGCCGGCTCGCCATTATGGATCAGGACGGTGCCAACAGCACCTTCCTGACCGACGGCGAGTGGACGGTTCTGGAGCCACGCTTCCACCCGACGAAGAACGAACTCGCCTTCCTGAGCTATGCCGGCAATCACCCGCGTGTTTATCTCTTCGATCTGGGCAGCGGCCGGGAATCCCTGCTCGGGAATTTCCCGGGCATGACGTTCGCTCCACGGTTCGGCCCGCAGGGAGAGAAGGTGATCCTTTCGGAAGCGCAAGGCAGCGGTTCGGCCATTGTTGTGGTCACGCTGGGGAGCATGAGTGCCGTGCGCCTGACCGACGCGAGCGCGATCAATACCAGCCCCTGTTACAGCCCTGACGGATCGCAGGTTACGTTCAACTCGGATCGGGATGGCTCACCCCAGTTGTACGTGATGAACGCAGACGGCTCGAACCCGAAGCGCATCAGCTACGGACAGGGTCGCTACTTCAGCCCGGTGTGGTCTCCGCGCGGCGATCTGATCGCCTTTATCCGCCAGAACGGCGGCAGCTTCGGGCTTGGTGTCATGAATACGGATGGAACCGCGGAACGCATTCTCTCCGAAGGCTTCACCGTTGACAGTCCGACGTTCTGTCCGAATGGACGGATCATCATGTTCTGCCGCACCACGCCGGCTACCAACGCGACCGGGGCCGGGCATACCTCGCGCCTGGTCAGCATCGACATCACCGGTTTCAACGAGCGGATGGTGGAGACCCCTACCGATGGCTCGGATCCCGCCTGGTCGCCATTGCTGAGCTGAAGAATGCTGCTTTCGCGGCCACGGACAGGGCTGTGTCCGAGCCGGGGGCGGCTTGACCGGCGCCTAGCCGCGCGCTAATCGCGATCATTGCCGGGGCCAACTGCTCCGGGCGCGCCTTCACCTTATCGTCGTCACCACCCGCGGACAGGGACTGACCCCATGAAATTCAGGCTTATCGGCGCCTTCGCGGCTCTAGCGCTGCTGGCCGCCTGTGCCACCACGCCGAAACCAACAACCACCGGAGCCGGCGCCACCGCTGCCACTCAGGGCCCTGTACCTGGCAGCCAGCAGGACTTGGTTCAGAATGTTGGCGATCGCGTCTTCTTTGCTTTCGACATGTCGAACCTGTCGGAAGAGGCGGTGGCGACGTTGACCCGCCAAGCCGCCTGGCTGCAGAAATATCCCGAAGTCAAGGTGCTGGTCGCCGGCAATTGTGACGAACGTGGGACCGAAGAATACAATCTGGCGCTCGGACAGCGTCGGGCGAACGCAGCACGGGATTTCCTTGTTGCCAAAGGCGTGGATCCATCACGCATCGAGACGATCAGCTACGGCAAGGATCGCCCGGTGGCGCTCGGCTCCAATGAACAAGCCTGGGCACAGAACCGCAACGCGATCACTTCGGTGCAAGGATTCAATCCCCAGGCCAAGTAGGTTTCGCGCCAAACCGACGTCGCTCTTCTTCCCCGGCGCCCTTCGAGCGGTCGGGGAAGAGAGGCTGGCCGCCTCTTGTAATCGCGCCGGGCGGCATGACTCCCGATGGCATTTGGCGAGTATCCTTGCCCAGGCCGGCCCGGTCGCTGACGTCTTGCCCGGGTGAGAATACGAGTGGGCTTGCACCACCCGAGGGTGGCGCATAGAGCGTCGGGTCTGGCGGAAAGGAGGTTGGTCCCATGGCGCTGAGGCTCCTGCTCGCTGGCTTGCTGTCGATCTCGCTCGTTCTGCCTTTGCACGCGCAGGTCGAAAGCCGCGAAGCGATCGCTCTGCGCAACCAGATTCTTGAAGTGCAACATGAGCTTGATCAACTTCGCCAGCAAATGCAGGCGGGCGGAGGCAACAATCCCGGTTCGGCTCTTGGGGGCAACTATGGCCAAGCCGCGCCGCCCGGGAACGCGGCCAGTGGTGACCTCGTCGCGACCCTTCTCCAAGAGGTGAGTTCGCTGCAGGACCAGATACGCACCCTGCGCGGCCAGGTGGATGATCTCACGAACAAGACGGATACGCAGCTTGCCGATCTTGGGAAAAAGATCGACGATCTCCAGTTCCAGTTTCAGATCATGCAGGGAAAAGGCTCGGGTCCGGTTGCTTTTCCTGCGCCTTCTTCACTGACCAGACCCACTCAACCCGCCGCACCCACCGCACCCACCGCACCCACCGCGACCGCTCCGCCGCCTCCCGAAGTCCTGCTTCATCAGGGCGAAATGGCGTTGGCCCGTTCCGATTATGCGGCCGCTCTGAGTGCTGCGGAGACCGTGTTGAAGATCGACCCACGTTCCCCACGCGCTTACGATGCCCAGTTCCTGGCGGCGCGGGCCTTGTTCGGCGAGAGGCAGTTCACCCGCGCCGCGCTGGCGTATGACGATGCATACGGCAGGGCTCCAGCCGGCTCGCTTGCGCAGGACTCGCTGCTCGGGCTCGCTCGCTCGCTGGTTGCGATCAACCAGAAGCCGGCAGCATGCGGCGCCCTTTCCAAGCTGCATCAGCAATTCCGAACCCTGCGCTCGGATATCGCCCCGGCCGCTACGTCATTGGCACACCAGGCCGGCTGCGTATAAAGGAAATCCGCTGCGACCCCCCGGCGGAGGACCTCGACAGCAGCGGGATGCAGCCTTTGTTGCCTGGCGAATTTGCGACGCTGATGGCCGCACTGGGCCCATTCGGCGCCGCACCCCGCCTCGCTGTTGCGGTTTCGGGTGGCCCGGACAGCCTGGCGCTGGCGGTTCTCGCTGCCGAATGGGCGAGCGGTATGGGCGGTACGGTGACTGCCCTTATACTCGACCACGGGTTGCGGCGCGAGGCGGCCTCGGAGGCAGAGGCGGCCTGCGCCCGGTTGGGCCGGCTTGGCATTCCGGCCCGGATATTCCGCCTGCATGGGCTCGCGGCCGGGCCAGCGATACCGGCACGGGCGCGTCGAGCACGCAATGCCAGACTGGAGGTTGCGGCGGCGGAAATCGGAGCAGCCTGGCTGCTGCTTGGGCACCAGCGCGCCGACCAGGCGGAAACGCTCCTGGAGAGAACGCTTTCGCATAGCGGACCGACCGGGCTTGCGGGAATGGCGGCGCGCCGTGAGGGTGCGCGGGTTGTGATCCTGAGGCCGCTCCTTGGCGTGCCGCCGGGGCGGCTCATCGCCACTCTCGCCGCCAGGGGTCTTGGCTGGGCGCGCGACCCTAGCAATTCGGACCCCGCTTTCCTCCGCGCGAGGCTGCGCAATCTCAGGGCTGACAGGGCGGGCGAAGGGGCTGCGACGGGAACGCTTGGAAACGCCACCGCCGCTTACGGGCGAGCACGCGCCTTGGCGGAGTCGAAGCGGACCGGCATCCTTGGCGAGCGTGTTTCCCTCTATGCCACCGGGCATGCGTTGCTCACCCCCGGGGCCATCGACCATGGTGCCCTCGCGTCGCTTCTCCGCACCATAGCCGGGGCCGAATTCGCCCCCTCGGAAGCACGTCTCGCCTCGCTTTCGGCCTGCCCGCGACCGGCCACCTTCGCCGGAGTCCGCCTGCTTCCGGCGGGCCGGCTCGGACCAGGCTGGCTTCTGGTACGCGAGGCACGGGCGATGTCCGCACCCGTGCCCGCGGTCCCCGGCCTGCGCTGGGACGGCCGCTTCCGCCTCTCCGCTGCAGCGCGCCCACCGGTCGGGGCAAGGCTTGGCGCACTCGGAGCCGCATCGGCGCGGCTCAGGGGGTGCTCGCCGTTGCCTGCGGCCGTTCTTGCGACGCTGCCGGCACTCTGGGTCGGTGAAGAATTGGTAGCCGTGCCGCATCTCGGCTATCCTTCTCTGGAGGCTTGCGCAGGCGTGCCGGTTCGGTTCTGCCCGAACGAACCGGCCGGAGCAGCGCCTTTCGGAGTTATGGATCAAGTCGGGGATGCAGAGCCGACGGTGTGAGCCTATTTATCTCTTCGAGGCTCTGGTCCGGGGCCGGTTGCGGCAGCACCTTCTCTCCAACCCCGGAAAGCGACGACGGGCGCGCCGGGAGGAACCGAGCCGCGGACAGGACGGGATGGGATGAGCAATTTCGGCCGCAATCTCGCGCTCTGGGTTATCATTGCCCTGCTTCTGGTCGTGCTCTTCAACCTGTTCCAGCCCGGCACCAGCCACGATACTGCAACCGAGGTGGCCTATTCAGACTTCCTGAAGCAAGTCGAGGGTGGCCAGGTACGCTCGGTGGTTATCCAGGGCCACACGGTGAGTGGCGAACTCAAGAACGGCACCAGCTTCGAGACCTACATCCCCGAGGACCCGAGCCTGGTCAGCCGGCTCACCGGCAAGAATGTCCAGGTGATTGCCAAGCCGCCTTCCACGGATGCCAATCCGCTGCTGCACTATCTCCTGTCCTGGTTCCCGATGCTGCTCCTGATCGGTGTCTGGGTGTTCTTCATGCGCCAGATGCAGGCGGGCGGCGGGCGCGCGATGGGATTCGGCAAGTCCCGCGCGCGCATGCTGACCGAGAAGCAGGGGCGGGTCACCTTCGAGGACGTGGCCGGAATCGACGAGGCGAAGAGCGAGCTGCAGGAAATCGTCGAATTTTTGAAAGACCCTCAGAAGTTCCAGCGGCTCGGCGGCAAGATCCCGAAGGGTGTGCTGCTGGTCGGCCCACCAGGCACGGGCAAGACGCTGCTCGCTCGCGCCATTGCGGGTGAGGCGAACGTTCCCTTTTTCACCATCTCCGGCTCCGACTTCGTCGAGATGTTCGTCGGTGTCGGCGCCAGCCGGGTGCGCGACATGTTCGAGCAGGGCAAGAAGAACGCCCCTTGCATCATATTCATTGACGAGATCGACGCCGTCGGCCGCCATCGCGGCGCGGGGCTGGGTGGCGGCAACGACGAGCGGGAGCAGACGCTCAACCAGATGCTGGTCGAGATGGATGGTTTCGAATCGAATGAAGGTGTCATATTGATCGCTGCCACCAACCGCCCGGACGTCCTCGATCCGGCGCTGCTACGGCCTGGCCGGTTCGACCGGCAGGTCGTCGTGCCGAACCCCGATGTGAACGGGCGCGAGAAAATCCTTCGCGTGCACATGCGCAAGGTGCCGCTGGCCTCCGATGTCGATCCGAAAGTGATCGCGCGCGGCACACCCGGCTTCTCGGGTGCCGATCTCGCCAACCTAGTGAACGAAGCGGCATTGCTCTCGGCGCGAATCGGCAAGCGCGTCGTCGCCATGGCCGAGTTCGAGCACGCCAAGGACAAGGTGATGATGGGTGCCGAGCGCCGTAGCCTTGTCATGAGCGAAGATGAGAAGCGCATGACGGCCTATCACGAAGGAGGTCATGCACTTTGCGCGCTGCACGAACCGGAGTGCGATCCGGTGCACAAGGCGACGATCATCCCGCGCGGCCGCGCACTCGGGCTGGTGATGAGCCTGCCGGAGGGAGATCGCTACTCGAAGAGCCGCTCCAAGCTTCTTGCCGAACTGACCATGGCGATGGGTGGCCGGGCCGCCGAGGAAATCATCTTCGGTGCGGCCAAGGTGTCCAACGGAGCGGCCGGCGACATCAGGATGGCAACCGAACAGGCGCGCCGCATGGTCACCGAATGGGGCATGAGCGACCGGCTCGGCATGATTCTTTACGGCGATAACAGCCAAGAGCTGTTCCTTGGCCACTCCGTGACGCAGCACAAGAACGTTTCCGAAGCGACAGCGCAGGAGATCGATGCCGAGATCAAGCACCTGATCGACAACGCCTACGCCAAGGCACGCCAGATTCTGACTGAGAATCTCGAAGAGCTGCACCGGCTGGCGCATGGCCTGCTTGAATACGAAACCTTGAGCGGGGAGGAGATCCGCACGGTGCTGCGTGGCGAGCCGGTGATCCGCAAGGTCGTGGATGAGCCGGCACCCGAGTCGCGGCGTGCCTCGGTGCCAACCAGCGGCCGGCCCGCCATTCCTCCGGCCGGCGCCCCCGCTCCGCAGCCGGGGTAAGCGCGAGGTGCGGCTGATCGAGCCGCTGGCACTGCTCGACGGCCCGCAAGCCGGCGCCGCAATCGCGGCGGGCACAGCCCGGCCGCTGGCGGGCGGGCCACTCGCTTTCAGCCTGGCCCGCCTGCTGCCGGAGCCAGAACCCAGGCCGGCCTCTGATATCCCGTCAAGCTGGGACACCTCCGTCTTGCGATTGACCAGCCCACCCGCCGCCGGTTGGATTCAACGCCCCTCCGTTATGGGCGTCGTCAACATTACGCCGGACAGCTTCAGCGACGGGGGCGATTTTCTCGATCCCGGCCGGGCGGTCGCCGCGGGGCTGGCCATGAGCGCGGCAGGAGCGGCCATCGTGGATGTGGGCGGAGAGAGCACTCGCCCCGGCGCAACCCCGACTCCACCCGAAATCGAGCAGGCACGCATCCTTCCCGTCATCCGCGAGCTAGCGCGACAGGGCGTGCGGGTCTCTGCCGATACCCGCAACTCGGCGACGATGGCCGCCGCGCTCGATGCCGGCGCGGCCATCATCAACGACACCTCTGCGCTATCCTATGATCCCGAAGCAGCCCCGCTGCTCGCCCGTGCCGACGTGCCCGTGCTGCTGATGCACATGCGTGGCACGCCTGCCAGCATGATGGCAGAGGCGAATTATACCGATGTCGCACTCGAGGTGACGGCCGAGCTTGCGGCGAGGCTCACGGTGGCAGAAGCCGCCGGTATCGCGCGAGAGCGGATCGCGCTCGATCCCGGAATCGGCTTTGCCAAGAGGACCGAACACAATCTCGAGCTGCTCTCGCGCCTTCCGCTGCTGCTCAATCTTAGCTGCCCGCTCGTGGTCGGGGTCTCTCGCAAGCGTTTCATCGGGCAGGTCGGCGGGGAGGCCGAGTTGCGCCGGCGCCTCCCCGGCTCTCTGGCAGCCGGACTGTTTGCGCTGTCTTGCGGTGCCTCGATGCTCAGGGTTCATGACGTTGTCGAAACAATGCAGGCGCTCCGCGTTTGGCAGGCGCTCGGCAGCGGCCAGCTCGCGAGCCTGTCACTTGCCCTCGCCGCCGGTTGGCGCAACAACGGCTGATCCCCGCCACTTTTTTCGAGACTTGTATGAACATTGTGCGACGATTATTCGGCACCGACGGGATCCGTGGCACCGCCAATGCCGACCCGATGACCGCAGAGACCGCACTCCGGCTCGGCCAGGCGGCGGGGCTGCTCTTCACCCGTGGCAGTCACCGCCATCGCGTGCTTATCGGCAAGGATACAAGGCTTTCCGGCTACATGCTCGAGCCGGCGCTGGTCGCCGGTTTCATCAGCGCCGGGATGGACGTCTCGATCGCCGGACCATTACCGACACCCGCCATCGCCATGCTGACCCGCTCGCTCCGGGCCGATCTCGGAGTGATGATCTCGGCCTCGCACAATTCCTTTGAGGACAATGGCATCAAGCTTTTCGGGCCCGATGGGCAGAAGCTTTCCGACGGGACCGAAGCCGAGATCGAGGCGCTGATGTCGGCAGACCTGTCGGAGCGGCTCGCGGTGCCGGAGAAGCTGGGCCGCGCGGTCCGCCTGGAGGATGCGGCCGGCCGCTATATCGAGGGTGCGAAGGCCACTTTCCCGCGCGGGCTCAGGCTGGATGGGCTTCGTATTGTTGTCGATTGCGCCAACGGAGCGGGGTATCGGGTCGCCCCTGCGGTGCTCTGGGAGCTTGGAGCAGACGTGGTCGCGCTCGGGATTTCCCCGGACGGGTTCAATATCAATCGCGGCTGCGGATCCACGGCTCCCAAGAATTTTTGTAAGGAGGTGCTCGATCAGAAGGCCGATCTCGGGATCGCCCTCGACGGCGACGCCGATCGGCTCCTGCTCGCGGACGAGCACGGGGAACTGGTCGATGGGGATCAGATTCTGGCCCTGATCGCCCGTTCCTGGCAACGCGAGGGGCGGCTCACTGGAGATGGCATCGTCGCCACGGTGATGTCGAATCTCGGACTTGGGCGGTTCCTTACAACTCTCGGAGTCAACCTGCATCGCACCCAGGTCGGAGACCGCTACGTCGCGGCGGAGATGCGCGCCCGCGGCATCAATGTCGGCGGCGAGCAATCGGGCCACATGATACTTTCGGATTTTGCGACGACTGGCGATGGCCTGGTGGGCGCCCTGCAGGTGCTGGCCGTCATCGTCGCCGAGCAGCGGACCGCAAGCGAGGTCTGCCGTGTCTTTCAGCCGCTTCCGCAAACCCTGCAGAGCGTGCGCTATGTCGGCCCATCGCCCCTTTCCCATCCTGCCGTCAAAGATGGCATCGCCGAAGCCGAGGCACGGTTGAACGGTGCGGGGAGGCTGGTGATCCGCCAGAGCGGTACCGAGCCCGTCATCCGAGTGATGGCGGAGGCGGAGAACGAGGTGCTCATCAAATCCGTTGTCAACGAGCTTTGCGAAAAGATCGCTGCTGCCGGAGGACAATAGAGAAGGGCCGGATGGCAAACAGATCGATCAACAGATCGATCCCTGGGAGACGGTCACTCCGGCGACTGCAAAAGGATCAGTACTCCGCCCGAGCGCGTCGCCGGAACTGAGAGCCGGCAGGTGGGACCGGCTCAGACGAGGGCGGGTGTCAGGTACGAGGCGAGATGGGAATCGAGGGCGGCGAGGCCGGCGTCGTCCATCTGCGCGAGTCGATAGCCGATGAAGCCGTCAGGCCGAATCAGGAGCGCGCCGCCGAGGGGCACGCCGGCGCGGGCGGGATCGAAGTCCGTGCCGGGCTCGATCGCGACGAGGTCTTGCCAGCGGCGCCGGAGCGCGTCGGGTGGAGCGGGTGCCTCGAAGAGCAGCAGATGGTGCAGCCTCCCGGTCAGGCGGATGCGGTCTGGAAAGCGTTCGCCTGGTGCCGGCCCGGGTGGTGCCGTCATCGATCCGAGATGCTCGCCAACAAGCGGGCTTCCAGCATAGGAAACATCGAGCATCGCCCGCGCGCGGGCAAGCGCCCGGGCGCTCGCGGGATCGGGCGGCGCGGCGCCAGGGGCGGCGGTGGCGAGGTCGAGCACGCGACGGTGCAGCATGTCCGAGACTTCGAGGACGTGGCGATCGGCGAGCCGCCGTTCGATTTCATAGGAGTCGAGCAGGACATGCGGCGCGGCGCCGCGAACGACGAGGGCGAGCTTCCAGGCGATGTCGGCGGCATCCATCAGGGCTGAGTTGAGGCCCTCACCGGCGATGGGGCTCGAGAGGTGCGCCGCGTCGCCCATAAGGAATCGCCGCCCGTCAGCAAGCCGGCGGGTCATCCGCTTGTGCATGACGAAGTGCCCGGCCCACGCAAGATCGGTAAGGCCGGCATCGACGCCGGCCCGGCGGTTGAGGAGCGCACTCACCTGGGCAAGCTCGGGCTTTTCGCGTTCGTCGACGGTGGGCGAATCGGGATCGAGATCCAAAAAGCTCAGCCAGCGGCCGCCGGGAAGCGGGGCAAGCAAGGCGAAGCCCTTCGCACTTACAAAGACCATCGACTCCTCGGGCCGATGTGGCAAGCCGATGCGGATGTCGGCGGCGATATAGTGGCCGGCGTACGTATCTCCCTCGAGGGATTCGTGCATAGAGTCGCGGGTTACGTCGTACGCTCCGCCGGCCCCGAGCACATAGCGGAACGAAACCGCCTCGAGCTCGCCGCCAGGCCGACGTAGCCGGACGGCGAGCGCATCTGCATTCTGATCGAGCGAAAGGACCGTGGTGCCGCGCTCAATGCCAACGCCGAGCCCCGCCAGGTGTTCCGTGAGGATCGCTTCGGTCTGCCACTGCGGAAGACTGCACTGGTACTCGTAAGTGCAATCGATACCGCCGAAGGTACTGCCGCCGAGCGGGGTGAAGCCGAGCCCGTAGAAGCGCGTTCGCCGGACGCGGACCGATCTTTCGAGGAACGGTTTGACCACGCCGGCGCGCGTGAGATGTTCGAGCCCAGCCGGCTGGAGAGCGGTTGCACGGACCTCGTGATGAGGCAGGAGCCTGCGTTCGACGATGCGTGGCACGACGCCATGGCGGACCAGTTCACAGCCAGCGAAGAGCCCGGCCGGGCCGGCACCGATGATAAGGACCTCGCAATGATCGGGTGCGTATTCGGGCATTGCCGCTCTCTTATGGCACGCGATGGAGACGTTAGCGCCGGGCTTTCGGAGCGGGCAAGTGTGGCTTTCACCAGATTGCGAGACCCGTGCCGGGCTGACTTTGCAGCCCGGCACGGGTCTCGCGGTTTATTCGAACCCGCGATTCACGCCCTCCGACGATCCCGCCTCGGGCGATCGCGGGCTGGAAGAGTGGCCGGGCGAACCCCCGGAAGCTATGAAATTGGGGTCAGAAATCTCGGCAGGGCACGATGACTGAGAATCATCACGCTCCGGCGAGGGTGCTGGTCATCGCCGGATCGGACTCGAGCGGCGGCGCCGGCATCCAGGCGGACGTGAAGGCCATCACTGCGCTGGGCGCCTTTGCTGCGACCGCGATCACCGCGATCACCGTGCAGGATTCTCGGGCCGTCCATGCCGTGCACCTCCTGCCGGCATCGCTCGTTGCGGCCCAGGTCGAGTGTGCGCTTGCAGATCCGGGTGCGGACGCGGTGAAAATCGGGATGCTTGGAGACGCGGCGATCACGGCCGCAGTGGCGGCTGCGCTGCGCGCCGCGATCGGCCCCCCTTTGGTCATCGACCCGGTTTTCTGTGCCTCGAGCGGCGCTCGCCTTCTTGCAGAAGACGCGCTGAACGTTCTGCGCGGAGAACTCTTCCCACTCGCTACGCTCGTCACGCCTAACGTTCCGGAGGCCGCGCTCCTCTCCGGCATCGCCATCCACGACCTCTCTTCGATGGAGCGGGCCGCTCGCGCACTAGTCCCCGCCGGGACCTCGGGCGCGGTGCTGGTGAAGGGCGGACATCTTCCGGGGGAGATGGTGGTGGACATGCTGGCCTCTCTGGATGGCATCATCCGATTCGAGGCACCGCGGCTTGCCGGCCGGCAGCGCCGTGGCACCGGCTGCACTCTGGCAAGTGCGATCGCCGCAGGGCTCGCGCAGGGTTTCGCTCTCGTGGACTCCATCCGGCGGGCCCGCCTCTACGTCCGGGCAGCGATCGCAACCGCGCCCGAGATCGGCACGGGCGCACTCCTTTTGAACCACGCTGTGACGGTTGATCCAGAGCGGATCGAGACGCTTGGCTTATAGCCGCGGCTTTCACTCCTTCGAGGCGTGTACCCCTGCCTTTTCAACCGCACTCTTGCAAAAATATGCACCCTTCTTGGTTTTTCCGAACCAGCGCGAGCCGGACAGGTGATAGACATCCGTGTGCAGGTTCGCCCAGACCACCGTATCCGCGCCACAGTTTTTTTGCGCTGCGGTCAGGCTCGAGAAGTGCTCGACCGCGCTGAGCGAAACATATTTCTTGGTCGCTCCTGAGGCTGGCGGGACAAGCGCCAGCGCAACCGCGGGGACCGCACCAAGGAGGGCGGGCATCAGGCGCATCCCGATCTCCGCTTTTTTGGTCCAAATCGAGACCCCGACACTACACATGGTTGCGAAGACCCTGCAACGAGGCTTGCTCCAGCCGTCCAATTCCGCTAACCACGGCATCGGGTCACGCCCCCCCACCGGGGCGCTCGTCTTCTGCAAGGGAGAGTCGTCACGGCAGTCATTGCCACACGGCCGGAGGTTCGTCCGGCCAACTTCTGCTTTTCTTCTGGTCCGTGCGCCAAACGCCCAGGCTACCGGCTTGAGGCTCTGAGCGGTGCACTGCTCGGGAGGAGCCACCGCGCCAAATTGGCGAAGGCGCGACTTGGGGAAACTATCCAACGCTCACGCACCCTCCTCGGCATGCCGGGTGGGTGGAAGCTCGGCATCGTGCCTGCGTCCGATACGGGTGCGGTCGAGATGGCGCTCTGGTCGCTGCTTGGCGCTCGTGGCGTCGATGTACTTGCCTTCGAGAGTTTTTCCTCGGGCTGGGCAACCGATGTCGTCAAAGAGCTTCGCTTGCCAGATGCACGGATGCTCGAGGCGCCGTACGGGCAACTGCCGAACCTTGCTGCTGTTGATTTCTCACGCGACGTGGTGCTGGCCTGGAATGGCACCACCTCCGGCGTCCGGTTCCCGGATGGTGAATGGATCCCCGAGAGCCGACAAGGCCTGATCATTGCTGATGCGACGTCCGCAGCCTTCGCGATGGATCTTCCCTGGGACAAACTCGATGTCGTGACCTGGTCCTGGCAGAAGGTACTTGGCGGGGAGGCCGGACACGGCATGCTGGCACTTTCACCTCGGGCCGTTCAGCGCCTCGAGTCCCACAGACCTTCCTGGCCGCTGCCGAAAATCTTTCGGCTCACGAAGGGAGGAAAGCTTATCGAAGGCATTTTTAAGGGTGAGACCATCAACACGCCGAGCATGCTCGCAGTCGAAGATGCGCTCGATGGTCTGCGCTGGGCTGAGGCGATCGGAGGGCTTCCGGCGCTGATCGCACGCACGGAGGCGAATCTCTCCGCCATCGCATCCTGGGTGGAACGCACGCCATGGGTCGATTTTCTGGCCGAACGGCCGGAGTGGCGCTCGCCGACTTCGATCTGCCTCAGGATCACCGCACCCTGGTTCGAGGCCATGACAGCCGCAGGCCAAGCCGAAGCAGCAAAGCGGCTTGCCGGCCTGATCGAATCTGAAGGTGTTGCCTACGATATCGGCTCTTATCGGGACGCTCCGCCTGGCCTCCGCATCTGGGGTGGGGCGACAGTCGAAACTGCCGACATCCTGGCGCTCCTGCCTTGGCTGGAGTGGGCCTTTTCCGCGCTTGCCAACGAAGCGCGGCCGGCATGGGCTGCGGAGTGAGGCCGATGCCGAAAGTCCTTGTTTCCGACAAGCTTTCTCAGACTGCTCTTGCGATCTTTCATGCCCGAGGGATCGAGGCCGATTTTCGCCCCGGCCTCAAGCCGCCGGAGCTTCGCGGCATTATCGCGCCGTATGATGGGCTTGCGGTGCGCTCGGCGACCAAGGTGACTCGCGAGCTGCTCGAGGCAGCGCCGAACCTCAAGGTGGTGGGCCGCGCCGGCATCGGCGTGGACAACGTGGATGTGACCTCAGCAACCGCGCGCGGTGTGGTCGTCATGAACACCCCGCACGGCAACGCGATTACCACTGCCGAGCACACGATTGCCATGATGATGACGCTTGCCCGCCAGATCCCAGAGGCGTCCGCTTCCACGAGATCCGGCAAATGGGAGAAGAACCGCTTCATGGGGATGGAGCTCTTCGGCAAGACGCTCGGAGTGATCGGCTGCGGCAATATCGGCTCGATCGTTGTCGAGCGCGCAATCGGTCTGCGGATGAAGGTTATCGCCTACGATCCCTATCTGACAGAGGCGCGGGCGTTGGCGCTCGGCGCGGAAAAGGTGCCGCTCGCCGACCTCCTCTCGCGGGCGGATGTCATCACCTTGCACACCCCGCTTACCGAAGCAACGCGCAATATAATCTCCGCGGAGGCGATTGCAGCGATGAAGAAGGGCGTGCGTGTCATCAATTGCGCACGCGGCGGTTTGCTTGACGAGGCGGCGCTTGCCACCGCGATTCGTTCCGGGCATGTCGGCGGGGCCGCGCTCGATGTCTTCGCAACCGAGCCCCCCGGAGAAAGCCCGCTGTTCACGCTCGAGAACGTTGTCTGCACACCCCACCTCGGCGCTGCAACCGAGGAGGCGCAGGAGAAAGTCGGCATCCAGGTCGCCGAGCAGATGAGTGATTTCCTGCTCACTGGCGCGGTGGTCAACGCGATCAACATGCCATCGGTCTCCGCCGAAGAGGCCCCGCGCCTTCGCCCCTACATGGAGCTCTGCCGCCTCCTCGGGAGTTTCGCCGGCCAGCTCACGCACGCACGAGAAGGAGTGATTCGCAGCGTGGCGATCGAATACGAAGGCGCGGCGGCGGTGCTGAACCTGAAACCACTTTCGGCCGCTGCACTCGCCGGCCTGCTTGGGCCGATCCTCGAAGGTGTCAACATGGTGAACGCGCCGGCTCTCGCGCACGCGCGTGGCATCGAGGTTTCGGAGATCGCGCACGATCGCCCCGGCGAGTACCAGGCCCTGATAACTCTCACGGTCACCACAGAGCAGCTCACGCGTGCCGTGGCCGGGACGCTCTTTGCAAACGACCGCCCGCGCATCGTTTCGGTCAAGGGAATCCCGATCGAGGCGGATTTCTTCCGCCACATGATTTATGTGACGAACCAGGATCGCCCGGGCTTCATCGGCCGTTTCGGTGCCACACTCGCGGACGCAGGAATCAATATCGCGACCTTCCATCTCGGCCGTGCCGCGCCGGGCGGGGATGCAATCTGCCTGGTAGCGGTAGACGAGCCGGTGCCCGAGCCGGTGCTGGCCGCGGTCCGTTCCCTCCCCCTCGTCATGCAGGCCACGCCGTTGCGTTTTTGAGGGGCCGGTCCTCTTCGTAACAGAGAGCGGGCGGCGGGTTGCCGATGAGCGTGCTCTGCGTCTGCTGCAAGTCCGCCTTAGGGTGGCGGATGTCACATCGTGGCGCCAATGGCCCACGGTGCGAACTCAGAACTGCCGAAGCCGTAGGTCTCGCTCTTGGTCTTCTCACCGGAAGCGACACGCAGGATGAGTTCGAAAATACGCTCGCCGCACTGCTCGACGGTCTCATCGCCATCCAGGATGGTGCCGCAATTCACGTCCATATCTTCTTCCATGCGCTGATACATCGGCGTGTTCGTTGCCAGCTTGATCGAGGGTGCGGGCTTGCAGCCGAACACGCTGCCCCGCCCGGTCGTAAAGCAGACCAGATTCGCGCCGCCGGCCACCTGCCCGGTTGCCGCGACCGGATCAAAGCCCGGGGTATCCATGAAAACGAAGCCTTGCCTGCTCGGTGTTTCGGCGTAGCGCACCACCTCGACGAGATTGGTGTGACCGGCCTTCGCCATTGCACCGAGTGATTTCTCGAGGATGGTGGTCAGCCCACCGGCCTTGTTGCCGGGGGAAGGGTTGGCATTCATCTCCGCCCCTTCCCGTTCCGTGTATTCCTCCCACCAGCGCATCAGCCCGACAAGCTTCTCTCCCACCTCGCGACTTACGGCCCGGCGTGTCAGCAGATGCTCCGCCCCATACGTCTCCGGGGTTTCGGAGAGAATAACCGTCCCGCCATTCCGCACCACGAGATCGCTCGCCACCCCGAGCGCAGGATTGGCGGAAACACCCGAGTAGCCGTCTGATCCGCCGCATTGCAGCGCCACGGTCAGGCCGGAAACCAGCACGGTCTCGCGACTGACGGAGTTGGCCTCTGCCAGCACCTCGCGCACGAAAGCAACCCCTCGCTCTACTGTCTTGCGCGTGCCACCCATCGACTGGATGTCCATCGAACGGAGCCGCCCGGAAAGCTTCTCTTCCTCCAGCATCGACCCGATCTGGTTCACTTCGCAGCCGAGTCCGAGCATGACAACATGCGAGAAATTCACATGCCGCGCGTAGCCGGCGAGTGTGCGGCGCAATAGCTTCAACGGCTCGCCCATGCTCATCCCGCAGCCGGTCTTGTGAGTGATTGCCACAACCCCGTCCACGTTCGGATATTCGGCAAGTGGATCGCCATTGGAAAAGGGGCTTCGCTTGAAGGCGTCGGCAATCAGGTCGGCGACGTGCGCACTGCAGTTCACGCTGGTCACGATACCGATATGGTTGCGGGTTGCGACTCTGCCGTCGGCACGGCGGAATCCCTTGAAGGTCGCTGGCGGATCGAGCATCGCGGTCGGCTTCGCATCTTCGCCATAAGCGTAGTCCTTGGCGAAATCGCCCATCCCGCAGTTCTGCACGTGCACGTGCTGCCCCGGCTCGATGTGCCTGGTCGCGAACCCGATCACCTGACCGTAGCGGCGGATCGCCTCGCCAGGCGCATGCGCGCGTACGGCAACCTTGTGCCCGGCCGGAATGCGTTCCGCCGCGACCAGCCCCGGCGCGACCGGGGTTCCGGGAAGCAGGGTTGCGCGTGCGATTACCACTCCGTCATTGGGATGGAGGCGAATCACTGGTGGAGGTGACATGACCCTGCTCCTGCTTCACGCTTTGCCCCCGGCAGCCTGACGGAGGGTGCCGACCGCCCCCTGCGCGGCCCGCAGCATCAGCCCGCTGTCGTTGCCGATGGTCACGAAGCGAAAACCCATACCGATCATGCGCGCGGCATAGGTAGGCGTGAGGTTGTGCACGCCAGGCGCAATGCCGCGCTTGCCGCATTCTTTCACCAGACGCTCATAGATTTTGAGGATCTGCGGCTCCTCCCGATCCTGCCTTGGCTCGAGGCCGAGTGAGAATCCGAGATCACTCGGGCCAACATAGATGCCATTGATTCCCGGCACATCCAGGATCGCCTCCAGATTGTCGAGTGCTTCTTGCGTCTCGATCATCGGGATGCAGAGCACTTCGGCATTCGCCGTCTTCACATAGCCTCCGACCTCGCCGTAAATGCCGGCGCGGATCGGACCATTGCTCCGTGAGCCCAAGGGCGGATAGCGGCAGGCGGAGACGAACGCCTCGGCGGCGGCGCGCGTATTGATCATCGGGCAGATCACGCCCATCGCGCCGCCATCCAGACACTTGCCGATGATGCCTGGCTCGTTCCAAGGCACGCGGACGAGAGGAGTGATCTGGCGAGCCTGCATGCCCTGGAAGCAGGCCACCATACTCTGGTAGTCTTGCACACCGTGCTGCATATCGACTGTCAAGCTATCCCAGCCGGCCTGCGACATCACCTCCGCGGAGAAGCCCGAGGGAATGGCAAGCCAGCCGTTCACCACTGCCTTGCCTTCCTGCCAGAGTTGCTTCACCCGGTTCGCCATCCCATTTCTCCGTATCTTCGCATGAGACGCTAGGCCGACATCCCGGGGGCGTCAACGCAACCGGAGTCAGGCTGCGGGCAGTGCCTCCGAGGGAGCGGGCAGCGCTGGTGGTGCCGCAAGCGGGCCGGTGATCGCGCTGATCTCTGCGGCACTCAATGTCTCCTTTTCAAGCAGAACGCGCGCGGCTTCGCGCAATACTTTCTCATTGGCAACAAGAATGGCACGGGCGCGTGCATAAGCACCATCAACAAGATCGCGCACCGCATCGTCGATTGCGGTGGCGGTTTCCTCCCCATATTGTCTTGGTTGCCAATCGATCGGGCTCTGGAGGATGGTTTGCCGCTGCGGCTCATAGGTCACCTGGCCGAGTCGCGGATCCATTCCAAAGCGCACGACCATGTTGCGTGCGATATCCGTGACCTTGGCAAGGTCATCAGCGGCACCGGTAGAAATTTCGCCGAAGATGACGCTTTCCGCCGCGCGTCCGCCGAGCAGCACGGCCATGCGATTGAGGAGCTCCCTACGGTCCAGCAGATAGCGATCTTCGAGCGGCCGCTGGATCGTGTAGCCGAGCGCCCCCAATCCGCGTGGAATGATGGAAACCTTCTGCACTGCGTCAGTCCCTGGCAACGTCATGGCCACCAGGGCGTGTCCCATCTCGTGATGCGCGACCACAGTTCGCTCGTGGGCGTTGAGCAGGCGATTTCGTTTTTCGAGCCCGGCGACAATTCGCTCCACCGCCTGCTCGAAATCGTGGAATGTGACTTCTTCGGCATTGCGGCGCGTGGCCAGCAAGGCCGCTTCGTTCACGAGATTGGCGAGGTCAGCGCCGGTGAAGCCCGGAGTCAGGGCTGCAATGTCCTCGATCGAAACGCCCCCGGCCAATTGGACCTTACGAATGTGGAGCTTGAGAATCTCGATTCGTCCTTTCTTGTCTGGTCTATCCACCAGCACCTGGCGGTCGAAGCGGCCGGCGCGCAGCAGGGCAGGATCGAGGATTTCCGGGCGGTTGGTGGCGCCGAGCAGGACAACGCCGAGTGAGGGATCAAAGCCGTCGAGCTCTGCCAGGAGCTGATTCAGCGTCTGCTCCTTCTCGTCGTGGCCGCCGCTTGGACCCATGAAGCCCGAACGGGCACGGCCGAGCGCGTCGAGTTCGTCAATGAAAACGATCGACGGCGCACGCTCACGTGCCTGTTTGAACAGATCGCGCACGCGCGCTGCTCCGACTCCCACGAACATCTCTACGAACTCGGAGCCGGCGATCGAGAAAAACGGAACACCTGCTTCGCCCGCAACCGCGCGGGCGAGTAGCGTCTTTCCGGTCCCCGGGGGCCCGACCAGCAGAATTCCTTTGGGGATATGCGCACCGAGCCGGCTATAGCGCTTCGGGTCTTTGAGAAACGAGACGATCTCCTCGAGCTCTGCCTTGGCCTCATCGACGCCCGCGACATCGGAGAAGCGCACTGGCACATCACTCTCGGCATAGATTTTGGCCCGACTTTTGCCGACAGCGAATAGCCCGCCCATGCCGCCGCCGGTCGCGGCGGGTCGGACCAGGAACATCCAGAGCAGCACGAAGAGAAGCACCGGCATAAACCAGGCGAGCACGTTCGCAAGGAGCCCGGGCGAGGCTTCGCCGGAGAATGTGACACCCGATTGTTTCAGCTCGGCAGCCAGCGCCGGGTCCACTCGCTGCGTCAAGAACTTCGATGGTTCTCCCTTCTCGGCTGTGATGAATCCGCCAGTAATGTCGTATTGGCCTATTACGAGGTCCTTGATTTTGTGTTCCTGCAACAAGGTCAGGAACTCATTGTAGGGAATGGTCTTCACATCGCTCGGTCGGCCGAGGATTTGCTCGATCGCCAGCACGGCCAGAAACGCCAGGACGAAGTACCAGAAGTGGACGTGGTGTTCGCGCTTCATCTGCATCGGGCTGCGCTCCCGGCGATCTGCCTACCGCACGCTTAGCACAGCCGCTCCCTCCAGGCGCCCCCTACGAGATCGGGTAGAGGCTCGTTGGTCGCTGCAGGCCGGCCGGTGATGGTGGCGGTACGGACCGGAATTTTCGGCGCGATGGCAGGAAGCTCCTTCGCCCCACGACGGACCAGATTGATGGCAGGGCGCGGCACCTGACCCCGCCCACTGGAGCATGGGGAAACAATGGGATGTCACTCATATCGATTCCGGCGCAGACTACGGTTGCAGGGCAAGCCGGGATTCGGGCCGATGTTCTCCTGCCCCCGAACGTAGTCTTCGTAGGCCCCCCGCGCGTACAGCCGAGCCACGGATGCCGATCTCGAAGCAGAGGTCGAAACACCGAACGCGCGCCTCCGAGGGCGCCGACCTGCCCGCTGTTCCCGTGACCAGGCCCATGCGGAGGGCCCCGCGCGGGGAGACGCATTGGGGTCGGTCCCTGGCCCAGCCCCACCCTCGAACCTGCGAGGCCCTCGGCGGGACGCCCCTGGCGCTCCCAGGAAGATCTGTCGCCTACATTCTGCCGCCCTTGGATCACTGGCACGTGCTTGCCGCGGTGAACGCCCTTGCGGTTGCCCCTCGGGGTGGTCATGCTGAGATGGGAGAAAAGCCATGCCGGAAGATATGGGTGGAGCGCATCCGGTCGATTCGGTCATTTCCGCGGCGCGCAAGCTGCTTGGTGAACGAATCAGCACAAACCGGAATATCCGCGAACAGCACGCACATGGAGAGGATACGCAGCCGCACGTGCTCCCCGATGCGGTCGCTTTCGTCGAAAATTCAGAGGAGGTGGCGCGCCTGCTCGGCCTCTGCCATTCCGCCGGCGTACCGGTGACCGCGTTCGGTGCGGGCACCTCGCTTGAAGGTCATGTAACCCCGGTACTGAGCGGTATTACTCTCGATCTTTCACGGATGCGCCGCGTGCTCGAAGTGAATGCGGCGGATATGGATTGCTTTGTCGAGGCGGGCGTGACCCGTCAGCAGCTCAACGCGCATCTCCGCGATCAGGGGCTCTTCTTTCCCGTCGATCCCGGCAGCGAGTGTACGATCGGCGGCATGTGCGCAACGCGTGCCTCCGGCACCAATGCGGTCCGCTATGGGACGATTCGCGACAACGTGCTCGGCCTGACCGTTGCTCTCGCCGATGGGCGGCTGATCAGGACCGGTGGGCGAGTGCGCAAGTCGTCGACCGGCTATGACCTGACCCGGCTCTTCATCGGCTCGGAAGGCACTCTCGGCGTGATCACGGAGATCGGGCTCCGCCTGCATGGCATTCCAGAAGCGATCGTGTCGGCGGCCTGCCAGTTCCCGATGCTCTCCGGTGCAGTCGAGACGGTGGTTTCGGTGATGCAGGCGGGCATTCCGGTGGCACGCATTGAGCTCCTAGACGAAGTGCAGATGCGGGCCTCGATCGCCTATTCGAATCTCCCCGGCCTGGCCGAGATTCCCACCCTCTTCTTCGAGTTCCACGGGACTCCTGTTGCGGTCGCCGAGCAGGTGCGCGTGACGGAGGAGATCGCACGTGACTGTGGAGCGGAACGTTTCACGCAAGCAGCGGATGCCGAGGCGCGAGCACATCTCTGGAAGGCGCGGCATGATGCCTATTGGGCGGCACTCGCATTGCAGCCGGGTTGTCGCATCCTCACCGCCGATGCGATCGTGCCGATCTCTCGCCTGACCGAAGCCGTGCTCGCATCTCGTGAGGCGATCACCGCCTCCGGGCTTACGGGGGCCATCCTCGGACATGTCGGCGACGGCAATTTCCATACCGTGATCATCGTGCCAAGCGAGCCAGACGGACTTGCTCGCGCCTGGGCACTTGATCGGACAATCGTCGGCATCGCGCTCGGCCTAGGCGGGTCTTGCAGCGGCGAGCACGGGGTTGGTATCGGAAAGCGCCAGTTCCTGGAAGCCGAACACGGTCAGGAGGCGCTGGCCGTGATGCGCGCGATCAAGTCAGCACTCGATCCGCGCGGCATCCTCAACCCCGGCAAGATCTTTCCGGACCAAACCAACCCCGGCGTTATTGCGGTGGCCTGATCATCCCGATCCGCAACATGACCGCGAGGATGCCGCCCTTTACCAGCGGGAGCAGCGCCAACGCCAAAACAAGAGTGAGCGGCAGCAGAATCGCCGCTTCGAGCCAGAGCGGCGGGACGAGGGTCGTCTCCATCAGCACCAGCAACCCGACTACAATGTGCCCGACGATCAGGATCGTGACGTACGCCGGCGCATCGTCGGAGCGCAACTGGCCAAGCGGCGCTTTGCAGCTGGGGCATGCAACGACGACGCGGAGATAGCTGGCGAACAGAGGGCTCTCTCCGCAGGCCGGGCATCGCCCGGCGATGCCCCGACCGATCTGTACCTTCATCGGCGGGTTGGGCCAGGGCGGTGGCACCATGCTGCGACGAGGCTGCCATCGCATCAGAGAATCATCTGGCACCGGATTTCCTCGCTCTTTTCCTCGCGGACCTTTTTGCAAACACTGCTTCCAGCCAGGCCGACGCTGGCAGCAGCGGTCATGGTTGCAAGCGCCGGCAGACCTTCAGCTCAAGAATATGCGAGCCATCGCACTTTCTTGTACCGCACTTGGCTTCCGGCACCGGCGTTTGCAACCTCGGCAAGGCTGGCATTCCGAAAGCTCGTGACGGTGCTATCACTTATCAGCGGATACCGAGGCCAGTTCGTGCCCATGCCCAACACACGCCTTCGGGGCCTCTTGGGATCGGTTCGCGACGCCAGCAGAGCGCGGCCAAGTCTAGCTGACCTTATGACCGGAGAGCTCGGCCCCGGCATCCGTTCCGAGTTGCATCGAGACCGGCACCGAGATCATTGCCACTCCGGCGACGGCGAGGAACGCAAAGCTGTAATCGCTGAGGCTGGGCACCGCATGCCCGAACAGCTTGGAAAATGTCTCGAGCGCTGCTGCCCCCGCCGCCACGCCGGCTGTCAGCGAAAGCTGCTGGGCGGTGCTGTAGAGACTGGTTGCTACACTCAGCTTCGGAGGGGGTATGTCGGCGAACGCGATTGCGTTGAATGCCGTGAATTGCAGCGAACGAAAGAAGCCGCCCATCAGCAGCACGCCATAAATTGCGGCGAGAGGCCATGCCGGGCGGAAGCCGGCCATCAGCGCGATCGTGATTACCGAGATCGTGCCGTTGGAGATCAGCGTCGCACGAAAGCCGAACATCTTCAGCGCATACTGCGCGGCAGGCTTCATCACCAGCGCGCCGGCCGAACTCGCGAAGGTGATCATCCCGCTCTCGGCCGCACTTAGCCCGAACCCCACCTGCAGGAGAAGCGGCAAGAGGAACGGCACCGCACCGATGCCGATACGAAAAAGACTAGCTGCCGCAACAGCAAGCCCGAAGGTCGGAATCCGCAACAGGCCGAGATCGACGAGCGGATACTCCCGCGCCCGGGCATGAAACCAATAGGCAAAAGCGGCTCCTGCCCCGCCCAGAAGCAGGCCGGCGGTTTCCGGCCATGGCAGTACGCCGCGGCTCGCCGCCTCCAACCCCGACAAGAGAGAAACCAGGGAAGCGGCCGTCAGGCAAAGACCTGCCCAGTCGAAGGGTTTTGTATCTCCACCCCCTGTCTCCTCAATATAAAGAGTGACCAGCACCACGCCGAGAAGGCCGATTGGCACGTTGATGTCGAAAATCCAGTGCCAGGAGACGTAGGTCACGATGAAACCCCCGACCGGCGGGCCGAGTACCGGCCCCAGGAGCGCGGGAATGCTAAGCCATGCCATTGCTGCCACCAGTTCGGACTTCGCCACCGACCTCAGCAATACCAAGCGCCCGACCGGCACCATCATCGCCCCGCCAACACCTTGGAGGATACGCGCAGCAACCAGGAACCAGAGGCTTCCCGCACGCCCGCAGAGAACGGATCCGGCGGTGAACACGATGATTGCCGCGCGGAAGACGCTGCGGCTGCCGAAGCGGTCGGCCACCCAGCCGCTGGCCGGAATGAACACGCTGAGGCTCAGCATGTACGAAGTGAGCGCCACGCTCATGTGTACCGGATCGGCGTGGAAGGCGTGCGCCATTGCCGGCAGGGCCGTCGCCACGACCGTGGAATCGAGGTTCTGCATGAAGAGCGCGCAAGCGACGATCAGAGCCGTGACGCGCGCCCGCCGTGACATCGTGGGCCGCTCCGGAAGGGCCCGCGGCGGGAGGAGTCGCAATCGCGCAGACATCTTTAAATGATCGCCCCTGCGCCAGCGCTGCGGAACCCCTCCTCACTGCAATGCGCCCCTGCGCGTTCGCGCCTCAGCGTGACAATCTGTTACGCGGGCTCCCTGCCTTGCTGTACAGAACAGATGACGTACAGGGACACGTTACGGGATGAGAACCGTGCTGCCGGTGGTCTGGCGCGCCTCGAGCGCGCTATGTGCGGCCGCTGCCTCGGCCAGCGGGAAAGTCTGGTTCACTCGGATCTTCACCACTCCGCTCCCCACCACAGAAAAAAGCTCGCCCGCCATGTGTTCCAAATCTGCTCGCTTCGCTGCGTAAGTGGCAAGTGTCGGCCGGGTCAAGTAGAGGCTTCCCTTGGCCGACAGAATCGAGATATCCACGGGCGGCACTGGCCCGGAGGCGTTGCCAAAGCTCACCATCATGCCAAGCGGCGCCAAACAATTGAGGCTGGCCATGAAAGTATCTTTGCCAACGCTGTCATAAACGACGGGTACCATCGCCCCGTCCGTGATTTTCTTCACCTCGGCGGCAAGGTCGGGATGTCCGATCAGTGCATGGTCCGCGCCGTTGGCCTTCGCCAGCGCGGCCTTCTCGGATGTGGAGACCACTCCGATCACCCGCGCACCGAGATGCTTCGCCCACTGACACATGATCAGGCCGACTCCGCCGGCCGCCGCATGCACGAGAATCGTATCGCCGCGTTTCACCGCATAGGTCCGGCGCAACAGGTATTGTGCCGTCATTCCGGCCAGCATCATCGCCGCCGCTGTCTCGAAACCAATGGACGCCGGCAGCTTGAGGAGCCGGTCCGCGGCGATTACCCGCTCGGTCGCGTAAGCGCCCATCGCGCCGGTGCCGTAGGCCACCCGATCGCCGGGGGCCAGGCCGCTTACCCCGGGCCCCACCGCGAGCACTGTGCCGGCCCCTTCCATCCCTGGTGTGAATGGCAGGTTCGATGCCTTATAGAGGCCGGAGCGAACATAGACATCGACGAAGTTGAGCCCGACCGCCGCATGTCGCACCAGCGCCTCACCGGGGCCTGGCTCCGGGGTCGGCACCTCCTCCCACTGCAATACTTCCGGCCCCCCGGTGCGGTGGATTCGGATCGCTTTCGTCATGCCAATGCCTCCTTTTTTCTGTCCCTATCCACCTGCCAGCCGCAGTTTGCGAAGAGATCCCCCGCATGTGGACCGCCTTCGAGCGCCAGCAGCGCCCGCTTGCTCGCAATCCCGCCTGGCGCCGAGAAGCCTCCGAGCCCGGCCACGGCGACGACCCGATGGCACGGTATGATGATGGGGATCGGATTCCGCCCAACGGCCCGACCGACCGCCCGCGGGGAGCCTCCTGAAAGGCGGGCGATCTCGCCGTAAGACCGTGTCTGGCCCCACGGAATCGCGCACAGCACCTCCCACACGCGCCGGTCGAATGCTGTTCCGGCCGGCTTGAGCGGCAAGTCGAACGCTATCCGCTCACCGGCAAAATATCGTTGGAGCAGCAGGCCCGCGCGCTGCAGCAGCGCGGTTTGCCGCCAGGCCCCGGCGATTCCCCAGAGGAGCGCCGTAATCGCGCCCGTTTCCTCGGCAAGAGTCATTGGGCCGAGCGGGGTCGTTAGAGTGAGCGCCAAGTCGGGTTTGTGCGCCGCCGTCACGGGGCGGGGATGCGAGACCGGTCCGGACCGCCTGTCAAGTGCGGTGCAGCATGGCGGCAAGTGCTGCCGGATCGATCAGAGGCAGGCTGCACACCCCGGCTTGGCACACAATGGCGCCGAGCGGCCTGCCTGCGGCTGGATGAGTGAGCGGCAGCTTCGCGGACTCCCCAACCTCGAGTACCACCACCGCCGGATCAGGTGCTTTCCGGGCCACGGAAGCAAGGGCGGGAAAGCTACCCCCGATCACCACGCTCACCCCTCGCATCAGCAAATCCGCTGCCCCCAGCAGCCCGGGAGATTGCACCGTTGCCCCCGCCCGCCCCATGAACGCTCCGATCAGGCGCTCGGCCTTCACCCGCCAGCCATCCTCTCCCGTCAGATGGAATAGCCGCGCATAGACCTCAGCCAGCATCCCGTTGCCGGAGGGCACTGCGTGATCCTCGGCGAGGAGCGCCCTCGCCGCGCTGCCGCAAGGGAGATCAAGCGCATCATTGGCGGCTTCGAAGAAGGCGCCATCAGGGCCTTCGAAATGCGCTTCCGAGGCCGCTACGATTCGCAGTGCCGTTTCCCGGCGCCGCGGATCACCCGTCGCCTCGTAGAGCGCGAGAGCCGCACGTGCCATCGCCGCCTGATCCTCCAGCAATCCGGCGGCAGAGACCCGCCCTCTTCGCCAGGCATGCGCAACCCTCCCGTCTGCTTGTCCCATCTCCTTAAGCACGAAGTCGAACACATCGGCGGCAAGCGACAGCCAGTGCGGCTCATCGAAAGCGTGCGCCGCCCGTGCCAATGCTGCCACGGCAAGTCCGTTCCAGTCCGCCAGAACCTTGTCGTCCCGCCCCGGCGCCACACGCAGCGCCCGAGCGGAAAAGAGCTTCGCCTTTGCCTCGGCAAGCCTGGCCTCAAACGCCGGATCACCAATCGGCAGCACCCGATGCAGGATGGTCCGCCCCTCCCAGTTGCCCGCCTGCTTCACGTCATAGGCGGCGCCGAACTCCTCCGCTGCGGGCCCGAGCAGGGCCGCGATTTCGCCTGCATCCCAGACATAGAATTTTCCTTCTTCCCCTTCGCTGTCCGCATCCTGCGAGGCAGCGAAGGCAAAGTTCCTTCCCTCTCCAGTCCGCATCTCCCGCTCGAGCCAGCCGACCGTTTCTCTGGCGCGGGCACCGAACAGCGGATCGGGAAACCCGGCCTGCGCCAGCGCGAGCAGTTCGAGAATCTGCGCGTTGTCGTAGAGCATCTTCTCGAAATGCGGCACCAGCCAGTCTCTATCCGTTGCGTAGCGCGCGTAGCCACCGCCAAGATGGTCGTAGATCCCGCCCATACTCATCCGGCGAAGCAGCAATCTGACGGCCTCACGCTGTTCGGCGCGTCCGGAACGGAAGGAATCCTGCCAGAGGAACCGCATGAGCGGCGCGTTGGGAAATTTCGGTGCGCCGCGAAACCCGCCCTGCTCGGTGTCCTGCGCTGCCATCAGTGAAGTCGCGACCTCGCCAAGCTGCTCGTCGGCCGGCAGCCGGCCGGGCTGCGTTGTGCCGAGCGCAGCGAGGTGCGCCGTTAGTTGCTTCGCGTTGAAGGTGATCTTCGCAGGCTCACGGTGCCAGGCGTCGGCGATCGCCGCCAGCACCTGGCGGAACGAGGGTTTACCCCAGCGCGGCTCGGGCGGGAAATAGGTCCCACCCCAGAAAGGCGCGCCCTCCGGGGTGAGGAATATCGTCAGCGGCCAGCCACCCTGCTCGCCCATCGCGTGGAGGGCGCTCATATAGAATTGGTCGACGTCCGGTCGCTCCTCCCGGTCCACCTTGATGTTGATGTAGAGCCGGTTCATCTCCTCCGCCGTCACCGGATCTTCGAAGGATTCGTGCGCCATTACATGGCACCAATGACAGGCGGCATAGCCGATCGAGAGCAGGATCGGCTTCCCTGCATTTTTGGCCTCAGCGAGCGCCTGTGCACCCCATTGCCGCCAATGCACCGGGTTGTCCGCGTGCTGTAGCAGATAGGGCGACGAGGCTTCCTTCAGGAGGTTCCGATCATGCGCCATGATGTGTTGCTTCCGTTTCCCTCACCCTGCTTGAACCTGTCCACTGGACGCCACCCATTCCGCGCCGTAATTGTCAATCGTTTTATTCATAACTCCCTGGTCATCGACGATCACGCATCATCATCAAGTCATCGCTTGACGAAGGACATGACTGCCATGACGCCTTTCATAATGCGCTTGGACCGGGGCTGACGAGCAACCTTGGAATGGCTGCGCCGCGACGGCGAACAGACAGTGCGGAGGCTGACCTCAGGCATGGGCGTTCCCCAGCCGGATGTCGCCGCTTATGACAGGGCGCTCGATCGCTTTCCTCGTTCCCCAACGCGTCCGCGTCCGCCTGAATACGGTGGGGTAAAACCCCCTGGCCTCGGCGCGACGAATCATCTCATCGATGTGGGTCTCCGGGTCATTTACGTTCGCCACTGCTACCCCCGACGGTCCTTCCGAAAGTCGCAGGGACTGCATACAGAGGCGAATCAACCAGTCAGGAGCAAACGACCGCATCCTGGTGCACTTTCGGGTCGTGCCACTCCTTGCATATTGCCCGTGTCCTGCCTAGAACGGCTTGGTGTCACCACAAGGAATCGCAATGGGTGATCGCCAAACGTCCGATCCACCACTCTACTACGACTCGCACGTCTTCGTCTGCTGCAACCGCCGCCCCGACGGCCACCCGCGCGGCTCCTGCGTGGCCAAGGGCTCGGAAAAGCTTCGCGCCTATATGAAGGTGCGTGCGAAGGAGCTCGGCCTCCTTGCCACGCGTATAAACGCGTCGCTCTGCCTCGATCGTTGCGAACTTGGCCCGTGCGTCGTTATCTATCCAGAAGGAGTTTGGTACCGGATCTCGAACACCGTCGAAGCCGACGCCGTGCTCGAGCGCCACGTCCGCGACGGCGAGCGCGTACCGGACCTGATGCTTCCCGCACCGTGAAACACCGCCTGAGCCCGGTGACCCTTGGTCACGGCCAACCGCAACTTCACGCCGCGGGCCGCCTGTGTATGCACGTTGCCCTTCGTCGCGAAGCCACTGCCGCACGTCGTGGACACAATCGCCAACTCCCTGGCGGAGGCGCGTTTCCGCACACCGGCACCTGGATGCTGAGCCGATTCGTGCTCGCCGCCGGGGACACGACCTCCAGCAACCTACCGGTGAGGACTACATTTTCGACTTGCCTGCGGCGGGCGCACACGTCGCTGCGATGACAGCCGGTTGCCGCGCCTCAAGCCGGTGGGTCACGAAGGCCGAGATCGGTCAACGTATGTATCTCTCGGGCGTATCGGAGTTTCCGGAAGCCGACCACAAATTCACCCGCCAAATCTCGTGGAGTCTCGGACTTCGACAAATGACGGAGTCGTTTGTGGAGGAGAACAAACGTCGTGATGCCTTGTCCGAAATACGAAGCCGCGCTCCGACGTGCGCTTCCCATTTGGCGAGCTTTCGGCAGCGATCGATCCTGGCTTGTCGCTGCGCACCAGGGCGATCGCGTCATCCTTGGGCGATTTCGTCACAAGGCCAGAGATCCTCGCGACGGCAAGAGCGGAGTTCGCCGAACGCACCGGCGGCATGAGTGGAGCGAGATGGGTGGCGCCCCTGCTGCCCGGCGATTTTGGCCCGCCAGTCGATCTCTCGCGGGGGAACTTTGCTCGGACCGAACGCAGTGAGGAATGGTGACTGTCCACCCCGAAAAAGGGTTCCGTGGCCGGCGACCGACTGTGACGCTGATCGCTCCCATGTCCGCATGGCCTCGCATCAACTTCTTCATTGATCGGCGTGCCGCCATATCCTGCGCTGCAGCTGGGCCCGGCCGTATTTGGCCCGCAAGGTCTCTTCGGTGTCGTCGTCGGTTCGAGTGGGGGTGGCCATCATCAATCCGGCCGTCGTGATTCCGAGGCGAACGCGCTGAAGGCTCTGTCAGTCTGCGAGCGAACCAAGCTTCTTCGCCAGTGTCGGGTAGCGCCGCGCACGCCCTGGTGCCAGCCACTGCTGAAGGCGATCGGGTATGGCTCCGAAGCAAGCGAGGATTGGAATGCTGCCGCTGTGCCTTCGAACTGGCCGCTCAACGAGGCCGGCGGATGCAGCGGTGCAACTGCTTGCTCGATCGCCTAAACTGCGTCGCCGATGGCGGTGTTCTCGGCGAGATTGAAGGACAACGTCACCGCAGGGAACTGATTTGCGTGATTGACTCCGAGTGGTACCACCCAGTTGGTATCGATGTGCACCAGATTCGACAGCGGTACCGGGGCTCCGGTCGAGGATGGTACATAGAACTGGTTCAGGGTGGCGAGGTCCTCCTGCGGCCAGGGTACGACTTCAAAGATCACGTAATACGCGTTGGTCTGCGTGAAATACCGGGGGTGACCGCTTGCCGCCTTACCCAGGCACGATCCCGAGAGCTGCCCGGAAACGTTGCTGGAGGAAGGCGCCGTCTCTGGGTGGAAGGAAGCGGTGCGGCTCGGTCGGGGCAATCTTGATGACAGCAAACAGCGGCTCGGAACGCAGGCGCGAGCGGAGCATCCCGAGCTCGCCCTCCGCGGTGACGGTCACGGTGGAGCGCCAACCACAGGCAGCAGCAGCGGCGGCCAGATCGGTACCGAGGGATGTGTGGCTCGCTTGCGCGCCCGTTTCGCCGTAACGGCCGTTGTCGAGCACGGCTATTGCCAGGTTCGGCGGCGCCGCCGCGGCAATGGTGGCGAACGCCCCAAGCCCCATCAGCGCCTCTCCGTCACCGGTCACGACCAGAACGCGCCGTGCCGGCTGCGCCAGCGCGAGCCCGAGTCCGATCATCGCCGCCGCTCCCATCGCCCCCCATAGATAGAAATTGAGCGCCCGATCGCCCACTGCCCCGGCATCGTACGTCGTGGAGCCGAGACCGGTGACTACCAGCATATCCCCGGGATCGCGAAGCAACACCGCCATCACCGCGCGCCGATCGAGCATTGACTCTGCCATTCCGTTGCTCCCGTCAGCCCTGCCGGCTGGCAGGGTTGCATTGGCACGCGTCTCGCATACAGTCCTGCAGCTCGCCGAGAAAGTGAGCAAGCTACGCATGTCGTGTACCCAAAGGCCGCGTCCGGGCGTGCATGCGTGGACCCATGGGGAATATGCAGTCCTACGTATTGGGCGGACTAGACCTGTGTCGGATTGACTGTGCAGCCCGACACAGGTCTCGCGCTTTATGCGAGCCCGCGATTCACGCCCTCCGACGATTCCGCCTCGGGCGATCGTGGGCCCGGCGAGACGCGCATGGTCCAGAAACGGGTCCCCGAACCCGGCCCGGCGGAAGTTCTCGCGAGCGTCGATGCCGCGGCGATCTGCGCAACCGATCTGCTGTCCGGCTCCGGCGCTTTGCAAAGACGCTATTTCCGGAACTCCTTGGCGCCGATCAGGCGCTGCGAGAGCAACACCGCAACCGGTACGCTGCTGTCGAAGGCAAGGGCGGCAGCCGCACGCACGGTCTCCGCCACCTCATTGGCGTGAACCGCACGCAACACATGCACACCCATTGCCCCAAGAACAGCGGGCGTCGCCGAACCCATCGGCACCTGCCACGGATTGAATTCTCCCCACTCGCCACGCATGGTGATCAGGGCCAGGAGCGGCATCCGGCAATGCGCAATCAGCGAGAGAATGTTGATGCAGTTTCCGACGCCCGAGGACTGCATTAAAAGTACAGCACGCTGCCCCCCGAGCCACGCACCCGCGGCGAGCGCAACCCCTTCCTCTTCTGTCGTCAAAACCACGGCGCGCATTGTTGTCTCGGCGCTTGCAAGTGCGATCAGCCGCGCATGGCCGGCATCTGGCACATATGCCACCTGCCGGATCTCTGCCGCCCGCAACACCGCGAAGACAGCGTCAGACCACGCCGGATCCTCCGGCTTGGGTCCATTCTGGTTCATTGAATATGCCCCCTGGCAGCCATGCTGCCAAGCGGCGTCGCCGGCCGCAATGGAACTCGATTATGTCAGCGCATTCCCACCGCGTTCACATCTCGCAGGGAAAGGCGAGGGGGGTGCCCATGTCCTAGGGACGATGGGTCCCGTTCATCCGGGGTCAGTCATCGCGCTAAAGCAACCTTCGCCGAGATCGCACTCCCGCTGGCAAGAAAACCGGCCAACCGAGCTTCTGCCTGTGCGGGTGGGCCCGAAGCCCGGAGTGTGACAACGAGTGGAGGGTCGTGAGCGCCGAACAGGCTCGCCAGTGCCTGCTTCACTCTCGTGTGGAGATCGTTCTGGACCAGCCGCCCGCCGATCCAGATCGCACTTGCGGTCGCGGACGGCGGTTGCTGGATGAAGACAAGCTGCCAGTTCTGAGGTGCCGCCTGGGCAACACGGAGCGTGCGCGTCTCCGCCTCCCGCGTGTCCCGGCCGGAAAGTGCGCGCTCTGTGTCCACGATCAGTCGCGGATCACTGCGTGGAGGAAAGGCGGCAAGCGAAAGCTGAAGGGTGTCATTAGCGCAGTCAAATCGCCTGAGGGTGCCCCCAGCGGCGGCCAGTTCCGGTGGTTGACTGTCGTTCAGCGCTGGGGAGCAGCCGGGGATACTTTGAGGCAGCGCAACACGCGTCGCCGCTGCCGCGCGGTCGATCGCACCGGACAGCAGGGGAAAGAGCGCCGCCAGAACGATCGCCACGGCGGCGGGTACAAGACCGCGAGCCGGCCCCGCCGGAGCTGGTTTTGTTTGCACCTCGCGGCGCATCTGATCCTGGCGAAAGAGGAGGCCGAGCAGGATTAGGAGAAACAGCACGATGGAAAAAAAGAGATAGCCGTAGAGCACATGGTCGGTTGCCGCGGCCTCAGCGCTGCCGAGCACGTGGCCAAGCCAGACAATGCCGAGCGCGCGAAACCCATTAGCGATCACCGGAACGAATAACGCAACAACAATAAACAGCACTCGTCTGCCGACATCGCGATAGATAATGCAGGCATAAAACACGCTGAAAGCGGCTGCCGCGATCAGGAAGCGCAGCCCGGCACAGGCCTCCGCAATGCGGAATACGCCCTCAGGGATTTCGATGATATTACCCTGGTTATAGTTTGGGATGCCGAAAAGATCGAGGCCATGCACGACGAAGTGGGTGGTGAAGGATTGCAGCATGGGGACGAGGAAGCCCCCAAAGGGCACGAGAAAAAAGAGATAGAGAAGCGGCGCAGCCATCGCGCGGTAAAGCCCGAAGCCAATTACGGAAACGAAAAGAATCTGCAGGAAGCCCACGGCTGCCAGTTGGCGGCCTTCCATGATTCCGAGACGGTCCGCCAGGAACCAGACGACGCCGAGAAGGAGGCTGGCTGGCAGGGCGAGCAGGGTCGGCCGGAGTGGTACGTGCCAGAGCCGCGCGCGTCGCTGCCATGCGAGAAAGGCGGCCATCGGCAGGATCAGAAAGCAGTGATTATACGCGGTCGAGTCAAGCCATACATTGACCGCAGAACCAATTTCGACATTGAATAGAAGGCCGAGGACGATCACGCCGACAGCCAGCACCGGCCAGGCGCGGTGGATGGAACCTAAGCCGGTCATGCGCTGAGCCTCAGTGTCTCAGGTGCTTCGAGCATCGGATCAAGCCTGGCGAGGGTTGCGCGCCAATCATGAAAGCGGAGCACGGCACGCCGTGCCGCGGCGCCGAGACTGGGATGGCCGCCGTTCAGTACCTCTTCTGCCAGCCGGGCGGTCTCGATGGCATCGGTCGCGACGAGAACCGCGCGCTCTCCACCGGTGCGGATCCCCTCCACCGCCGCCGGCGAAGCGAGGACAGGACGCCCAAGAGCCATTGCCTCCAAGACCTTGTTCTGGATGCCGCGGCCGATGCGCAGCGGTGCCACGACGAGGGCAGCATGCGCGAGATAGGGACGCGTATCCGGCACCCGCCCGGTGACACGAATACCTGGCCGACGGGCCAGCGCCTTGACCGTCGGCGCTGGTTCCGCACCGACGACAACGAAGACGCATGGCTGCGCGGCAAGCCGCGGCAACACGGCATTGGCAAACCACCTTACTGCATCGATGTTTGGCTTGTAGTCCATCCTTCCGGTAAACACGATCGCGATCTCGCCGGGCGCGAACGGCGAGGGAAATTGATGGTGGGGAGAGAAGTAACCAAGGTCCACTCCGTTCTCCACCCAGTTCGTGCGGCCGGCGCAATCCGGTGCGAGCTGAAGAAATCGTGCCTCTTCGGCCGGTGAGACGAAGAGCGTGCAGTCGAAACGCAGTGCCGCCAACCGTTCGAAGGCAAGCAGCCTTCGCGCCTCCCGCGCCCAGAACAGGCGCATTGGCAACGACGCATTCCGCGCATAAGCCGCGAATTTCTCCGAATCGACATCCACCATGTCGAGCATCCGCGGCATATCTGAAACTTGCATCACGTACTGGGCCATCGCCGAGGAGAAAACAAACACTTGCGCGATTGTCCGCTGCGCCAGGGTGCGGGTGACCCATGCGGCAAGTCCCCGGTTCCAAAAATAGTCGAGCGAGAGCGCTCTGCCAGCGCCGAGCCCTGCCAGGGAACGCAATCTTGCCGCCCGCCGGTCGAACGCAAAGCAGCCGACGGTTGCAGTCCGTGTCCGAAGCGCAGGAAGATATTGAAGATCACCCGGATCGTCAGCGAGACAGCCAAGATGGACATCGTACGAGCGCGCGAGGTGCTCGAGCATATGGAAGGCGCGGATCTTGTCACCCTTGTCCGGCGGGTAAGGAATTCGGTGGCACAGGAAGAGGAGTTCGCGCATCGCCTCAGCCGATGCCGCGCACGATGTGTGGGCCGAGGAAATTGGCAACCGGCAACGGCATCCGCTTCCAGGCGGCGATCAGCAGCCGGTACTTTGGATTGAGCGGGTTGTTCTCGGGCATCCGCGCGCCGGGTGCGAGGAGGTGGCGGTAATGCAGCGGCTCGGGCTGGAAGCCCCAGTTTTTCTTAAAGGCGTGCGCACCGGTGCCGATCTTGCTACGGCCGAAGTCGAACAGGTCAAGCCCACGGGCCACGGCCCGTCGCATGACCTCCCAGTACATAAAGTCATGGCCGCCGCGGCCACGCGCATCGCGACCGCCACCGGCGTAATAGGGCAGGATTTGATTTCGGAAGCTGAAGCAGAGCACGGCCGAGATGGGCTGACCCGCATCCTCGACAGTCAGCACCTCGGCCGAATCCGCAAAGAGCTCGAGCAAGAGACGAAAATAACGGCGTGGGAAAACGGGGGTGCCAAGGTTGCGCACACTCTCGGCGTAGAGGCGGAAGAAGCAGTCTGCCTCGCGATCGATCCGGGTAGAGAGGCCGTTTGCGATTCCCTTGCGTACAACAGCTCGCTGCTTGCGGGGAATGGCTTGCAGAACCGCCTCTTCCGCAGGCGGAAGCTGCTTGCGGAATGTTTCATAAAGGGGGGGAGTCTCCGGCCAAATCGAGCCGGAGGAATGGAGGCATCGGAATTCGCAGAACCGCGCGTCGGACTTCACCATCAGCGTGGCCGCTTCACGTTCGAGGACTTCGGCGGTCTCCTCGTCGGCGGCGAGTGGCCCGCCATAGACACAAAACGGCACAGAAACGAGGCCATTGCCGAACAGCCGCGTCCTGACATGCACCAGCGGCAGAACGCCGGTGATCGCACCGTCCTGTTCGGCAACGAGGTAGCAGGAGCGGTGGTGGAATGCGCGGGCGATCACGTGCCGCCATGCTGCGCGATGAAAGAAGGTACCATCGGGTCGGCCGAAGACAAACGCATCCCAGGCCGATTCGGATGCTTCGTCGAGGGCGCGGCAGCGAACCGCCATGATGTTGCTAACTCCTCATCGCTGAGGCCGGCGGTAAAGCGAGCTCCGCGGCGAAGACCCGATCCACCCGATTCCACGCGAAGTCGCGGAGCAACCGGCAGAGACGCCGTTCCATCTCTGCAAGATTGAGCCGATGTCGCAATCGCGACCGGAGCCTAGCAGTGGCAATGATCGGCTGAGAGGGATCGATCTCCCAGGGGTGGAAGTAGAAGATTCCCGGTCGGCGGTCCCGGCGAAGCATCCGTGCGAGACCCCGCCTGTAGAGCGAGTAGGGTAGCAATCGGAAATACCCGCCTCCGGCCCAAGGCAAGTTGCGGCCAGCCAGGGCGAGTGTTGTCATCGGCAGCTCCCACAGCGCGCCATTTCCCGGGCGGAACGGAAAGCGAGGTGCATGGGGCATGCCGTAGAGATCGTGACGCACAGGATAAACGCTGGAGCTGTACGAATACCCCTCAGCCTCGAGGGCACGGAAGGCCCAGAGGTTGTGTGTACCGATCGAGAATGTCGGCGCACGATAGCCTCGAACCGCAACGCCGCCGAGATCTTCGAGGAGACGGCGTGTCCGGCCGACATCGGCTCGAAAGGCTGCTTCATCGAACTGGTCCGCTCTCACATGATCGTAACCGTGGCTGGCCAGCTCATGCCCAGCCGCGACGATACGCCGGATCAGTTCCGGGTGACGTTCGGCGATCCATCCAAGGGTAAAGAACGTTGCCTGGATGCGGGCCTCAGCGAAGCGGGTGAGGATTCGCTCGGTGTTGGCCTCGACACGGCGAGGAATGGAGTCCCAGCTAGCGCGCGAGACCTGGTCGGCGAACGCCTGGACCTGAAAGTAATCCTCGATATCCACGGTCATCGCGCTCGGGATGAGCGGATCGCTCTCTGAGAGGCTCATCGACCGCCTCCGCCATCCGCCAGTAAATCGAAGAGGCGAAGGAAGACTCGCTCACGGCGCGCGACAATTCGCTCCAGCGCCTCGACCCGACCCGTGAGATCAGGCGCCGCGATGGGTGCCGCACTGGTTGCCCCTGATGTCGCCGCCAAATCCTGTTGCAGCTCACCCGCCGTCAGGCGGACCATGGCGGCAGAAATCGCATCACTTTGCTCGAAGGCTCCGTGCAGCAGGACCCGACCACAGAGCCGGTTGATGCGCCGTGGGATACCTCCCGTGTAGTGATGCACGAGCCCAAAGGTTCCGTCTTCCCAGAGCGGGCGATCGTGCCAGCCGACGGCTCGCAGGCGATGTTCGACATAGCCCCGTGTCTCCTCCACGCTCAGCGGCCCGAGGTGATAGGAGGCGAGAACTCGCTGGCGAAGCTGATCCAGTTCGGGCCGGGCAAGCATCTGGCGGAACTGCGGCTGGCCAAGCAGCACTGCCTGCAGGAGCGAGCGACCGCTTTCGGCGAGGTTCGAGAGCATGCGCAGCTCCTCGAGGGCGGCGAGGTCGAGCGCCTGGACCTCGTCGATCACGAGCAGGCAGCGCCGGCCGGCCGAGCGGCCAGCGCGAAGTGCCTCGAATACGCCGCGTAGGAGGGTTGCCTTGTCTGTGGTCGGTCCGACACCGAAGCCAGCGGCAGCCAGGCGCAACAGATCGTCTGCCGGAACCTGAGCGGTGTCGATGCGTGAGATCAGATAGGAGCCGCGGTCGAGCCGTTCCCACAGCCGTTCGAGGAGCATGGTTTTGCCGGCGCCCACCTCACCGGTGACGATGACGAAGCCTTCCTGATGCGCAAGGCCGAAGACAAGATGGGAGAGAGCGCGGCTATGCTCACCACTCGGGAAGAAGAAACGGCTGTCCGGCGTCAGCCGGAACGGCATATCGGAAAATCCGTAATAGTCCGCGTACATGGTGCTGCCTCAAAATGTCTTCTGCAGGGCGACAATCACAACGTTCTGCAAAGCGTTTCCCTCTGTGTCCGAATTGTTGCTAATACCGTACAGGACACTGCCGGCGAGTGTCGGCGTGAGGCGATAAACGAGCGACAGCTGACCGGCGACGACCGAGGTCGCTCCGCTGCCGACCGCACGGGAGTTGGTCTCACCAACTTGCAAATATGAGGTGGCGGTCAAAGACGGGGTCAGGGAGTGTGTCCAGGCGACACCTGCGGACCACGAGTTCTGCGAGAAGCCGCTCACACCAGGGGCATTGGCAACCAGCTTCTGCTGCTGGTTGAGGAGAGAGAGAGAGAGACGGTATCGCGCGGCCAGGTGGTGGTCAGGCTGGCCGAGAAGAGGGCGTTGCGGAACAGGCTGGATTGCACGCTGAGGAGCTGGTTGTTCAGCAGGACCGGAGCCCCGGTCGAGCTATCGACCGGATTGCCGGCGGCGTCCACCAGCGAGTTGGTCAGCGCATATTGGAGGAACTGGAGGGAAGAGCCGAGCGTATCAGAGTAAGAGGCAGCGAGGGTGGTCCGTGGCGTGAGACTGATGGCGGCGCGGAGGAACGGTGAATCGAAGCCTTCGAGGCGTCCATAACCGGCGGTGATCGAAGTGGCGGCCGTGGGTGTCAAATTGACACCGACCGCCCAGACCCCGTCACGGATCTCGACCACCGGGACGCTCGGATAGTAGATGTTCTCATAACCGAGGGTGCCGAACACATAGATCCGACGCTCGACGGCAAAGCGGAGTGTGTCGGTGACGGCGTACTGGTGTGCGCCGTCGAGAATGCCGCTGCCACTTTCTTCACTGACGGTGGCGTCGACGCTGTTGTTGAATCGCCCGAGAATCGGGCCGGTCGTGAATACGGCGCTGCCCTGGTTGCTCAGTGCGTTCGAGCCGATGAAGAAAGGCTGGGTGGCTCCCGGGGCGACGGCGGAGCTGCCGTTCTGGTTGCTGTACTGAAGAGCGTACGTTAGTTGGAGAGTGCCGATATCGCCGAACCGATGCTCAAACGTCGGTTGTACAGAGAAGCCGGTTGTCGTTGTGCGATTGCCGCTTGGCGAGATGCTGACACCACCGGGAGCAACCCCGCCGCTGGTACTTCCCTGGGAGGCATAGGCTCGAAGAGAGAGCAACAAGGTGCTCGGCAACAGTGTCGCGTCGAGCGAGCCGTTCAAGAACTGCGCTACGTTGTTCTGGGAAGAGTTCTCGGCATAGAATTGCAGAGTGGGCGAGTAACTCAGGGTACCGGTAGCAGAGGGTGTCGAGAGGGTGGCCAGGATTCCCGGAGTGATTCCGGTGATGAAATCCGAACGGCGATTGTCCACGGTGCCGAAGATATTGCTGTTGAACTCCTCCGACACGCCGAGGCTCGGTGTGACGGTCAGGCCGCTGGGCGCTAAAATCGGCACGGCACCGACGGCGTTAGCCGCTGAGATCAGTCCGCCGACGTCACCGAGCCTGACCGAGACGCCGACGGGAGGTGCCGGGGTCGCGGTGCCAGGCGGAGGGGCAGCGAAAAGGCCCTGTGCGGGACCCTGGGAGCTGCCGAGGAGGGGTAAGGAGACTCCTGGTGCGGGCGCCGCCGCGGCAGCGGGGGCGGCAGGAGCATTGGCGGAGGGAGGGGTTGGCGCGGAGCCAGAGCTGCTCTGATCCTGCGCAAGTGCCATCCTCATGGCGGCGGGCGAAGCCAGCAGTATCAGGATGACGACGCCCTGAGTGGCAAGCGCACCAGGCGAAATCCGGCGGCTCGGAGTTTTGTCTCCCGTCGCTGGATAGCTTGTGAACCGTGGCTGCCGGATTCGGGCGCTTTGCTCGCGACCGCAGCGGATCATGGTCGGTGCGGCCAGCCGCTCATGAATAGACGCCGAAGGTGTCGCGCGTGGCGACCCTCACTTTGTTCAGCACCAGCATGATGTTTGGGCAAGCGTCGATGAGATCGAGTGCGGCCTCGATCTCGCGCCGCCGTGTTCTTTCCGCTTCGACAACGAGCAGGACCTGCCCTGCGATAGCGGCGAGCGCTGCCGGGTCGCTGCTGGAAAGACAGGCCGGAGCATCCACCACGATCAGGCTTTCTGACAGGCGATGGGCGAAGCTCGTCAGCAGGCCGGCGATAGGATTGTGGGTTGAGATCAGGGCGCGACCGTTCGGATCGCTGCCGCCGCCAATCGGCATGACGTGCAATGCCTCGATGCGTGAACGAACAAGTGTCGCCTCGGCCAACTGGGCCGGCGAAACGACTAGGTCCAGCAGGCCCGGTTCAGCGTCGAGGCCCAATGTTGCTGTCAGCGAACCAGCCTTGATGTCTGCGTCGACCAGGATCACCGAGCGCCCGCTGCCAAGGGCGAGGCTGGCCGCAAGGTTCAGGGCGGCGAAGCTCTTTCCTTCGCCCGGCCGGGCGCTGGTCACGAGAACGAGATTTCGCAGCGACGTCCTCTCTGCAGCCGCGGCAACGGCCGCCAGCACCTGCTGGCCGACGATGCGGAATTCTTCGGCAATGCGATCGCGCCGTCCACGGGAGGTAATCATGCCGGCACCTTCGAGTGTTTCAACCGAGAGGGCTCGAGCGGGTTGAATGGCAGCGGGGCCGGGTTCGGAGAGCAGCAGGGCTCCAGGGGGTGTCGCGACCCGCTCTGCCGCCGCCTCGGGTAGCAGTGCCGATTCCGGACCGCCGGTGCTCCCCTGGCGCAGGTGAAGCGCGGCTCGCTCAACCAGATGCAGCGGCTTAGTCACCGGTTTCAAGCCAGCCCCGCCAGATGCTGCGCGCCCGCCAGGACGCCGACGAAGACCACGGCGAGCAGAATGACCCCAGCGCCAAAGGCAATAGCCGGCAGGAGATGGCGCTGCTGTTTCTGCATTGATCGCAACGAAATCGCTCCGGCCACGGGAACCCCGATGCCGCGCAGATCCTGAAGAGTGTAGCAACACGTGTCGAGGTGTGCGAGCACAAACGCACTTGCCGCGCCGCCGCCAAAGCCAACCAGCAGTACCGCGGCGAGGAGCAGAATGCGCGGCGGGGCAACAGGGATTCGTGGCAATTGCGGAGGATTGACGATCTGTAGCTGAACACGGTTGGCATCAATATTCGCCGCGGTGGTGATCTGCATCGACTCCTTACGAGTCAGCAAATCCTGGTACTGCTTACGCAGGACGTCATAGTTGCGGTCGAGGTTGATGAATTCCGCCTGCAAGCCAGGCTGGGTGCGGGCCAGCGCGGCTAGGCGATCGCGTTCGGCAGTGGCTGCCTTCAGTTCGCGGGTGAGCGAAAAGACCGCCGTATCAGCGTCGAGCAGTTGCAGCTTGAGCTGATCATAAACCGGATTGGGCACCGACTTTTCGGCAACCGGCATGCCGCTGGGTCCCTTGCCCTGGGCCTGGGCGGCGAGAGCTTTGACAAGCTGTTCGGCGGCAATCACGCCGGGGTATGCTTCGGTGAAGTGTTGCCGGAGTTCGGTCAGGTGCTCTTCTGCTGCAGCGAGGGCCGCGCCGGTCGATGCACCGCCCGAAGCGCCCTGGCTACTGACCAGCATAGGGGCCGTCTTTTCAAGTTCACTTTCCAGCATGAGCTTGCGTGCCTTGGTGTCCTGAAGCTGACCCTGGAGCAAGCGGACCTTTGCGCCCGCCATATCGAACTGCGAGACGCTCCCGTCGGCGCCTGGAAGCAGCTGGATGTATTTGGCGAGGAAGGCAGCGCGACGCTTCTCCATATCGCGCAATTTGTCGTGATAAAAGGCGAGCTGGCCATCGAGGAAGTGCTGGGCGTTGGCGAGATCGGTCTGATTGGAACCGTTCGCACGCTCAATGAAAATGCTGAGCATCGTCTGCACGACAGTATAGGCGCGTCTGGGGTCAGGATTGCTGTAGGTGATGGTGAAGAGGTTGTCCGTCTCGGGGACGATCCGAATGGTCTCCGCGAGCGTCTTCATCAGGGCCTCGTGCGCGGCGATGCTGTCGCGTCCGGAGAGGAGATCGGCTTTTGAGATCAATGTCTCGATATTGGGGCGGCTGAGGAGGGTTCGTTGCAAGAGCGCCACCTGGCTGTCGATGCCGCTACCGATGGCAATGCCATGCAAGAGAGGTGTCAGTACAGGATCTGCGGCCACATAGACCTCGGCGCTGGCCTCGTAGCGAGGCGGCAGGCTTAACACGGTTGCCCACCCGGCGAGGCAGATCAACCAGGCCGCGAAGAGGCCAAGCCAGCGACGACGCCAGGCGCCGAGGACATAACGGTGCAGAAGAACGACGATCTCATCCATCGGCTTTTAGAACCAGCTTTCGGGAATAACAACGATATCGCCGGGGTGCATGGCGATATTCTGCGAGACGTTTCCGCCGTTCAGGAGTGCGTCGATACGCACCGGAATGGCGATCTCCTGGCCGTTCTCCTTACGGATGACCTTGGCGCTGTTGCCCGCCGCGTACGGCGTCAGCCCCTTCACGGCAACCATGACGTCGAGCAGTGTCATGCCGTCGACGTAGGGGATTGTCTCTGGCGTGGTAGCCTGGCCGATGACGCGTATGGAACGGTCGAGTGGGCCGTTGAAAGTGTTCACCATCACGGTGACCTGCGGATCCTTCACGTATTTCTGCAGACGTGTTGCGATCTCCTGCCCGAGTTGGCTCGGGGTTTTGCCGACCGCCACGATATCCGGCACGAGAGGCGTGGAGATGCGTCCGTCGGGCCGCACCGGCAACGACGTCACGCTGAGGTCGGGGGCACCGTACACGGAGATACTGAGAGTATCGCCCGGTCCGATGCGATAGGCGGCGGTGGCGTCGGCGGGCGGTGCGACGAGCGAGGCCGGCGCGGGAGGGATAGCGCAGGCCGCCAGGACGAGAATGGCGAGAATTGAGAGGATGCGGGTGGGGAACCGGTACGGTCTGAAATGCGGCATCTTGCAATGCTGCGCGTACCGGATGCGTCCGTACACGTCTGTCGTCTCTGTGAGCTTAGGCACACTCCCTCCATCCCGGCGGCCGCCCAGGGTCATTCCGGGCGGCCTGAGGGCCGGTGACCACGGGGGGCAACCAATACCAGGGCAATCCTTGATGCAACGCCAAATGCGGCGGTAGCCGGTTGCCCTCCCTAAAAATTGATAGATGGTTTAAATTTCTACCTTTCATGGTGGCCGGCTCCGCATGTTAAGCGTTCGGGGTGTTCAGAGCTGCGTTCGGCCGCGCGGAAAGCGGTCCAATGGACGTTGCGGCTGACATTCAGCCAGGGCCGAATATTGAGATGCCGTGAGGAGAGTCGTGGATATGTTTCCTGCGTGCATGCATTTTTCATCTGATTGGCGTCTGATGAAGATGAACTACAGGCCCTGCGCAAGCGTGCGCGGGCCCGCTTTGACCAATACTGACGGCCATCTCAGTTCGCTCAGAGTGGCACCTCGGCGGAGGATGCATGATCTGTCATCGAATCGGTCGAAGATGGGGAGGGGCGGCCGATGAGCGGGCTAATAGCCGGGATCGGCGGCGAGATGGGATTTCGTTTGATCGATCCTTGTGCTGCCGCCGGTCTTGCCGGCCCAGTGGCCACCATTCACCACTGCCTTACGGCAGCGCTGGCGCACGCCCCTGCCCTCTCCCACCCGGATGGGACCCTACTCGGGATGGTGGTGGGTGGCACACTTTGGACTGCGGTCGAGTTTTCGGCCACGAGTCGACGGCTTCCCGGCCGGCGATTGCTCGCGGCGTTTGGATGGGGACTGTTGCTGGCTGCCGCCCCGCTGATCAGCCTTGGGCTGGCGATCAGCCTTTTCAGCGTGGAGCCAACCTCGACGCATTGGCTCTTGGTTGTGGCGCTGATCGCATTTTCGTGGATTAGCGTGGTCGCCCTTGCCCTTGGCTGGGATCTGTTGGCTTCCACCTGTCGTCCCCGAAAATCCGTACTTGTGCTTGGCCAATCCTCCGACTGGCTTGATGTCGGTGCACGCCTGGCTCCGGGCTACGATCCGGGATTTCTGGTGGCCGGCGTCCTTTCCCCGGATGATCGTCGCACTCTCGCGTCCAAAGGGCTGAAGGGGCGGAAGATCTGGGGTATCGTCGCGACCGATGACGCCCTGCTGGACAATGCAGAGCTGCGCAAGAGCTGTTGCCGAGCGAGGGTACGGCTGCTTGGGGAAGGTGAATTTCGAGAGCGTTGGTCACGGAGACTTGATATCGACCGCGTGCAACCCGACGGGCTTGCGACAGCGCGCAGCCTCCGGGATTCCGCAGCTTGCAAGTTCACGCGCCGGGCTACGGATATTACGCTGAGTGTTTTGTTGCTCATCAGTACGTTGCCGGTGGCAGCACTGGTCGCCGCACTGATCAAAATCGACAGCCGCGGCCCCGTATTCTACTGGCAGGAGCGGGTGGGATTGCACGGCCGTTCGTTCCGGCTGGTCAAGTTCCGCAGCATGCGTGTGGATGCCGAGGCTGAATCCGGTCCGCAATGGGCGGGCCTCGTCGACCCACGCGTGACGCGGATTGGCGCCCTCATAAGGCGGGCGCGAATCGACGAACTACCGCAGCTCTGGAACGTGCTCCGCGGCGAGATGAGCATGATTGGACCGCGACCGGAGCGACCCTATTTTGTAGCGCGGCTTGCTGCTGAGCTTCCCTGCTACGAAGACCGGACCCTGGTGAAGCCGGGCATCACCGGCTGGGCCCAGGTCAACTACCGCTACGGTGCTTCGGTCGAGGATGCGCGGGTGAAGCTGGCCTATGACCTGTTTTATGTGAAGCATCGCAGCGTGCTCCTCGATCTTCGCATCCTCGCCGCGACCGTCCGAGTGGTGTTGTTCGGGGAGGGTACGCGTTGACGTACCCAATGTTTGCCCGAACATTCGCGTGCTTGGCCGGTGGCCTGAGGGCCATGCGTGGAGGGTCCGTCATGCCAGGGCGGCAGGTCGGTGATCGGCACGGCCTGCCCGGAACTGCTTAGGGTCGTGCGCGGGAACAAACGATGCCGATGGCGAGCGTTCTCTTCGGGCTAACCGCAGCTGCCTATGCCCTGGCCGCGATGGTCGTGCTGGCGCAGCGGCTGCCGGGACGGAGCAATATCGCGCTTGCCGGTGCGTGCACGGCGAGCGCGGCGTGGGCTGCTGCTGCTGGCGCGCAGCCTGTGCCGCTGTTGTTCGGTCCGGCGCCAGTGTTTGATTTTCTGCGGACCGGCGCATGGTTCGCCTATCTTTTCGTACTGGCTCGGCGAGTTACGGGCCGCCCGCGCTTGACCGGCGGGGGAACGCTGGCCGGCCTTCTGTTCGGACTGGTAGTACTGGTATCAGCTCTGCTGAGTTGGCGGAATCCGGCACCTGCGGTCGGCCCTTTGGTTGTTCCGCTTGTCATCATGGCCCGGATCGCGATCGCGATCGCGATCCTGGTGATGGTTGAAAATCTCTATCGCAATGCGGCCGAGGAGGCGCGCTGGCACATCAACCTTGCCTGTATCGCCGTTGGCGGTCTGTTTCTCTATCAGATTCTTCTCTACGGGGACACCGTACTGCACAGGCGTGTTTCGCCCCTCCTGTATGCCGGGCAGGCTCCCGCGAATCTGGTGGTTTTGCCGCTTCTCCTCCTGGCCAACCATCGGCTAAAGCGCTGGAAGGAGGATGTCGGGGTTTCGCGCAGTGTCGTCTTCCACACTGCGACCTTGCTGCTAAGCGGGATTTTCCTGATGGGTCTTGCGGCGACGGGCGAGGTGTTACGCCGTTTCGGCAGCAGCTGGAGCATGCTTGCAGAAGCAAGCCTCATCTTTGCCGGCTGCATCGCGATTGCAGTGTTTGCGACTTCCGGGCGAGCGCGGTCACGGCTGCAGAGGCTGATCGTTGATCATTTCTTTGCGCGTCGTTACGACTATCACCGCGAATGGGCCCGATGCATCGCCACGCTCTCGGCCCATCCTTATCTTGGCCTCCACAGGCGGGTTATCCGCGCAGTTGCCGAGATCGTGGACAGCCCGGCCGGCGTGCTGTTCCTGGCCGAATCTCCGGGCGATACTCAGTCTCGGATTTTCCGCGCGGCTGGAAGCTGGAGTGCACCGAAGCTTGACGGGTTAGCGGTTAGTCACGAGCATCCATTGCCGGGCTTGTTCGGAAGCGGAGAGTGGATCGCCGAGGCCGTGCCGGGGGCGCCACCTTGGTTTGCCGAGTTTCCCGAAGCTTGGCTTGCGGTGCCGTTACCGGCAGCGGACGGACCGGCCGGCTTCGTCGTGCTGGGTCGTCCACGGGCCCCGTTTCGACTCGATCGGGAGGTGTTCGACCTTCTACGAATCGTCGGGCGGGAGATAGCACTCTTCATCGCCGAACATCGGGCCACCCAGGCGCTAGTGGAGGCAGGGCAGTTTGCCGAGGCCGGCCGGCGTTTCTCGTTCGTCGCCCACGATATCAAGAATCTCGCAGCGCAGCTCTCCCTCTTGCTCGGCAATGCCGAGCAGCACCTCGAGAACCCGGCATTCCGTGCCGATATGTTGGCCACGCTCAGAAGCGCTGTGCAGAGAATCTCCACGCTGCTGACGCGCCTGCAGCCACCCTTAAAGGGCCATGATGTCAGGCCGCGCCTAGTTCCAGGTCAGCACCTTGCGTCAGCGGTGACAAAGCTGCGCGGAGCTGGGGCGAGCTCTATTTTGTTCGAGACCGACGGTGGCGAGGCGAGCGTGGCGATCGACGAGGCGGCGTTCGACGCGGTGATCCGCCACCTGATCGACAACGCTTTGGAGGCGTCGCCACCGGAGGCTCTGGTCAGAGTACGACTTGTTCACGAGGTCGACCAGGTCGTCATATCAATCATCGACCGGGGCCGAGGAATGAGCGAGGAATTCGTCCGCGAGAGGCTTTTTCGACCATTTACCTCAACCAAAAGTTCCGGCTTTGGCCTTGGTGCATTCCAGGCGCGTGTACTTTTGCGCGAGGCCGGAGGAGACCTGACGGCCGCTAGTACGATTGGCGCGGGCACCTGCATGCGCATCATGCTTCCGGTGGTGGCGCGTCGCGACGCGCCGGCTCCGCTGGCGGTTCGCGCCTGATCGCCTGGATGAGGAGTTCCGCATGACCAAGCCTGCCATTCTGATCGTCGAGGACGATCCGGGTCTTCTCAGCCAATACCGCTGGGCCTTTCCCGGTCGGACGGTGCTGACTGCGGCGTCGCGCGCCGAGGCGCTACCGATCGTGGAGAAGGAATCCCCGGCGGTTGCAATAATCGACCTTGGTCTTCCACCTGACCCAGACGGCGTGAGCGAAGGCTTCGCCACATTAGCGGCGATGCTCAGGGTTGCTCCCGAGATGAAGGTGATCGTCGCGACGGGCAATGGCAGCAGGCAGAACGCGCTTCGCGCGGTTGCCGTCGGTGCGCATGACTTTTATGAGAAGCCCCTCGAAATCGAAGTTTTGCGGCTGATTGTCGAAAGGAGCTTCCATCTGCATGCCCTGGAGGCGGAGAATCGCCGACTGAGCGAGGCGACTGGCACAGGTGCGGTAAAGCGGATCATTACCGCTGCCGAGCCGATGCTACGGGTCTGTCGTGACATCGAGAAGCTGGCACGGACTGACGTGCCTGTACTACTGCTGGGTGAAAGCGGGACCGGCAAGGAGGCATTGGCGCGTGCGTTGCACGACCTTGGACCACGCGGAGCGAAGCCGTTCGTTGCCATCAATTGCGGTGCGATTCCCGAGACGCTTTTGGAAAGCGAATTGTTCGGTTACGAGCGGGGTGCCTTTACGGGGGCGGCGAAGCAGACGATCGGGCGAATCGAGTCCGCACAGCACGGGACCTTGTTTCTCGACGAGATCGGTGATCTGCCGCATGCCCTGCAGGTCAAACTGCTCCGCTTCCTGCAGGAGCAGGCGATCGAACGGATTGGCGGACGTCAGCCCATCCCAGTGGATGTGCGGATTATCTCGGCGACCAACCAGCCACTAGAGCAACAGATGGAGGCCGGCAATTTTCGGGCTGATCTCTTTTACCGCCTCAACCCGGTCACTGTGCGGGTGCCTCCCTTGCGCGAACGTGCCGGTGACGCAGTGCTGCTGGCGCGTTATTTCCTGACCTGCTATAATCGTGAGATCGGCCGCAATCTTCGTGGATTTACTGAAAATGCGCTTACCGCCTTGGCCGGACATAGTTGGCCCGGCAACGTCCGCGAGCTGGAAAATCGGGTGAAGCGCGCAACGATCATGGCTGAAGGACGCGTGATCGATTGCGCGGACCTGGAGCTTGCAAGCGCTGACGCATCGGACCTCGATCTCCGGGGAGCAAGACTTCGTGCCGAGCGCGAGGTCATCGAACGAGCCCTTGTTCAAAGCCGGGGGCGGGTCGCACCGGCTGCACGGTTATTGGGCGTCAGCCGCCCCACGCTGTACGGCCTGCTCGAGGCCCATGGCCTTGGTGGGTTGGCGGAGCCTGGGCTCGTGCTGGTGCCCGGCACGACGGGCGAGCAGGCATGAAGGCCATGCTTCGCACTGTATTGCTCGTCGGCGCGGTGGTCGTCCTCGCCGGAGTTGGGAGCGCCGCCGCGGCGGAGGACCATGCGGCGCGTGCAGCGGCATTGCTCGCCAAGGGTCAACCCCGTGCGGCGGCGATCGAACTCCGTAACGCAATCAAACAGGATCCGACCGACGCGGCCGCACATTTCGAGTTGGCGAAGATCGACCTGTCGCTTGGGGATGCGGTCGGCGCGGAGCGGGAAGCGCGCGCCGCCCGGGCGGACGGGTACAACGCGGAGAAGGCGCTTTCGCTTCTGCTCCAAACCTACCTGGCCCAGGGGCGTTACAAGGACCTGCTTGACGAGTTTCCATCGGGCAACGCAAACGTGGCGCTTGCGGCGCAGATTGCGGTCGGACGTGGACGCGCCGAAATGGGGCTCAATCAGCTTGATCGGGCCGCCGATGAGATTGCTACGGCGCGACGTCTGGCGCCGAACGACGTCAGTCCTTTGCTTGCGGCGGATGACCTCGAGGTTGCGCGACACGATCTCGCCGCGGCGCAGAAGTCACTTTCCACAGCGGAGGCACTCGACCCGCACGGGCCCGAGGTACTGCAGCACGAGGCGAGCTTGCTGCTTGCCACAGGCAAGGCGAAGAGTGCAATTGACGTGCTGGAATCCCTCAAGGCGAAAGCGCCCGGTGATCCAGCGGTTCGTTTGCAGCTTGCCAATGCACTGATCGCGACAGGTAACGATGCCAAAGCGAGCGCGGAACTCAAGGTCGCACTTGGCATGGTCCCGGGCTCCGTCGAAGGCATTTATCTGCGGGCGTTGCTGTTAGTGCACGCCGGGAATGATCGCGGCGCTTACGAGCTCTTGCAAAAGCTGTCGCCAGTGATCAGCCGTATCCCCGAGGCCTATCTCCTTGAGGCGGTGACGCTCGAGCAACTGGGTCAGTGGGCCGCGGCGCGGAATGCCGCAGAGCAATTTCTTGGCCGTTTCCCAAAGGATCCCCGCGGGGAGCGGGTACTGGCCGCGATTGCTCTCAGCGCCGGCCAGCCTGAGGCAGCGCTTACTGCCCTCGACGCATTGCCGCCCGGAGAACGCTCGGATGCGGCAAGCCTCGACCTGCTCGCCAGAGCGCACGCCGCAACGGGTGATCGGGCGGCGGCGAGGAAGGAGTTTACCAAGGCGGCCGAGCTTGCTCCCACGCTCGAGGCGCCACACCTGGGACTCGCCTCACTCAATCTCGTTGAAGGCAATGTTCGCGGCGCTATCGGCGAGTATCAGAAAGCACTGGTCCTCGCCCCCCACGATGTGTCGAGCCGACGAGCACTTGTCGCTGCCGAAATCAATGCCGGGCAATTCAAGCTGGCGGAAGCCAACCTCGGTATCCTCAAGAAAGCGGAACCGGCGTCGGTTCCCGATACCTTGCTCAGAGCGCAACTTCAGCTTGCGCTGCTTGATGTCGCCGGAGCGAAGGCAACGTACAGCGGGCTGCTGGAGACAGACCCCCACGCGGCGGCCGCATTGTTGGGCCTGGCGCACATCGCAGCGCTTGAGGGCGACGAGAAGTCGGAGCGAAAACACCTTGATGCGGTGCTTGCTCAGGATCCTGCCAACCAAACGGCGCTTGCCTTGCTCACGGTACTCCTGAGCAGTCAGGGCAAGGTCGATGATGCGCGCAAGCTTCTTGAGCACGCGCACGGCATCGCTCCGGGCAACGCCACCATCACAGCCGATCTAGCTGGGCTCGAATTGCGCACGAAGCACGCGCAGGAGGCGCTTGACCTGCTTGCGGCCGCGAATGTCGCAGACAATCCCACGCTGCTTGATCTCCAGGCCGCTGCGGAGCTTGCAGTTGGAGACAAAGGAGCCGCCGCCAACACGCTGAGGACCCTTCTCGCCCATGCACCGGGCGCTGTCGGCGCGCGTCTTACGCTCGCCGCGCTGCTTGCCTCGGATAAAGATTATGATGGTGCACGGGGTGTGCTCGAGCAAGGGCTTGCGGCGGACCCTGGCAACCTCGCTCTGCTCCAGGGGATAGTCGGTGTCACGCGGAGCCAGCATGGACCGGATGCTGCAATGGCGGACGCCAAGCAGCTTGCCGCCGACGCGAGGCATTGGCCGGCGGGACGGATGCTTCCTGGCGACTTGGCGATGTCCGAGCGCGAGCCTGCGGCGGCAGTCAAGGCCTATTCGGCAGCTCTTGCCGAAGAGCCGTCGGAAGCTCTTGCGCTGCGTCTCAGCCAAGCTTTGCAGGCGGAAGGCAAGCCCGCGGATGCGGCCAACAGCCTGCGTGCATATCTCGCGCAGCACGAGGAAGCGATACCGATCCTGATAGCGCTTGCTTCGATCGAAATCGGGCAAGGGGAGCTCAATCACGCTGCCACGCGGCTGGAAGCTGTGATCCAAGCGGAGCCCGCGAATGCCGTTGCGCTCAACAACCTTGCGTGGATTTACTCGCAGCAAGGCAAGCCAGAGGCACTGCAGCTCGCCGAGCGCGCGTATTTCCTCGCCCCCGACGCGCATATCGCCGACACGCTCGGCTGGATCATTACTCGGCAGAAGCCGAGCCCGACGGGGCTCGCGCTTCTCGAGGCGGCGCATGAGACATCGCGTGGGGATCCAACGGTCAGCTATCATCTGGCCGTGGCGCTTGCGGCGGCCGGGCAAGACAAGGCGGCCATAACCGTGCTCGATCCGATAGTATCGGGGCACATCGACTTCGCTGACAAGGAGGCTGCCGGCGCGCTATTGCATAGGCTCAGTGCCAAGCCTTGAGCCCGACAAGGAGGCGCACAGCGCAGGCCACGAGCCGATGCGCGGACTGATCTTCCTGCTGGGGATGGGCGGACTGCTGCCGATGGCGCTCACCGCGCCAATGGTGGGGGTTCTCGCTTATTACTGGATCTCGTTCATGAGCCCGCAGATGGAGGTCTGGGGCATTGCGGCAGCTCCGCCCTGGGCGCTCCTTTCGGTGCTGGCAACATTGCTCGGCTGTCTGATCGCACGCGAGCCGAAGCGAATGCCTCGCAACGCCATGGTCGTGCTGGTCCTCCTGTTCCTGGTCCTGACCACGATTTCGACCCTGATGGCGCTTGGTCCATCGAGCATTGTCGTGAAGTTCTGGAGCCAGGTTGCGAAGACTTTCTTCTTCCTGCTGGTCCTTGCTGCGTTATTGACCAAACGGCACCGCGTCCACGCGCTGGTATGGACCATGGTGATCTCGCTTGGATATTACGGTGTAATGGGAGGCCTCTTCGCGATTGCAACGGGCGGACAGTTTCGCGTCTGGGGGCCGCCCGCTTCCATCATCGCCGATAACAATCAGCTTGCGGTAGCGCTTCTGATGGTGCTGCCGCTGATGAACTATCTGCGCCTGCAGTCTGCGCACAGCCTGGTGCGCCAAGGCCTCGCGGTGGCGATGGTCCTGACGCTGATAGCGATCCTTGCGAGCTATTCGCGTGGCGCGCTGCTTGGCCTGGCGGCAGTGGCGCTCTTCTTCTGGTGGAACAGCCGCTACAAGATTGCCATGGGCCTGGTGTTGGCAGTGACGCTTGCGGGCGCGCTTGCCATGATGCCAGCGAGCTGGACCGAGCGCATGGATTCGATCGTCCATTACAAGCAGGATGCGTCCGCCGAGAGCCGGCTTGTCGTCTGGCGCGAGGCGCTCGGGATTGCCCTCGCCCGCCCGCTTACCGGCGGCGGGTACAAGAGCACTGCCACTCCCTCGGTACTGCATCAGTTCTATCCCGACGCACAACAGCTGGCGGTGCATGACGTATGGCTGGAGGTGCTGAGCGAGAATGGCTTTCCTGCCTTCTTCGTCTGGTTGGGCATGCTGGTGCTTGGGTTTCTCAATATCCGCAGGATCCGGCGGCTTGCCCGCGGCGATCCAACGCTCGCATGGGCGGAGGATCTCGCGCGCATGTCCCAGGTAACACTCATCGCTTTCGTGACCGCCGGCAGCTTTCTCTCGATGGGTTATTATGATCTCTACCTTGCTCTCTTGGTCGCACTTGGTGCGGTAAGGGAGCTAGCGGCCCGGACGGCCAAGGTGACCGAGATGCAGAGGCCTGCGCCTGCAGCCCTTGCGATGTCCACCGTGCCGGCAACGGGCCGGAGAGTTCCAGGCAGGAGATGGGACGAGCGAGCACATGCCGCTTCCGGCTGGCGGACCAGGCGCCTCGGCCAATGATCAAAGGCCTCTTCTTCGCGGCGGCCGTGTTTGCGGTGTTATGGCTCAGCCTCTGGGTTGCCCGTGCCGAGCGGGGCAAGCCGGGTCGCCCGGCCCCGTTCGACATGCGTGAGCCCCATCCGGGCCCGGAAAGCGTTCGAATCAACTCGCCTCCGTCGATGACGCGTCGCGGGCGCGCCATTCGTAGGCGCCACCCGGGATGACCACACTCAAGCTGCTCACCTTCGCGACTCTTTACCCGAACGAGGCAGCGCCTGCTCATGGCGTCTTCGTTGAGACGCGCCTTTGCCACCTCGTCCGGGACCAGCCGGTGACGGCTGTAGTCCTTGCCCCGGTGCCCTATTTTCCGTTCCGTTCGGAGCGGTTCGGGGGCTGGTCGCGTCACGCACGGGCGTCACTGACAGAGGAACGGAACGGTCTCGTCGTGCATCACCCTCGCTACCTCGCGATTCCACGCATCGGCATGTCTGCGGCGCCCTTTTTTCTCTATCACGCCGCAGCGCGCGCACTACGGCGAATGCTCGGTGCAGGTCTCGAGTTCGACGCCATCGACGCCCACTACCTCTATCCGGATGGCGTCGCGGCAGTGTGGCTCGGCCGCCGGTTTGGCCTGCCGGTTGTCATCACGGCCCGTGGCTCCGACGTGACCCAGCTTCCCGACTACGCCGTGCCGCGGAGGCTCATCCGTGGAGCGATCGCCGAGGCGGACGCGCTGGTGACGGTGAGTTCATCACTCCGCGACGGGCTTGTGGCGTTGGGTGCGGAAGCTCAGCGTATCAGCGTACTGCGCAACGGTGTCGATATGACACTGTTCCGGCCCCTGCAGCACGAGGAGGCGCGTGCCAAGCTTGGCCTTGTACGCCCGACCCTGCTTTCGGTTGGCCACTTGATCGAGCGCAAGGGTCATCACCGGGTCATCGAGGCAATGACCACCTTGCATGATCTGGACCTGATGATTGTGGGCGAAGGGCCAGAGAGAGGGCGGCTTGGCGCGCTTGCCGAACGGCTGGGGGTGGCGGGTCGGATACGCTTCGCCGGCGCCATCAAGCAATCAGAGTTGCCGCTTTATTATTCGGCTGCAGAAGCGCTGGTGCTTGCCTCGAGCCGCGAAGGCTGGGCAAATGTACTGCTGGAGGCGATGGCGTGCGGCACGCCGGCGATTGCCTCGAACGCGGGCGGGAACGGAGAGGTCATCCAAAGCCGCGAAGCCGGCCTCATCACGTCAGTGAACACGCCCGGAGCAGTCGCCGAAGCAGTACAGGAGCTGCTCAGCGCTCCGCTTTCGCGCGCGGCCACACGAGCCTATGCAGAGCGGTTCGGCTGGGAGACCACCAGCATCGGCCAACGCGCCGTGTTCGAAGCGGTGCTGGCGCGGAGAGCATCGGGGGCAGATCCCAACGCTCGGTACTCGAGCCGGTCGGTCGACCGGGCCGCGGACTTGCGATCGCACTCGGTCAAAGGCTCGCGGGCGGGCATTGGCCTCCTCAGCGTAGAGCGGAGCGGGCAGCGCCGTTGACCCGCGGCACGATGGCAAACTGCGGCGACTGCGAGAAATAAGCCGGTTCGATGAAGGGTGCGCCGCTACCGAGCAGCCAGCGGTAGGCCTTGATGGCCTCGGGAGAGCCGGTGACCGTAATGATTCCGGCAAGAGTCTGTAGGCCCAATTGGCCATAGTCGCCTTCGCTTTGCTTCCAGCCATTGCCGTTGGAAGAATTGGCGGCCGCTGTGGCTCTCTGGAGCCCGGCCCAGGTTCGGTAATCCTTCCGGGTGACGGGATCATAAACGTAAAGGTTGTAGGCAATGCCGTTACGAGGGTTGAAGCCGTTTGCGCCGTTCAAGAACCGTCCGACCAGAAAGTTGCTCTCCCATTCGAGAAAGGTCCTGGCGGACGCGTTGTGCAACCGTGCAGCGAAGACGATCGTACTTGCGAGATAATCCTGCTGCCAGCTTAGGTTCAAGTGGTCGTCGCAACACTGGGTTTCTGGGTCGAAGACAGCAGTTTGTCGAGAGCTTCAGCTGGCGTCTTCCACCCGAGGGTTTTGCGGGGTCTATTGTTGAGCGTAGCAGCGATGGCGTCGAGCTTACGCTCGTCGTATCTGCTGACGTCGGTTCCCTTGGGAAAATACTGCCGCAGAAGCG
>JASHOA010000002.1 GCA_030041375.1 Acetobacteraceae bacterium
TTCGTTTCCAATCTTCTTGTAGGTCACTGCATGGCACGGCGGCCTGGAGGGCGCGCCAGGTTGTTTTCGGACGATCGTGGATTCCGGTGAGGTGGTTCTCGGTCAGCGGGGCACCTACACTCCCTCATTCGTCTCACGGCTTCGCTCCTTTCGGGTGGCCGGCCTTATCTCGCAGCCGCTCTGAGCTGATCGTTCCAGTCATTGAATGGCTTCGGAGGGCGCGTTTGCTCGAAACTAACGCCGCGCCTGCGCGCAAGAGTCTCGATCCTGGTGGCGTGACGATTCCCTGCTGCGTCGTTGTCGGTCGCGATCGCAACTGTGCCGCTGCGGCGCGAGACTTCGATACAGATCTGTGCGAGCGCTTTGTCAGTGCCGGGTCCGATTCCGCCGCCCGTCGCCACGTAGAGCGTCCGCGCGGCGAGCGCGGGGTCAGAGGCGGTCTCGACCGCCGCCAGGCTCAGAGCGTCGATCGGAGCCTCGAATACGGCAACCCGCACTCGCTCTGCAGTGGCGTCCAGGCGAAAGCGGAACAGCGACTTCGTGCCGCCCCGGAGAAACCCCCGGTACGCCGGACCGCGCGCTTCGATGCCCGTGAGCCGGCCGGCGTGGTCCCGGTGCGCGAACCAGGGCGTGCCGTAGCTGCCTTGACGAATGGCATCATGCTCAGCGGCTGATGCGAGGATGGCGGCCGGAATGCGCCGTTCATCAGCAAGATATCTCCAGGCAAGACTGGCCGGAGAAAGCCGCTCGCCGGCGGCCCAACGCGCCGCAGCAGGGCGAGGGGAACTCCGGCCACGTCGATAACAAGGGACAGCTGGCCAGGAAGGCGTGACACCGGCGAGCGCGCGCAGCATGCACCGTGCCTGACCGAAGTTCAGGTCAGGCCGCAGGTACTGCACGAGCGCAAAGCAGTCGCCGCGCTCTTCACCCAGCGGATTCCACCAGCCGTGCTGATCGTGGTTCACGATCAGGATCTTCCACTTTCCGCGGCGGTACTTCAGCGCACCGCGCGTGCTTTCTTTGGCATCGAGCCTCCAGCCGCCGATCCGCTCGAGCACCGTCGCGCACGAGACATTCTCTTTGAGGCGGTCGATCTCGGAATCGTGGGAAGGGTGCCGCATCGGTCGCTCCTCGCGCTGCCGGAGCCCGTCGGAGCTGAGCTTCGTTTCAGCTCGGCTGGGCCCTTTGACGCCCCGACGACCGCGGTAGCGCGCCGCCAGGCAAAGGCGCGCGCAAACCCAAGATGCGGCGCGCGGGACCGGAGCCGCGCGGAGCCCAAGGCGAGCACGGCGAGGACCCACCCTTTGCCGGGCACGCCGCGCCGCGGTAGCGGCTTCACCCTCCCTGGTCCTCTTCGTGATCGTTCCTGTGGCCCCGCTGCGTGTGGCTCTTCCGGCCATGGCAAGACGGACCCGTGCGTTTGGAGGCTCGGGAGAATCTGGCGCCGTCCGAGCGCAGCGACGTTAACTTCTTTCCGGTCTGTCTACCGGTCGGTCCTCGACTGCATCATCGATTTTTGCCAAAGTGACCCAATCGGCGACGTGCCCATGATTGATCGGACTATTGTTTTAATCAGGGAACAGAATTGCCGCATAGTCCATGGCGCCATGCAGAACGTGCAGCACGACAATTCGTTCCACCTCGACCTGATAAAAGATCAGGTAGTTTCCGTACACGCGCCGCCGGATTCCGTGATCCTCATACCGCGGCACAAGAGGGAATGCGCGCGGCATATCGGTCAGCCCCTCGCATTGTTCCCGCAGCTCTCGGACAAAAGCAGCAGCGCGGCTGGGGTTGTTCTTGGCAATGTAATCACCGATGGCCTCGAGATCTGATTCGGCTTCGCGAGAAACAAAAACAATCATTCGGCCCGTGGGGGCATTGCCGCATACTTAGCTTCGAGCCGGTCGAAGACCTTGGCCGCCGGCTTGATGCGCGCAGCCTTGGCGTCAGCCACACCGCGCGCGATGGCCGCGTCAAGAGCGGCAAGCTTCACCTCACGCTCCTGGATGAGGCGAACCCCTTCCCGCAATACTTCGCTTTTCGAATTGTAGCGGCCGGACTCGACGAGCTTCGTGACGAACGCGTCGAGCTGCGGCCCGAGTTCGGCACTGATCGGCATGCTACCCTCCTTTGCGGGCCAATGAAGTCGGGACTAATAATAGTTATTGGCGATTCCTCAGTAAAGCCCTCCAGGCAGGGATCACGGAATTACGCCCCCTGCCCCCGTTTCGCAGCGGCCAGATGGGGTCCCGCTATCAGGCTTGTCTGGCCGTGGCGAGCTCGGTCGGCTGATCGATTACTCGCGTTAGGTTGGGAGGACCGGCGCAGAAGGAACTGCCTACCAGGGACGACGCAGGTTTGCCGCCCGAGGAGGAGGGGGAGGCACGCAGGGTCTGTAGGGTGGTCGCGCATCCAGCCGGCTTGCAAGAGCGTCGAGGTCCGGGTGCTCCGCCTGGAAAGCAAGGTCGCGGGCAAGGACCAACTTGATCGAACCGAGGTGATCACGCCGGCGCGCCGACTCCGGTGCCGACCAATCGGGCGTAGCCGGGCCATCTCACCACCAAGCGAAACCGAGTACTGGCCGAGAACGGGGCTTCGGCGAGCCCGTGCCGATGCCTCTCAGGCAAACCCCCTTGGCTCCTCTCCCGGCCTGCCCCATCGCGGGCGTCGGCCCCGATGATAACGGTACGGACCGGTGGAACCGAGGCAGAGGGTACGGGACGGCGCTGATGACGGTACGGGCCGCCCGAGTCCCGCCGATGATAACGGTGTAAGGACGGTATTGAGATAGATGATAGAGGTACTACCCCTAAAGTACTCCCTTCCGAAGAAGCTCCTTAGGGTTGGCCTGAGCAAAGGACTATGTTCAGACTCTCTGACCTTTTTCGCTTTTTCGGCGCATTTCGTCTGATTTGCGAAACCCGTTGGCAAGAGATGCGGTCTTTTGCTAGAAAAGCAAACCTCGCTTGCGAGCCGCGAGTCGCATGCAGGAGCGGAGGTTATGGCGAAGCTTCCCCTCGGACATCTGGTACATGCCGCCTTGATTGCGCGGGGGGCGAGTTCCGCCGCGGAACTTGCCCGTGAGGCTGGGCAGCCCGATCTCTTCGAGCGTGTGCGCGCCGTTGCGGGCGAGGACCCGGTGCCGAGCTTCCTTCACTCAGCGCTTTGCGCGATGTCGTTGCCGGTGCGCCGTCCAGTGGATGACCAAGTCCCCATCATCCGCCAGGACGGGCAGTACACCCTCGTCATCACGCCAAAGGCGGTTGTGCAGCGGGTGAACGGCCAGCAGGCGCTTGCGGTACTGGGCGTCCCCTATGGGTCCCTCCCACGCCTTGTCCTCATTCACATTATGACGGAGGCGGTTCGTACCAGGTCGCGCCATGTTTTGCTCGGCGCGTCCTTTACGGATTGGATGCGCAGAATGGGGTTTCGGACGATCAGTTATGGTCCGCGTGGGTCGGCCACCCTGATTCGCCAACAGCTGGACCGGCTACTCGCCTGTGAGTGGATGATTCGGTGGGACCACGAGGACTCCAGCGGCACCAAGGAATTCGGCATTCGCGAAATCAAGCTGACTAACGAGTATGTCGGTATCGATACCAAGGGCGGCGGATTTCGCCGGGAGATCTACCTCACTGAGCCATTCTTCGAGCATTTGCGCAAGCATGCGGTCCCGCTCAACGAGCACGCCATTCGCCAGCTGCGCGATTCGGCTACAGCACTCGATCTGTACACGTGGCTGGCGTACCGGTTGCCGCGGATTAACCCGAAGCGACCGGCGACCCTCAACTGGCAGCAGCTCGCTGTGCATTTCGGTAATACGGGAACGAATATCCGCAAGTTTCGTCAGACTGTGCGCGATGCCTGGGAGCGGCAGGTTTCTGCGGTGTATCCGGAGGCGCGCGCCGACTTCGACACCGCAGTCATTCGCCTGCACGCTTCCCCTGCCCCGCTCCAGCGCAAGCTGATCCCCGGGGCCCAACTCGCGCTGGTCGCGCCCGCAGCCGATGAACCGACCGATGATAAAGGTGCGCCTGGCCGTGGGCCCTCGGTAAGCTTCTTCGCCGCCCTCGCTACGGCTGTCGGGTCGATCGAAGCACGCTCTTGGTTCGATGCCGCAGTCTTGGAGTCGAGTGAGGAAGGCTGGCGGCTGGTAGTCCCGACCAGGTTCAAGGCGGACTGGATTCGGGCCCATTACGGACCAGCGCTCGAGCACGCGCGCGTTGCCGCGGGATTGGACGCCGCGCCGCAGGTGACGGCCCGGCCGCACTGAGGCCCCGAAGGTCGCCGAATCCTTTCAACGGAGCATTCGCTTGGGTCATTCCAGCACTGCGGAGTCGATGGCTGATCTCTACGACCGGGCACGGGATGTATTGGCGTCTCTGCGCGCGCACGGCGATGAAAAGGGTACGGAAAGGCGTCAGGCACCGCGTTTTTCTATTACGCGCACGGCGGAGCTTGTAGGGCGCACGCCCGCAGCGATCCGCGAGGCCGAGAAGGATGGTCGCTTACCGACCGTGGAGCGCACCGCAACTGGTCGCCGGATCGGCTATACACTGGCGGAGATCAACGCGATGCGTCGCGTCTTCGGGACTCGAAATTGGCGCGCGCTCGGGGACCCGCTTGCCATCATCGCCGTGCAGAACTTCAAGGGAGGGGTCGGTAAATCCACGGTCTCCACGCATCTGGCCCAATATCTGGCGATTCGGGGGTACCGTGTCTGCCTCATCGATTGTGACAGCCAGGGCTCGTCCACCACGATGTTCGGGTATGTCCCGGATCTCGACATTGCCGAAGAGGACACTCTCTACCCGTTCATCCGGAATACCGAGATGTCGAGTCTGGCCTATGCGCTGCACGAGACTCATTGGGACGGGCTCTATCTCGTGCCGGCCAATCTCAAGCTCTATTCGGCCGAATACGAACTCGCGGCGCAAATCGCACGGGCGGACAAGATGTTGCTGAACCGGCTTGCCGAAGGCATCGCGTCGATCGGCCAGCATTTTGATGTCGTGATCCTCGATCCGCCGCCGGCCCTGGGTACGATCTCGCTTACGGTGATGCGGGCAGCGAACGCTCTCTTAGTTCCGATTCCGCCGACTGTGGTGGACTTCACCTCGACCACGACTTTTCTTGCGATGCTTCATGAGACGATGGGGGTACTGCAGGAGCAGGGAATGCCGGTCGAACTCAATTGGCTACGTATACTAGCGACGCGTGCGGACGAGCAGAAATCGATGCAGCGCGAGCTTCTCGGGGTGATGCGCAAATTATTCGGTGAGACAATGCTTCGGACCGTGCTGAAGGACAGTGCGGAGATAGACAATGCCTCGGCACGGCTGATGACCGTCTATGATCTTGATGGTCCCGTCACGTCTCGCGAGACGTATCAGCGCTGTCTGACGTATCTGAACGCGGTGAACGCCGAGGTGGAAATACTGATCCGTTTGACTTGGCCGAGCCATATCGAAAGCCTGCGTGGCGATGGGGTAATCTGAAAGGTTGCAGGCCTGCAACTTGCAGAGAAGGCTTTGATAGGAAACGAGAAATAGACAAATGGCACAGGGAAACAAAGGCTTTGCCGATCAGCTCGCAAGCGCCCGGGCAGCGACCCCGGCGATCCCTCGTCCTCCGCCCAGGAGCGGGATTCTGAGCGCGCGCGACAATCGTCTTGCCGAGCTGGCGGCTGGGACCGCGGTGACCCGGCTGCACGAGTTCGTTGACCCGACGCGCTGTCGTATTTGGGATGGTCACAACCGGAACTACGTGGCGCTGAACGAGGTCAACTGCGGCGATCTGATTGAGAGTATGCGGGCGCAGGGGCGCCAAGAGGTGCCGGCGATCGTGCGCCGCGTGACGGATGATCCTCTACACGAGTTCGAAGTCATCTGTGGCGCACGGCGCCATTGGACCGTCACTTGGCTGCGGGCTAATAACTATCCTGAATTTAAATTCCTGATTGAGCCGCGTGAGCTCACAGACGAGGAAGGATTTCGCCTTGCGGATTTGGAGAACCGAAGCCGCAAGGACCTTTCGGATTACGAAAGAGCGACTGATTACGCCCGGGCAATCGAGCGATACTACGGGGGCAGCCAGCAAAGGATGGTCGAGCGGTTGGAGGTCAGCAAAAGCTGGCTTAGCCGATATCTGGAGCTGGCACGTCTGCCACCCGAGATCATCGCTAGCTTTGGTTCGCCGCAGGTCATCCGGATCACCCATGCCGCTACACTCGCTCCGTTACTCCGTGCGCCCAAGACCCGCGAGTGCGTGCTTGCGGCAGCGGCTGTGTTGGCTGAAGAGCAGGCGGCGGGCACGACGCTCAAACCAGCAGCAGTGATGCGGCGGCTGTCCGAAGCTGCCGCAGAGCGGGCGAGGGGGGTGAAGCGGCCTTCCAGAGACATTGCAGTACACGGACCGGATGGTGCAGTTATTGCCACCGGCCATCGCGGCCGCTCGGGATCGGTGGCAATCAGCATTCCCCGTGCGAGCGCTCGAAATAGGTTGCACGTGATTCAGGGGTTGGCAGATCTTCTTGACCAGTTACTGGGGAAAGTCTCGGCGCCCTGACCGATGATAAGCGTACGTTTCCTTGGGTCATCCGGCCGGATTGGCGGTGTCGTTGCTCAGAACCAGCGTCGACCGGGAGAGGCCGAGGGGCGTGCGGCGTGGGACCCAGTCAGTAACATCCAGCGCGCCAAGTGGCGTAGGCGATGGCTCGCGATTGCTCAAGGGGCGAACCTCCCACCCTCAGGGGAGGTTCCGTCGACCCGGCTGTCGATCCCCTAAGGCTCCTTTCGCGGGCCTCACCCTAAGATTTTGAATCTTTGGCGCGTTGTACTCACCTGGACTCCACATTGGCGCTTTCCCCTGAGAGAAATGCGGGGTGCGGCCGTACGGGCCGGTCCGGACGCTTTGAGCATGAAAAGCAGAGGCGAGTCGGCACGGACGATCAGATCAAAGGCGAGGGCAGGGGAGGTGTCCAATCGCGCCCACTCATGTGCGCGCGGGGGAAGCTGGCCGCGGGGGCGCCGCGTGCTATATTAATTCAATGGGCGAGTTTTCTCCGGTTGAGCACGAGTTCGAGAGTACTGAGGACGCGGAAGCCTACGAACGCTGGTTCCGGGTTAGGGTCGAGGCCAGCTTGGCCGACCCGCGCCCCGGGGTCCCACATGCCACCGTCATGGCCGAGCTCAACGCTATCATCGCCGAGGCCGAGCACCGCGCGAAGCCGGATTAGCCGTCGCTTGGCGTGCGGACACTGATCTGGCGCCCAAGCGCGCGCGAGGACTTGGCAAAGATTATCGCCTACATCGCCGAACGCAACCCGCCAGCGGCACGGCACATTCGGAATCTGATCGAGGAGTCGGTACTGCCACTGGCCGAACAGCCGGAGCTGTTCCGGCCGGGACGGGTCGCCAGCACCAGTGAACGCGTTGCGCATCCGAACTACATTGTCGTCTACCGCGTCACAAGGGCGACAGCGGAAATCATCAACGTCCTGCACGCCCGACAGCGCTGCCCGTAACCGGGGCGCTATCTCCGAATGCGGGGCCGACTGGCTCACGTAGCATCGACCTTGGCGAAGATCATACGGTCTGCCTCGGCTCGTTGGAGCCGGGCGACAGCGGTGGCGCCCAGTTGGGACATATGGCGATAGCGCCTCGATGCGACCGCCTCGGCGGCGAAGCGCTTGAGCTTGGGACAGAGGGTCACAGTCTGCATCCCGTTGGCATAGGGCCAAGGATAAACCCCGGAAGAATTGCTATGATGCGGGGCTTTTCCTAAGCCAGTGCTCCGCCTGGGCCCGTCAGCCGATCTGCGCTGGTAAAGATCCGAGCAAGCCCAGACGCTGAGCTTGAAGCAGCAGGTTTCTGACGGAGGATGGGTGCCAGCGTGTTCCGCCACGGGGCGTGCGTTCGCGCATCGCCTCGAGCTGGGCGGCAATCTCCTGCAACGTGCGATCGGGTGCCGCCGCTTTGATGCCGGCGACCAGCCGCATCAGCCGGTCATCACCAGGTTGTGGCTGGGCGCGCTGAAGCAAAGCGGCATCGGCGAGCCCTTCTGACACAAGCCGCCGGACCGTGCGGCGCAGCCGCTCGACCGTCCAGGCTTGCGTCCGGCCTCGGTTGAGGACGCGCACGACGTCGCCCCACGGCTGATCGGGACGCATGCGCCGCACCGTCGGCAGCCAGGAGTCGAGCCCGTCCAGCACGCCGTTGAGATAGGTGGCATCACGGCCCTTGCGGACTTTCCGGATTGCGTTCGGATCACCGGCCCTGAGGCCGGGATTGCCCCCGATGCGACCGCGTTTGCGGGCGGCGAGCAGGCCGGCTTTGGTACGCTCCGCGATCAGCGCCCGTTCGAGCTGAGCAACCGCCCCGAGGACCTGGAGCGAGAACATGCCCTGCGGGGTCGAGGTATCAATCGGATCGTGCAGGCTTCGGAAGTGGGCACCCCTGGCCTCCAGCTCCTCAATCACCGCGAGCAGGTGGCTGACCGAGCGAGCCAGGCGGTCGAGCCGCACCACAACCAACGTGTCGTCGCGGCGGATCTCGCGGAGAACCCGGGTGAGAATAGGCCGATCGCGGTCTGCCCCGGATGCGTGTTCCTCGTGAACGACGGTGCATCCGGCGGCACGGAGCTCGTCGCACTGGGGATCGGTGCCCTGATCCTCGGTGGACACGCGGGCGTAGCCGACCAGGCGGCCGTCAGAGACGGGGAGGGCAGGGGACATTCTCACGTTCCGGGTTGCGCACTGTTGGATATCGGGTTCTCTCAGAGACTTCACGCGTCCGAGTCGCTTCGGAAGACACGCTGCTCCTCCGAAAAACAGCCACTTTGCGCCGGAAAGGGACGGACCTCGAGTGGCGCCGGGCACTTTTACAATTCCACAAGTTACTCGGAAACGGCCGTTTGTAGAGGTGGCCGATGGCCCGCTCTGGAGAGGCCATCTCGCGGGCAGCAAGTGGAAGGGGAGGGGCCTCGAGCCGTTGGGAAGGCCAGCTTGGCCGATTTTGGCGTGATTTGACGCCCGCAGCCGGGCTCAGGGCCGCTTAAGCGGCCCAAATGGCTCACACCTGAGCCGCGCTGAGCCAATCGCCCAACCACTCCACTTATCGGAGGTAGATGCGGGGGGAGGGGCTGTTACCCGCCGCCAAGAATATTATTCTGATTGTTTGAGTTTAAGGATAAATTAGCGTAAGCTAACGTGCAGCTTATTGATGACGCAATGGAGTCTATGAGCCCAAAAAGTAACGCCACTTTCCGGCTGTCGGGCGGCTCGCGCCCCGGCCGCGCGGCACCGAGCAACCGGTCAGCACCGCGCGGTACCGTTACGCGATGACGTCCCCGCTGCCCGCCCCGCCCGCCGGCTACGCCGCCTGGCTCGCCGACCTAAAAACCCGGATCCGGGAGGCGCGGCTGCGCGCCGCTCTTGCCGTCAACAGCGAGCTGATCAGCCTCTATTGGCAGATCGGCCGCGATATCCACGAGCGCCAAGCCGCGCACGGCTGGGGTGCCAAGGTCGTCGATCGCCTCGCCGCCGACCTACGCGCGGAGTTCCCCGATTCGCGCGGCTTTTCGCGGGCGAATCTGCTCTACATGCGGGCCTTCGCCGAGGCGTGGCCCGACCCGGTAATCGTCCAACGGGTCGTTGGACGATTACCTTGGGGCCAGAATGTTGAACTGCTTGGGGTCAAAGACCCGGCTCTCCGGCTCTGGTATGCTGAAGCTGCTCTCGCGAACGGCTGGAGCCGGCCCGTGCTCGCCATGCAAATCGATACCCAGGCGCACGCGCGCCAGGGCAAGGCACTGACAAATTTTGCGCGGGTCCTGCCACCCGAGACCTCAGATCTCGCACAGCAGGTGCTCAAGGATCCCTACCAGTTCGACTTTCTCACGCTGCGGCAGGCGGCGCACGAGCGCGATATCGAGCGAGCCCTGATCGCGCGTGTGAAAGATCTGCTGCTTGAACTGGGCAAGGGGTTCGCCTTCATCGCCAGCCAGCATCATCTCGAGGTCGGCGGCCAGGATTTCTATGTCGACCTGCTCTTCTACCATCGCAAGCTGCGCTGCCTGATCGCCGTCGACCTGAAGACCGGACCGTTCCAGCCGGAGCATGCGGGCAAGATGAACTTCTATCTCGCGGCCCTGGATGACCGCGACCGCGAGCCCGGCGACAATCCCAGCATCGGCCTGATCCTCTGCCGCGAGCGCAATCGCGTCGTCGTCGAATATGCGCTGCGCGGCGTCGACACGCCGATCGGCGTGGCCCGCTACGAGCTGATGCTGGCGGACGCCTTGCCGGCGCAACTGGCCGACGCGCTTCCTTCGCCCGAGGAGCTTGAGCCCGGCATGCTGCCCGACGTCGGAGGCGACGATGCGTGAAGGGCCTTGCCGCCCCGCCGCACATGTCTTGCGTGGGCGGAGGATGACGGGGACCGCCAGAAGCAGGCAGTTCCAGTCTCCACGTTGTGGCGGGCGATCAGCGGCGTCCGGCCTGACGCGTCCTCTCTCCCGGGGGGCCTGATGCTGGATACGCTGCTGAACCCGCGCGTTGTGCCGGCCCTGCCGGCCGACCCAGCCCTGTTCACCGCCCATGAGCGCGCCGCCGGCGCCATCGCCCGGCTCGACCAGGCGCTCGATCATCATCCGCTGCTGCCTGCCTTTCTGCACAGGGCGCGCCTGGAAGCAGTTCGCCGCCAGGCCGCGGTGGACGGGCACGCCATCGATCCGTGGCACCTCGCGGCTATGCTCGAGGGCCTGCGCCTGCGCATGGACCATGCGCTCCGCATCATTGACCGTGGCGCGATTTTTGACGCCGCCCGCGCGGCTCTCGCCATGCACCAATGGATCGTGGAGCCGGATTTCGATCAGGAGGGCGAAGTGCAGGCGGCCGAGCGTCACTTGGCCGCGACTGTCCCCGGCGGCCTGCTCGGTGCCGCGGCGAGTCTCTGGTCGTGGCTGCAGGACGGCGGAACGCGGCCACCGATCCGCGCCGCGCTGATCCGATTGTGGGGCAAGCGCCGACTATTGCGGGTGCCCGTGCCGCTGACCGGACCGCAGGCGTTGAGCGCCGAGGCGCCGGAATTATATCCAGACTGGTTGGTGGGGTTTCTGGAGGCGGTTGCCGCTGAAGCCCGCGACTACCTGGAGCTTCTCAGGGGACTGGAGCACAGCTGGCGGACGGCGCGCAGCACGATCCACAGCCGGCGCAGCACTTCGCGAGCGTCGGTCGCGGTCGATGTGCTCGCGGCAACTCCGCTGCTGTCAGCGACCACGCTGGCGGGCGCGATCGGTATGTCGGTCAAGTGTGCGTCCGAGCTGCTCGACCGGTTCGTCGCGGAAGACGTAGCGGTCGAGGTGACCCATCGCTCGGCGCGGCGGCTGTTCGGACTGAAGGGCCTAGCCCCGCTGCGCGACGTGGTACGGCCGCCCCACCGGCCCGACCCGCATCGCGGTCGCGGTCGGCCGCCTATACCAATCGTCGATGGTGAAATCGCCGAGCCTTCGCGGCCGCTGCCGCTGCTTAGCCCGGTTGAGCGCAGCAGCTTCGATTACAGCGACCTCGAGCACGCACTCGCCCAGCTCGACTCGCAAGTCCGGCAGACTCGCCGCGCGCTCGCCGCGCTGATGCGCGGCGATGCGTTCAAGTCCGCAGAGCTGCCGCTCGATCGCCACACGGAAATTCTGCGCTAAGTGGAAGCGGTCGGCGACCTGGCACGCTTGTGGCGCTCCGACCCGCCCGGCGTCAGCGTAAAGTCCGTCCCGATCGCGACTGATGACCTCTACACTCGGGTGACGGCGCAGCCAGTCGGCCGTGCTTTCCGAGGACCGCTCGGGCAACAGGTCCACAAC
>JASHOA010000072.1 GCA_030041375.1 Acetobacteraceae bacterium
GTGCTTCCGGGACCTGATGGCCGCCTGATCGAAGACAACCGGGCTACCACCGGGAGTAGGGCCGTCGTGCTGCTGGGGCGGCCAGAAATTCTCATTTATTGCGGCAAAATCGAGAAAACCCGGCCCTTCTTTTCTCATTTCAAACGGCAGTACAGGCGGTTACGGGCACTTTTATCCGTCCAAAGAGCAACGTGACAGCGTGAATAGACGCTATGGCGCGAATGCGATTGCACACCACAGGCCGGACAGCAAGGGCGCTTCCGGCTATATGCGATTACGAGCCAGCGCGATTCTTCTCGCTCGACGGCAGTCACATTCAGGTACGGCGCAGGTGACCAGGTTCCCAGGGCTTTCATCATCTCGGGGCCTCCTTTCCCCGACCACGATGCCACCGAGATCAGCTTGCACCAAAAGTGCATCAGACCCGTCTAAAGAGCAACGTGACAACCGCGCTGCGCGCCCCGAGTATCCGGGCGTTGCTCGAACAGGGTGCGTTCCAGCTCTCCTTGTTCGACCAACGCGACCTGGCTGAGGTGACTTCTGCGGAGTTCCCTGGTGAGCGGCTGGTGGTCTGCCGCAACCCGCTGCTGGCCGCCGAACGCTCTCGCAAGCGCCAGGAATTGCTGGCCGCCACCGAGCGCGACCTCGGCAAAGTGGCACGTGCGGTCAGCCGCCAGCGTCGACCGCTGCGCGGCGCCGATCAGATCGGGCTTGCCGCCGGCGCTGTGCTCGATCGCCACAAGGTAGCCAAGCACTTTACCCTGAGCATCACCGACGACGCGTTCGGCTTCCACCGCAACACCGAGGCGATCGAGGCCGAAAGCCGGCTCGACGGCTTCTACGTCATCCGCACCAATCTTGGTGAATCGACGCTCGCCGCCACCGACGTGGTACGGGCCTACAAAGGTCTCTGCCAGGCGGAGCGCGCCTTCCGTTCCATCAAGACGGTGGATCTCGAAATCCGCCCGATCCATCACCGCCTGCCCGATCGCGTCCGGGCCCACGTGCTGCTCTGCATGCTCGCGTATTATCTCGAATGGCACATCCGCCAGGCACTCGCTCCCATCCTGTTCGACGATCACCAGCGCGCCGCTGCCGCCGCGGCACGCCCTTCTATCGTCGCCCCCTCACAGCGTTCGGCCGCCGCCCAACGCAAGGCCGCCAGCAAACGTACCGAAGACGGCCTGCCAGTACACAGCTTCCACTCCCTGCTCGCCGAGATGGCCACCTTCACTCGCAACACCATGGCTCTCGCCAGCACCCCAAATGACGTCTTCCTGCTCTATCCTGAGCCGACAGCCATCCAAGTTCGCAGCTTCGAATTGCTCGGCGTGCCCGCTCGGCTGTAGGCAGTAAAACACCACCTTCAATCCGCATTACCAAGCGGAATCAGCCATTTGCACCTCACCAGCAAGGCAACTTCGGACTAAGACGTTGCAGCGATGGCGAGCCGGTATGTCCGATCGTCTCTGGGATATTGCGGAGGTCGTAGCGGTGATTGACACACAGACCACGGGCCAAAAGCTCGTGGCCCCTACATGACCAAAGCTCGTAAGGCAGCGCCGGCCGCGCAAAATTCAAACTGAGGCACTTGCTCAGCTTGTCAAATTACCTCCGCAAGCCTAGGATGTTCCCCAACGTATCAATGAATACTCGATTGACAAGCGACCAGAGCGTCACCTCCATCGCCGCCATCGGCGGCTTGCACAAGCTAGATGAGGCTCTCGAAGAGGCTAGTCCCTGCCGAGATGGCCTCGCTGTCTATCGCATTGCCGGCTCGGGCAAGACAGGAGGGCGAGGATGCCAACGGATGCGCTCGGCCTTGCCAGCATTCAACCACGGCCAGGTTGATCTCCCTTCCCTGAGATGCCGTTCGCCGGTGTTCAGAATGGCGGCATTGTTGTTCAACGGAGGGGCTCAAAGGAAACGAGGCTTGTCTCGACACGCTTTGCATTATGCATGTAACGGAACAAGGTACAAGAAGCGTAGTCACGTCGGTGTACACTGTGAGCCACCAGCCATGCCGAACTGCTTGGCGGGCGGCGGTGCAAGCGTTGCGGATGACCCAATAGAGCCGGTAAACCAAGGGATCAAACTTGAGGTGGAGGAATCCATGGACAAGAAGGTCGTGATAGCGGGAGCGGTGGGCGTGATCGGGCGCACCGCTGTTTCTCATTTTGAGAAGCTGGAGGGATGGACCGTCATCGGACTGTCGCGTTCAAAGCCGGACTTCCCCATGCGTGCTCGTCATATTTCGGTCGACCTTCTCGACGAGGACGCAACACGACGCGCCCTCAGCGGTCTCAACGACATCACTCATATCGTCTTCGCCGCGCTGCAGTTCCACTCCAGTCTCGCCGAGCAAGTAGCGCCGAACCTCGCCCTTCTGGCCAATCTCGTGCACGCCATCGAGGACGCTTCGCCCGCTCTTCAGCACGTGACATTGATGCAGGGTGGGAAAGCGTATGGCTGCCATCTCGGGCCATTCCGGACTCCAGCTAAGGAGAGTGATCCCCGACATATGCCGCCTAACTTCTATTATGCTCAGGAGGATTTTCTGCGTAGCAACCGCGTCGGCAAGTCTTGGACATGGACAGTACTGCGGCCGGAGGCGGTCATCGGGCCGGCGATCGGTAATCCATACAATCTCCTGATGGTCATTGCCATCTATGCGTTGATATCGAAGGAACTTGGCTTGCCCTTAGTTTTCCCGGGCACTCACCAGAGTTATAACGTCCTGTACCAATACACGGACGCGCGTATTCTCGCCCGGGCGATTGAATGGGCGGCTACGACGCCGGCCTGCGGCGGCCAAGTGTTCAACATCACTAACGGCGACTATTTCCGCTGGTCCCGGATGTTTGAAACGGTGGCGAAGTTCTTCGGCATGCCGTTGGACGTGCCGTTGCCTATCAACTTGGGAACGATGATGGCCGATAAGGAGCCGTTGTGGAATGCCATTGTTGGGCGCTACCAGCTCAGACCCTATCGCTATCGCGATATCGCCGCATGGGATTTCGGCGACTTTATTTTTAAGACAGACTACGACAACATAACCAGTACAATAAAGGCACGGAAGTTCGGCTTCGGCGATTGCCACGACTCTGAGGACACGATGGTCGAGCAACTCACCGAATTGCAGAGGCTCGGGATTTTGCCCGCCAACATGAAGGACGTACATCCGCTTTAGGAGCGCGGCTTAGTCCACGGGCGGCTGCCAAATCAGCACGGTCCGAGACATCGGAGACCATCACCTTGGCCTGGGATATCAAGCATCAACGCGGAAATCACGGCTGGGCCCACTTTTCTGGAGAGCAGGCCGGCTCACCGCCGATCCGTTGCGGAGGAGGCGTTAAAGGGTTTCTCGGCAGTTGTGTTTGGGAACTGATGCATATGGTCGTCCTGCTGGTCGTGCATTGGGCTTGGCTCTTCCGCGGACAATCGCTAAAAATCTCGTTTGAGGGCGATAAGGCGGGGGCGACCAGATTGGCCCCGACTAATTGGTCGCAGAACGATTTGGGCAGGAGCTATTTCCTGCACCAATGTCGGGAGATACGATGCGGACCGTCGGGGAGTTGATTGTCGACACATTGGTCCAGAACGGCGTCGATCGCGCCTTCTGCGTTCCAGGTGAGAGCTATCTCGGGCTGCTTGACGCCCTGTACGGCCGAAGGGACATCAAGACGATTGTTTGCCACCATGAGTCCGGTGCGGGCTTCATGGCTATCGCGGATGCACGTCTCACCCAGCGGCTGAGCGTGGCCATAGTCAGCCGGGGTCCGGGAGCGTGCAATGCAGCGATCGCGGTTCACACCTCTCAGCAGGATGAGGTGCCGTTCATCCTGATCGTCGGTCAGGTGGCAGTGAATGACGTAAGGCGCGACGCATTTCAGGAGATCGACTACGGTCGGATGTTCGGTTCGATCGCCAAGTGGACGGCAGAAGTTACCGATCCTGACCGCGCCGCGGAGACGCTTCTTCGCGCCATACAGACCGCCACCTCGGGCATCCGCGGGCCCGTGGTTCTCGCCTTTCCGGAAGATGTCCTGACAGCACCTGTTGCCGCCGAACCGGTGCGACCGCAGTCTCCAGTTCGTGGCGCCCCCCGTGCGGAGGAGGTTGATGTCCTGCGCCGCCGTCTTGCAGAAAGTGTACGGCCGTTGCTCATCGCCGGGCCGGAACTCGAACACCACGAAGGGCGGGCAGCACTGCTGGCTTTCATGGAGGCTTGGGAGCTCCCGGCGGTTGTCACGTTCCGGCGTCAAGATTTGTTGCCGAATGCCCATCGCCTCTATGCTGGAGACATGGGCCTCAGCAATCCGTCATCGCAGATGGACCTCCTGCGCCAGGCCGATCTGGTTATCGTGCTGGGAGCACAGCTCGGCGATATAACGACGCAGGGTTATACCTTTCCCACCCTCGTGCGCCCGCAGATGATGCTGGCACATGTTCACTCCGATCCAAGCGCGATCGGAACCCATTACGCGGCCGACCTCGCTATTGTCGCTGATCCCTGCGAACTAATGGGATCGATGGAGGGGCCGCCCCATGCAATCCCGCCGCGGCGGGCAAACTGGATCGCAGACCTTAAGGCCGCGCAACGAGCCATCGCAAAGCCCCGCCACTTCGGGTGCGATGACGGGGTCCCTTTTGAGGCGGTTATCGAGGCCCTGTCACGCTGCCTGCCTCCCGATGCAATCGTCACGGCGGATGCCGGTTCGTTCGCCGCCCCATTGTATCGCATCGTGCCGATAGCACCCCCACAGCGGCTGCTGGCGCCGATCTCTGGCGCGATGGGTTTTGGCGTTCCGGCAGCGGTCGCCGCCGCACTGCGTGAGCCGAAGAGGCCGGTCATCTGCCTGGTCGGCGATGGCGGCTTTCTGATGACAGGGAACGAACTCGCGGTGGCGCTTCAGCACGATGCGAATCTGAAGGTTATCCTGTCCGAGAACGGAATCTACGGCTCGATTCGCATCCATCAGGAACGGAACTATCCAGGGCGAACCGTCGGCACGAGTTTCAAGAACCCGGACCTGGAACTGATCGGCAGAGCGTTTGGCATGCCGGTCGCGAGAATTCGCGACGTTTCCGATCTTGACCAACTCCCCGGAGTTCTTGCACCACCGGGCAGCGCCTTTATCCTGGTGCAGTCAAGCATTGCCGCAATCCTGCCGCGGCCGCAACGGCTGCATGCCGAAGCTCAACGGAGTGCCTGACCGCCCGGACAGACGACCGAGAACCTTGTTGGCCGTGACCCGGCTGCCCCTGCCACTTGGTTCGCCACTTCAAGCCGCATTGTCGCACGACGGGGCATCATTCACTCCCGCCTCCGCGGAGAACGGCCGTACGCAAGAAGCATAACAACTATCGCGACACCGTAAGCGATTTGCCGTCCTGCTTCGGCAATTTGCATTACCGAGAGCATTGACCCAAGCAGCGTAATGAGCAGCACACCAGCCACGGTACCAAGATAAGTGCCGCTTCCGCCGAGAACGTTGGTACCCCCGAGCACCACTGCGGCGATCGCCGGCAAGAGGTAGGGGTCACCCATCGACTGATAAGCCTGCCCCGCGTAACCCGCCAGCAAAACGCCGCCAAGACAGTTTCCAACCCCGCTGATAATGAAGGCTCCGATGAGCACCAAACGAGTGTTGATGCCGGACAGATAGACGCTCCCTTCGCTGTTCCCGATGGCATAGATGTACCGCCCGAACGGGGTACGCCTCAGCATGAACGCCACAATCAGCGAAATCCCGATCCAGACAAAAACGGCGTTCGGGATGTCCAGGATGGAGCGCCCAACGGCAATCCGGTTCATGAATCGTGTCGCCGCATTGCGCGGTGCAAATCCGCCCGTATAAAGGACAACAATGCCATCGAGGACTGCGTTGACGCCGAGAGTGAATATCATCGACGGCACCCGCAGAATTGCCGCACCCACACCATTGACCAAGCCGACGATGGTGCCAACGAGGACCGCCGCGACGATACCGCCGGCGTCGCCGAAGGGAGTGCCGGCCGCCATCGCCGTTGCCGTCATAGCGCCGATGGTCAGCGTCCAGGGTATCGACAGGTCGATATGGCCAGCCAAGATCACGACCATCGCCCCGGCCGCGATTACGCCGAGGAATGACGCGACCTGAAGCTGCTGCAATAGATAGCCGATGCTTAGGAAATTTCGGGAGAAGATGCTGCCGATGGCCAGCACGACCACGATACTGGCGAAGGCCGTCGCAACGGGCGGGTTGATTTTTGACTGCCCCAATCGGATCGGCCACACCGATCTCCTCTCCCGCGTCATCTCGGCCTTCTGATCCATCCGCGACTACCGGAAAAGCTCGAGCCGGTTGCGCACCCAGAATACACGCGCTGCACCGGCGCTGACGGCAAACAATACCACCACGCCTTCGAACAAGGGCTGGATCAAGGGCGATGCCGGAATGACCCAGAGAATAGTGTTGGTCACCTGCAGCATCGCGTTGATTGTGGTGAGGATGTAGGCGCCGAATATCGACCCGATGCAGCCACCAACGCCGCCAACGAGCGATGTTCCTCCGATGACGATGGCGGCAATTGAGTTGAGCGTGAGGAGACCTGATTGCACAAGATTCGCTTCGCCCGACTGAGTCTGCAGGCCGAGAAAGACACCACCGATAGCCGATAGCAGTCCCGCCATGGCGTAAGCGGAGAGCTTCGAAGCCGATACGTTGACGCCCGACACATAGGCGGCATCCTCCGACGAACCAGCTGCGTAGCAACCCCGCCCGATCACCGATCGCCGAAAGGGTAGCCACACCACGACCACCACAACTATGAGCAGCACGAACTCCATGGGAATGTAGTTGAACACCCTCGCCTGCAGCGCGGCGGGCAGAGCGTCGCCGAATTCGTAGGTCAGCACGTTGCTCAGTGCGCCGCTGACCGTCCCACCTGGCGAAGGGCGCAGCACCAGGGCAAAGCCCATGAATATCGCGCTTGTGGCCAATGTGGCAATGATTGGCTGAATTCGGCCATAGACCACAATGCAACCATTGACCAGTCCGCAACCGAGGCCCGCCGCCAGACAGGCGAAAAGACCCCATGCGAGCTGCAGGGGTGAACCATTGAGGACCACGGAAGCCAGACAATCAACCATGGTCATAATGGCGCCAACGGAAAGATCGAGCCCGCCGGTTAGCACCGGTACCGTTTGCGCCATGGAAACCATGGCGATCCCGAACCCCTGATTAACGTTTGAATTGGCGATAAAGGCGTCATAACCGCGCGGCTGAAGTTCGATGTAGGTGCCGTAGAGGCCGAGAAACAGCAAGATCGCCAGAAGCAGGCTCTGGTTGTAGCGTAGGAGAAGACGAAAGTTGGTCATTCGCCAGCCGCCACTGCGGGCACAGGAGAATGTACGTTAAGGGAGGCCGCGACGATATTAGTCTCGGTGATGTCGCTTCCCGTCAGCTCGCGTGCAATGCGACCTTCATAGAGGATCAGCACACGATCGCAGCAGCCGATAAGCTCATCGTAGTCGGTAGAGTAAAACAAGATCGCGGCTCCTTCGTCGGCGATATTCCGTAGAAGCTGGTAGATTTCATGTTTGGTGCCGATGTCGATCCCTCGGGTGGGATCGTTGAGAAGGATGACGCGCGGGTCGGTCAGCAGCCATTTCGCTAGTACCACTTTCTGCTGGTTGCCGCCCGAGAGGGTTCCCACTGGCGCCGCAACATTGCCGACCTTGATTTGCAACTGCTGCACGATCGCATCGACCCGGCTGGCTTCCTCCTTACGGTCGATCCATATGCCGGTGGTCAAATCGCGTAGCGAGGCCAGAGTGATGTTCTCGAAGACCGGCAAAGACAGTACTAGGCCTTCCGTCTTTCGGTCCTCGGGGATCAGTGCCATGCGATTGTCGCTTGACTTCGCCTGAGCCGGGCTACCGATACGTCTTGGCTGACCGCCAATCTCAACAGTCCCGCGTAACTGCCGAAGAACGCCAAACAGGCCCAGCAGCAGCTCGCGCTGACCTTGTCCCTCCAGACCTCCTAATCCTACGATCTCACCGCAGCCGACGGTGAGCGAGATGTTGGCGAGCCGAGGCGGCCAGTTGAGGTTGCGGATCTGAAGACCCGGAGGGCCACTCGCGACGTACCGCGACCGAGGCGGAAAAAGCCTTTCGACATTCCGGCCAATCATGAGCCGAATGATCTGGTGGTGGGTGCGGCTGCCTTTCGCAAAGGTGTCGACATGGCGGCCATTGCGGAAGACGGAATAGAGGTCGGCCAGCCGGTCAACCTCGTTGAGGCGATGGCTAATGTAGATAATTGTCATACCCTTGTCGCGGAGCCGCAGCAGCAGGTTGAACACTTTGCCGACATCCTCGGCCGCAAGTGCGGAGGTCGCCTCGTCAAGAATTAAAATCTTCGGGCGCCGTGCCATCATCTTGGCGATCTCGACGATTTGCCGGCGCGAAAGCGAGAGGTCCCGAATCTTTAGGCGCGGATTGATGTCGGTCCAGCCAAGCATTGCCAGCAACGATTCCGCTTCCCGCCTCTGCGCTGTGACGTTGATCAACCCCCAGCGGCGAGGTGGATTGGTGATGAAGATGTTGTCCGCCACAGACAGATGCGGTAAAACCGACAGTTCTTGGAACACACAGGAAATACCCGCCGCAGCGGCATCGGCCGGCCCGGTGAAAGTCGCCGGCCGCCCCTCCAACCATGTCTCGCCTGCATCCGGCCTCACCACGCCAGCCATGATTTTGACGAGTGTGCTCTTGCCCGCACCGTTCTCACCTACAATTGCGTGAATGCTACCCGCGGAGCAGGCAAAGTCGACATTCTCCAGGGCCACAACGCCGCCGTAGCGTTTGGTAACTCCGCGAGCTTCCCAAAGTACGGGGCGGCCGATTGTACCGGCCGCCCCGTCTGGGCCTGTCATCGGGAAATTTTCCGGTCGATACTCAGTTCTTCTGGCTGCCGAACAGTTCCTGTGGTGTCAAGACGACGTCACAAGCCTTAACGCTGGTTTCCGCGAAAAAGTTATCGGGCAGGTTGGGGAAGTAGTTCACGCCGGGCTTTAGTTGTTTATAGGTAATGTAGGGAACCGGAACCCGGCTCATCTGCGGCAGCGACTCGCCCTGGAGCAGGGCAATGGCGGCCTTGAGCGCAACCGCGGACAGCGCCGGTGCCTGCTCGGCTGACAGGCCGCGCAGTCCCTTCGACGCATACTCGGCCATCTCCTTACGGAAGCCGTTCTCTCCCTCGCCTCCGACCGGGATCAGCGGCTGGTGAGCGTCAATGAGGGCTCGCACTGCACCAGTCGTTCCCGCCTGCTCGATCATGCCATCGAAATGCCCGTAGACCGAGATCGCGTCAGCCACCGCCTTCTCTGAGGTCCCGTCATCCCATTTGCCGTCTACGTCGATCGTCTTGATCTCGGGATAGTTCTTGAAGACAGATTGGACACCAGCGTGAATATCCCGATCAACCGAGGTTCCCTCGATGCCGCGGATCTCAAGGACACGGCCCTTTGTGCCCATCTCTTGGACGACCCAGTTAGCCCACATTTTGCCGAGCTCCACTTGGTCCTCGTTAATCATCGGCACTTGGTTTGAATCGACGATCACGTCATAAGGTAGCAAAATCACCCCGGCACGCTTGGCCTCGCGAATCACTCGGTCGTAGCCCTTCGTGCTGACCGCCTCGATGAGGATGGCGTCATAGCCCTGATTGATGAAATTCTCGATCGACGCGAGCTGTGCCGACTCGTCATTGCCGACACTGACGATCTTTAGCTCCTTGATGTACTTCGCGACCTCCGGTTGCTTCGCGTAGGCACGCAGTGATTCGATCATCTGTAGGCGCCACGAATTTCCGACATAGCCGTTGACAAGAGCAATTCGATAAGGTGGCGGCTTCGACTTGAATTGCATGATCGCGGTATCTGGCGACCACGGCTTGAAGCATTGCGGATCGTAAGTCGATGCGGCGAACGCGGTGCTGGCGATGGTAAGCGAGATGGCGAGTACCGCTGCCGCAGCTGTTCCGCCCACCTTGATTCTGGATGACGTACGCATTGCTCCTCCTGAGGACGTTGTTTGTTTGTGATCGCGCGAATCGATAAACCTTGCCTCGTCGCGAGGCTAGACTGCCAACGATAGAGCCGTCAACCGCTCCATGGCCTAGAGACAGCATGCCCCCGTACTTTCGGGTGCTCTGTCTCATGATGAACCTGCTTGGCGCCAGAATACGGACGTGGCTCGGGCAGCCCGAAGATCGACCCAGGGGCCGCACCCCCAGGTCGCTACCGCAGATGCGACACGGAGATCGGGAACGAGGGCTCCTTGGGGTCCCCGAGACCGCGAAGGTTCCCGAAGAACTGTCACTCGAATGCCGCGCAGGGCATTAAAACCGCCAGCTTTCACGGGCTCCTCCTTACCCTTTGAACCATGAGATATGCAGGGCAAAATTGCTCCGTTAGGGGGTCAGGCTGCGAGCTTCTTCTCGCAATATGGGCGGACCTTTGGCATCACTTCCTCAATCATACGACGCATCGAACTCTGCCATAGCCGCTTACGGTCCCATTCGTGAAAGGCAGCTAGCAGAGTTCCAAATGGCCCGACCTCGTCGATGAAGGCAACAAGTCGGTCCACAACGTATCCTGGCGGTCCGGCAATCACCATTGCGTCAATGACCTCGTCCAGCGTCAAATCCTCTACGTTGCCGTCCTCGCGCGTCTGAAAGATCTTGCGCGCCCCAGCGCGGCCAAGCTGAATGTACAGATAGTTGTAATACGACCAAATCGCGTTGCCTGGTTCTGCGAGGTAGTCGCGAGCTTCTGCCTCATCGCGGGTGACCAGAATGCTGCGGGCTATCCGCCAGGTTGCCGGATCCGCAAGCCCGCCAGCGGCCGCAGCACCCGCCTGATAGGCCTCCCAGTGCGATCGGACCACACAGGGCGCGTTGAAGTTGGCGGAGATGAGGTGCCATCCCCGCTGGCCCGCCAGCTTGGCCGTGGTAGAATACGGGCTCATCGCTGAGGTACAGAACGTCGGGAACGGTGTCTGGAACGGTTTCGGAATAAGTCCGATGCCCAGGTCATCCTGGACGGTGTCCTTGATCCTTACGGTCCAATACTGGCCGGTAATATCGTAGGGCGGCGTGGTTCTCCAGATCCGCTCAATGATCTCTGCCGCCTCTATCATCATCTCCTGGCGGTTCTTCTCAGTGGTGCCGAACAGCTCAAAATCGGAAGCAAGCCCGCCTGGGCCGATCCCCATGATGAACCGTCCGTTGGACATGTGGTCAAACATGGCCGCATCCGCGGCGACACGCGCGGGGTGGTGCTGCGGCAGATTCACCACGCCGGTGCACAGCTTCATATTTTTGGTCTGCGGCACCAACAGAGACAGGAACTGAAACGTGTTTGACACCGGCTCTACCTTCACCGAGGTATGCTCGCCGATCCAAAACTCTTCGTACCCCAGTCGCTCGGCGTAGAGTGCAGCCTCCACGTCCTGGTCGTACATCTCCTTGTAACTGAGCTTCAATGTGTGCAAGGGCATCATGAACAGTCCGAGTCGCATGTTACTTTCCTTTCATTTTGGCTTTAAAACGGCGCGAGCTCGGGCCGCAGCGTGTGTCGGCAGTAAGGGTGCAAACGGCACTCCCGCCTTGAGGGCGGCCGAGGTGTGTTCGGCCATTGGGCAATTCCATTCGAGCACCCGCGTGGCGGATTTTTCCCCGGGTAAGGCAGCGCATAACAACCCAGGCCCCCGTCGGAGGGGCCAGCGGCCAATACTTGCCGCGGCCGACACCGACGCGTCAAAGTCCGAGCCGGTCTACGCGACAGCCCTGCAGCCTGCGATGACATTTGTAGCGGCACGGCAACAGTATTGCTTATGCAGCGCACGACGCGGCTCGGCCGGGGTGTCGCCGTGAAGCCGCCCGCCAACGACGGCGAAGACACATCTGCGATCGCGGGTTGGTTGCGGTTCATTGGTGGCAAACGAGTTTCGGCGTCGCGAAACCGCCGGCGATCCAGAGCAGCGGCAGGCCCCCTTCGGTCAGCGACACATGGCGCACACGACCGACGAACAGGGTATGAGTGCCGTATTCCATTCCTGCATCGACCGCACAAAAGACAGAGCGCAGGGCTGAGGCGAGATAAGGTAGCCCGTGCCAACCCCGCCGCCACTCGCCTGAAAGGAAACGCTCGTTCCTGCGTTCCGATCGAGCGAACATTGCGACTAGGGGCCGGGCGCTGTCATCGACGACGTTGGCGCAAAATAGCCCGCTCCCGGAGACTATAGGATACAGGCTGGCAGTCCGCTTGATTGAGACGAGCAACGATGCCGGCTCCATTGAGACTGAGATGACAGCGGAAGCGGCCATACCGTGTGGGCCGCCCTGAGAATCACGTGCGGTGATCAAGCAGACTGCCCCGCCAAGCTGCTTCATCGCCCTACGGAACAGGGCAACGATGTTATCTCTGTCCGCCCTTACTCCCTCAATCTCTCCGGAAGGCTCCATTATCCGCCATCCTCCGGCGTCACCCGGCTGGCATCACGGGCTTACCCAGGCCACGAGGGGCACGCCTTCGCCAAGGTCTTCGGTCCGGCTTTCAGACAGTGCAAGAAACATGCCACAATTGATACTCCCAAGAAGTTCAATGGGTTGAGTTCGACTCCAGGTGTCGCAGCGCGACATACTGGATGGTTGGAGTGTCGCACGCGACACCCCAACCATCCCGCAATATTTGAGCGCTCGGTGCGGGATGTTATCTTGGATCGGAAGAACAGAGAGTCCCGAGAAAGGGATAAGGCGGAGGGCATGTTCTTGAACGAACTGGAGCACTCGAGGCGGGTTGCCACATCCGTAAAGGCCGTAAGCGCGGCGAGAACGAATCTTCAGGACAGTCGGCAGATATCTATCGTGAGATCTTGGCACCGCTGCCTTACGCGGTATGGGCTGGAACCGCACGCCATCCCCGCACCGAACATCTTATCCTTGGCAGAATTGAAGGCATGCCGGGACGCAGATGAAGATGTGCTCGCAGTGGTTCAGGGCGAGTTGGATCGTCTTTTCATACAGGTTGCTGAGAGCTACTACGCGATCACGATAACGAATCATTCCGGCGTCGTGATCGCATCTCGTTATCTTGCCAAGCTGGAAAACGATGTGCAACGAGTCGGCATTATTCCCGGTAGCAGCTGGCTTGAGGAAGAGCAGGGGACAAATGGTGTTGGTACCTGCCTAAAGGAACGAAGGCCACTTTCAGTAATTATGGGAGAGCATTTTGGGACACGACTAATCGGGATATCCTGCACCGTCGCACCTATGTTCCGATCTCGAGGTGGGATCCTTGGGGTTATCAATGTGACGACTCCGAAGCAAACTAATCGTCTGGTACAGTCCATGGTCCGACAGATCGTCATCAACTCGGCGCGACGGATCGAGAACTTGCATCTGCAGCGGGAATATGCGGGGAAGCGTGTCCTTCGCTTTTCGCGTTATGATGATTTCTCAGATCTCGCAAACGAAGCGCGGTTGGTGCTCGATGACCAAAATTGCGTCCTCGCGGGCACCCCATCCGTTTTTCAGTTGTTGTCGGTCTCGCGAGACGCCATGACTGGCAGCCCGATCACTGAGAGTTTGGGCTTGAAAGCCGTTCCGGATTCAGCGAAGACACTGGATCTGAGACATCCATTGAACGACGGCACCCGGCTCTACGTTCGTATGATCGGTCCCGATGAAAGCCGTTTCGTGAACCCGAAAAGACCTGCGGCCGGACAGATATCTGACGCCACGCCCAAATCGGGACCCTATTCTTTGCTGCTTAGCGAAGCAAAGGAGGTCGCAGAACAAGTACGCAAAGCACAACGTCTCCTAGCTAGTGGTCTGCCGATCCTGCTTCAGGGTGAGACGGGAACCGGAAAGTCTGCACTGGCGCAAGCCTTGCATCGGGCAGGTCCGAGGCGGGATAGGCCATTCATCGCGATAAACTGCACCGCAGTCCCCCAGGAACTGATGGAAAGTGAGTTGTTCGGATACAAAGCAGGTGCGTTCACTGGCGCTGCACGGCACGGCAGTAAAGGCCTAGTGCGTGAAGCCGATGGCGGGACTCTGTTTCTGGACGAAATCGGGGACATGCCTCTTCTGTTGCAAAGTCGATTTTTGCATGTCCTCGGCGAGGGTACGGTTACTCCACTCGGCGGCGGCGGTATGCAATCAGTCGATATTTCGGTAATCTCCGCGAGTCTCCACGATCTCCAGCATCTTGTTGACACTGGGCGGTTCCGTCCAGACTTATTCTTTCGACTTAGCGGAGCTATAGTCACGTTGCCCTCCTTACGCGACCGGCCTGACCTTGTGAGCATTATCGAGAGCTTTTTCCAAGACGAAGCTATGCGAAATGGCCGCCCCAATCTTCAGCTCAGTTCGGCCGCGGTCGCCGCACTGGCCGCCTATAGCTGGCCGGGAAATCTACGTGAGCTTCGGCACGCTGCTCGACACGCTGTTGCGATGACGGATGGAGGGGAAATTTTTCCGTGTCACCTTCCTTCCGGTGTGTTCAAGGGCCTTCCGCTCGTGCGAGCTATGCCACCAACTAAATCAAACTCCCGTTGTGAAAAGTCTTGCTTGGAGGCGGCGTTGTTGCGTACTGGTTGGAATGTCTCTGCTGCCGCTCGACTATTGGGGATCTCCCGGTCGACGCTTCACAGACGCGTCCCGACTGCGGTCTTACGGCAGGCGTCCCGAGAAGCAGGTTCCAGAAAATAGCCGACGGAACATGGCGGAACGCACCGTATGCGTCCGTCGGATGTCGCGTTATACGTAAGGCCGTAAGTTGGCTTCTGGAGGGAGAGATGGCTCGCCCTACACTGCGCGAGCGAGGGCTGCTTGGGCGGGCCGAGCCGATCCTCATCGCAGGAAGACGAGCCGTGGCTCAATTTACAGAAGTTTTTGTCGGAATCGACGTTTCAAAGCTACGCAACGCCGTGGCGATCGCGGAGGGCCAACGGAGACGCGAGGTGCGCTACCTCGGCGAGGTGGATGCATCGGAAGAAGGATTGCGTCGGCTGGTCAAGCGGATCGGAGCTCGGTACGCGCGGGTGCAGGTCTGATATGAAGCTGGCCCGACGGGTTATGGCCCGTATCGCCTAATCACCGAACTCGGCCATCGCTGCACGGTGGTGGCGCCGTCGCTGGTTCCGAGGAAGCCAGGCGAAAGAGTGAAGAGGCATTGTTACGGTAACCAGGTCTGGCGGGTGCCCGGGGTTCGGGCGAGGCTGGCAGGATGAAATCTGCTCCAAACCGGCACTACCGCCATCGCTTCCCCGCCGAGATCATCAGCCACGCCGTCTGGCTGTATCACGTGTTCAGCCTCAGCGCGCGAGACGTCGAGCTGATGCTTTCCGAACGCGGCGTATTTCGTATGCGTTTGGTGACGACCGTCGGATCAGGGCGACATCGAGATTTGCCATGGCATCAGTTGATCGATTCGGCTGATCGGATGTCAATCGGCTTGCAAAATTGGCTCTTCCGCGCTTTTGGTGCAGATGACTGGCGAGTTCATGCGGTGCAGAGTCGAGCGCGAAGGAGGTCGAGGTGGGCGCGGCCGTACATCTGCCGCTTTACGAACTTGAGCTTGGTGATCTGGCCTTCGGTCTGGCCGTTCAACCATGGATCGGAGATCGCGGTCGCGACTGCATCGCGATCTGCGGCGATGCCGGTGGCGAAAGTGGCGAGCAGACTGCTCGCAGCGTCGCTGAGCCAGGTATCGAGCCCGCCACTCGACTTTGACCGAAGGATGGCATGGAAGCGCCCGATCAGATCGCGAGCCGCGGCCAGCGCTGGAACCGCTGCCTCCACGGCAGCCACGAGTTGAACATCGGCGGTGGACAGCCTGTCGCGCCGGCTGGCCAGGAGCCGCGCGATGGTTCGCGCGGAGGGCGGCTTTGACGGTCGTGAGCCGCCGCCGCTCTTGGCCCGCCGTCGCCGTGTCGTCCATTCGGTCACGACGCGCAGCGCACCTGCGAAGCCGGCGGCCCTGACGCGTCGCCAGAGTTCCGCGCCGGTGCGGCAGCCGCCCGCCCACTCCGCCTCCAGACGCGGCAGGACCGTATCCAGCGAGCTCATCCTCGGGCGGAACACCTCGGTCCCGCCGCTGCGGACGATGGCGCGCACGAGCTGACGGCTGCGCCCGGTGCGGCGCACGATCTCCTTGATCGGCGTCCCGGCCGCGACAAGCCGACGGATAACGGCGTTGCCGGCCTCGCGGCGCCGGAACCCGTCGTGCTGGCGTCGCTCGGCCGCCGTCAGCCGGCTGGGATCGACGGCAGCGACGCCAAGCGCCGTGCGGATGCACGGCATCAAGGAACGCGGCGGACGCGTTCTCGAACAAGTGCCAGCGGTCGGCCACCTGTCTGGCATCAGGGCAGGCGCGCGCCGCCGCCGGCCCGTAGGCGCCACCACGATCGCGCGCGATCACCTCGATGCCCGGGTGCGCTGTCAGCCAGTCCTCGACGGTGCCACAGGCGCGATCGGGCAGCAGATCGACGATGCGTCGGCGTTCCAGGTCGCAGATGATGGACCCGTAGCGATGCCCGCGCCGCCAGGCCCAGTCGTCGATGCCGACGACGCGGAGCGGCATCGTGGTGCATGCAGATGCCCCGCGGCGCACCAGTCTGAGCAGCGTCGAGCCGCTCACCGGCAGCCCGAGACGCCGTGCCAGCCGCGCCCCGGCGGCACCGCCGAGCGCGACACCGATGTGGCACTGGATGTCGGCCAATCGCGAGGTGCGTCGTGCATGCGACGCCGCGACGTTCGGCATGTGCTCCGCGAACACCTTGCGCGGGCATTCATCAGCATCGCAGCGGAACCGGCGCGCGATCACGATGATGATCACGGTGCGTCCCTGCCATGGGAGATCGGCCAATCTTCGCCGATATCGACTGTGTACCCGGTGCGATGAGCGGTGGCAGCGAGGACAGGCCGCCACACGGCTACCTGGCTCGGCAAGAATACCGACACGATGAAGCTCCGGCTCGACGCAACGGACGACCAGTTCATTTGGAACAAGTGCAAGCAGGGACTGCAAGGATGATCAACCAGTTTCGGGTTGCGAGGTCATCTTCTCTCATCGATTCGCTCCCCGAGTACAAGAGCCCCTGCATCAAAAACGCGGAAGAGCCCAATTTTGGCTCTGACGCACTCTTGGTGAAGGTGGTTCCAGGATGGCGCAAGAGAAGATATTGATATCGCTTCGGAAGCCGCGTACATTGGCACCCGCCGGAGCGTTCGGCGCACCAAAGGCATTCAATCCGCTGAACCTCACGTCGGCATGGGCATCCTTAGCAAACGAGCCGGCTTGCTGATCATCAGAATTGAGTCAGAGCCAATTTTGCAAGCCGATTGACAGTCCGGCCGGATCATCGGACATTCCAGCACCACCCCCAACTTTTGCACGGTCCCAGGGCATGTCGAGCAACCCGTTGGAACACCGTGAATTTCAGCTTGTCCTTGACACTGCGGAACGAGCGCGCTGCCACTCTTTACGGTTTGCATCTTTTGTAAAAAGTCAGCCCGAGCGAAGACTGATTGGGCGGCCCCTTCGGCAGCATCGCCGCAGGCCCTCCAATCGGCGATGTGTCAAAAGTGACAAAACAGCCGCCATCAAGGTGTATGGGCGCGCCGGTCCGACTGTGTATCGCAGACGTAATGAACGGCCAAAGCTGAGAATCGTGTTGATTCAACAGTTTACGCCAGATGGTGCCGGACCGGCCATTGAAAAGCTCCGTTTCCCTTACCGTCAGTTTCTGCACGTTGGGCACGAGAACCCCTTGCCGGGCCGCGCTCGGGGAAGGCGCGTGAATCTTATGCCACCGTCGCCAGACAGTGAGAGTTGCCGACCGACATGGCGGTCCTGGTCTCAAATAGCGACAGTCGGTATTACGCGCTCGCGGTGTTGAGCGCTTCCATCGCCTCGCTATCGAGGCGAAGCTCGGTCGCGGCGACCAGTTCCATCAGCTGTGCGAGGCTGGTGGCGCTGGAAATCGGCGCGGTGATGCTGGGTCGCGCCATCAGCCAGGCAAGCGCGACCTGCGACGGTTTGGCCCCGTAGCGATGTGCGACACCGTCGAGCGCTCCGAGAATCCGCAAACCTCGGGAAGTCAAGTGCTTCTCGACCTCTCCGGCACGCGCATGCCCGACGATATCCTGTTCCGATCGGTACTTGCCAGTGAGAAAGCCACTGGCGAGCGAGAAGTAGCTGATCACCCCCAGCCCCTCGCTGAGACACAGCGCTTCCAGCTCCGCCTCGTAAGGTTTGCGCTCGACCAAATTGTACAGTGGCTGCAATGTTCGATACGAGGGATAGCCGAGCCGCTTGCTGGTTTCGAGCGACTCCTTGAGGCGGGGTGCGCCGAAGTTGGAAGCGCCAATGACGCGCACCTTGCCCTGCTTCACCAGTTGAGCATGCGCTTCAAGCGTTTCCTGTACCGGCGTCGTCGGATCGTCGATGTGCGATTGATAGAGGTCGATGTAATCGGTGGCGAGTCGCCTCAGCGACGCCTCGACCTCGGCGAGGATGTAGGGCTTCGCCAGCCCCCTGCGAATAGGATCGAGCTCCCAGCCGACCTTGGTCGCGATGATGACATCGTCGCGCCTGCCGAACCTTTTCAGCCATTTCCCGATGATGGTCTCGGATTCGCCGCCTTGGTTGCCCGGAGCCCAGACCGAATAGGCATCCGCGGTGTCGATCATGTTGCCGCCGGCGTCGACAAAGGCGTCGAGGATCGAGAACGCGGTGGCCTCGTCGGCGGTCCAGCCGAAGACATTGCCGCCAAGAACGAGCGGCGCCACTGCAAACCCGGAATTGCCCAATTGGCGCTTGATCATCATGATGTCCTCGAACCTCGAAGGCGCACCCGCGCTCGCCGTCATCTCCCAGGGCGCAGCGACTCGCGCCTTCGCGTCGGCTGCGCGAAGGAAGTGACATTGCCCACTCCGGTCCGATCAAGCCGGCTGAAGGTGCCGTCGTCGTAGATGAATTCGGAAGTTACATAGCACACTGCTTCGTCTGTCAGGAAGAGAACCGCCCAGGCCGATATCGTCTTCGTCCGGTAGGCCGAGGGGGCAACTGCTTGGCCGTGAAGTCCGGCGATACGCGGCATCCTGCAACGGCGAGCGGGTCAGCTGCAACCTGGCACCTTTGCTCGTCGCGGCGGGGTGATTGGACCGCAGTGTTGATCAGGATTTCGAGAGCGCTCGGCCGGCGGTTCCGGCGCAACCCTTTGGCGCGGCCTCTAGCGTCGCTCGGTAGCGCCAGGACAGCACGACGTGCGTGGCGGCCCTGGCAAAGGAGAGCGCGATGCTGCGCCCGATTCCCTTGCCGGCGCCGGCGAGGCCCGCGACGCGATCCTCGGCGTCGAATGCTGCCCATTGCAATTTACCCCTCGGCCTTTGGTGCTTTGCCCCGACGATGCGGCGCCGGCCGCGCGGCGTCACTTCCTCCTGACGCCGCGCTTACCACATCGCCGGCGCGCTGCCACGATGGCGTGCGCGGTAGCGCTCAATGCGCAGCGCCGAATGCACCTGTCCTATTCGCAAAACGGGCGATCAGGAAGTTGCGCGCCACGGGCCGTCCATTGGTGGACGCGGACAACTATGGTGCTCGCTGTCGCATAGCGCCGCGCTGTTGCAGCGCCACTGCCCTTCCTTGATCAGATCCTAGAGGACATGCCGTTCGTCATCCGACCTGTACAGGCTGATCAGGGCACCAAGTTCTTTTCCAGGGCCGTTCAACGGCGGTTGACGGCGGCAAGACCAGATTCCGACCCAATCCACCCCGCTCCCCTCACCACGATAGGAAGGTTGAGTGCGTGCGGCACGCCCGCGGAGTTCGGGCTCGCTGCGGATGCCCAGGCTCCCGACATCGCGGACCGGCTCGCGGCGGACATGACTACAACTGGCATTAGAGCCCCGAAGCCATGAACGGCACCGCGCCGACCAACTGCGTGTGGGAACGCGCCGGCAAGACACCGCTTCATGGCGAAGTTAGCGATGCAAACGACGCCTCGAAGAAGCGCATCCAGGTCCGGGAGCACGCCGTTGGTACCGCGTTACGAACAATGAAGCCATATCTGCTAACGGCACAACTGGCCGCAAAGAGCCGGGGCGAGACGATCCTAACCGGCGGCTCGACTCTCCGCGTCCAATTTGTTGACCAAGCGGACGACAGAATCGGCCATTCATGCGATCACGAATGCATGCGCGAGCAATGGCCATGTTGGCGTTCTGGGTCGGCTATTCCGCCGCCGAGGTTGCCCCGGTTGTGCGTCGCCTAAAGGAGATCGTGCTGCGTTCGGGAACACAACATTTGGTGACACGCCGATGCCGTGGCGTATCATCACGTGGTACCAGCGCAAAGGAGGAATGTAATGCCAAATCCCAGTTTGGAAGAGCGTGTGGCGCGGCTCGAAGCGATCGAAGAGATCAAGCAGCTGAAGGCGCGCTATTGCGCCTGTTGTGACGACCATTACGATCCGGATAGTATCGCTGCGCTGTTTGTTGAGGGCGGTGTTTGGGAGGGAGAACGCTTCGGCAACCATCTTGGGCGCGACCAGATCAGGGCCTTTTTCGCGAGCGTTTCGGGCGAAATCACTTTCGCGGCACACCTCGTTCTGAACGCGATCATCGAGCTTCAGAACGCCGATCACGCAACTGGGAAGTGGCGACTGATTATGCCTGCCACGTTTGTGGCGGAGGGTAGAAAGGAAGCAAAATGGCTCCTCGCGGCCTACAGTGAGAGCTACGTTCGTGTCGACGGACGGTGGCTGTTCCGCGAGATGCACACCCACGTCAACTTCCTGGAACCCCATCAGGGATCCTGGGCGAAAACGGCGGTGCTCTAGGTAGGAGACCACATATGACCGCGGATGGCGAGGGCCGCGATATCGGGCGGCAGACCGAGGCCGCGTGCACGATGCATGTCTGCCGCCCAATCGTGGGTTGCCGGCAGCCGGCACCTCCGCGCTCTGCGTCCAGAGCGGCCACGGAGCTTGCCGGCCCGTCAGAGAAGTTCGTGCTTGACGGGAATAGCGAAGCGATCCCAAAGGGCAAGTTAGGGAGCGCGTGAAACCGCTCGATCAGACCAAGTCGCGCATGTTCAGTCAATCTGAACATGCTTGTCTTATGACTTTTTGCGCCGATTGGGCGAGAAAGGGACCGCTGGGAGAGGGTGGCAGCCCTCTCCACAGCGGCGAGGGTCGGATCGGAGAAGAGCGGCAGGTCGGTATGCGCGCCGCGCCAACGGCGGCGGAGCTTTTGCTATGAGGCAGGGCCTCGTGGCTCTGGGGGCTAGGGCTGCCGTCCCATGGCAGAGTGCATGTCCAGATGGGGCAAACAACAGCATACTACGAAAGACGAAACATCGCGGGTGTGCTTGCGTCGCCGGCGACTTTCTGCTCAACACGATTGCCTACGACTTGGTCTGATCGCCGAAGCGGCCTGCCGCGTAGGAGGAGTGTGTCGAGTACGCACGAAACCCTCCGCTGGCCCCCGTTTCAATTGGTAATCGGCCATCAATCGGCTACGGCGACTCGGCACATTCGGGGGCTGGCGTGACAACTCACCGGTTTTTCGACGAATTGCTATATTGGTAGAGAACAACACTCGGACTGTGCGATCTGGCGACGCGGTAACCGAACGGCAGGAGGAAACGGATGCGCTATATGCTCGGCGTCGACGTCGGCGGCACGTTCACCGACTTCGTCGCATACGACAGTCAAACCAAGGATATCAACGTCTGGAAGCGCATGTCGGTACCGCGCGATCCCGGCGAAGGCATTGTCCGCGGTCTGGCGCAATTCGAGCACCAGCCCGATATCCGCAACATCCGGCTCGGCACGACGATCGCGACCAACGCGATCCTCGAGCGCAAGGGGGCGTGTGTCGCCTTCCTCACCACCAGCGGGTTTCGCGACGTGGTGTTCATCCAGCGCGGTAACCGCAAATACCATTACGATATCAACTGGGTGAAGCCAAAGCCCCTGGTCAAGCGGCGGCACTGCCGCGAAGTCGCCGAGCGGCTGGATTCGCAAGGCAACATCATGGCTGCAGCGAACGAGGGCGAGCTGCGCGGGCTGGCGCGTGCGATCGCCGCCGATAAGGAGATCGAAGCAGTCGCGGTGGTGTTCCTGTTCTCCTACATCAACCCCGTCCATGAGCGGCTGGTGCAGCGGATTTTCGCCGAAGAAGCTCCCGAGCTGCCGGTGTCCATTTCCTACGACGTGCTGCCCAAGTGGAAGGAATACGAGCGCGCATCGACCACGATCGCTGACGCTTACATCAAGCCGATCGTGGCTGCGCAGCTCGGCACAATGGCCGAAAAGCTTGAGCGGAGCGTGGGGACGCGCAAGGTGTCGGTCATCAAGTCGAACGGTGGCGAAATGACGCTGCAAGCGGCCGCCAGCGCGCCGATTCACATGGCGGTCTCCGGTCCCACGGGCGGCGTGGTGGCGGGTCGGCATATTGCCAAGCTGCTCGGCATCGATTCGCTGGTGACCATCGACATGGGTGGCACTTCAACGGACGTTTCCACGATTGTCGGCGGGCAGGAGAGTTTCACGACGGGCTTCGAGATCGAATGGGGATTGCCGATCCAGATCCCCATGATCGATATTCGCACCATCGGCGCCGGCGGCGGCTCGATCGCCTGGATCGACAAGGGCGGCATGCTGCGGGTCGGGCCGCAAAGCGCGGGCGCCGCGCCGGGCCCGGCCTGCTACGGTGCGGGCGGAACCGACGCGACGGTGACCGACGCCAACCTGCTGCTCGGGCGGCTCAATCCTGCGTACTTTCTGGGCGGCAGCATGGCCCTCGACGTGACCGCCGCGGAAAGCGCGATGGCGCGGCTGGCCGACCGGCTTGGCAAACCGGCGGAGGAAACGGCCATGTCGGTGCTGCGCATTGCCAATACCAATATGATCGGCGCGCTGCGCAGCGTGCTGATCGAGCGCGGGCTCGATCCGCGCGATTTCACGCTGATGAGCTTTGGCGGCGCCGGCCCACTGCATGTCTCCGATCTGATCGAGGAAATGGGCATTCCCCGCGCAGTGGTGCCGAACCACCCCGGGCAGTTCTCAGCCTATGGCTTTATCCTCACCGATGCCCGAGTGGACCGGCATCGCACCCTGCAACTGACTTCGAAGCGATTCGACCGCGAGCGCGCAACGGAAGTGCTCAAAACCTTGATCGAGGAGGCGCTCGAGGATTTGCGGGCCCAGGGCTACGCGGAGAACGTGCAGATCTTCCGTAGCCTGGAGATGCGCTATCTCGGGCAGAACTATGAGTTGGAGCTCCCGATCGCGTTCGACACGTTCAGCCCCGAGAACACCACCGCGCTCTGGGAGCAATTCCATGTCGCGCACCGCGCCCGTTTCGGCTTCGATATTCCCGGCGAGGTGATCGAGATCGTGAATTTCTCTGCGACCGTCGTCTCGATCACGCCGAAGCCGGTGTTTCGCGAACTGGAACCGGCGGCGGGCGATCCGGAGCCGATTGAGACGCGCCTGGTACATTTCATCGATGGCCGCAAATCGGTACCGGTCTACCGCCGCGATGCGCTCAGTGCGAACCATAGCATCGCCGGTCCGGCCATCGTTGAGGAAATCGCCTCGGTTACGGTGCTGAACCCGGGACACCGGCTGTTCGTCGATCGGTTCGGCAATATGGTGATCGAGCGCGCGTAACAGGGCTCAGGCGGAGGACATTCGCCATGGACATAGTGACCATGAACCTCTTGGATTCGACAATGGTGTCGATCTGCCGGGAGATGGGCATTACGCTGATGAAGACGTCGTATTCGACGATCTTCAACGAGGCCCTGGATTTCACCTGCGCGCTCGCTGACACCGCGGGTGACATGATCGCGGTCGCCGAATTCTGCCCGGCGCAGATCGGCGGCATGCCGCTGCTCATCAAGAGCTGCGCGCAGGAAATCCCCACCTCCGCGATGGAGGAGGGTGACGTGATCGTGCACAACGATCCTTATCGTGGTGGGCTGCACACTCCCGAGCACACGTTCTTCAAGCCGGTGTTCTACGACGGCGATCTGATGGGCTTCGCCGTATCGATCGGTCACATCGCCGAAGTGGGCGGCATGGTGCCGGGTGCATTCGCCGGCGAGGCAACGGAGATCTTCCACGAGGGCCTACGTGTGCCACCGCTCAAGATTATCAAGCGCGGCCAGGACGTGGAAGAGGTCTGGAAAGTGCTGCTCGCGAACGTGCGCACCCCGCGCTACAACTACGGTGATCTCCGCGCGCTCATCAGTTCGGTCGATCTCGGCGAGCAGCGCCTCAGGATGATGATCGGCAAGTACGGAAAGGAGGTGTTCCGCCAGACCACGCGTGACCTGATGGACTATTCCGAGCGGCGGATGCGAGCGGAGATCGCATCCATTCCCGACGGCATCTACCGATTTCAGGACGTGGTGGAGAATGACGGAATTGAGGAGCGGGAATACGCCATCAGGGTCGCGGCATACGTCCAGGGCGACGAAATCGTCGTCGATTACACGGGAAGTTCGCCGCAGGCGCGCGGCCCCATCAACGCCACGCTTGGCGTGACATGGTCGGCCACGTACAACGGGCTGCTGCATCTGACCGATCCGACAATCCCGAAGAACTCGGGATGCTTCCGGCCGGTGAAGATCGTCGCACCCCCCGGCACGGTCGTAAATGTTGATTATCCCGGTCCGGAAGTGGGCGGCAATACCGAGACACATCCACGCATCGCCGGCGCGGTGATCGGCGCACTCGCACCCGCTGTGCCGCATCGCGCCATGGCGGCCGAGGGCTCGACTCACATCAATTTCGTGTTCGGCGGCTACGACGAACAGAATGACGAGTACTTTGCCTGCTACGACATCGAAATGGTGGGCTGGGGCGGGCGCCTTGCCGCCGACGGCAACGACGGGCAGGATTCCATCAACGGCAACTGCCGCGCCATGCCGGTCGAGGTATTCGAGACCCGCTACCCGTGGCGTATCGAGGAGTGGCGCCTGCTGACAGACTCGGGCGGTGCAGGCACGCACCGCGGCGGACTCGCCACCGGCAAGCGCCTGCTCTGCTGCAAGACCGACATCACCGTGAGCCAGATGACGGACCGGCACCGCATCAAGCCCTGGGGCTTCGGCGGCGGCAAGGAGGGTGCAAACGGCGCCACGCTGATCCGGCGCGCCGGCAGCACGAAATGGCAGACGGTCGTAGAGGCGTTCAACAAGCGCTCCAGCAGCAAATACGCCAATATCACCATTCGTCCGGGCGATCGCTTGCAGCTCATTGCGCCGGGCGGCGGAGGCTGGGGAGATCCGGCGGAGCGTGACCGCGCCGCGATCAGGGAGGATATCCGCGAGGGCTACGTATCGGCCGAGCGCGCCTTCAAGGATTACGGCTTTCAGGCGAACAAGGAGGATTGATCATGCGATTTTCGACCAATGGATATTACATCGAGAAGTACATCAAGTGCAGGAACTGCGGCGTGCTGATCTATGATCACGGCATCGAGATCGAGCGCGACGGCAAGCCGCAGATCTTCTGTTCGGAGTGGTGCGTGCAGTGGTCGGCGCTCCGGGAATCTGGGGCCGAGAACATCCGCCTTCCGCTCCCTCAGGCGTGACGGAGCACGCCGCAATGGACATGGTGACCATGACCATTCTCGACTCGTCGATGGTATCGATCTGCCGGGAAATGGGTATCCTGCTCATGAAGACCTCCTATTCGACTATCTTCAACGAAGGGCTGGATTTCACCTGCGGCCTCGCTGACACGAACGGCGAAATGATTGCGGTTGCCGAATTCTGCCCGGCGCAGATCGGCGGCATGCCCCTGCTGATGAAGACATGCGCGCAGGAGATTCCATTCGACACGCTGGAGGAAGGTGACGTCATCCTGCACAACGACCCGTATCGGGGCGGGCTGCACGTACCGGAGCACACCTTCTTCAAGCCGTTCTACGTTGACGGCGAACTGACGGGTTTTGCCGTGTGCATCGGCCATGTCGCGGAAGTGGGCGGCATGGTACCCGGGGCGTTCGCCGGCGAGGCGACCGAGATCTTCCATGAAGGCCTCCGCGTGCCGCCGGTGAAGATCAAGAAGCGAGGCCAGGACGTCGAGGAAGTGTGGAAGCTTCTGCTCGCCAACGTGCGCACACCACGGTACAACTACGGCGACTACAGGGCGATGATTGGCGCCCTTGACCTCGGCGAGCAGCGTATTGGCGCGCTGATCCGCAAGTACGGCAAGCAGGTGTTCCAGGAGACCTGCGCCGATCTGATGGACTATTCCGAGCGTCGCATGCGCTCGGAGATCGCCGCGTTTCCGGACGGCCGCTACAGTTTCGCCGATTTCGTGGAGAACGATGGCATCGAGGAAAAATCTTATCGGTTGCAGGTCGAGATTTTCGTGCAGGGCGACGAGTTGATCGCTGATTATCGCGCGAGTTCGCCGCAGGCGCGTGGGCCGATCAATGCGACCCTTGGCGTGACCATGAGCGCAACCTACAATGCGCTGTTGCACCTGACGGATCCCTCGATCCCCAAGAACTCCGGCTGTTTTCGGCCGATCCGCGTAGTGGCGCCACCTGGCCTGGTGGTCAATGTGGATTATCCGGGGCCGGAAGTGGCGGGCAATACCGAAACCCATCCCCGCCTTGCCGGAATCGTCATGGGCGCGATGGCGCAATGCATTCCGGAGCGGGTGATGGCGGCGGAAAGCGGCACGGGCGGTAACTTCGTGTTCGGTGGCTACCATCCCGACTACGACGAATTCTACGCCTGCTACGATCTCATGTCGGGCGGCTGGGGTGGTCGCGCACATGCCGACGGCAACGACGCGGTGATTTGCATCAACGGCAATTGCCGGTTCAACCCTACGGAGGTGTTCGAAACCCGCTTCCCGTGGCGCGTGGAGGAATTCAGCCTGGTGCAGGATTCCGGCGGTGCGGGCGCGCATCGCGGCGGCCTCGGCTTCCGCCGCACGTTGCGCGCGGTGAACGCGGAGATTACCGCGAGCCAGTGCACCGACCGGCACCGCGTGCAAACCTGGTCGCTGTTCGGCGGCAAGGGGGGTGCGAACGGCTCCACGCTGTTCCAGCGCGGCGGCAGTAGCGATTGGCTGACCGCGCAGCAGGCGTTCGGCAAGGTATCATCCAGCAAGTATGCCAATATCCGTCTGATGCCGGACGACCGGGTGCGCATCACGGTCTCCGGCGGCGGCGGCTTTGGGGATCCGAAAGAGCGCGATCGCGCGCTGATCGAAGAGGATCTGCGCGAGGGTTACATCTCGGCCGAGGGCGCGCGGCGCGATTATGATTTTTCAGCCGCGGAGTAGATCAACATGGCTTTAGGCGGAATCGTTTCGCTGACGCCAAAGCCATGCAATTGATCGAGAGCAGCAAATCCTGCACCGACGGCGGCAGCAATCCAATCCGGTCAACAGAGAGGGAGGCCATGTCCAGCACCGAGCTTCATTATCTCGAGCTTACCGAACTGACGCGACGGATCCACGCCGGGGAGATCTCGTCGGTAGAGGCGACGCGGGCGCAACTCAGCCGCATCGAGACATTGGACAAGCGCCTCAGGAGCTACGCGCTGGTCACCGCCGAACTTGCCTTGGAACAGGCCAGCCAGGCGGACACGGAGATCCGGCGAGGCGAGATCAAGGGGCCGCTGCACGGTGCGCCGATCGCGGTGAAGGATTTGTGCTGGACGAAGGGCATCCCGACCGCGGCCGGCATGACGATCCATAAACATTTCGTACCTGACCGGGATGCGACAGTCGTCAGCAGGCTCCGCGCCGCCGGCACCGTGCTGCTCGGCAAGCTGCAAATGACCGAGGGTGCCTATGCCGCGCATCACCCAAACATTCCGCCGCCGGTCAATCCGTGGCACCCCGACCATTGGGTCGGGGCCTCATCCAGCGGTTCCGGCGTCGCCACCGCCGCCGGCCTCTGCTACGGCTCGCTCGGATCCGATACCGGCGGCTCGATCCGCTTCCCGTCGGCCGCGAATGGCATAACCGGGCTGAAACCGACCTGGGGCCGCGTGAGCCGCTACGGCGCGTACGAGCTGGCGGCCACGCTCGATCATATTGGGCCGATGACTCGGAGCGCCGCTGATGCAGCGGCGATGCTCGGCGCCATCGCGGGAGCAGACCCGGATGACCCGACGGCGAGCCAGGCGCCCGTTCCGGATTATCTCGCTGGGATGCGGCAGGGATTGCGTGGCGTGCGTGTCGCCGTTGACCAGGACTGGAACACGACCGGAGTCCATCCGGAGGCCGCACACGCAGTCGAGCAGGCGGTGGCGGTCATTGCCAACCTCGGAGCCGAGATAAGACCGGTTCGCTTCCCGAACGCCGAAGCCGTGATCGCGGACTGGATTCCCTATTGCGCCACCGAGACCGCCGTGGCGCACGAGGAGACTTATCCGTCGCGCAAGAGCGAATACGGGCCCGTCCTTGCCGGACTGATCGAGACGGGTCGCAGCCAGTCCGGCATGGACTACCAGAAGATGATATTGCGGCGGAACGATTTGCGAGGCCGCATGGATCGGATTTTCGAAACGGCGGATCTATTGGTGGTGCCGGCGCAACCGTACGCATCGCCCACACTCGCGGAACTGGAGGCCATGGTTGGGGAGCCGGACAAACTTTCCGCTCTGTTGCGATTCACCGCTCCGTTCGACATGAGCGGCAATCCGACGATCACGCTACCCTGCGGCTTCACCGGGCGTGGCACGCCACTTGGCGTACAGCTTGTAGCCCGGCATTTTGCCGAGGATCTGCTTTGCCGTGCCGGTGTCGCCTATCAGGAGGCGACCGATTGGCACCACAGGCATCCTGTGTCGAACTAGAACCCCTTCCGCAATCGCTACATCCCGGGAACGAGACATGGATCGAAAGACTGTACTCATCACCGGCGGCGGCATCGGCATCGGCCGTGCCACCGCCATGTGCTTCGCCAAAGCCGGCTATCATGTGGTGGTCACCGACGTTCTGGAGACCGAAGGCCGCGACGCCGCCGCCAAGATCAAAGCCGATGGCGGCGAGGCCGAGTTCCATAAGCTCGACGTGCGCAGTACAAACGAGGTCGAGGCTGTCATTGCGCGCATCGAGAAGACGCACGGGGCGCTGAACGTAGTCGTTGCGAATGCGGGCATCGCCCACAAAGTGCCGTTGGCGGAATTGTCGGACGAGAAGTGGCAGCACACCATCGACATCGATCTTACCGGCGTGTTCCGCACCGTCCGTGCCGCCGTGCCGGGGATGCGCCGGCGTGGTAGCGGCGCCGTGGTCGCCCTCTCGTCGATCATGGGCGTCGCATACGGGTGGGACGAGCACATCCACTACTCGGCAGCAAAGACCGGCGTCGTTGGCCTGGTTCGCGGCCTGGCTGTTGAGTTGGCCAGGGACGGCATTCGGGTGAATGGGATTGCACCCGGCTATATCCGCACTGCCCAGGCGCTTTCGGTCCAGCATTCACTCGGTCCCGCAGGCCTGGAGGCCGCCGCCAAGTTCATTCCCATCGGCCGGGTTGGGGAGCCAGAGGACATTGCCGACGTGGCACTGTTCCTGGCCTCAGATGGCGCACGCTATATCACCGGCCAGGTAGTGGTGGTGGACGGCGGGCTCCTCGTCGGCCGCTACTGAGCTTCGGCACCACGCAGCCGGAGCGTTCCAGAGCGGGATGATTGATCATCATCCCGCTCCTTGTTCATTGTCTCAGAGCTCTATTCATTGCGCACCCGCGTAAGGCGGAATGCGTTCCGCTTTTCCGCCCTACGATCCTGATCCGCGAGCTCCTCAGCGAAGGCCGTAGACCGTGTGCGCCTGCTCCTCGGTGACGAACCCGTCGAGCAGATCCTCGCGCAGCCGCGCACGATCGCACTCCTCCGGAGGGCCCCAACCGCCGCCGGCCGGCGAGGAAATTTTGATTCGATCTCCGGGACGAATCGGCACGTTGGCGAACTTGCTCGGCGAGACCTTATTGAATGCCCGCGTCACCGTGAGCCACTCTTCGGAACCTGCGCGGCAGATGAACAATTCGGCCTTGGCTCCGGCATGACCACCATGAATGCCCCAGGGCGCCACCTTCTGCCGGTCGCTCATGTAGCTGAATGTCAGCGGTGTGTCGGTGCAGCGAATGGTCTTGGAAAGCGCAAGGCCGCCGCGGAATTTGCCGGGACCGCCGGAGCCATCGACCAGCTTGAACTCCTCCACGCGCCACGGGAAGCGGTACTCGAACACCTCAACCGGAATGTGCGGGCAGTTGCCGTTGATTCCGCCGACCGCGTCATTGCCGTTGGCGAAGCTGCGCCCGCCCCAGCCGACGGGCGTCAGGTCGTAGCAGCAGAAGAATTCCCCGCTCTTGAGGTCGGTGCCGCCGAACAGGAAGTTGCTGTGCGATGCGCCGTCGGTGGCGGCTGACCGCTCCTTCAGCGCCGACGCGAGCGCGCCCATCACCACGTTGGCAATGCGGCAATGCGTCTCGGTGTTGCCGCCCACGGACGGGCCGGGGAAGTTCACATTCACAACCGACCCCGGCTCCGCCAACACGCGGATCGGCCGAAAGCAGCCCGAGTTCTTGGGAATCGTCGAGTCGGTGAGCTGCAGGATGGCGTTGTAGGCCGCTCCATGAGCCACGCCGAGGGTGCCATTGATGGGTCCCTTGGCCTGTTTTGAGGAGCCGTGATAGTCCACCACGATGTTGCTGCCGCTGACCGTAACCTCGACCCGGATGGTGGAAGCCTTGTCCTCGATCCCGTCATCTTCCATCACGTCCGAGAAGCTGTAGCGTCCATCAGGAATTTTTTCAATTTCTGCACGCATCCGTCGCTCGGAATAGTCCATCAATGCCGCGCCGTGCTCGCGGAAGGCGGCGACGCCGTATTTTCGGGCAAGGTCGGCCATGCGGCGCTCGCCGAGATCGGTCGCGGCAATCAACGCGCGAAAGTCGCCGTAATTGTAGCGCGGAGTGCGCACGTTCGCAAGCAGCAGCCGCCACACGTCGTCGACATCCTTGCCGGCACGCTTGATCTTCACCGGCGGCACGCGCAGCCCCTCGTGGAACACCTCGGTCGCCTCGGCTGCGAAGCCGGCCGGCGTGAGGCCTCCGACCTCGCAGACATGGCCGATGGCCACCGCGAAGCCGATCAGCGAACCATCCACGAACACCGGCTTGAAGAATGTATGCTCCGGCGTATGCAATCCTCCTCGATAGGGGTCGTTGTGCAGGATGACATCGCCCTCTTCATATTCCTCGATGGGGATCTCCCGGGCGCAGGAGCGCAGCAGCAGCGGCAACCCGCCGATCATGGAGGGGCAGTAATCGCCGGTGGCCACGAGGTCTCCGTTCGGCAACGCGAGACCGCAGGTGAAATCCAGCGATTCCGAAAAGATCGTTGAGTAGGAGGTCCGCATCAGCGTCACCCCCATGTCGCGGCAGATGGAAACCAGGATGCCGCCAACGATGTTCAACGATACCATGTCCATGGGGCGATTTTCCCTCAAGCGGCAATCAGCAAATTGCCAAAGCGGTCAACCGAAACCGACTTGCCGGCAGCAAGCACGGTGACAGACGCGTTCTCCTCCACCAGCGCCGGCCCCTGGAATGTCTGGCCGGATTTCAGGCCGTCGCGGGCATAAACCGGAGTGTCCACCCAGCCGTTCTCAAACCACACCGGGCGGCGGCACCGCGGCACCGCCGGCGCGTCCGAAGTCCGGATCTCGGGAAGCACAAACATGCCCGTGGGGGCGACGCCGGTCACGATGAAATTCACGATCTCCATGTGATCCGCAAGCCGGAAACCAAATCGCCGTTCGTGCATGCTGTGGAAGGTCTCGAGCAGCTGCGCGATCTCAGCGTCGGAGAAGCTTTCTGCCTCGACCGGAATTTCGAGCTCGTAGTTCTGGCCAAGATAGCGCATCTCGACGCTGCGGCTGATCATGACGTCCTGATGGCCCTGCCCCGCGAGGTCCGCCCGGCACTCGGCTACCAGAATCCCCATCGCGCTCGCCGCGCGTTCCCGATCGAAGGCGCGGGAATTGAGCTGCACGGTGCGGTGACGATCGACCCGCGCATCGGCCATAGTGAAGCCGAACGCGGAGAACTGGCCCGGAAAATTGGGAACCAAGCCCTGAGAAATTGCCGCCTCGGCCATCAGGTCACAGACATGGAGCGGACCCGCGCCGCCGAACGCGACGAGCGTGAAGTCGCGCGGGTCCAGTCCCTGCTCGGTGAGCACCGTGTGCAGCGCACCTACCATGTTGTTGTTGGCGATGCGCACGATCGCCAGCGCCGCATGTTCGATGGAGCTTCGGAGCACAGCGGCGATCGGTTCGATCGCTGCACGCGCGGCCGTTGTGTCCAGTACCATCGAACCGCCGAGAAAGTTCGCGCTACTGATGCGGCCGAGCACGACATTGGCATCGGTCACGGTCGGCAGCGTGCCTCCGCGTCCGTAGCACGCGGGACCAGGCTCGGCGCCGGCGCTTTCGGGCCCTACCACCAGCATCCCGGCCGCATCGATCCGCGCAATCGAGCCGCCGCCCGCGCCGATCGTGCGGATGTCGATCATGGGGATCTGCACCGGCCGGCCCCATTCGATCTCGAAGTCGGTGGTGAACTTCTCCTTGCCGTCAACCACGGTGGAAACGTCGGTAGATGTGCCGCCCATGTCCAGCGTGACGACGTTCGGTAAGTTGAGAAGCTCGGCGGTACGTTTCGCAGCGATCACGCCGCCAGCCGGGCCGGACACCGCGACCTGGATCGGCGCCTCGACCGCCGCTTCGAGACTCATTTCTCCGCCGTTCGAGCGCATGACGACAACGCGGGCATCTACGCCGTGCTCGTTCAACTGACGCTGCATGGATCCCATCTGGGAGCGCACGACCGGCTTGATGAAAGCATCGCAAAGCGTCGTCGAGGAGCGGAAATGCTCCTTCCATTTCGGCAGCACCTCGTACGAAATGGAAATCGGGACGTTCGGCATGTGCTCAGCAAAGATCGCCTTGATGCGTTGCTCGTGCGCGGGGGTGAGATAGGAATGCAGCAGAACCACCGCGACCGCCTCGATTTCGCCTGCGGCGGCGAGTCTGTCAGCAAGAGCGGCAACGCCCGCCTCGTCGAGCGGCTGGAGCACCTCTCCGGCTGGTCCAACACGCTCGTCCACTTCATAGGCGTCACGACGTTTCACCAGCGGCTTCGGTTTCACCCAGGCGAGGTCATAGTGATGCCGGCGATTGCCACGGCCGATGAACGGTACGTCACGAAAGCCGCGCGTCGCAACGTAGGCGACGCGCGCGCCCTTCTTCTCGAGCAAAGCGTTGGTGGCAACCGTGGTGCCAAGCCGGATTTCCCCGATATTGGAGATCTCGCCGAAGCTACGTAGGCCTGTCAGGATGCCCTCTATCGGGTCGTGTGGTGTGGACAAGTTCTTCCACGCACGAAGAGTGCCCCGTGTCTCATCGAACGCCACGAAGTCGGTAAACGTGCCGCCGATGTCGATACCCAGCCTGTAGCTCATGATGACGATTCCTGTGATTGCCTGAATTCCGTGCTTCTGTAATCAGCGGGCGTCGAGTAGAAGCCGGCGGCGCGTCGCGCCGAATTGTGATCGCTCAGCCACTGTGATAGCGCGCCGAACCGGTCACTGTCCATGGCCCGGCCGGCGATGCGCGGGGCGGGAATCATGCCCCGGGCGCCCGTCACGAGGAAAGTCTTGTCAGCGCTCTGCAACGCATCGGCTGGCACCAGGCGCGCCTCTGCGATGGTACCGAGTTGGCCGCAGAGTCCGATGACCGGGCAGCCCGTGAGCCCACGTAGGGGATGGAATCGAACACATGAAACCCTCATTCCACGATGGCGATGATCTTGTCGGGGTTCTTGGTCGAAACGAAGGGCCTGGGATCGTCGCTGGTGTGAGCGACGAAGCAGTGGATGCCGCCCGAACTGCTCTATGCCCGGGCGGGATCAGGTGACGTAGACGCCGGAACCGCAGCCTCTGCGGCCCGCCGCCGGCGGCGATCGACGGTCCAGTTGACGCACCACGGCGAGCAAAAGAGTCTGCCTTCGAAGGTGACAGCGCCGCTGACGCCACCCGACGGCTCCTCGTACAGCAGCAGTCCGCAATTGGGGCACTTGTTGTACGCCTCGATGTAGAGGCGGTTTTGGGCGAACTTCATCCTGGGTTGCTCCGCTCTGGCCTTGCCGTTACCGTCTCCGTCCCTGTCACTGCCGCCACCGGACGCATTGTTCACCGGTAGCAGCGACCCTTCTCATTGCGCAAGTGCCTGGCCCCGGGCCGGCGTGCCCGTAGCAGGCCGAGAACCAGCCGGGTCTCCGCTGGCCCAACTTTCGCATGGGGCGAGTGGTGCGCGCCCGGCCCCGCGCACAACGCCCGGAAACGCCTTCGGCCTGGAAACGGCGCAGCCATTTCCGGGGTGTCAGGCCCAAGACACTAAAACTGCACATACCTCTGTGGAATGGCTTCACGCCGCGACCATTATCGGCTACCATACCAGCTGTGGTAAGCTTAATACAGCTTGGTTCAAGACCACCATGGCGAATCGCCATTGCGATAACGGAGGGAACGATGGATCGATATTCCGCGGATGGCAACATCGTGGCGGCACTGGCAGAGATCAAACGAAGCCGCCGGTCAGCCCTGGGGTTGCTTGGTGGCGGCAGCATTGCCGGTATCGCCGGCCTTGCGGGAGCGCGCACGGCGCGTGCGGCCGGAACCACCAACATTGTCTCATGGGCACCATCCGGCCAGCGGTGGGAATTTCCCCAGAAGGGCGTCTATCCGCTGTTCGAGAAGAAGTTCCCGAACATCCAGGTGCAGATCGTTGCCGAGCCGATTGCGGATATGCTGCCGAAGTCCGCGGTTGCGTTGGCGTCGAAGAGCAACCGCTACGACGTCATCCATGAAGACTACAACTTCGTGCCGCAGTTTATCGCTCAGCACGCGCTGGTGCCGCTCGACCCCTATCTCGACCGTGATCCTGCGTACAAGAAAGACATTTTTTCCGATATCCCGGAAAACGTGCTCGATCTCTACCGCGACAAGCCGGCCGCGCAAGGCGGCAAACTATACGGTCTGCCGCCGGACAGTAACGCGCAGCTCCAGTACTATCGCGCCGATGTCTTCGAGAAGGCCGGCATCAAACCCGCCGTCACCTGGGAAGAGGCCATCGACAATGCGAAGGTGCTCTCGAACAACGGAAAGAACCGGAACGTCGGCTCGACGCTGAAGCGCGGCTATTGGGCGGCCCACGTCTTCATCACGATCCTCCGCTCGTATGGCGGTGACTGGTTCGACCAGATGGAGCCGGGCGGCTGGCATCTCAGACTGGACTCGGAAGAAGGCCACAAGGCCTTCGATATCCTCATGCGGCTCAAGCCCTATCTCGAGCCGATTTCACTCAATGCCTCCGACGATGAAGCCAACACTGCGATGCTCAACGGTACCTGGGTGTATGCGCCGGTCGAATGGGGCGGATCGACCATGAATGATCCGAAGTTCACCAAATATTCGGATGTGTGGAAGGTCGACATCGTACCGAAAGGAACCGGGCCGAAGGCGCGGTTCGCCCCACATATGGGTGGCCTCGGCCTGATCATGCCCGTCTTCTCCAGGCACCAGGAGGCGGCCTGGGAGTGGATCAAGTTCTGTTGCAGTGGCAACAAGCAAGACCCGGCGATCGGTCGCGCCTGGGTGGAGAACACGGGGCAACCGGCGCGGCTGTCACTGCTCCGCGAATACTCCAACATCCGGCCGTATTTCGCCGGATTGATGGCGTCGCTGCCGGTGGCCATGCGGTTCCTGCCGATACCCGAATCCAACGCCCTCTATGTCACGGTCGGCATCGAGGTCGCGGCGGTTGTTACGGGCGGTAAGACGCCCGCACAGGGCCTCAAGGACATGCAGGCCGAAGCAACAAGAATCATGACAATGAGCGGCTACTACAAGACCTGACGCGCGCCACGGTGCGCCCGATTCGCGAGAATCGGGCGCGCCGTCTCCATCCACCGAAGCGTGCACTGCGCTTTTGCCGAGAAAGTATCCGATGCGGCGGCATCTTGCTGTGACAGGTGTGAGCGTGGTGGGATGGCAGCGGCGCGAGAACCTAGTAGCATTATTACTGCTTGCGCCCGCCGTGCTCTACCTCCTGGCCATGGCGGTTTACCCGACCATCTATTCGTTGTGGTTGGCAGTACACAATTACACGCTCTATCGGCCGGAATTCGCCCCATTCGTCGGGTTTGCAAACTTCACCTATCTGTTCGGCGACGAATTGTTCCACCGGAGCCTCCGCGTCACCGTGGTGTTCGCCCTGGCCGCGGTGGTCCTGGAATTCGCAATCGGATTGTGGGTTGCGGTGCTGCTCGACCGGAAGATGGTGGGCATCAACCTGTTGCGCACGCTCTTGATTGTGCCGGTCCTGATCTCCCCGGTCGGCATGGGGCTGACCTTCCGCTATATCTTCGCCCCGAGCTACGGACTGTTGAACTCCGCGCTGCGCGCTGCAGGGCTGCACGGCGTCGATTTCATCGTCAGCACCACCTGGGCGCTTCCGGCAGTGATCGCCGTCGACGTATGGCAGTGGACGCCGTTTGTGACGTTGATTCTGCTCGCGGGGATGCAATCGGTCTCAGTCGAGGTGATCGAAGCGGCCGAACTGGACGGGCTCAACGAATGGCAGAAACTGTGGCGTATCGTCATGCCGCTGATCCGCCCGGTGATCATCGTTATTCTGCTGATCCGGCTCATCGATGCGATCCGTACCTTCGATCTCGTGTTCGTGCTGACGCGCGGCGGCCCCGGATCATCGACCGAAGTCCTCAGTATTCTCAGCTACGAGACCGGGTTCACGTCGGGTGACATGGGCACCGCATCGGCCGTCGCGTGGATTACCATCGTGCTGGTCAATGTGCTGGTCATTTTCTTCCTGCGCGCGCTCTCAAAACCAGGACGGTGAATGACATGCGGATGACCCGTACTGCACCAGGCGCTGTCCGTATTCCCGCCATTGTGCGGCCGGCGGCCAGGCACGTTTGGCCGACCTTGCTCAAGATCACGACGGCGGTGGTCGTATTGGTCTGGCTGTTTCCTGTCTATTGGATCGTGCTCACCTCGCTGAAGCCAGTACGGGAGATCAACAGCAAGGTGCCGGTATTCCGATTCTCGCCGACACTCGACAATTATCGTGATCTGTTTGTACGATTCGGGTTCGCGAAGGTGCTCACGAACAGCATCGTCGTCACCGTCGTATCTTCCCTCGTCGTGATGGTCATCGCGATCCTGGCGGCTTACGCGCTGGCGCGGATGCGGGTGCCCGGGGAAAAGCACGTGGCGCTTTGGATCCTCTCGCTCCGCTTCATTCCGGTGATCGCCGTCGGCATCCCCTTCTACCTGGAATGGCAGCAACTGCAGCTTCTGGACACCTGGCTCGGCCTTATCCTTGTCTACATAGCGTTCAACCTCCCGTTCGCGATCTGGCTGTTGCGCGGCTTCCTGGGCGATGTACCCTTCGAACTGGATGAGGCGGCACTGCTGGATGGGCTTTCGCGGTTGCAGATCATCCGGAAGATCGTGCTTCCGGTGGCGCTCCCGGGTATTGCCTCGACCGCGATTTTCACCTTCGTATTCACCTGGAACGAGTACCTGATGGCACTCCTGTTAACCTCGGTTGACGCGGTGACCGTTCCGGTCACGATCGCCAAGTTCATCATGCCGTACACAATTCTTTGGGGAGATCTCAGTGCAGCCGTCGTCATCCAGTTGGTTCCGATGCTGATCGTCGTCTTCCTCCTGCAAAGACACATTGTACGAGGCATGACACTCGGCGCCGTCAAATAGGATACGCCCCGCCATGGCATTATCCTTGCAGGGCGTTGAGAAGGTCTATTCGACCGGCTTCAAGGCGTTAAACAGCCTCTGCCTGGAGGTCGGGAACGGCGAGTTCTTCACGTTGCTAGGTCCCTCTGGTTGCGGCAAGACGACCACGCTCAGGATCATCGCCGGATTGGAGACGCCGTCGAAGGGCAAGGTTTTCATCGGTGGCCGCGACTGCACTCATACGCACCCTCGAAATCGCGATGTGGCGATGGTGTTTCAGAGCTACGCGCTTTATCCGCACATGTCAGTGCGGGAGAATCTCGTTTTAAACCTTCGAGTACGCCGGCTCGCCCAAAGTGAGATTGACCAGCGGTTGCGAGAGGTATCGCGGATGCTCGGGATCGAACAATTGCTGATGCACAAACCCGGCCAGCTATCGGGTGGACAGCGGCAGCGCGTCGCGCTTGGACGCTCTCTGATCCGGCGCCCCAACATCTTCCTGATGGACGAACCGTTGAGCAACCTCGACCTGAAGCTCCGGGAAAGGACGCGTACCGAACTGAAGAAATTGCACGAACGACTGCAAATCACAACAGTCTACGTTACCCACGATCAGGCGGAGGCGCTCGTCCTGTCCGACCGGATCGGCATCATGAATGGGGGCGACTTAATGCAAGTCGGAACCCCACAGGAGATCTACGAGCGTCCCTCCAGCACGTTCGTCGCGAAATTCGTGGGCAGCCCTTCGATCAATCTTCTTCCGGTGACCGCACGGGACAGCGAAGGCGGCCTGATGTTGTGCCTCGGTCGGGATGGCTTGGACATCGGCGAAACGGCCTTGCCGGCAACCCAGGAAGTCCTGGTGCAGGCCCGGAAGACGGACCGTCTGGTTCTTGGTATCCGCCCGGAATCCGTTGCACTGCGCCACGCGCCTGCGCCTGGAACGATTCCCGCAGTGATCGAGATCGTGGAACCGATGGGCTCTGTCAACCACCTGATCATACGCTTCGACGGGATGGCCGAGCCGACGATCGATGGGGAGCCGTTCGTCGCCGTGGTGCGCTCGAACGAGAGGTTCGAGCGGGGCGCCGTTGTGTGGCTGACGCTGCGCCCGGACCGCCTCGTACTGTTCGATGCCGCGACGGGTATGGCCCTTGCGGCGCTCTCCGACGCAGGGACCTGGCGATGTGTGTAACGGTACCTTCGGATAACCGGTCACGAACTGAACACATCGATTTGATCGCCGTCATGGCCGTTCGCGCGACGCAGGGGTGGTGACGGTGGTCGTGCATCCGGTGGAGGCTCTTATCGTGGTGACAGTCGAGTGGATGGATTGGCGGCTCCGGTGAAGCGGGCAACAATGCACCACTACACAAGCTGCGGTCTCGATTACGTTTGGCTGGTGAATGGAATTTGAGTATGTCGAGACGCCGCATGGGCGTGGCGTGCGCATCCATGATCTCGAAGGATTGCTAGGAGCAATTGCCGATCGCATTATCAGCGGACCGGCCCGGTTGCGCAGGCAGGAGGTCCGTTTCCTTCGATCCATGCTCGATCCTGTCGCAGGACGGCTTGGCGCACATGCTTGGCCACGCACGGTCGAGCGTGGCGCGGTGGGAAGGGAAATCGCAGTAAGCCGAATTCCCGGCGCGAGCGACCGGGCGCTTCGATTGTTCTATACGGCACAAGTCACCGGCGGGAAGGCAGCCAAGCGCCTGAGCAATCTGTTGAAGGAGCTGGATGAGGCCGAACATGCCAACCGCGAAGAGCGGTTCCGCGACGCGCACGGCTGGAGAACCGCAGCCCGAGCAAAACACATGACCGCGCAGCAACATCCGCCGCCGCATCGATCGACGGCGGTTGGAGGCACTCGATGGACGCAGATGGTCCCCCGCTACGAGCGCGAGCGTCCCGGGGTTCTCGTGCCCCACATGCAGAAAATGACGGTAACGAATTTGAGTGATCTCAATAAGTTGCCATAAGCTCTGTGGGAGTGTCCAGAAAATGGGGGATTCACGCCGCCTTCTTGAGTTGTTGGTCAGGAAGGAGGGATTAACCCGCCTCCCCGATGTTGAGCTGAAGAGGTCATTGTAGACGGCGCATCTAACCTGCAGAAGAAGGTCGGCGCCACGGCGTGACCACCGCATTTGCTGTGACCTGTTCATGCGGTGGTTGACTAGAAGATTAGCCGTGCCCTCAGTGATAGAGGTGCCGACACGCAATCCAGCCCGGTGTCGCGCAGCGTAGTCGACCAACCGACCGGTCTGGCCCGAGAGATAGCCGTCAACCTCGTGCAAGGCCGTCCACAACTTGCGTGATGCGACACCGGTGATGCGGTGGCGGCAAATTACTCTCCGCTCACCCTGTCCGTCGCCTCGACACGCCCCTGAAATGCTCACGTTTTCTACGGAGAAGGCGGAAGCCTTTCGGCTCCCGCCGTGCCCTCTCAGCCGAAGGCCTCCATCTCGGCAGCAGCGGCCTGGCGATTGACGCTGCCGGCGGGAGCGTTGGGCGCCTCGTAAGGTTTCCACGCCTCACCGGTGATCTCGGCATAGGCATGCACGGCACCGGTCGCAGCGGCAAGCAGGGCGTAGGCGGTGAGGCCCGCCGCGGCAGCGAAGCTCCGGGCACGTGCGGCCCGGGAATCGAAGCCGATGACGCCCTCACGGTCTTCGTCGCGATCATCGTTGGCGAGCCTGGAGGTGAGGTCGCGGGCCTGGGTGACCTTGCTGCTGTAGAACGTGGCAGCGCCGTACGCCGAGCTGACGAAGGCACCGGCGACGCGCTGGAGGTGAATGCGAAGCGCCGTCTCGTTCAGGGTCGGCTGCAGCGCCTTGGCGGAGAGCCCGATCTGCTCTTCGGTCGCCTCGCGGATGCCGTCGTAGTCCACGGGGTCGAGGGCGAAGCAGGTGCCAATCGTCTCGGCCTGGACCGCGGTAGGGGCGAGCCGGGTGACGAGCTCGAGGGTGATCGCCTGGCGGGTCTGCGGGGCGCGGACGGGTTTCTGCGCGGATTTCTGAGTGGTCTTCGCAGCCATGTTCGGGTCTTTCAACTCCCGTGGGGCTCGCAGGCCCCATGCCTGCGTTTTTCCTCCTCGGGTGCGGTTCATTGCGGCCGGGCATCAGGCGGCCGGCGTGAAAGGTGCGGCGCGGACCGGACCCGGCGCAGCCGGGGAGGACCGACCAGGCGCCGCGGGACCAGAGCCCCGCACAGCCACGCGGGGGGCGCGTTTGCGACTGACCACGGCGAGCATGGCGAGGACCCACCCTTTCCTCGCCGGCCGCCGCCCGGCCTAGAACCCGCACGACACGAGAGGAAGCGCAGGCCCTGGGGTCTGTGACTGCGCAGAGATGAGAGAAAATCCGGACGGTGGCTGCGAAGGACGCGGCCGGCAGGACTCCGCGAAGGGACTGCGCCGCAGGCCCGCCAGGCGGTTGCCGTCGTCAGCGTAGCCTTCCCGCCTTGCCGGGCAGGCCCAAACGGCCGCTGCTGTCGTTCGACCACGGGCAACGGCGCCGCGATCGGTGAAGACCGAAGAGCAGGCCGGCATCTCGTCGCGCTCCCCTTGGGGCTGAACGAGATGGTTACTTCCGTCGCCGCGCCGGCGGTGCTGTCGCGGATGGCGCGTCAGTGGCGCTGCCGTTTTGCCGGCGGTACGGGTACACTGGCCTGCTCTTCACCTTGCGCGCCGGCGAAGCCGCAGGAGATCGCGCAGGGCGGAACGGCAAGAGACCAAACCTGCGCGCGCTTGCCTTGCCGCCTATGCTCTGCTCGCTGCTGTTGGCTCAGACGTAAATGCGCTGCGCGAGGCACGGGAGAAAGTGCACGCCCACGAAGCGCGGATCTTCCTCACCGTTCGCTCAGCCGTCAAGCGGCGACTGCCGTGATGGGGGCCTTCGGTTTAGAGAATCGCGCGAGGCGGCAAGGCATTCGCCGCCCGAACGCCTTTGCGCGCCGCCCGCACCAGGGGCCGTTACGCGCAAGGGTCGATATCCGAACTTACTCGGTGGGCGAAGCGAAGGGAGCCCGGAACCAGAGAGCGAGACGCGGCCAATCCCGAGCGGTTATCCTGTTTTGATGGGATCGTCTCAGCTCCCGGCACCGGACGAGCACTGTGGTGCTCATGCCTCGTTCAACTGTCGAGGCGGCATGTCGCTTTCAGGGTGAATGAGATCGAAGCTCCGGAAGAGGTTGTGCCGCCCATCCGGATGCCACCACGTCGAGGTGAAGTGCCTGGGTACGTGCCCGTGCAGCCGGCTATCGATGCCGATCGACGTGACGATCGCCTCCTCGCCGCTTGCGGTCGTGTACTGCCCGACGCCGATTCCGGGCCCGCCGTCAGCGCCCTTCGGTCTCATCGCTGGTTTCCTTCGGGGAGGGGCTGCTTCGTGCCGGCGCCTTCGCGAATCGGCGATGTTTCCATTTCAATCAGATCGATTTCCTGAACGAGCCATCGCGTGCTGCTGCCTGGCTCGTTGGCGATCGTGTGGATTGTCCCGAAATGCACCCCGATCGCGTCTTCCTTGCTCACGACGGAGTAGAGGTCGGGCGCGACGGCGGAATCGAGCATTTCCTCGTCGAACTGCCGGAGGAGTGCGGCGTGGTGGCTCGCGAGGGCCTGTGCGCAGCGGATCGCATGCGCGCGCTCGGCGTAGGCCACGAGGACTCTGGTCTCGTCCTCGCTTTGCTTGAGGACGGTGAATAC
>JASHOA010000013.1 GCA_030041375.1 Acetobacteraceae bacterium
GCAACGCCCCCGCCAGGCCGCTCGCTCTCCGCGACGATCCGGAGCTTCTCCTGCAGGCTCCAACGCCGCCGCCGCTCAACCCCGGTGATGATCTCCATCTTGACGGCTGCCTCTGATCTTAGCGGCGCTCTTAGAAGCGCCCTTTAGATCAAAGGCCCGATCGCGCCGGCAAGGCGGTCTCCACCGGGTGGATACGACTTAAATGTGACGCGTGTGACTGCGCGCGCGAGTAGCTCAGGGACAAGTACATGCCACCGTGCGATTGGGGACCTGCCACGCACCAGCCTTTGTCTTTACTTTGACAAGGTGCGGCGAGACTGTGCTGCGTACGCAGCGGACACAAAAGTGATCCTGAACAGCTATGAACTCCGCTGCCGCCTTCCTCACCCCTTTCCCGCCATTCTGGACAATAATCGGTGGATAGGCTGAAGTGAGCCATCCCCGGACCACATCATACGCAGGCGCGTTGGAACTTGATGCATGATGCGGCGCGGTCATGAGTAGCCTCGTTGCGAGAGGGTGGGACGTAGGACTCCTCATACTCTTGCGCCCCACCTTCAGCTTTGAAGTCGGCGGTGAAAAGGGCGGCGGGCTCTTCTCCCGCTTCATGGCGAAAGTAGACAAGGCTTTCACGGTTGGCCTGCGTGAGGAAGAGCGCGTAGAACATCGCTTGAGGTGATGGCGCCTCACGGGTTGGCACCATCTCCACGGCGTTGACGGGTGTCAGGAAACCCCGGTCGCCCCCGTTGGGCATCATTGTCGCCTTATATCGCAGAAAGTCGAACCACCGAACTCGGATTTTGTGCCGCCTGCAAGCGGCGATGGCAGGCGCGATTTGAGCGTGTGTCCGGATGGCCATGCTCGCCAGTACCACGGCCAGCTCAGCATACCGCAGGTCAACCGTAGCGACAGGAAGCACCACCAGCTGTACGGCCCCTTCATGATCATCGGCCCAAGTGCTTTCTCCCCAGAGCCTGGGCCGCCGCGGAGCGTCCTCCAGTGGCGCCCCTTCGGGTTCCGGCGCCCCGCCCTCTAAAGGCCGGAGCACCTTATCGAGCTCCACTGGTCCGCGCATCACTCGCGTGAGACCAACATCGTCGTCCCGAATGTTGTCCATGAGCCGGCGGACGCCCGAGATCACTTGATTGTGGCCCTCCGCGTCAGCAGCATCCACTTCGTCGCTGACCTCATTGATTGCCGCTTGGATTTTCGGTGCTGCCTCGAACGCTCCTTGCAGGAGGTCAACGACGTGCCAGCCATTCCGTTTCCCTGTCCCGTCCGCAGGTAGCCAAAGTGCAGGCAGCCAAGCCTGGCAGATCGAATTCCCGCCGTTCATCCATTCGTCAATGAACTGAGCGGCGCCACCGACATGGTCCAAATCCTCATGGGTGAGGATTAAGCGGTCTAACCGGTGTACGTCGGGAGCATTAGAGGCAATCGCTTTTGCAAGGGTTCGCCCTGGCACAGCGATACGGTCGCCCGTATCGACCAGTATGTTGAAATCGGTACTGTTTCTGCACGTTTGCAGGAGAAAGCTTTCGCCGCGCCTATCGAGCGGCAGCGCATAGAGCGTCGACGTCATGCGGCCCTCCGCTAATTCCATTGGATGCAGGCGGCCCCACGGTCCATCAGCAATCCTGCGCCCATTGAGCAATCAATCAACGCCTTAGTAGACGCCGGCCGTTCTAAAAAAGGAGCAGCAAATCGCCATTACCACTTGCTGTCGACGCACGCCATCACGTAAATGTCCGACATCGGTCAGGCGACCATCGAGGTGGCGGTCGCCGCGATGTTCCTTTTTCGGAGGTTGGACAGCCGAGGATATGCGCCGCAGAGCCAACATCCTGGTAGACCTTGCTGCCAAGGTCTCGGGCATCGAAGCAACCCCAGCTGCAGCGACCACGTAGTTTGATTGGCAGCTCTTCGCCTCCGCTAGTCGAAGCCAGATAGACCACTTCCGGCCAGCGCCGGTGGTCAGCCAAATATCCGAAATCCCGCTGCTCCGCCCAAAAGCCGCCCGCCCGTTTTCCACCCATCACGGTCATCCCAGCCCAGGGATGCGTCGTCTGCATTTGAGAAGCCGAGCCGCGGCGCGCAGATGACCGCCGGAGGCGCGAAGGCACCTCCGCTCGGTGAGGTCAACCGTCCAGTTCCGGGATGACCCGATCGGTGGTCTGGCCGAGGTCTGAAATTCAAGCTGACACTATCCAGCTTTGCCAAGGGTTGCGCTGTCCGATTTCGGTGATACGGTCGGCCAATGGTAAAGGCGCGAGGAGCGGAGCCGGCGGATCTGTTTGCGGATGGCGCGGCCGGAACCGGCGACACGCCGCAGGACGGGCCGGCTTCCGCCGACTTCGCGGATTTGGCCGAGCGGGTCAGGCAGGAACTTCGGGCAACGCTGGCGCGGGTGCAGGCGGCGGAAACGCTGCCGTGGCCCAATTTGACGAAGACATATCTCGCCGAGATGCGATTCGAATCGATCGCCGGCTGGCTGCCGGGCGAGGAGGCGGAGGCGCTCAAGGCGGCGTTCGGCAAGGAGATGGACCGCCTCTATCGCGCGGCCGGCGAGGAACGCCCCGAGCGGGCCACGTCCTGAGGGCGTGACGTGCCGCGGGCTGCGCCTGCGGTTCTCTCCTGGCATGGATTTTGGCGCGTGATGCACGCCGTCGGCTGGTGGCAAGCGAGCGCCGTTTCGGAATATAGAGCAGATCGCGATCAGACGGAATCGGCTGATCGCGTGAAGATGCTCGCCAAAACAAAGAGCTAGAGCAGTTACCGTGAGCCATGGCGAACGGAAATTGCTCTAGCGCTGCCTGATCGAAGAACGCGCGGGCGGCAGCCCGGGGCGTCGCCTCGTTTCTGTCACGATCCCAATCAGGACGGAGCGGTTCATGCACCAACGCCATGACGGTCGCGAGGGTGGAGCGCACGGTCACAACTTCGATCGCATTCCGCTCTACGCGATCATTCTGCCCGCGCTTGGCGCCGCGGCGCTGATCGTGATCGGCAAGGCCGGCTTTGGCGCGCTCGCGCTCGTCCTGGCCGCAGTGCTGCTCGGCAACGTGGCGGCGGCCGTGTACCACGCCGAGGTCGTCGCCCTCAGGGTCGGCGAGCCGTTCGGAACACTGATCCTGGCGCTTTCCGTGACCATCATCGAGGTCGGCCTGATCGTCGCGATCATGCTGGGCGGTACGCCGAACCCGGGGCTGATGCGGGATTCCGTGCATGCCGTGGTCATGCTCGTCCTGCACGGCGTGGCCGGTCTCTGCATCGTCGTTTCTGCCGTTCGCCAGCGTGAGGCAGAGTTCCGGGTCGAAGGCACGTCCGCGTTCCTCGCCGTGCTCATCCCGATGGCGACGCTCGTCATGATCGTGCCCAACTATGTCGTCTCCGTGCCCGGGCCGTTCTATTCGGACCTTCAGCTCGAGTTCGTCTCCGCCGCCTGCGTGGTACTGTACGGCGCCTTTCTCTTCATCCAGACGGGCTGGCACCGCACCTATTTCCTGCCTGTCGGCGAAGGCGATGCGATCGCGCATGGACGGCCGGGCATGCGCATCGCGCTCGCATCCTTCGGCCTCCTGCTGCTGGCCCTGCTCTCGGTCGTGCTGCTGGCAAAGAAACTCACGCCGGCGCTGGAATCAGGGGTGGATGCCGCCGGTCTGCCCGTTGCCGTCGTCGGCCTGATCATTGCCATGATCGTGCTGTTGCCGGAAACGGTGGCCGCGCTCAGGGCGGCGGCACGCAACCAATTGCAATCCAGCCTCAACTTCGCGCTCGGCAGCGGCGTGGCCTCGATCGGGCTCACCGTGCCGGTGGTTGCTCTGGTGTCGGAATGGATCGGCCAGCCGCTTGCGCTCGGCATTTCCGCGCACGGCAGCGTGCTGATGGCGTTGGGCTTCCTGGTCGCGGTCATCACCTACGGCACGGGGCGGACCAATCTCCTGTCCGGCATCGTGCATCTGGTGCTGCTGGCGACCTACATTTTCACGATTTTTGCGCCGTGAGTGCGGTTGCTGCCCGCTTGACCCGTGTCGGGCTGACTGTGCAGCCCGACACCGGTCTCGCGCTTTAATCCAGCCCGCGATTCACGCCCTCCGACGATTCCGCCTCGGGCGATCGCGGGCTAACTGTGGGGGAGATAGTCCATCCGGCCGCCATCCACGGCGAGCACCTGGCCGCTGATCCAACCCGATTCCGGCGCGGCGAGGAAGGCGACGGCGTTGGCGATGTCGTCTGGCTCGCCGATCCGTCCGGTCATCGCGCGGGCGCTGATGCGCTCTTTCGCTCTCGCCCATTCCTCGGGCGTGCGCGTGCCCTCGGTCATGTCGGTGCGCACGTAGCCGGGTGCGACGGCGTTCACCGTGATGCCGGCCGGGCCCAACTCCATGGCGAAGCGGCGGGTCAGGATGATGACGGCGGCCTTGGTCGCGGCATAGAAGGCATTGCCCGGCATCGCCGTGCCGATGCCGGCGACCGAGCTGATATTGACGATGCGCCCATAGCGCCGCGCGCGCATGCCCGCCATCACGGCGCGGGTGGCGAAGATGACGCCGTCCACGTTCACCGCGCGCATGCGGGAGAACGATTCGGGGTCGAACGTATCGAGCGTTGCCTGTTCGGCGATGCCGGCGTTGTTGACCAGGATCGTCACCGGGCCGAGATCGGCTTCCGCGCGGGCGATCATGGCTTCGACCGCCTTCGCGTCGCTCATGTCCGCCTGGTGCGCGATCGCGCGACCGCCATGCGATATCACCTCCCGGCAGAGGGCCTCGGCGGCGTCGGCGCGGGCGACATAATTTACGCAGACGGCGGCACCCCGCCTGGCCAGCCATTGCGCGGAAGCGCGGCCGATGCCGCGGGCCCCGCCCGTAACCACCGCCACCTGGCCGTGCCATTCGCTCATCGCGCCCTCACGCCGCTTCGACTTGCGCGGCGGTCGGTGCGTCGCCCGCCACCGTGGTGCGGCGCATGTCGCGCACCTCGGTCTCGTCGAACCGGCGCACGCGGTGCATGGTCTGGCGGTTGTCCCAGATCACGAAATCGTTGGTGCGCCAACGATGCACATAGACGAATGCGGGCGCTGTCGCGTGCTCGGTAAGATCGCGGATGAAGGCGCGCGCCTCCGGCAGCGGCCAGCCGACGATCGTGCCGAGATGCGAGGAAAGGTAGAGCGATTTGCGCCCGGTTGCGGGGTGCGTGCGCACCAGGCGCTGGCGCACCGGGCGGAACATCATGCGTTCCTCCGCCGTGAAGTCTTCGAACCCGAGCGAGCCGCGCGAATAGATCAGCGAATGCTCGCCGACGAGATCCTCGATCTCCCTTTTGGTTGCGGCGTCCAGCGCGTCGTAGGCGGCGCGCATGTCGGCAAATTCGGTGTTGCCGCCGGATCTGGCGACGATCCGGCCGGAGAGCAGAGAATAGCGGGCAGGGATGGCGCGGAAGGAACTGTCCGAATGCCAGAGCCGGTTGCCGAGATTGAACATCCGCTTGCGGTCGTCGCGCGCCAGCGGCTTGTGATCCAACCCGAGGTTCGAAACATCGTTCATCAAGGCGCCGAGCCGGCGCTCGTGCGTCTTGGCGATATGGCCGCCGGCGGAATTCTCTATCGGGCCGAGCTGGCGGGTGAACGCAATCTGCTGTTCGTCGGTGAAGGGCTGCTCGTGGAAGACGAGCACGGCGAGCCGGTCGATCGCGTCCCGGATCGATTCGATCTCTTCCGGAGTTTGCGTTCTCGTCAGATCGGCCCCGGAGACCTCGCCCACGAAATGGCGATGGATCTGGCGGACTGTGATCGGCATGCCGCTCTCCTCGCGCCCGAGTTTCGATTCAGGATAACCGGGTCCGGTCCGTCCGTCACCGCCGGGCTAGACCCGTGTTGGGCTGACTGTGCAGCCCGACACGGGCCTCGCGGTTTATTCGAGCCCGCGATTCACGCCCTCCGACGTTTCCGCCTCGGGCGATCGCGGGCTAGACCCGTGTTGGGCTGACTATGCAGCCCGACACGGGCCTCGCGGTTTATTCGAGCCCGCGATTCACGCCCTCCGACGTTTCCGCCTCGGGCGATCGCGGGCTAGACCCGTGTT
>JASHOA010000073.1 GCA_030041375.1 Acetobacteraceae bacterium
GCGACTTCCTGCTGAACCTGATCGCCTACAATCTGGTTCGTTTGCCGAAGTTGATGGCCGCGTAGGAGGAGTCTGTCCAAAATAGTGAAAATTTCCAGTATCGCGTCGCTCCAAGCGGCGATCACCCGCAAATCCGGCGCGAACACCCCTCAAAACCAAGCGCAGACGGGCGAATCCGCCCGTTTTTCAGCAAACTGTTAGAGCCGATATCCCCATCGGTCACCTGCCCTGGTTGCGTTGAGTGTTTGCCCCAGCTGGTTTCGGGCGTGAGGTGAGTTTTCGCTTATCATGTGAACTTCAATGCGAACTCCCGCTCGTCCTGTGGTTCAAAGTGGCATCGGAGGAAGCAGGAATGGGGTGGGCAGTACCACGACACCGGCGGTTACGATGGGTATACGGAGGCTGGTGGCGCCGGCCCATAGCCACGCAAGGAGGGGTTAGCACGGTGCTTTCACTACGGAAGAACTGTACTACCTTACGAGAATGACTCCACGAGATTTCCTCAAACTGGTGGTGCGGCCGAACATCGAAGATTTTCATGTGAACTTCGCTGATCTCCGGCACGCTCACAACGCGGTCAGCGCCGTCGACGCTCTGGCCGCGCACATCTATGTTTGGGCCAAGGCCAATACGCCCTCTGCGATCATGGTCGCATGCAATGACTCTCATTATCGAGGCCTTCTCGCGCAACGGGACGGTGCCTTCGCTTTGCTGCGCGATGTCGCTAAGGCACAGAAGCATGTGCATCTGACCCAGCACAATCCCCAGATCACCTGCACGGATCAGATCACCGCGCGGCCGATCGTTTGGGGCGAAGGGCCTTATGGTGCCGGCCGGTATGGCGGGGTCGAGCAGGTGGTGGTCGACATCGCCTCCGGAGATTTCGCCTATCTCGAAAACGTCGTTGACCAGGCAGTTGCCTTTCTTGAAGCCGAGATGACCGCGCTCGGTGTCTGACGCTGTGGAACGGCCACTTCCTGCTGTTTCGTGCCCAAAGCAGACATCCGCCAGGCACTCCTGCTGTTGGCGAAACATCGGAACTTTACTGACGCCGCCTCTCTTTGTTGGCGGCACGAACAACGGAGAGTTGGTGGTTGCTTGAAAAGGTCGAATCCGATTTCAATCGGGTGGCTAAGCGCGATACGGCTTGCCGAAACCCTTTATTCGGGCTTGATTCACGCCGAACGCCAAGATTGCGCAATTCGCTTAGATCGAGTGCAAGGAGTGCGACTGCCTCCGCAATGTCAGGCAACCAAATTTCCTGGATTGATGCGATGTAATCATGTTTCTTGGGACCGTGAAGGGATAATTCGACCGGACCATTCGCCACTAACATCCCAATAGGCTCTCCATCGAACAGCACCCTGCCTTCAGCAATGATATCGAGGGGGCCCATTTCCCATGCAAATCGGTCACGTGTGTCCTCCAGCCATTCGAAAAGAATCAGAAATTTCCGAAGAAAGATGTCCACGAGTTGACTATTTTGGGAGAATCCGATCTCCATCGCAGCCGGAATCCGGTCGAGTTGCTCGACTAGACTCGGACCATTGAAGAAAGAGAGTGCACTAAAATGTCTAAGTTCCACATAGCCTCGCCCAAGCTTGGCAAAGTTCGCTGCATAGCGTTTGTTGCGACCAGCCATCACATCGAGAAGGTTTTCTAGACCACTCGATCGCAGAAGATTGCCCTGACGGTCGCATTGTAGGTGTCTCAGCAAAGTGACGCCTACAGCATGCCGTTGGAGGCTGGTATATGGGCTGAACAAACGAGAGTTTCGCGATAACAGCAGCAATTCGTCTGTTCCGGCGACGTACGCAGCAGGGTTGAATCTCTGGTGGTTACCTACATCGACGTTGATGTGCCAGCCACAGTCGGCCGTTGTATCGGAAGGAATGAAATTAAAATCACCGTCTATCTCGTAAATGGCATCGGTAATTTCCGCCCGGATGGCGTCAGCTTCGTCCAGGGGTAGTGGAGGCGTTAAAAGCTCGACGCCACCGACTCGGCTGCTCGGCCAATGGAGCGGGTCTAATCCATATTCGGGAATCACGTGGAAGCCAGGCTTTAAAGGGGTATTGAGGGGAGCGATCCATGCGCGTCCCGTTAAGTCCCTCAATCTTTTTGCGACAGCACGACAGAAACCAGGGGAGGCCTTATCCATCGCACCGGACTGTTCCATGTCCTCCTCGAAGCGAGGATCGCCGAGGGCACCGAGAATGACCTCCAGCTCAAATCCCGCGCGCCAAGGTGATTGTTTCATGGATAAATGAATAGAATGTTCTTTGAAAGAGTAAATGGGCGGACCAATTCTATAGTGACCCGGTCCGATATGGGCGCGGAAGCCAGGGACGAGCGGCGCGAATATCCGATTTCAGGATCTTCCGGAGAATCGATCTATGGCTGAATTGGGCGGACGCTGTCACGGTCCCTAACGCCAACGTCAGCTTTGTGGGGTACTTGCCGGGAAAGCAGACATGTGGCTGTCGGCCAACTTCAGCCGTTCCGACTCGAACTTTGGAATAGCCGGTCCCGGCGCGGGCTGAGCTCTCGAGGCGAGCCGTCACTTGCTGCGCGGCATACGCAATCCACCCGCGGCGGCATCCGCCCCGACCTCAGAACCGCCGCTCGGCGGTCCGCCGCTGCGTCAGCCGAGTCCGCCGCTCTTGGGAAAGCCGGTGGGAGGCAGGCGGCCGGACTGGCCGCGGGTGCCGAGCCAGGGGGTGAGGTTGGTTTCGGTGCGCTGGCGCGAACCCTGGCGCCAGGAAAGACCTTCGGACAGGGGGAAGACCTTGACGCCCATAATTCCGCCGTCGCGCGAGCGCTGCAGAATCACGCCGCTGCCGCGCGCCAATTCCGGCAATTCCGGGAGAGGAAACACGAGAAGTTTGCCGTTGCGCCCCTGCACCGCGACATGATCGCCCTCGGCGGGAACGAGATCGAGGGCCTCTTCGCCCGCCTTGAGATTGAGCACTTGGCGGCCGGTTCGCTTTTCCGCAAGGAGATCTTCGGCCTTGACCAAAAAGCCGCGCCCTCCTGTTGAGGCCACCAGGAAGTGCGTGCCGGCACGCGCCAGGAACAGCGCAATCACGTCGTCCGCATTGCCAAGCTCGGCGAGGAGTCTCACGGGCTGGCCGTCGCCGCGGCCGCGCGGCACATCCGCGGCCTTGAGCGTATAGGCGCGGCCGTTGGTGGCGAACAGGGAAAGCCGGTCAGTCGTTTCGCACGGCAGGAGAATTTTCAGCCGGTCGCCCTCCTTGAAGCGAAGCTCGCCCGGCTCCGCAACCGGTCCCTTGACGGCGCGAATCCAGCCCTTCTCCGAGAGTATGACGGTGATCGGTTCGCGTTCCACCAGCGCTTCCGTGCTGACCGCGATTTCCGCCGGCGCTGCGGCAATCCGAGTCCGGCGCGTTCCAAGAGCGCCGGCTGCAAAACGCTGACGCACCTTCTCGATCTCGGTGGCGATCCGCTCCCAGCGTTTGCCTTCGTTCCGCAACAGCGTGCCGATTTCCCGCTGCTCCTTGGCCAGCTTTCCCCGCTCTTCGCGGATCTGTATCTCCTCCAGGCGCCTGAGGCTTCGCAGGCGCATGTTGAGAATGGCCTCCGCCTGGATCTCGCTGAGAGAAAAGCGACGCATCAGCGCCGGCGCCGGTTCGTCCTCCTCGCGGATGATGCGGATCACCGCGTCGAGATCGAGGAAGACCGCAAGGTAGCCATCGAGAATTTCAAGCCGGCGCTCGATTGCCGCCAGGCGATGCCGGGCCCGCCGCTCGAGCACTTCGTGCCGATGCGCGAGCCAGGCACCCAAGAGTTCGCGAAGCCCCATCACGCGCGGCGTCCGCCCGCCGTCCAGCACGTTCATGTTGAGCGCGATGCGGCTTTCCAGCGCGCTGGCACGGAACAGCGTCTCCATCAGCATCGCGGGCTCGATGGTGCGCGCCCGCGGCTCCAGCACCAGCCGCACCGCCTCCGTGCTTTCGTCGCGCACATCGGCCAGGAGCGGCAGCTTGCGCTCGGCGAGCAGGGCGGCGATCTGCTCCACCAGCCGCGATTTCGGCACCTGATAGGGGATCTCGCTCACCACGATCTGCCAGGTGCCGTGCTTGCCGTGCTCGACCTCCCAATGGGCGCGCAACCGGAAACTGCCGCGCCCGCTCTCATAGGCCGCGGCGATCGTTTCCGGATCTTCGGCGAGCACGCCTCCGGTCGGAAAATCCGGGCCGGGCATCAGGGCGAGCAACTCGGCCGTGCTGGCCTGCGAATGACGGATCAGACGGATCGCCGCCTGGCAGACCTCGGCGGCATTGTGCGGCGGGATGGCACTCGCCATGCCGACCGCGATTCCCGCCGCGCCGTTGGCGAGCAGATTGGGAAAAGCCGCCGGCAGCACGACGGGTTCCTGCTCTTCCCCATCGTAGGTTGGCCGGAAATCGACGGCATCCTCCTCGATCCCATCGAGCAGCAGTTCCGCCACCATTGTCAGGCGCGCCTCGGTATAACGCATGGCGGCGGCGTTATCGCCGTCGATATTGCCGAAATTTCCCTGCCCTTCGATCAGCGGGTAGCGCTGCGCGAATTCCTGTGCGAGCCGCACCAGCGCGTCGTAAACGGCCACGTCCCCGTGGGGGTGGAATTTGCCGATCACGTCGCCGACGACGCGCGCGCACTTCTTGAAGCCTGCCGCCGGGTCGAGACGAAGCTGGCGCATTGCGTAGATCAGGCGCCGATGCACCGGCTTCAGTCCGTCCCGCACATCGGGCAGGCTGCGCGCCATGATGGTGGAAAGCGCATAGGCGAGATAGCGCTCGGAGAGCGCCTCGCCGAGGCGTGTCTCCTCGATTCGTCCGCTCAGGGAGTCTGGCATGTGTGTTCCGTTTCAGATGCCATCGCTGCCACGCGGTCATAAAGAAGCAGGCGTGCCTGCGGAAGCGGCTTGTGTTTGAGAGCGAAGACGTTGCGCGCCAGGAAATACCCGCTCAGCTTCAGCCCGTCGCACCAATCGTTGGCACTCGACGCGGCCGGACCGAGCAGGAACTGCGGCAGTTTCAAGAGCCTCTCGCGCCATGGCCCGGCGGCGTCCAGGCTGACCGCGCGCCCGGTGCGCGGGGAGACGAAGAAGAGTCGCTCGGTGCTGCCACTCACCGCGCAGCGCGAAAGATCGAGCCCGTAGCCGAGTGCTGCGAGCAGCGCGATTTCCCAGCGCACGTATTCCGCCAAAGCTGCCGGCCCTTCGGCCAGATGCCCGATCAGGTCGAGGAGGTCGGCAAACACCTCCCGATGCGCTTCATGTTCGGGCAGGGCTCCCTCGACGAGGGCGAGCGCCGCATTCAGCATGGCAAGCTGCAAGCCATCCGCCATTGCCAATGCCGCCGTCGGATGGATCATCTCCGCAGAGAGGCTGCCAAGTTGCTCGGCAAGCCGCCCGACCCAGCGCGCGGAAACGAGATTGCCGCGCTGCCAGAGCGCCGCGCCCCGCCGGCTGCCGCCCCCGCGCGCCAAGCCCCGGCACATCCCCTGCTCGGCGCCGAACACGGTCGCAACCACGTCGCCTTCGCCGAACGGCCTGGTCCCGAGCACGACGACCGGCGCCGACCACTCCATCATTCAGGTCTCTTTCCTCTGCTGCGGCTCTGTAAGACCGAGCGCAGCAAGGTGTCTCCGATCCTCATCCCAGCCCGCGCTCTCCTCGACCCGGAGGACGAGATGCACCGTCCGGCCGAGCGCCTCGCCGAGCACGGCCCGGGCGCGCGTCCCGATCATCCGGATGCGGCGTCCGCCGGCGCCGATCAGGATCGCCTTCTGGCCTGGCCGCGCCACTTTGATCACGCCTCCGACCCGCACCGAGCCGTCCTTCCGTTCTTCCCACGACTCGGTCTCGACCGTCGCATCATACGGCACTTCGTCGCCGCTCTGCAGGAAGACCTGCTCGCGAACGATCTCGGCCGCCAGCCACCGCTCGGAAAGATCGCTGATCTGCTCGGGTGGATAGAGATGCGGGCCCTCGGGCATCGCGCCGGCAAGGGCGAGCGAGAGATCGGCTGCGCCGTCGCCAGACGCGGCACTGACCATGAATGTCTTCGTGAACGGAAAGGTGGCATGGAGTTCCGCCGCCAACGGCAGCAACAGCGGCTTTGCCACGAGATCGATCTTGTTGAGTAGAAGCCACGCGGGTCGCGTCATCCGGGCCAGCCGCTCGGCGATCCCCGAGACCTCCGGGCTCAGCCCGCCTTTGGCGTCCACGACGAACAGGATCACGTCCGCCTCTGCCGCGCCTCGCCAGGCGGCAGCCAGCATCGCCCGATCGAGCGCCCGGCGCGGGGCGAAGATGCCGGGCAAGTCCAGGAGCACGATCTCCGTCCGATCGCCGTCGGGGTTTGCCGCAACGACGACACCCTTGATGCTGAGCCGCGTCGTCTGCGCTTTCGGTGTCGCGATCGAGAGCCTTTCTCCAACCAGCCGATTGAAGAGAGTCGATTTGCCGGCGTTCGTGGCGCCGATCAGGGCGGCCAGCCCTGAGCGCGTTGCCATCACCGGATGCGGGAGAGCAGCTCGGTAGCCGCCAGCCGCTCGGCTTCGCGCTTTGTGCCGGCCTGCCCGGTGGCCGTCTCTCCTTCCACCGTCACACGCATCACGAACTGCGGTGCATGCGGCGGCCCGATCCGCTCGACCAGCGCATAGCGAGGCAGATCGGGGCCGCGCGCCTGAGCCCACTCCTGCAGCGCAAGCTTGGCGTCCTTCGGCGGGTACAGTTGCGCGGCAATTTCGGCCTCGAAGACGCGACGGACGAATTGCCGCGCCGGCTCGATCCCTCCATCGAGGAAAAGCGCGCCAATCACCGCTTCCAGCGCGTCGGCGAGCACGGTTGCCCGACGCTTCACTCCGTCTTTCGCCTCGTTCGGCGCTACATCCAGCACACCGGCCAGGCCCTCCGCGTCGGCGATGCGCGCCAGAACCGGCCGGGAAACCAAGGCCGCGAGCCGTGCCCCGAGCGCTCCCTCTTGCTCTGCCGGAAACCGCTCGGCCAGCCATTCGGCGATCAGAAGTCCGAGCACACGGTCGCCCACGAACTCCAGCCGCTCGTTCGACCGCCCGTGCTGCGCAGCCGAACGATGGGTCAGCGCCTCGCGCAGAATTTCCTGGTTGGCAAAGCGATGGCCCAGCAAGAGTTCCGCCGTTCCGGACGTCGGCACTGCCGGCGCATCCGTCCGTTTCATGGCAGCTCGCAACGTGGCGATGGCGGGGCTAGTGACGAACTTTCTTCGCTGAGGGACTCGCCCTCAGCCTTGCCCCTCACCGGGACCCCGGCAAAGTCCTGGGACTTTGCCGGGAGCCCGGCCCAGGGGGAGAGGGAAATTCGGCCGGTGGCGCCCGGAGGCATGTGTGACTGATGCGCGATTCCGCGTACTAGTGTGCCGACTCCAACGCTTGATACCGTCGGATGCACTCTAGCAGTCGGCACACACCTCTTTATTTTCAGTGGCCTGCTGATCCCCTTTCGTTTGCTGCCGCCGGCAGTAAACGAAAGGGGGCAGGACACTAATCGATCGTCGTGAACAGCCTGCCCCAGCGGATCTCGAACGGCCATTCCCAGAATTCCCACCACGGCGCAGTGGCGTCGATCGAGAAGAAGATGAACCCGGCTCTGCCGATCAGGTTTTCGAGCGGGATGTAGCCGACCGCACTGAGCACACGGCTGTCTTCGCTGTCGTCGCGATTGTCGCCCATGGCGAAAACAAAACCCTGTGGCACCTTGTAGATGCCGGTATTGGACAGCGGCCCATCGTTCGATTCCTGGAGAATCGAATGGCTCACCCCGCTCGGCAGGGTCTCGATGTAGCGTCGCATGACGATCGGCGGCCCTTGCCCGGTCATCGTGAAGGTGCCGTCGCGCTGCCGCGGCACCTCCTTCCCATTGATGAAGAGCCGGCTGTGGATCACCTGGATCGTATCGCCCGGCAGGCCGATGATGCGCTTGATATAGTCGATCGACGGATCGCGCGGCAGCGCGAACACGGCGACATCGCCGCGCCTGGGCAGAGAACCGAAGATGCGCCCTTCGAACAGTGGCGGGGAGAACGGCAGGGAGTAGCGCGAGAAACCGTAGCTGTATTTTTCGACGAACAGGTAATCGCCGACCAGAAGTGTGGGAATCATGCTGCCGGAGGGGATGTTGAACGGCTCCAGAAGCACGGTCCGGATGCCGATCGCAATCAAGGCGGCATAGATAAGCGTCTTCACATTGTCGAGCAAACCCCCGGGTCTGCTCTTGCTTTTCGCCTTGGTTGAGGCCATCGCCTGAAGCTGTCCCAAACCCGAGATCGGGCGGGATCAAGCCTATCCGACCCTCGCCTGTCAAGCGAGCGGACCTGCGGGAACCGCGGAAATCACGACGATCGCGAAGGCATAGGGATAATCATCGGTGAGCGACAGTGCGATCTCTGCACGCATGCCCTTGGGCGTGATCTCGGCCAGCCTTGCCGCCGCTCCGCCGGTCATCGCGAGCGTCGGCTGCCCGCCCGGCCGGTTGACGACCCCGAGGTCCGACATGAACACGCCGCGGCGGAAGCCGGTGCCGAGCGCCTTCGCCGCCGCCTCCTTGGCGGCGAACCGGCGCGCATAGGTCGGCGCCTGCAGCGCCGCGCCGCGCCGGGCCGCGCGCGCCCGCTCGGCCGCGGTAAAGACACGCCCGAGGAATCGCTCGCCGTAACGGGCCATCACCTCCTCGATGCGACGGATGTCGCAGATGTCCGATCCGATGCCGAGAATCAAGCCGCCGCCTCAATTGCGCCCGCGGCTCACCTCGGAGACACCCGGGGCGGCCCTGAGAGCGGCTATGACGTTCGAAAGATGGCCGAGATCACGCACCTCCACATCCACCATGACCTCAGAAAAATCCTGTTGTCGATTGACGATCTTAAGATTTGCCACGGCCCCTTCGTGCTTGGCGATGGTATTCGTCAAGGTTGCCAGCATTCCCGGATCGTTGGCCGCAATCACGTTGATGCGCCCGATGCGCTGGGAGTCCACCTTCGCCTTGCCGAGCATTTCCCGGTCCCACTCCACCTCGATGAAGCGCTCCGGAGTGGCGGCAAACGTCTCGAGGGTCTGGCATCCGCGCATGTGGATCGTGACACCCTTGCCGGTGGTGATGATGCCGACGATCGGATCTCCCGGCAGCGGATGGCAGCAGCCGGCGTAATGCACCACCATGCCGCTGATCAGGCCGCGGATCGGCATCTCCGCTTCGGCGCTGCGCTGCCGGGCGGCGAGGCGACCCGGCAGCTCCGGCAAGAGGCGCGGCGCACGGGCATTCGGGCGGAGTTCCGGGTAGGCCGCATGCACGACATCGCGCGGCCCGATATTGCCGTTGCCAACCGCGATGTAGAGTTCGTCCAGCCCGCCGAGCTTGAGCGTCTTCAGCGTGCCCTCCAGCACCTTCTCCGCGCCGTCGAGCCCGTCCTGGCGGAATGCCTTGGCGAGGGCGGCCCGACCGTCGTCGAGATACTTCTGCCGCTGCTGCTGGTGGACGAAGCGGCGGATGCGCGCCCTGGCCTTGCCGGTGACGACGAAGCGGTCCCACTGCGGTGAAGGCGTGCCGCCGCGGGCGGTCATGATTTCGACCTGGTCGCCGTTCTGCAGTTCGTGCCGCAGCGGCTTGAGCTGCCCGTTGACCTTCGCCCCGACGCAGGAATCGCCGACCTGGCTGTGCACTGCATAGGCGAAATCGACCGGCGTTGCCCCGCGCGGCAACTGGATCAGCTTGCCCTTGGGGGTGAAGCAGAAGACCTGGTCTTCGTACAGTTCGAGTTTCGTGTTCTCGAGAAATTCGTCCGGTGCGCTCGAATTCTCCAGGATCTCGAGCAGATCCTGGACCCAGCGGAATCGCTCGAGATCTTCGGCCGGTGCCCGCCCCTCCTTGTACAGCCAGTGCGCCGCCACCCCTGCTTCCGCGACCTCGTGCATGGCGCGGGTGCGGATCTGCACCTCGATTTTCTGGTTGCGCGGCTGGCGCAGCGTGACGCCGGTATGCAGGCTCTGGTAGCCGTTCGCCTTCGGCGTCGAGATGTAATCCTTGAAGCGCTCGGCGATTACCGGATAGGCCGCATGCACCGCTCCGAGTGCGGCGTAACACTGCTCGCGGGTGGCAACCACGATGCGGAACGCCATGATGTCGGAAAGCTTGTCGAGCTCGATATTGCGTTTGCGCATCTTTTCCCAGATCGAGAACGGAGACTTCTCCCGCCCCGTCACCTCGAGCACCTGGACCCCCGCTTCGGTGCATACCCGCGTCAGTTCCGCCCGCACCTCCTCGATCACGTCCTCGCCCTGCCCGCGCAGCAGGTTGAGCCGCGCCTGCACGCTCTGGTAGGCCTCCGGTTGCAGTTCGCGGAAGGCCAGCGTCTGCAGCTCCCCCTTCATCGCGTCCATGCCGATCCGCTCGGCCAGCGGCGCATAGATCTCCATCGTGTCACGGGCAACGCGTTCACGCCGTTTCCGATCCTGCACGAACCCGAGCGTGCGCATGTTGTGCAGCCGGTCCGCGAGCTTCACCAGCAGCACACGGATGTCCTTGCTCAATGCCAGGACGAGCTTGCGGAAGTTCTCCGCCTCGCGCGTTTCCGGAGAAGAGAGATCGAGCCGGGAGAGCTTGGTCACCCCGTCGACGAGCGCGGCGATCTCGGCCCCGAATCGCTCCTCGATCTCCGAGAGTTGGACCGACGTGTCCTCGACCACGTCGTGCAGAAGCGCGGTTGCAATGCTGGCCGTATCCAGCCGGTAGCCGGCCAGGATGTCCGCCACCGCCAGTGGGTGGGTGATGTAAGGATCGCCGCTTTCGCGTGTCTGCGGACCGTGCGCCTTCATGGCCAGCACGTAAGCGGCGTCGATCAGCGCGGTGTTCGCCTTGGGGTCATAGGCGAGGATCTTTTCCGTCAGCTCGAACTGCCGGATGACCCGCGGGCGGGCCGGCTGAGAGGCGGTGAGGCCTTCAGGGGCGCGAGCGGCGAGGCCCCAGGGCCATCCGCGGGCGCCCGCCATCAAAAGCTGATCCTAACGGTGCGGGCGGCCGGCCAACTCCGCCTCGATCGCCGCCTCCATGTCCTCGGCGGAAAGCTCTTCCCCCTCTGGCCCCAGGTTGGCGGTCTCCTCTTCGGCGCTGACATCTTGCAGCCCGAAGATGTTCTGGTCGGTGGGAATGAGGTCCATGACCTCTTCGTCGGCCGGCTCCGGCTCCGGAACGCGCGACACCGCCTTGACGAGATCCTGCCAGATGTGCGGCAGTTCGACCGTCCCCTCCGCGATCTCCCTGAGCGCGAGCACCGGGTTCTTGTCGTTGTCGCGCTCAAGCGTCGGCGCCTCGCCCCGGCTGACATTCCGGGCTCGCTGCGCCGCCAGCATGACCAGATCGAACCGGTTCGGCACCTTCAAAACGCAATCCTCGACGGTGACACGCGCCATCCGTTCGAACCTCCGGGATCCATTTCGGGTCTGCGAAGCTAGATAGGTCAGTACGTTACCCCCTGCAAGGCGAATCCCCATTCCCGATCGGGCGGAGTTGTTGCACCGGCAGTTCTGCCAGCAATGCCTCGACCGTCCGGGCGAGCCCGGGATGCAGCCAGCCCGGCGCCACCTCCGCCAGCGGCGCCAGGACGAAGGCCCTGAGATGCGCCCGCGGGTGCGGCAAAATGGGATCGCGCTCCGGCCTGAGCAGGCTGCCGATGGCAATGATATCGAGGTCGAGGGGCCGGGCCGCGTTCCTTTCTCCCGCTACCCGCCCGGCTCTTCGCTCCAGCGCCTTGAGCGCGTCGAGGAGCGCCTCCGGGGCCACGTTGCCGTCCAGCCGGGCCACCCCGTTCACATAATCGGGCTGGTCCGATGCCGGCACCGGCGCGCTCAGCCACCAGCGCGAGAGGGCAACCAGCCGCATCCCCAAGGTTGAATCCAGCAGAGAAGCTGCGGCCTGGCAGGTAACGAGCGGCGGGGTGCCGTCCGGCGCCGGCAGGTTGGCCCCGATCGCGATCAATATGCCGTCCCGCTCGCTCAACTGACTTATCCTTGACACGATCTCGGGCCACGATTACCCGGATGCACCGATTTCGCACGGGTTCCGCCGGTCGCATCTCAACCCGAAAGCGGCCCAGGCACCCCGGAACTCAGTCCATAGAAAGCGATGACGAGGTTCGAGCATGCATTTTCTTCCCACTGAACGCGCGGTTCTCTTCATAGACGGGGCCAATCTCTACTCTGCATCGCGTAACCTTGGATTCGATGTCGATTATCGCAATCTTCTCGAATTCTTCCGCCGCAAGGTGCACGTATTGCGCGCCTACTACTACTCCGCCCTGCTCGAGACGGACGAATATTCCCCGCTGAAGCCGTTGACCGACTGGCTTGCCTATAACGGCTACACGCTGGTCACCAAACCGGCGAAAGAATTCACTGACGCCGCTGGCCGTCGGCGCGTCAAGGGGAACATGGAAATCGAGCTGGCCGTGGACATGCTCGAGCTGGCACCTCACATCGAGCACGCCATTCTCTTCAGCGGTGACGCCGATTTCCGCCGCCTGGTCGAAGCCGTGCAGCGCCATGGCGTTCGCGTCTCGGTGATCTCCACGATCCGCACCAGTCCGCCGATGGTGGCCGACGAGTTGCGCCGCCAGGCCGACCAGTTCCTTGACTTGGCCGACATCTCCGCCGAGTTCACCCGCCGCCAGATGGAACCCCGCGCCCGTCCGGCGCGCCCGACCCCGGCCGAGCCCTATGCAGAGGCACCCGAAAACGCCTGATGCCACCGTTCGAGGAACCCTCCCGGGACTGTCCGCTCTGCCCGCGGCTGGTCGGTTATCGCGCTCAGAACCAGGCCGCCCACCCCGACTGGCATAACGCGCCGGTTCCTTCGTTCGGCTCGCTCGACTCGGAGATCCTGATTGTCGGCCTGGCGCCAGGGGTGTCCGGCGCCAACCGCACCGGCCGCCCTTTCACCGGCGACTATGCGGGGCAACTCCTCTACGGCACCCTGCTCCGGCTCGGCCTCGCCACCGGCAGCTATGCCGAGGCCGCGGATGACGGCCTTCGCCTTTCCGGCTGCCGGATCACCAACGCGGTCCGCTGCGCTCCGCCGGCCAACCTGCCGGCGCCGGAGGAGATCAAGACCTGCAACCGCTTCCTGCTCAGCGAGTTGCAGGAATTGACGAGGCTGCGCGCCGTCCTTGCCCTCGGGGTGGTTGCGCACAGCGCCGTGTTGCGCGCGGCAGGCATGCCGCTGGCCCGCCTGCGCTTCCGCCACGGCGCCATTCACCAACTCCCCGATGGCCTGCTGCTTGCTGACAGCTACCATGTCTCCCGCTACAATACGAGCACCGGCCGCCTCGACGAGGCGATGTTTCAGAATGTCGTCCTGGCACTCCTGCGCCGACTCGAAGAGGCCGCCTGACGAGTGTGGTCATGGCCATGCGTGCCCTCGCGCTGTTGCTGCTGCTCGCACTTCCCGCCTACGCTCAGTCACCCGATGCCGGGCTCCCGGAGATGCTCGCGCAACTGAAAGCCGCACCGGGTCCCGAGGCGGCGGCAGCACTCGAGCAGAAGATCGCCGCCGCCTGGCTCGGCGAGGCAACCCCGGCCGTCAGGCTCCTCCTCGAAAGCGGCATGCGTGCCCTCGATGCCCATGCGCCCACGGAAGCCGCTGACGATTTCGACGCTGCAACAACCCTGCAACCCACCCTTGCCGAGGCGTGGAGCGAACAAGCTCTGGCGCATTTTCATGCTGATGACAGCGCGGCTGCGATTGCCGACATCGCCCGCGCGCTCACCCTCGATCCCCAGCATTTCACCGCCTTCGAAACCCTTTCCTACATCGCGCAGTCGCGTGGGGATTGGGTTGGCGCGCTCGCCGCCTGGCAGAAGCTGCTTAGCATCGATCCTCAGATAGCCGGCGGCGCCGAGCGCCTGAAGATGCTCGAGCGCCGCGCCCTCGGCCAGAACACCTGAACCTCGGCCTGCCCTCTACCACCCGGGGTGCGTCACGGCGCACGGTATATCGTTGCGAATTGACGGCCCGTCTCCCCTGCCGCGCACTCTGTCGTGGAAAGTGGGCATCCCGCGCCATACGAACCGGGCAGCGCCCGTGCCTGGAGTTTTATTGAGTGCGGCGAGTGAGTGACGCATGAGCGAAAGTTGGTACTCGTGTCCTGCCCCCGAAGTTCGCTGCCTTTTGCAGCGACCGGAGGGGATCAGCAGGTCACTGAAAACAAAAGGCAGGTGTCTCGATCCGGCCGCTCGAGTATGATCACGAACTTCAGAATCGTGATACTGGCGCAAATGGCGGGGAGGCATACGGAGTTGATGATCCACTGCCGAAGATGGTTCACAACGAAGGTGCAAGGCGTTCATTGTCAGCCATCCGTCACTGCCGTCCTGGCGCTTCTGATGGCTCTGCTGACCACCTCGTTATCGGCGCCGGGAATGGCACAACAACCAGGAACTCCGGCTCCGGAAGTCCGCACCGGCCGGGGAGTCGTGGTCGGCAAGAGCACCGATTCCGGCTTCGCGTTTCTGGGCATTCCCTACGCGGCAGCGCCGGTCGGCAAGCTCCGCTTCCGGCCACCGCAACCCCATGCGCCATGGTCAACGCTGCGTTCTGCCGCGAAGTACGGCAGTATCTGCCCGCAAGTGTCGGCGAACGGCGTCACGGGTAACGAGGATTGTTTATTCCTGAATGTCTTCACGCCTGCAGATGCGATCGGCGACGGGACGGCCCGGCGACCCGTCATGGTCTGGATCCATGGCGGCGGATATGGTGCCGACGCCGGCAGCGACCCGCTCTATGACCCGTCGGTCATCGTAAAAGCGACGGATATGATCGTCGTCACGCTGAACTATCGGTTGGGCGCGCTTGGCTTCCTCGCCTATCCCGCGCTGAGTGACGAAGATCCAAGCGGCCGATCGGGCAATTACGGGATCGAGGACCAGCAGGCCGCACTGGCCTGGGTTCGGCACAATATCGCAGCATTCGGGGGCGACCCCGACAATGTCACCGTGTTTGGCGAGTCGGCAGGCGGCAACTCCGTGCTGGTTAATCTCGCGTCTCCGACGGCCGCCGGCCTGTTTCGGCGCGCGATCGCCGAAAGCCCGCTCTACGGTTCGGCGTTGCTCACTTTGTCGCAGGCTGCGGCGCTCTGGGGGGAGGAGGTGAGCAAGGCCGTGAACTGCCCCCTGAGCGGCGCCGAAGGGGCCGCGTGCCTGCGTGCTGTCCCGGTGCGGAAGCTTGTTGCCTTCTCGCAGATCAGCACAGAGCACCCGTTCGGCCTGTTCGCCCCGGTGATCGACGGCGTCGTGCTGAAGCAGAACCTCTCTACGGCCTTTCGCACCGGCGCCTTCAATCAGGTTCCGGTCATGATCGGCAGCAATCACGATGAGGCCACACTGATGACGGCCGTGCTCTACAACCTCAACGGCGGGCCCGTTACCGCCGCCCAATACCCCGCGTTGCTGGCGGAGCATTTTGGCGGCAACGCCGGCCTCGTTGCCTCGTCCTACCCGCTCCGCGACTATCCTGCTCCGAGCCAGGCACTTGCCGCCGTTTTCACCGACAGTTTCTTCGCCTGCCCAACCGAGCAGGCCCGGGCCGCCATTTCGCAGCACGTTCCGGTCTTCGGATACGAGTTCGTCGAACCCGATCCTGTCGCCACGCAGGGCTATCCGGAGACTGCACCGGGGATCGAGATGGGTGATGCGCACACTTTCGAATTGCCGTATGTCTTCGGACATAACGGCACCGACACCTTGCCTGATCAGAGAGCGATCTCGCTGTCGCAAACGATGATTGGTTACTGGGCCGACTTCGCCGTGAGCGGCGATCCGAACGACAAAGGGCACAGCAATGCGGCACCCGGGAACCTGCCGTACTGGCCGCGTTATCATGCAGGTGTAGCGAACCTGCTCTCGCTCAAAGATCGCCCGGAAGTCAGCACGGCGTTTCGGTCAGCCCATCAGTGCGCGCTGTGGGACCGCTTCAACCCCAAAGGCCTTTATCAAGGCGCATCCATCCGGTGAGATTTTCGGATCCCCACAACTTGCTTTTGTGCTGAACCGCTTTCGATCGCCCTGAGACGGGATCATCCCGCGCCACAAGACGGACGTTGAGCCGCCCACCCTGACATTTCAGCCGCGTCGGGGAATCCTCCGTGACCCGTTCGTGCATGCGGCCTACCGGCTCTTCTCCCTGGCCGCCGTGGCCAGGGCATCCGCCCGCGCGTTCATCTCGTCCGTCGAATGGCCTTGCACCCACCGCCATTGCACGCGATGCCGAGCCGCCGCGGCCAGCAGCCGCTCCCAGAGGTCCCGGTTCAGAACCGGCTTGCCGTCCGCCGTGCGCCAGTTCCGCCGCACCCATCCTTCCCGCCAGGTCGTGATGCCGCGCTCGAGATACTGGCTGTCGGTGGAAAGAATCACCCGGCACGGTTGCTTGAGCGCTTCCAGTGCCTCCGCGGCGGCGGTGAGTTCCATCCGGTTGTTGGTGCTCTGGGTAGCAGCGCCGGAAAGCTCCCGCTCGTTCTTGCCGAAGCGCAGGATCGCCGCCCAGCCGCCCGGCCCGGGGTTCGGCTTGCAGCCGCCGTCGGTCCAGATCTCGACCAGGGGAAGCTCAGATTCCGTAGGCATGCTCGTCGCGCGCCTCGAGGTGGAAGTTGAGGCGGCGCAGGTACTCGATCGGGTCCTTGCGCGTGACCAGCGCGCCGTCCGGTGTATTGAGCCAGTCGTAAAGACGCGTCAGCAGGAAGCGCATCGCCGCACCTTGGCAGAGCACCGGGAGTGCGGCGCGCTCTGCCGCGGAGAGCGGGCGTACCGCCTCATAGGCACCGAGCAGCGCTCGCGCCTTGGTGACGTTGCAGGAGAAATCCGGCTCGAAGCACCACGCATTGAGGCAGACGGCGACATCGTAGGCGTAGAGATCGGTCGCGGCGAAATAGAAGTCGATCAGCCCGGAGATTTTCCCTTCGAGAAAGAAAACATTGTCGGGGAAGAGATCGGCATGGATATGCCCGCGCGGCAACCTGCCGGGCCACCCGGCAAGGATGCGGCCAAGCGCTTTCTCCAGTTCCCCGATCAGGCCGACGCGTACCGCATCGCCGCCGGGCGTGCTGGCGGAGAGCAGCCTCGGCCAGGCTTCGGGGCCGAGCGCGTTGGCACGCTCCGGTGCGTATCCCGCACCCGCGAGATGCAGCCGCGCCAGCGCTTCGCCGAGCGGGGCGCAATGAAGCTGGCGCACACGCCGCGGCCAGACGCCGGGAAGAAAGGTGGTGATCGCCGCATATCTTCCGGCGAGCCGGCGCAAGCTCTCTCCGTCCCGCCCGGGCACCGGGCGCGGGGCGGGAATGGCGTGCTCCGCCAGATGTTCCATCAGCCCGAGAAACCACGGCAGATCTTCGGGCGCGACACGTCGCTCGTAGAGGGTGAGGATGTAATCCCCGTGCGTCGTCTTGAGAGAGTAATTGCTGTTCTCGACACCCTCGGCGATCCCGCGAAAGGCGACGATGCCGCCGAGATCGTACTCGGAAACGAATTCCGCCACCGCTTCGTCGGAGACCTCGGTATAGACGGCCATGTGCCGTCCTCGCACGGCCCAGCCTCTGCGCCAAGGCGGGAGTGTTGCAGCGTGGCGGTGGATCGGGCATTCTTTCGCGCCCGCTACGCAACGCGCGCGGGAGAGAGCGGGCCTGCCAGGGCCCGCCGCCGAAGGCGCAACCGGCCCCCGGAAACGCTCAGGCAAAACGGACCGCGCGCGGATGGGTCTCTGGAGAGCCGGCGGCAGAAAGTCTTTGCGCGCCGCACCGACGGAGTAAGGGTTTGCGGCGCCGCGCAAGCCCGAATCTCTCAGGTTCCGCGACAGAGGGGGGTCTTTCCGGCCGGGATCGAACCGGTCGGAGGCACTCGTTGGGGAGCGCGCGGATATGCAGGAGACACGCTACACGAAGGACCACGAATGGGTCCGTCTCGATGGGTCGACCGCAACCATCGGCATTACCGATCATGCACAGTCCCAGCTCGGTGATCTCGTCTTTGTCGAATTGCCGGAGCCCGGCCGCACCGTCGCCGCCGGTGAGGCGTGTGCGGTCGTGGAAAGCGTCAAGGCGGCGTCGGATGTCTTCGCCCCGCTGGCCGGGCGTGTGGCCGAGGTCAATACGGCCATCGTCGATGACCCGGCGCTCGTCAACAGGGATGCCATGGGCGAGGGGTGGTTTTTCCGCCTCGAGGGCGTCGCGGTCGACCAGGCAGGGCTGATGGACGAGGCCGCATACAAGGCCTACCTCGAGGCGCTCTGACGGGATTACTGGCCGGGTTTGCCACCTTCAGCGAAGCAAAGCCCGAGACAGGCGCAGCCGTTCGATGGAGCTTCACCTTGCGGGGCGCACGGCGCTGGTGAGCGGAGCGAGTGCCGGAATCGGGCGCGCGATCGCCGGCGCGCTGGCAGCCGAGGGAGTCCGGCTCGCACTGGTGGCGCGCCGTGCCGATTTGCTCGAAGCGCTGGGCGTGGAGATCGTTGCGGCAGGTGGAGAACGTCCGGCTTCAATTCCGCAGGACCTCATGGCTCCGGACGCCGCGGATAGAATTGGGGAGGCGGCGCTTGCGGCACTCGGCAAGGTCGAGATCCTGGTGAATTGCGCGGGTGGCAGCCGGCCGCTTTCGCCCGATGCGCCCGAAGCCGCCTGGGTCGAGGCGATGACGCTCAACTTCACGCGCCATCGCGAAATCACCCGTGCTCTGTTGCCGCAGATGATCGCCGGCGGATGGGGGCGCATCGTCAACATCACCGGCAAGTCCGAGCCGGATCGCTTGAATGCCGCCTTCGCCGCCAAGGCCGCGCTGCATGCCTGGGCGAAGGGACTTTCGCGCGAACTGGGCAAAAACGGGATCACCGTGAATTCGATCGCGCCCGGGCGCATCATGAGCGAACAGATCCGCCGCAATTATCCGCCGGCCGAGCGGGAGCGTTTTTCGGCGGCCGAAATCCCGCTCGGCCGTTACGGCGAGCCGGAGGAACTCGCTGCTCTCGCGGTCTTCCTTGCCTCGCCGCTGGCAAGCTACATCACCGGGGCGGTCATCCCGGTGGATGGTGGACTCCGGCGCTATTCGTTCTGAGGGGGCTCGGAGCGGGTCCTGGAGCCGCTGTCCGCCGCGGTGCCCTTCTTGGGCCGGCGGACCACTCTCACCTTCCCGCTGCTTTGTCCTCCGCAGAAGAACCGGTCTCCGCCATCGGATTCGAGCCCCGACACGCTCACCCCGGGCGGCATCTCGAGCTTCTCCAGGACCTCTCCCGTCCGGGGATCCAGGCGCCGCAAATCGCTTTCCTCGCCTTCGGAGGTGGCGTGCCAAAGCTCGCCATCGACCCAGGTGACGCCGGTGACGAAGCGGTTCGACTCGATGGTGCGGAGAGTGGCACCCGTTTCTGGATCGATCTGATGGATCTTCCGGTTCCGATACTGCCCGACCCAGAGCGTCCCTTCGGCCCATGCGAGCCCCGAGCCACCGCCGCTCGGCGCCGGGATCGTCGCCAGCACGCGGCCGGTCTTCGGATCGATCTTCTGGATGCGCTCGTCGGCGAGCTGAAAGAGGTGCACGCCGTCGAAGGCCGTTCCCGCGTGCGCGGCAACGTCGATCGAGCGCACCGTCTTGCCGCTCGCCGGATCGAAGGCGTTGAGCTTGTCTCCGGACGCAAACCAGACGTGCCGGCCATCGAACGTGACCCCGCGCACATGGTCGACACCCGGAAAAGGCCCGTACTCGCGGAGGATTTCGGCTGCTGACTGTTTCATGCTTTAATTCTAGTCCAGCGGCAGCGGAGCGGGGAGTAACAAGGTCGTCGTGAATCCCGGCACGCTCGGGGTCATCCAGCGCCTCGCCCGACCGTGACCGAACCACTGCACCTTGCGGACTTTCGCAAGCGAATCAAGTGCCCGCTGCACGGTGCGCTGGCTGGCGCCGAGGGCCAGCGCGAGTGCTGAACTCGACCACGACTGGCCATCGGCCAGAAAGGCCAGCACCGCCGCGTGCTCCTCCTCGACGGGCCACGCCAGCACCACGACCTCGCGTGTCTGGCGCGGCGCCAGCGCAAACCCGTGCCTCGTTGCGTTCACGGTGGCCAAGGTACGAAGCATCCGGCGAAGCCGCCCGACCTCGACCCGCAACCGTGCGCGATGCGATTCATCGACGAACTTCGCCCGGAATGCCTGCGCAATGAGAAGGTCCCGCGGCACGTCTTCGGGCCAGGCTTCTGCCAGCGCGCGGGCGAGCGCGAACAAAACCGGGCGCCTTGCAAGCGAAACTACCGAGCGTGCGTCGCGCACGAGATGGCGGCAGGCGTCCACGACGAGCGCTTTCGACGCCAGCAGCCGTTCAACCTCCTCGAGCAGCAGGAGTCGCTGTTCGCCGCGCGCGATGAGGCGCGCCGCAGGTGTGTCGAGGAGGCGGGCTGCGGTTTCGACCTCGGCCGCCAGGGCAGGGATACGGGCCTGGCGTGCGGCGCGCCCGGCCCGAGCAAGCGCGGCGCCCGCCACCTTCGTCCTGAGGCGCCGCATCGCGATCCCCGCGGTCACCAGCTCGTGGGCGGTCCGCAACGCGGGCGGGAAGGGTGCAGGGTCGAGTTCGGCAAGCCTCTGCTCGGCCTCGCCGACGCGCCCGATCAGGAGGAGGCGGCGGACTTCAAGATAGCGCGCGTGCGCGGCGTTCACCCGGTCGCCATGCGCCTCCAGCGTCGCCCGCGCCGCGTCGAGCGTCTTCTGCGGCCAGCCCAGGTCGCGCGAGACAAGCGCGATCTCGGCCTCGGCGACGATGCATCGCGCGCGTGCCACGGCCTCGATCGGACCGAAGGCCCGCGCCGCACTGCGCACGAGAGCCCGCGCGCGATCGAAATCGCCGAGCTGTGCCATGGCGATGCCGCGCAGCGCGAGCGCGGGCGCGTCGTCCCTGAGGGCGACCCGGTTCAACGCCCCGAGCGGATCACCCGCGGCGAGCGCGCGCGCCGCGGCCGCGATCAGCGAGTCCATCGGAATCCTGATCTTCTCTGACGTCGAACTTTCGGCTGCAACCCATCCCGGACATATGGCCGCGTGTTTTCCAGCGGCGTGGGTTGCCGGCGGCGATGACAACTTTGAGTGCCCATTCGCTCAGTGGTTCGGCTGGGTGGCCGGATGTGCCAGGGAGAGGCGCTTCTCTCGAAAAAATCTGTTATCATGCGCAAAGCCGGGCCGTCCCCCCGGCCAGAGACAGTGCACCCTGATGCGGGATGAGCCATCGGCCGGGCTTTCTCACGGGGGCCTATATGGTGCTCCCGCCCGATTCCTGCTTGTAGCCGCTTTGCCGGTGGCTTCTCCTTCGGTATCGCGCCAGGACGGGCGCGGGGGAGGAACGATGCAAAAGATTTTGGCGGTCGCGCTGGCAGCCGCGTTGGGCCTGAGCGTCAGCGCGCGGGCACAGATCATCCTCAGCGGCAACGACGAGAAGTTACTGTTCGACGACAACGGCAAGCCCATCGTCAGCCCGCCGGGCAGGGATACGCTGTCGATCCTCGACATCAGCGACCGAGTCCATCCGCGCCTCGTTGCGACGCTGCCGATGATCAACTCGGTCGTCGGGCCGCCGACCAACCTTGCTGTTACGCCGGATGAGAAGCTGGCGCTGGTGGCCAACTCTCTGAACTCCGTGCCGAACGGCGACAAGTGGAAATTGGTACCGGATGACAGGGTATTCGTCGTCGACCTGACTGCGAATCCTCCGGCCGTCATCGCGACGCTCAAGGTGGGCAAGCAGCCTTCTGGCATGGCGGTGAACCACGCAGGCAATCTCGCGCTGGTTGCCAATCGCGCCGACAACACGGTGAGTGTGCTCACTATCGACGGCAAGGACGTCAAGGTCGCGGGCTCGGTTGCGCTGGCACCTGAAGGCGCGCCGAGCCAGCAGCTTTCGGCGGTCGCGATCACGCCCGACGGCAAGCGCGCGCTGGTGGCCAAGGCAGCCGCGAACAAAGTTGCACTGCTCGATATCGAGGGCGCCAAGGTGACTTATGGCGGCTACGACATGACCACCGGCGTCTTTCCCTACAACGTGCAGATGACGCCCGACGGCGCGCTGGGCCTCGTCAACAACAACGGCAACGGCGGTGCGTCGGACGGCCAGGTGGATACCGTGGCGGTAATCGACATGCAGATGAACCCGCCGCGCGTGGTTGACCAGGTGGTGGTGGGTGACGGACCGGAGGGGCTGGCGATAAGCCCGACCGGCCAGTACGCCGCGTCGATCATCCTCAACGGCGTGGGCAACGTTCCCAAGACCGCCTTCTTCCACCACGACCATTCCTATGTGTCGCTGCTGAAGATCGACGGCAAGCAGGTGCGCAAGGTGTCGCAAACCGATGTCGGCGCTCTGGCCGAAGGCGCGGCCTTCAGCCCTGACGGAGAGTATCTCTACGTGGGCAACTACCTCGATTCCGACATCGATATCCTGCACCGCGAGGGCGATAAGCTGGTGCGGGTCGGCTCGCTCAAGCTCAATGGCCATCCCGCGTCGATGCGGGGTAACACGCCATAGCGGCAGGGCGGGATAGCGAAGCATATCCTGCCGGCCGGCCAGTCCTTCAGGCCAGTCCTTCAGGTCAGTACTTCGCTGGAGGCTGGTCGCGACTTTCTTTATCGCGCGGCGGAGCGAACCGACGGAACCGGCTTTTGCGGTCGAGTATGCCGATGTCGCGTGCCGCATCGGCCGCCACAAGGAACTGCGTCTCGTTGCGACCCGATCCGGCAAGGCGGAATTGCTGGCGCGGTGGGCCGGAAATGTGCTGGATAATGTATCCGTCGTCCAGAAGAGCAAGAGGAGGAACGATCATGACCGACAATCCGAACAGGAAACTGGTTGAGGACGTAGCCCAGCGCCTGCCACGCCGGGCGATGATGCACGGGATCGGGGCGGCTTCCGCCGCGATGCTTCTGGCCGCGGCGCCTGGAGCAGCCCGTGCTGCCGGCGGCGGACCGTTCCCTGGCCATCCGAACTGGCGCTTCTCGTTCATCAATCACGTGACGACGAACCCGTTCTTCGTGCCGACCATTTATGGCATCGAGGATGCGTGCGCGCTGCTCGGCTGCACCTATCAATGGACGGGATCGGAGATCAGCGACGTCGCGCAAATGGTGAACGCGATGAACGCGGCGGTTTCCAGCAAGGCGGATGCGATCGGGGTCTCGATCGTCGACCCGACGGGATTCAACGAGCCGACCGACCGCGCGCTTGCTGCCGGCATCCCGGTCTTCAGCTACAATGCCGATGCACCGCCGGGCAGCCCGAGCAAGCGGCTCGCCTATATCGGCCAGGATCTTTATCAGGCGGGGTACCTCGAGGGCATACGGATTTCCCACCTTGTCGACGGGGGACTCGTGGCACTCTTCATCGCGACCCCCGGTCAGCTCAACATACAGCCGCGGCTCGACGGGGCGCGCGCTGCGATTCAGAAACTCAATCCGAAGATCCAGACGGTGGAAATTGCCACCGGGCCAACTTCGGGCGAGGAACTGTCGTCGATGCGCGCCTGGTACCTCGGCCACCAGGATGTCAAAGGCATGTTCACTGTCGATGGCAGCACATGGCTGCTCGGGGAGGTCATGCAGCAATACGGCCTGCGCAAGAAGGGGATAGTGGCCGGGGGATTCGATCTGTTGCCGAAGACTCTGACGGGAATCCGCGACGGCTACCTCGAGTTCACGATCGATCAGCAGCCGTACCTGCAGGGCTTCTACACGGTGATGGAGATGTTTGCGTACAAGGTGTCGGGCGGGCTGATCGGGGCGGCGGATATCGACACCGGCCTCAAGTTCGTAACCAAGGGGAACGTGCCGCCCTACCTCACGACGACGACCCGCTACGAAGGCAGCTCGGCCGCACCTCAGATCGTGCCACGCTCCGGCCCGATCCTCTGAGGACCGCACGATGTCTGCAAAGCCTGCGGAGCCGGCCAGGCGAATCATCTGTTCCTCCCGATGGCCGGAATTGCATCGTCGATCCCGGGCGTGGCCGGCCGTACACGATCGCGGTCCACCCTCCGGGAATGAGACGACAAATCCAGGATTTTTCTGAATTCTCCCACTGTGCCCGGCGCGCGCCTGCCGGGCGGGTTCTCGCGGAGGCGCATCGCTTCGCAAAGTACCGGGGCGGCGCGCGACCGCTCCGCGAGCCCGGCCGGGCAGACAGTGCGGGTCGGTTGCCGGCCGCCGGGGGCGCCATCCGGGCGTGGTCTCCGCACTGCTGGAACGGCCGTTGACCGCCCGGAGCAGAGGTTCGAACCGAGGCACCATCCGAATCCCGCCACACTTGTCACTCCCACCGTTCGTTACCCGGCCCTAACCTCTGTCGCGACGACCAACCGGCGCGTCGTATCGAGAACGGAGCGAGCGGCGCAGGATACCGACGGGAGAAAAGTGCGATGACCACACATGCGACCGGGACACGTGATGAGTGGCTGAGAGCAAGGCTCGAGTTGCTCGGGGCGGAGAAGGAGTTCACGCGGCAGAGCGACGAACTGGCGCGGCGGCGGCAGGAGCTGCCGTGGGTCCGGATCGACAAGGCGTATCGATTCGAGACCGATGAGGGAAACGCCTCGCTGGCAGACCTTTTCAGAGGGCACTCGCAGCTCCTGGTCTATCATTTCATGTTCGGGCCCGACTACACGGCGGGATGCCCTTCCTGCTCGATGATCGCGGATGGCTTCAACGGGTTTGCGATTCACCTTGCCAACCATGACGTGATGCTGTGGGCAGTGTCGCGGGCGTCGTTCGCGAAGCTCAAGGAGTACAAGCGGCGGATGGGCTGGACGTTCCCCTGGGCGTCCTCGCTCGGCGGCGACTTCAACTTCGACTTCAACGTCGCGTTCACCGAGCAGCAGCAGCGCCAGGGTGACGTCGAATACAACTACCAGCGCGGCAGCCACGTGATGGACAGAGAACCGGCGCCGGAGCCCGTTGCCCGGTTCGCGGCCACGTGCGGAACCGATGCGCCCACATACGCGCGCGAAAGGCCGGGCATGAGCGCATTCGTGATCGAGGACGGCGCCGTCTATCACACCTATTCCGCCTATGCGCGCGGACTGGACGGCCTCTGGGGCGCATATCAGTGGCTCGACCGCGCCCCCAAGGGGCGGAACGAGAAAGGCATCTGGTGGCGCCGCCACGACGAGTACGAACAGCGCTGAGCCACGTCGTGGGTGTCGTTGGGGGAACGGGGGAACGGCGCATGGTATTCGCGCAGGCTTCGGAGCGCGCATTCCTTGGCGTCTCGGCGCTGCTCTTCGCTGGCAGCGCGGCGGGAACGATCCTCTGGTGCGCATCCGGCTCGACGATGGGCGGGATGCCGATGTGCGGCGGCCGGATCATCTCGATGCCGTGGACGCCGATGCCGGGACAGAGCTGGGCCGGCGCCGCTTCGTCCTTCCTCGGCATGTGGGTCCTCATGATGGTCGCGATGATGCTGCCATCCCTGGTCCCGATGCTGCACCGCTACCGCGAGGCCGTTGCCGCAGCAGGTGAGGCGCGGCTCGGTCCGCTGACCGCGCTGGTGGGTGCCGGTTACTTCGTCGTCTGGACCGGGTTCGGAATGGTCGCCTTTCCCCTGGGCGCGCTGCTCGCGCTGGCCGAGACGGGGCTGCCTCCGCTGGCGCGTGCCGCTCCGCTCGCGGCCGGCCTGGTGGTCCTGATCGCCGGTGCGCTCCAGTTCACGGCCTGGAAGGCGCATCACCTCGCCTGCTGCCGGCAGGCAGCAGGGCGCGGTCGCCCGTTGCCGACGGATACAGGTACGACCTGGGGCACGGCCTGGCGATACGGACTCCGTCTCGGCCGCCACTGCAGCTATTGCTGTGGCGGCCTGACGGCGATCCTGCTCGTAATCGGGGTCATGGATCTGCGCGCGATGGCGGCGGTGGCGGCAGCCATCACGCTCGAACGTCTCGCCCCGGCCGGTGAGCGTATCGCGCAGGCGACGGGGGCGGTCATCGTCGCGGCAGGTTTGTTCCTGGTCGTGCAGGCAGCCGGCCTCGGATGACGCATTCGGCTCAGTATCGTGCCTCGGGTCCGCGCGCCAGGGCGAGCACGCCGATGATGATGATGCCGGTGACGACGAAGCGCAGGCCGGCGCCGACGCCGAGCACGTTCAGCATCGTCACCACGAGATCGAGAAGGATGGCTGCACCCCAGAGTCCGGCCGGGCTCGCCTGGCCGCCGGCGATCGAGGTGCCGCCGAGCACCACGACGGCGATCGACATCAGGAGATATTCGCCACCCATGTTGAGGGCCGCACCACCGGAATAGGCGGAGAGCAATATGCCGGCGAGCGCGGCGAGAATGCCGGAGGCGAGATAGACGAGGGCGAGCGACGGCCTGACCGCGAGCCCGGCCAGCCGGGCCGCCTCCCGGTTCTGGCCGATCGCGAGCACCGAGCGTCCGAATATCGAGCGGCGGAGCAGGAAAGCGGTCAGCACGGTGAGCGCCATGAAGACGAGGGCGATCAGCGGAATGCCGAGCAGGCGGGCGGAGACGAAATCGGCAAGCAGCGGTGCGGGCCTGGCGTGCGAGTGGCGGGAATAGGCGATTGCCATCGACTGGAAAACGAACCCGGAGGCGAGCGTGCCGATCATCGGCGGAATGCGCAAAGCGTCGATCAGCACGATGTTGAAGACGCCCGCCGCGAGCCCGACGCCGAGCCCTACAAGGAGGCCGAGAACGAGGCCCGAGTTCACCTCTCCCGTCATCCCCATCGCGAGATAGCCCGCGACTGTCATCACGCCAGGGATGGACAGATCGATGTTGCCCGGACCTGCCGCGATCACCAGCATCTGGGCGATGCCGACCACGGCATAAAAGGTCCCGAATTGCAGTGCTACGGCAATCGTTGCCATGGCGCCATGGCCGGCAACGCTCGCGGCAATCGCAATCCAGACCAGGAGTGCTGCAGCGAACGACCAGATCCAGGGTCTGGCCTCGAGCGCGACGGCGAGACGCTGCTTCATGCCGCCGGCCGCTCTTCGAGCGCACGCAGGCCGAGAACGAGGATCAGGATGCCGCCCTGCACGCTCAATTGCCAGTCGGTCGAGATGTCCAGAAAGGAGAGCAGGGAGCCGGTCAGCAGCATGATCCAGGCACCGATGACGGCGCCGGCGGGCGAGACGATGCCGCCGACGAACTCGCCACCGCCAACGATCACGGCGGCGATCGAGACCAGTGTGTACTCGGTGCCGACGGTCGCATCACCGGCAGTGTTGAGACCGGTGAGGGCGAGCCCGGCAAGGACTCCAAGGATCCCGGCTGCCGTGTACAGCGCCACGCGCCCGCCGAGCAGCGACCAACCGGCGCGCGCGACCGCACGCGGATTGCCGCCTATGCCGCGCAGCACCGTTCCGTATGACGTGCGCATCAAGAGCAGCCAGCCGATCAGGCCGACCAGGATCGAGATCAGGACCGGCAGCGGCACCCCGGGCGGGCGCACCGCGAGCAAGGTGGTCAGCCAGGCCGGTGCGCCGCCGCCCGGGGTGGGCAGCACCAGGAGCGCCAGGCCAAGCCAAACGAAGGAAGCACCGAGAGTGACCACGATCGAGGGCAGTCGCCGGAGATGGATCAAGGCACCGATGGCGGCGTAGGCGGCAACCAGCAATGCGAGTGCGACGATACCGGCGACGGGGCGCGTGGTGAGCCACGTCGCCGCCAGGCAATTCACCAGGGAAATGAACGGACCGAGCCCGAGATCGATGTCTCCGGCGGCGATCACCGCCATCTGCGCCATGGCGGCGAACACGGCAGGCAGCGCGAAATTCAACAGCAGGGTGAGCCCGAAATAGCTCATGGCCCTGGGTTCCATCGCGAAGATGAGGACCAGCATCGCCACCAGTGCGGCCGCCGGCAGCAGCACACGGGGAGATGCCGATGGGAGCCGGATTTCAGCGAGCACCGGACATATCGGGTGCGCCGGACATTCCGGTTGCGTCGGACATTCCGGCCGCGAAAGAGGCGCGGATCAGCCGTTCCTCGGAGAGTTCGGCGCGCGGGATCTCGTCGGTGATCGTGCCGCGATGGAAGACATAGATGCGATCGCAGTTTTCGAGCTCGATGTTTTCGGTGGTGTGCCAGAGGAAAGCCTTGCCGGCGCGCGCCGCCTCGGCGACGTGGCGATAAAGCTCGCGCTTGGTGCCGACATCGACGCCGCGCAGCGGATCGTCGAACAGGATCGTATCGGCGGCGGAGGCCAAGGCACGGGCGAGCAGCACCTTCTGCTGGTTGCCGCCGGAAAGGCTGGTGATCGGCCGGTCGATCCCGGGCGTGCGGATCTCGAGCCGCCGCCGCCATTCCTCGGCGAGGGTTCGTTCCGACCGCAGGCTGATGATGCCCGCGTGCGCCAGCGCCCGAAGCCTGCTCACGGTGGTGTTGAGGCCAACCGACCAGAGCGGAAAAACCCCCTCGCTCTGCCGATCCCCGCTGACATAGGCAACCGATCCTCTGACCCGCCAATGACCGTCTCTGCCATGGGCGGCGGCGAACACCGCCTGCAGCACGGCGCGCTGACCGTGTCCTGCGAGACCGCCAAGGCCGACGATTTCTCCGGCATGCAGGCGGAGCGGCAAGCGCCTGCCGGCCGCGCCGGTCTCTTCGACCCTGAGCGCCCCGACACTCGTCTCTGTCCTTCCGCCCTCGGATGCCGCTTCACGTACGACGCCCATCAGCTCGACGAGCCGCTCCTCGGTGAAGTCGCGCGCCGCGCCGCCGCCTGCCACCTCTCCGTCGCGCATCACGACGACCTCGTCCGCATGGCCGAGAATTTCCGGCAGCCGATGGGAGATGAAGACGAGCGCGATGCCTTTGGCGCGCGCTGCTTCGGTGAAGCGCAGAAGGTGTGAAGCGGCATCGGCATCAAGCGAAGCGGTCGGCTCATCGAGGATGACGAGCCGCACTTTTGTCCCGGCCTCGGTGAAAGCCCGCGCGGTCTCCACCATCTGCCGCTGGCCGATGGCAAGCTCACCGGCCGTCCGGTCCGGATCGATGTTGTGGCCGGGAAATATCGCATCGAGCGCCTCGACGATCAGTGCGCGGCAGCGGCGCCGCCAGCCGAAGCCGCCGAGCCCCGGATGCACCACGCGGGTGTTCTCGACGACGCTGAGATTGGGGCAGAGCGAAAGCTCCTGGAAAACGCAGCGGATGCCGAGCGCCTGCGCCACATGCACGTCGTATCCCGCCTGCCGTTCCACCCCGCCGATCCCGATCTCGCCCGCGTCCGCGGCAAGGGTGCCGGCCAGCACCTGCATCAGGGTCGATTTTCCGGCCCCGTTATGACCGACCACGCTGACCATCCGGCCGGCAGGGATCGAAAGATCGACGCCGGCAAGCGCCTGCACGGCGCCGAAGTTCTTGCGGATGCCGGCGAGGCGAACGAACGGAGCGTTGTCCGCCGCCATCGCCGGTGTGCTAAACTTTAAGGAACCCCTGTCGGGATCGGCGATTCCGGCAGGGCGGAATGCCCGAGATTGGCCGCGATCAGGTCTTCGGTCCATTTCTGGCCGTAAAGCGGGGTCGAGACACCGCCCGGCGGCACCGCCTTGAGCCAGGCATCGAGATCGTTGGCGCGAATGATGAGCAATGGCACGTGCACCGTCTTCGGCACATTGACACCCGCGAGCACCTGCTGGGCCACCCAGAACGCAATCGAGGAGACACCGGGCGCGGAGGAAAGCGAAATCGTCGGGTAGCCTCCAGGCCCGCCGGCGAGTTGCTTCCAAAGCGCCAGTTCGTCCTGGCGGTTGCCCATGATGATCAGCGGTGTCGGCCGGCCGGCCGTCTTGAAGGCCTGGAAGGTGCCATAGCCGTCACCGCCCTGGGTCACCACCGCATCGACCTTGGGAAGCGTGGGCAGGATGCCCGCAACCTCTTTCTGCGCGATCGACTGCGTCCAGTTGCCGTGCACCGAGCCGACGAGCTTGATGCCAGGATATTTCGCAAATGCCTGCACGATGCCCTGGTGGATGTCATTGTCGACGGAGGTGCCGGCAATGCCGCGGACTTCGAGCACGTTGCCCTTGTCCCCGAGATGCTTGGCGACGTAATCGGCTTCGATCTCACCCATCTGCACGTAGTTGTAGGCGACCTTGTAGGCGCATGGCGCGGTTGCCAGGCTGTCGAACACGACGACGACGATATGCGCGCTGCAGGCTTGCTGGATCACGCCGTTGAGCGCAGTCGGCGAAGCGGCGTCAATGACGATCGCCTTCCAGCCTTGCAGCGTAAGGTCGCTGATCTGGGTCGCCTGCTGCGGTGCCGAATTGTCGGAGTTCACGACCTTGGTCTTGGCGATGGCGCCGATGGCGATTCCATGCTTCGCCGCGAGGTCCCACATCTTCAGCATCTGCTGCCGCCAGCCATTGCCGGCATAAGAGTTGCTAAGCGCGATGCCGTCCGAGGCGGTGCTGGCTGCCCCTGCCTCTGCGCGGGCACCTGGCAACAGCAAAGCGGCGGCCAGGGCCGCGACGACAATCCAGCCCTGCGGGCGAATCGTTCTTCTCATGTCACGTTTCCTCTTGCTCTGGTGATCCACGATGGCCGGTCCGGGCGATGATGGCCTCTGGCCCAATCTCCAACAAGCCCGGGAGACAACGGAGCTTCCCGGCAGAGGGTTTGTCGCCCGCGGGGCCGATGCTATAGCCGCGGGCCGCACGTTAAGACCTGCCCCGATGACGGACGATCCGCCGCTGCACCCGGCCTTGCTGCCGACCGGCCTCTGCGACCTTCTGCCGCCCGAGGCGGAACGGGAAGCGCAGGCGGTCGCCCGCGTCATGCAGGTGTTCGCTTCGCACGGCTACCAGCGCGTGAAGCCCCCGCTGGTGGAATTCGCCGATAGCCTGCTGGCCGGATCAGGAGCGGCGGTGGCGGAGCAGACCTTCCGCCTGGTCGATCCGGAAAGCCAGCGCATGCTCGGGCTGCGCGCAGACATCACGCCGCAGGTCGCACGCATCGCTGCAACCCGGTTGGCGGATGCATCACGCCCGCTCAGGCTTTGCTATGCCGGGCAGTGTCTGCGCGTCCGCGGGACCCAGATCGCGCCGGACCGGCAGATCGGCCAGGCGGGCATCGAGCTGATCGGCAGCACGAGCCCGGCCGCGGATGCCGAGATCGTCGTGGTCGGGGCGGAGGCGCTGATGGCCATCGGCATCGCACGGGCCAGCTTCGACCTGACCCTGCCGCCGCTGGCGCCGGCGCTGATCGACGCCGCCGGAATCACCGGCCCCGAGCGGCAGGCGCTGGCGCATGCGCTCGATCGCAAGGATGCCGCCGCGGTGACGCGGCACGGGGGCGCGCTCGCCGGCACGTTGACCAGCCTTCTGCTGGCGGCGGGGCCGGCCGATCGGGCTTTGGCCGCACTCGCCGCCGCCTCCCTGCCGCAACCGGCGGCGCCGCTGGCGGAGCAGCTCGTGGCCACGGTCGCTGCCATCCGCCAACTCGCTCCGGGTCTCAGGATCACCGTCGATCCGATCGAGTTCAGGGGATTCCGCTACCACACCGGGGTCTCAATGACGATCTACACACCGGGGCGCACGGAAGAACTCGGCCGCGGCGGGCGATATCTGAGCGGCGAGCGCGAGCCGGCCACCGGGCTCACGCTTTATTCGGACGCGCTTCTCAGAGTCGCTCCGCCGCCGCCGGACAGAACCCTGGTCTATCTGGCCGCGAACGCCGACCCCGAGACGGCCGGCCGGTTGCGCGAAGAAGGCTACGCGACACTGGCCGCTCTGGGAAACGGCGATGATCAGGCCGCCCGGCTCGGCTGCACCCACATCCTGCGCGGAAGCGAGCTTCTCCCGCTCGGCGGAAAGTGAACCGTGGCCAACGTTGCCGTGATCGGTGCGCAGTGGGGCGACGAAGGCAAGGGCAAGGTCGTCGACTGGCTGGCCAGCCGGGCCGACATCGTGGTGCGCTTCCAGGGCGGGCATAATGCCGGCCACACGCTCGTCGTCGGCAATCAGACCTACAAGCTCTCGCTGCTGCCGAGCGGGCTGGTGCGCGGCAAGCTCGGGATCATCGGCAATGGCGTGGTGATCGACCCGGAGGCCCTGCTGGCCGAGATTGCGCGCCTGGAAAGCCAGGGGGTTGCAGTGCCCCCGGAGAGGCTGCGCATCGCCGAGAATGCCGCCCTGATCCTGCCCATGCATCCCGCCATCGATCGCGCGCGCGAGGCGGCGCGCGGCGCGCTCAGCATCGGCACAACCGGGCGCGGCATCGGTCCGGCCTATGAAGACAAGGCCGCGCGCCGCGCGATCCGGGTCGCGGATCTCGCCGAGCCGGAAACGCTTTCTGTCAAGCTGGACGAGCTGCTCCGCCATCACAACACGTTGCTGGCCGGCTTCGGCCAGCCGACTTTCGAGAAAGAGGCGGTGCTGGCCGGCCTGCTCGCGCTCGCTCCGCGCGTCCTCGCCTATGCCGAGCCGGTCTGGCAGCGGCTGGACGAGGCACGCCGGTCAGGCCGGCGGATCCTGTTCGAGGGCGCACAGGCGGTGATGCTCGACGTCGATCACGGCACCTATCCCTATGTCACCAGCAGCAACACGGTCGCCGCGATGGCGGCCGCCGGCTCCGGCATCGGGCCCGCGGCCATCGGCACGGTGCTCGGCATCGCCAAGGCCTACTGCACGCGGGTGGGGGCGGGGCCCTTCCCCAGTGAGCTGACCGATAGCATCGGGACCATGCTTGGCGATCGGGGCAACGAGTTCGGCACCGTCACTGGACGGCGGCGCCGTTGCGGCTGGTTCGATGCCGTGCTGGTACGCCAGGCGGTCAAAGTGGCCGGCATCCAAGGGCTGGCACTGACCAAGCTCGATGTGCTCGACGGGCTTTCCGAGCTTCGGATTTGCGTCGCCTATCGGATCGGCGCCGACGAATTTCGCTATTTGCCGGCCGCCCCCGGCGCTCAGGCCACGGCCCGGCCGATCTACGAATCGTTGGAAGGCTGGAACGGCTCGACCCGCGGCGCGCGCTCGTGGGCGGATTTGCCGGCGTCGGCGGTGAAATATGTGCGGCGGATCGAGGAACTCGTAGAGGCGCCGGTGACCCTGCTCTCCACCAGCCCGGAGCGCGACGATACGATTCTCGTGCGCGACCCGTTCGAGGGCTAGACTCGTGTCGGGCTGACTGTGCAGCCCGACACGGGTCTCGCGATTTATTTGAGCCCACGATTCACGCCCTCCGACGATTCCGCCTCGGGCGATCGCGGGCTAAACGGAGGCGGTTGCCGGTTTGTAAACCAAATCGGGTGTCAACTCGGCCTGATGCCGAGCGCGGATGCGTCTTTGCCAGAAGGTTTCATCGCCGGGCTCTACAAGGTCGATCCAGCCCGGCCGCTCAGCGGGTTTGACGGAGCCGCCGGTTTCGTCGCGCGGGCAGCGGATGCGATGGAAGAATGTGTGGCGATCGAGGTCCAGGCCGGCATGGCTCCGCGCGCGCTCGCCCTGCAGGCGCTCGGCAACCGCCCCATTCCCGGCGTGATGGCGCCCCTGGCCCATGGTGCCGCGCGGGTTCCAGGCAGGAAGCCCGCCTATTACATCGTCACGCCGGCTCCGCCCGGGCCAAGCCTTGCCGCGCAGCCGCGCGCCTGGCCGCAAGAGGCACTCTTTGCCCTGGTGTTGCGGCCGGTGGCGGCAGCGCTGGAGCGGCTGGCCGCGTGCGGGATCACCCATCGCGCGATCCGGCCCGACAATCTCTTCCAGGCCGCGCCGGATGGGCCGGTCGTCCTGGGGCCGGCCTGGTCCGCGTCACCCGCCAGCCGCCAGCCCGCTCTCTACGAACCGCCCTACATCGCCCAGTGCCGCGCGGCCGGACGCGGTGATGGCACTATCGCCGATGACATCTATGCGCTTGGTGTCGTGCTCGTCGTGCTGGCGCTGGGGCGGGAACCGTTGGCGGGTGAGGAGCCGGACGCCATCGTGCGGCGGAAGCTCGCCTTCGGAAGCTTCGCGGCGATGGCCGGGGAGGAGCGCCTGCCAGGCGAGCTTGCCGGGATCGTGCGCGCGATGCTGGCGGAGGATCCCGTGCAGCGCCCGTCGCCGGCCGAACTTCTCGATCCGGCGTTCGGGCGGGCGCGCCGCGCCCCGCACCACTTCGCAAGGCGGGCACCCGAGCCGCTCGTCATCGGCACCCAGGAAGCCTTCGTGCCACGCTCGCTTGCGTATGCACTGGCCGAGTCGCCCCAACAAGGCATCCGGCTGCTCCGGCTTGGCATGGTCGATCGCTGGCTCAGGCGCAGCCTTGGCGACCCCACGCTTGCCCAGGCGGTGGAACAGGTCACCGAGCGACGCGCCCGTGACGCAGCGGAAGGGGAGGAGCGGGCGGACAGCTTCCTGCTGATGCGTGCCGTGGCGGTGCTCGACCCGCTGGCGCCCCTGGTCTGGCGGGGCATCGCCTTCTGGCCGGACGGGCTCGGCTCGATGCTGGCGGAAGGCGATGCGCTTGCGCCCATGGCGGAGATGATCGACCTCGAGGCGATCGCTCTGTGGGCGAGTTGCCGCCCGGGGCGGGAGTCTTCGGCCGCGCTCTCGATGGAAGCGAGGCGGCTCCGTGCCCTCGCGCAGCGCGGCGGCATCGGCGGAGGGCTGAAGCGGCTCGGTTATATCCTGAACCCGCTGCTGCCTTGCCGAAGTCCGCTCGTCGGCGAAGCGGTTGCCGTGACCTTGCCGGCGCTCCTCGCCGCTCTCGATGAAGCTGGCGGCAAGGCCGACCGGCGGGGCGACCTGCCGATGGATGCCGAGATTGCCGCCTTCGTCCTGGCGCGCGCCCCAGGTGGCCTCGAGTCGCACCTGGCGCGTCTGGCGCCGGCGACGCAAATGCCTGAGAAGGCGTTGATTTCGCTCCGCATCTTCGCCAGCCTCTCGGCTTCGATGCGGGCCGGCCCGTGGCCCGGGCTGGCGCGCTGGCTCGGCGAGGCGGCGGCGCCGCTGCTCGGCCGCTGGAAGGAGCGAAGCCGGCGCAAAGCCGTCGAGCAGCAGCTTTCCGCATTGGCGGAGCGCGGTGATCTCGCCGCCATGCTGACGGTGATCGAAGACCCGGTGGCGCGCGCCAGGGACACGCAGGGGCTCAAGGAGGCCCGACGATCGCTCGATGGAATCGACGATGAGCTGGCGCGAATCGCGGCCGGCGCGCCCCTTCGCGCCGAGAAGGCCCGCCATCTCGGGCAGGAGATCGCGGCGGGCGCCGGCCTGGCAGCGGTTGCCCTGATGCTGGTCATGATGGCTTTCGGGTAGTCGCCGGTGCCGCGCCAGTCCGCTTCGGTGGCACCCGATCTCGTCGGCAAGGCGCCTTCTCCGCAGCGTTCCTATGCCTGGCTGCAGGGACTGTTGTGCGGCGTCGCGGCCACTCTCGTTCCCGGCCCGGCGTTTCTCATCGCGTTCCTGCTCGCCCCCGGCTTGCTGGCGCTGGCGCTCGACCACGCGCCTGGCAAGCCGATGGCGCGCGCGGTTCTGCTCGCGGGCCTGGCGGCTTCGGTCCGGCCGCTCGGTTCGCTCTGGTCGGGGGGAGGCGGGTTAGGCGCCGCGCTCGACATGCTCGGCAATCCGGCGGTGCTTGGCGCGGCCTGGCTTGCCGGCGCCGGCGGCTGGCTCGCAAGCGAACTCGCTCCGCTCTTCCTCCGGGTCGGAATGGACGCCGCCGCCGCCGCTCGCGCGGCCCGGCTCAGGGCCGAGCGGGCAAGCCTCGTCGAGGCGTGGGAACTCGACCCGGGGACCGATCAGGCCGGGGAAACCAAATCCTCCTGAGCCGGCGCAAGTTGCGCGGCCAGCCTGCGCTCGGCCACTTTCGCCTTCATCGCCTTCTGCAGCTTCTCGAACGCGCGCACCTCGATCTGGCGGACGCGCTCACGGGAGATGCCGTACTGCTGGGAAAGCTCCTCGAGCGTGGTCGGGTTGTCCTTCAGTCGCCGCTCGAGAAGAATGTGCCGCTCGCGCTCGTTCAACGTCTTCAGCGCGTTGGCGAGGAGCGCCTTGCGGTCGCCCATCTCCTCGCGTTCGGCCATCGCGCTCTCCTGGCTTTCCGTCTCGTCGACCAGCCAGTCCTGCCACTCGCCCTCGCTGTCGCTGCGCAGCGGCGCATTCAGGCTATGGTCCGGTGCCGCCAGGCGGCGGTTCATGCTCACCACGTCCTGCTCCGGAACGTTCAGCATCTCGGCGATCTTGCTGACCTGTTCGGGCTTCAGGTCGCCGTCATCGATCGCCTGCATCTGCCCCTTGATCCGGCGCAGGTTGAAGAAGAGCTTCTTCTGGGCCGCCGTGGTGCCCATCTTCACGAGCGACCAGGAGTGCAGGATGTACTCCTGGATGGCGGCACGGATCCACCACATGGCGTAGGTGGCGAGGCGGAAGCCGCGATCCGGATCGAACCGCTTCACCGCCTGCATCATTCCGACATTGCCTTCGCTGATCAGCTCGCCGAGCGGCAGGCCATAGCCGCGATAGCCCATGGCGATCTTGGCCACCAGGCGGAGATGCGATGTGACCAGCTTGTGGGCGGCTTCGATGTCCCCATGCTCACGCCAGGCCCGCGAGAGGGAAAGCTCCTCCTCCGCGGTCAACATGGGAAACTTCCGGATTTCCTGGAGGTAGCGGGAGAGGTTGCCCTCCGGGAGGAGATTCATGACGGCTGCAGCCATTGGCAGCTCCTTTCACTGAAGCGTCTGAGTCCCGCCACGGACGGCACGGGAACCCATCCTTCCAAGACGCACTAGGGGTGCAGTCTATTCCAGACCGATGGGCCATCGCCCCTTAAAAGGCGGCAACTACCTCGCCATCCGGCCCGCGCACCCGGCCGAACCGGATGCGACGTTGTATATCGGACTAATGCGGTCCTGTCAAGATTATTGACCTATCCGGCCGGCACCGGCCTCCCTGCCCAGGGCGGCCAGCAGCGCGGCGAAGTCTGCCGGCGGCGGGGTCTTGAAGGCGAGCGGCCGGCCGCCCGTGGGGTGGGGAAAGGCTAGGGATGCCGCGTGCAGGGCCTGGCGGGGAAAGTCGAGGGCGGCCCGCCGCCCCGCCTCGGGCAGGCTGCGCGCGGCCGGCGGCACGCGGCGGAGGTAGACCGGATCCCCGATCAGCGGATGGCCGGCATGTGCCAGATGCACGCGAATCTGGTGGGTCCGGCCGGTGCCAAGGCGGCACTCGAGAAGGGCGGCGGCCGCGGAGAAGCTCTCGATGACGCGATAGCGGGTGAGCGCCGGCTTGCCTCCCGTGCGCACGGCCATTCGCTTGCGTTCCCTGGGGTCGCGGCCGATCGGCCCCGAGATTTCTCCGGCGGCCGGGGCGGGCACCCCCCAGCAGAGCGCGAGGTAGGAGCGTTCGATGGTGCGGTTCCTGAACGCGGTCGCGATGGCCGCCTCCGAGGCTTCGGTCTTGGCGATCACCATCAGCCCCGAGGTGTCCTTGTCGAGGCGGTGCACGATCCCCGGGCGGAGCACGCCGCCGATACCGCGGAGTGACGCCCCCGCATGGGCGAGGAGGGCGTTGACGAGGGTGCCGTCCGGATTGCCGGGGGCCGGGTGCACGACGAGCCCGGCCGGCTTGTCGAGGACGATCAGTTCGGCGTCCTCATAGAGGATCGCAAGCGGCATCGCCTGTGGCGCCGGCAGGGCCGGAGTTGGTGGCGGCGCCTCCAGGGAGTAGCAGGCGGCGGCGCGCACCGCCTCGGCAGGGTCGGAGAGAACGGCTCCGTCCCGCTTGGCGTGTCCGGCGAGGATCAGCGCCTTGACGCGCGATCGGGAGAGGCTGCCGATTTCATCGGCGAGGAAGCGGTCGGCGCGCTGACCCGCCGCTTCGGGCGGGGCCAGGATGCGAAAGCAACGGGCAGCGGAGGAAGACTCGGACATGGGGAAAGAGGCCGGTCAACGGGTACCGGAGATCGGGCCGGGGATGCGGATTTTGAAGGTTGCCGTGGTGGTGATGGGCGTCCTGATCGTGGCCGGCACGACGGCGCTCGTGGTGCTGATCGCCCGCGGCATGTCCACGCTTGGGACCCCCCATGCCGGCACGCCGCAAGCCACCACGCCGCAAGCGGCGCTCGATGAGCCGGCCGGCAGCCGGATCGTTGCGATGACGCGGGTTGCGAACGGGCTCGCCCTGGCGTTGCAGGGCGGTGGGGAGCCGGACCGTGTGGTGGTGATCGATCCCGCGAACGGGCGCGTGCTGCTGCGGATCGGCATTTCGCGCTGAGCCGACCGCTGCTTGCGGCAGGGCAGGGGCTCCACTAGAAACGGAATGCTGGTCCCGTTCGTCTAGAGGCCCAGGACACCGCCCTCTCACGGCGGCAACGCGGGTTCGAATCCCGCACGGGACGCCAAGAGTTTTTAACCTATCAGCGGCCATAGTTCATCACTTAGTTCACGCCATACGGCAAATATACGGCATCGACGGTGCGGAATCGGCCCTGGCGGGGAGCTTTACAGAGCGGCGCCGGGCTGGCTGCCTAGCGCTTCACCTTGCGTTTTCCCTATTGCTCGCATGGCATTTTTTAGAGCCTCGCGAAAACGTGAAGTCAGCGAACCGCATTTCACTTGAGGCGGAGCGCCTTATCTTTCAGCGTAGGCCAGACCCAATTTTGTCACAGCCTCGCACGGGAGATGACAGATGGGTGTCCGGGACGGTAGCCCGGAGATCAAGGCGCCCGTTTCGCCGGCTGCTCTCCGAGCTGAGTGCAAGAAGGCGACTGACGCTGGCACCGAGGCAGCGGGTACGGACCAGGCCCAGTGGCACGCGGAATCTTTCTACGCGATGCCCCTGGGGGTGGCTGGCGGTGTTTCCGGCGAACCGAATTGCCGGCCGGAAAACCCGGCGGATCAGTTGGCGGCCATCACGGCGCACGGGCTGCGGTTCCTAACGGCCGAGCAGCTCGGCAAAATTGTAGATCGCACTGCGTTTTCGCTTCGAGAGGTCAAGATGGTGATCGAAGCGGTGGCCGAAACACTGGGTGGTGGTTAGGCGGGTCGAACACCAGTTCGCGCGCTCGAATGCGCCGTGCGCGGTGCCCGGCGGGGGAGTGTCGATGACGGCAAGAGGCGGCCCGCTGCGGCGAGGCCGCACGAGCCCACCACGGAGAAGCCACGACAGACGATCGTCGCGGTCGCGTCCGTAACCTCCCGTCACGGCCTCCAGCCTCGCAACGGGGCGTCCCCGACCGACGATGAGGACGGGGGAACCGCTCTTGAGCCCATCGATCAGGGCACGGAGATTGTTCCTGGCCTCGGTGATGCTCGCCGTTTTCGTCGATCTGATCCGGTCTCTTCGAAAGAGTTCATCAAGCTTGCATCTTGCCCACCCGATTGGGCAGGTCCAGTTCCACGCGGTCGTGCATGATCTTGGGCGTGATCCGGCCGCGCTCGCCGCGGTCGAGGCGGACCAGACTTTCGGCTCGCCGGGCGAGAGGCGACGATCGCCGCGCGCCTCGGGATGCTCCCTATTGCGACCCGAACAGAGCCGCGCGACCGGCTCGGGAGGGGAAAACACAGCTCACGCTGTGCGCACACCCGGGAACGATGCTGAGGGTGTGCGCGCCATGGGCAAGGACGCTGTCGTCGTAGGCCGCGTAGCGCTCGCCCCGGTCGAGCCGGTATTTGCCTTGCAGTTCGGCGGCGCAGCCGGATTCCAGGAGATTAAAGGCGGTGCCGCGGCCGGTGCCCGTGTCAAGCGCGCCTTCGAGGTAATGGAGATCGGCGCTCGCATAGGCAGCGCGGGCGGCGGCAGCGCTACGGCCGAGCCAGGCGGGCAGGTTTTCGGTCCCGAATTTCCACTTGTTGTAGTACGGGCAGGCGGCAGCGCCTGGCATCGGGCGTGCGGGGTCAAAATAGAGGAACGTGCTCGGGTCGGCGACCACATAACGCAGCAGCACTGAGCTCAGGGGAATAGCCGAGAAAGCCGCGTAGCGCTGGACGAATTGTCCGCCCGCAGAGAACCCGGCGATCGTCACGCTGCGCGCCGTCGGATAGGCATTGAGCAAGGTGCTGACCAAGGCGTCCATCGCAACGAAGCTCGTCATATGGCCGTTCAGCGCCGGCTTGCCCTCGGCCCAGGTATGGCAGTGCCAGAGCGCGTCGGCGGGTGCGGCTTGCGGGACGCCCTCAAAGCGGCACTGCGTTGCCTCGGGCTGCGGCACCTGGAAGAGTGGGGCGACGATCAGCGTATCGGTGCCGTGGCCGGCTTCCGTTGCCGCGCGCAGCGCCGCGCCATACGTGCGGGTGGCGTCGCGCGTGTAGCCGTGCACCGCGATCAGGATGCGCGTGATGCCGGCTTGACCTGGCGGAGCCGAAACGAAATAGGGCAGTGTCAGCCCGTCGCCGAGCGGCGCCGACGCAAGCGTGCGCGCCTCCGCCGGTCTCACCGCGGCCAAGCCGCCAACCAGCGCGAGAACTACGAGGGCCGCCGCAGCCACCGCTCTCACGCCGCGAACTCCTGCTCCGGGACCATGCTTTCCGATGTGGATGGCTTGCTCGGCACTGGCCGAGGATAACGCCAAGCGGTGCGGACCGCTATCCAGACCCGGACCCGTGGCGGCAGCCAACCGAAACAGCTTGGCGAAAAGAGCCATTTTGCCCTTAATGGCGCAATCGATCGCCACGGGACTCGGCCGTGAAAACCATGTCGGCGCGAGGCGAAGAACGCCTTCGGGCTGATGATCGACACGGCGCGTGCAGAGCCGGTGCTTATTGAAAAGCACGAGCGTGGCGTCGTGGTGGTCGTCGCGTTGGAAGAATATGAGCGGCTGATCGGTAAGCCTGCGTCGGATTGGCGGATGGCGCAGAACGAGAAGAAGAGTTGAATGCACATCCTGAGTTGGTTCACCCGGTACGATAACATCCGCGCAGCAAAGCGTGTGCTGTACCGGTCGCTTGAGGCAGCGCCCGCGTTCTCGGCGGGCGATCCGGCGACGGGAAACATGCGGGGTAGGGAATGAACATTTCTCTTCTGGAGATCTTCGCCGACGCTCTGAACGCTAAGTTCTCGCTTCCTGGCTCCGCCTCCCCGGAAGATCAATTGAAGCCAAGCGTAGCCGGTCTTCTGAAATCTGCTGGCACTGCTTATGGGCTGGCGGTCGACACTCGCACGGAGACGCATCTTTCCGACCACAAGGTGCGACCCGATATTGCAGTCTATGTCGGCGGACTAATCTGCGGCTATATCGAACTAAAGGCCCCGGGCCTTGGGGCTGACGCGCCGAAGCTGAAAGGGGAGCATAACAAGGAGCAGTGGGAGAAACTAAGGCTCCGTTGATAAATAATTGCTGCGTTATGTGGGTCTTGGTGCGATTGTGTAGTTCCACTCTCCATGGAACTCGTGCGGCGTGAGATTGAGCGCCGCCATCTCGGCGTCGGAGACCTTGACCCCTGCGGGATAGGCATTGGGATCGATCGTGCACTTGATGTTCAGACCGGTACGCGTCGTGGTGCTGGCG
>JASHOA010000074.1 GCA_030041375.1 Acetobacteraceae bacterium
CTGGTCACGGTTGAACGGTACGAAGTTCGACATAGCTGGATGCTATCCAGCTATCGAGAATTTGGGTACCCCCCAATCCGACACGCTGCTAGAGCAATTTCCGTTCGCCATGGCTCACGGCAACTGCTCTAGCTCTTTGTTTTGGCGAGCATCTTCACGCGATCAGCCGATTCCGTCTGATCGCGATCTGCTCTAGCCCGCGATCGCCCGAGGCGGAATCGTCGGAGGGCGCGAATCGCGGGCTTGATCAAGCGGCGAACGGATACGAAACAGGAACATCGTTGGGCACGCAACGATCACCTGCACGGCACCCTTTCCCAGAACTCCGTTGCCCTGGCACGGAAACAGGCCGTTCGGATTCAGCCGCGGATGGCAAACACCTTGCCGCCAGGGACGGTTCGGCTGCCAGTATCGGAGGGACCGGGACGCCGGGCGCCCCGCGCCGCGTGCTCTTCAGACGGCCTTCTTGAGAGAAGGTGATGCCTTGAAACGGACGGTCTTGCCCGCCTTGACCCGGATCGACTCACCAGTGCGGGGATTGAGCCCCTTGCGCGCCCTGGTCTTTCGCACAGTGAACGTTCCAAAGCTCGGCAACTTGAACTTCCCGGTCTTTTTCAGTTCCCTGACCACCGCCGCCATCAGTTCGCCGGCGGCACGATTGGCCGCAACGCCGGAGAGATCGGCCGATTCCTGGAGCACCTGGGCTATGAACGCTTTCGACATTGCATCCTCTGTTTCCATCAGCGCGCCACGACGTTTCGCGGGCTTCGCCATATTTCGCTTGCGGGTTGCGGCGCTTCGCAAAACTTGCGCCGGCCACGCGTTCTAGTGCAACGTGCCGGATTCGGCTAGTGCTTTCCACACAAATTTTTCGGCGATGACCGTGCCCCCAACCGCCACCGAATCTGCTGATGCGCGCTTTGCCGAACTCGATGCCTTCTCGGCAGAGAGCGCGCTTGCCGTGCTCTGGGAATCGCAGCTGGCGGCGGTTGCCGCTGTCGGCCCCGCCCTGCCGGCCATCGCCGCGGCCGCAAGGGCCGCCGCCGGCCGCCTGGCAACCGGGGGTAGACTTGTCTACACTGGTGCAGGCACATCGGGACGCATTGCAGCACAGGACGGGGCAGAGCTTTTCCCGACCTTCGGCTGGCCGGTCGAGCGCACCTTGCTGCTGCCGGCCGGCGGCAGCGAGGCCCTGCTCCGTGCGGTAGAGAGCGCCGAGGATGACGCCGCTGCGGCCCGGGCCGCGGTGCAAGCCAACGCAATCGGCAGCCCGGATGCCGTGGTGGGGATTGCTGCCAGCGGCAGCACGCCCTTTACTCTCGCCCTGATCGAGAGAGCGAAAGAGCGAGGCGCGCTGACGATTGGGATCGCCAACAATCCGGCAACGCCGCTGCTTGCCGCCGCGGAGTTTCCCGTGCTGGCGGAGACCGGCGCCGAGGCGATCGCGGGATCGACCCGCCTCAAGGCCGGCACGGCGCAGAAAGTCATTCTCAATCTCTTCTCGACTTTGCTCATGATCCAGCTCAATCGTGTCTATCGCGGCCGAATGGTCGATCTCGAGATCACCAGCGCCAAGCTGCAAGGGCGGGCAGTGCGCATCATCGCGGATCTCTCCGGCGTCGAGGAGGCCGAAGCGCAAGCACTGCTCACCGCCGCCCGCGGGAGCGTGAAGCGCGCACTGCTGCTTGCCAGGGGCTTGCAGCCGGAAGCGGCGGATCGCCTGCTCGAGCAGCATCGCGGGAGTGTGCGGGCGGCGCTCGCCGGGCTCGGCGTTCAGCAGGCTCCGAGACGAACGTAACTCGCTAGGAGCCTGTCCATGTATCCCATACTGACCTTTCGACGTGAAACATTGATTCGTTTGGCCCAACGATGAGATTCTTTTTGACAGACATGAGGACCTTCTTGCGCAAGCATCTTTCATTTTTCGTTACGTTTGTGATTACTCAGACGAGCTCCTAGAGCAATGTCCGTTCGCCATGGCTCACGGTGACTCTAGCTTTTTGTTTTGGCGAGCATCTTCACGCGATCAGCCGATTCTGTCTGATCGCGATCTGCTCTAGACCCGTGTCGGGCTGACTGTGCAGCCCGACACGGGTCTAGAGATTTATTTGAGCCCGCGATTCACGCCCTCCGACGATTCCGCCTCGGGCGATCGCGAGCTAAACGGAGGCGGTCGGGGTTCGCTCCGGCGGCTGCAGCGCGAGGCCCGGGCAGCTCCGGCCGAGACGGCGCGGGCGGCGGCGAGCCGTCACGCCCTCGCAACGTCCATGACGGCGAGATTGGCCTCTCGCCGTTTATCGATCGGGTGAAAAAAGCACGCTCCGGTTGTTGCGCGCGATGGCGCTAAACCTGGAAAAGGTAAGCGCGTCAGGCGCTCGCCTGCGAGACGAACTTGGTGGCGAGGTAACCCTCGATCGCCTCGAGCCCGCCTTCCGAGCCGTACCCGGAGTCCTTGACCCCCCCGAACGGGACCTCCGGCAGGGCAAGCCCGTGGTGATTGATCGAGATCATGCCGCTCTCCACCGCGCCGGCGATCGCGTTCGCGGTCTTGGTGGAACGCGTATAGGCATAGGCGGCAAGACCGTAGGGCAGACGGTTGGCTTCGGCGACCACCTCATCGAACTCGCGGAACGGAGTGATCATCGCCACCGGGCCAAACGGCTCTTCGTTCATTGCGCGCGCGGTTTTCGGCACATTGGTGAGCACGGTCGGTTCGAAAAAATAGCCCTTGTTGCCGATCCGCTCGCCGCCCGTGACGAGTTCCGCACCCTTCTGCACCGCATCGGTGATAAATCCTTCCATCGCGGCGACGCGCCGCTCATGCGCGAGCGGACCCATTTGCGTCGCCGGATCGAGGCCGTCACCGACCTTCAGTTTTTTGGCGACGGCGACGAAGCGACTGACAAAATCGTCGTACAACTTCTCCTGCACCAGGAAGCGCGTGGGCGCGATGCAGACCTGCCCCGCATTGCGGAACTTGCTGGCGGAGAGAATCCTGGCTGCAGCGTCGAGGTCGGCGTCCTCGAAGACGATCGCAGGGGCGTGCCCGCCGAGCTCCATCGTAACCCGCTTCATGTGGGCCCCGGCCATCGCCGCCAGTTGCTTGCCGACCGCAGTCGAGCCGGTGAAGGAAATCTTGCGCACCAAAGGATGCGGAATGAGATAGCTCGAAATTTCCGCCGGCACCCCGAAAACAAGATTGATGACGCCGGCCGGGACGCCGGCTTCGGTATAGGCGCGCACCAGCTCGGCGCACGAGGCAGGAGTCTCCTCAGGCCCCTTGATGATGATCGAGCAGCCGGCGGCCAATGCGGCCGAGATTTTTCGCACCGCCTGATTGAGCGGGAAATTCCACGGCGTGAAAGCAGCAACGACGCCGACGGGCTCCTTGATGACAAGCTGGTAGACGCCCTGCGCGCGCGCCGGAACGACCCGGCCATAGGTCCGGCGCGCCTCCTCGGCGAACCATTCGATGATATCGCCGGCAGCTGTCGTCTCGCCTTTTGCTTCGGCGAGCGGCTTGCCCTGCTCGGTGGTCATGACGCGTGCGATCGCGTCCACGCGGTCGCGGATCAGGCCGGCTGCCTTGCGCATGATCCTGGCGCGATCATAGGCGGAGATTTTGCGCCAGGTCTCGAAACCCTTGGCGGCGGCAGCGAGTGCACGATCAAGATCGGCAGCCTCGGCGCGCGCGACGTTGCCGATCGGCTCGCCGCTTGCCGGGTTGAGGACGGCGATCGTCTTGCCGGCGGCGCTCGCGCTCCAGGCGCCGTCGATAAACAACGAGACGTCAGAATACATCAGGTCTTCCTTCCATAATTGGCAGCAAAGGCTCCGGCCCTTGGCGCGATGCAGGCATCATGCGCCGGGCCGGCACGATGGTCGAGGGGAGGCCACATCAGCCGGCTGGCGCCCGCATGCGATGGTGAAGCGGGCACGATTTGCGGCTATCAACGAGGGATGTCAGCAGCCCGCAGGCCGGCGCTTTCGACACTGGCCCGGCGCCGCCGCGGCCAGCAGGCCGCCGAGCGCGGCACGGCGGGAGAAGCCCGCGCGATCGCCGTGCTGGAGAACGAAGGCTGGACGATACGCGGCCGGCGCGTTCGCACCGCAGCCGGGGAAATCGACATCATTGCCGAGAAGGCCGGCCTCATCGTGTTCCTGGAAGTGAAAGCGCGTCCGCGGCTTGCCGAGGCCGCAGCGGCGCTTTCCGTGAAGCAGCGGGCCAGGCTTCTGAAAGCCGCCGAGATCGTGCTTGCCGGCCATCCCGGCTGGGGGCGGGAGGGTGTCCGCTTCGACGTGATCGTCGTCGACCGGCACGGCGCCGTGCGCCGGATCAGCGATGCTTTCCGCGAGGAGTAGCAGAGCCGGCCGATGGACCCGGCGGGTCAGCGCTCGATGCACATGGCAACGCCCATGCCGCCGCCAATGCAAAGCGTGGCCAGCCCCTTGTGGGCGTTTCTCTTCTGCATCTCGAAGAGCAGCGTGGTCAGGATGCGGGCGCCCGAAGCACCGATCGGATGGCCGATCGCGATCGCGCCGCCGTTCACGTTCACCTTGCTGGTATCCCAACCCAACTCCTTGTTCACAGCGCAGGCCTGGGCCGCGAATGCTTCGTTCGCCTCGATCAGATCGAGATCGGCCGCTTTCCATCCGGCACGGGCGAGCGCCTTGCGGCTGGCCGGGATCGGGCCGGTGCCCATCACCTTGGGGTCGACGCCGGCGGTCGCGAAGGCCGCGATCCGGGCCAGTGGCGTCAGGCCACGCCGGGCCGCCTCCTTGCTGCTCATCACCAGAACCGCGGCGGCACCGTCATTGAGCCCCGACGCATTGCCCGCCGTCACCGTCCCGTCCTTGCCGAAGGCCGGCTTGAGTTTGGCCATCGATTCGAGGTTGGCGTCGTGACGGATGTACTCGTCATCTGCGATGACGGTTTCGCCCTTGCGGGTCTTCACCGTGACGGGGGCGATCTCGTCCCGGAAGCGGCCGGACTTTTGAGCAGCAGAGGCCTTCTGCTGGGAAGCGAGGGCGAAATGGTCCTGCTCCTCGCGGGTAATCTGGTACGCCCGGGCGACGTTATCGGCCGTCGTGCCCATGTGGTAGCCGTAAAAGACGTCCCACAGGCCATCCTTTATCATGGTGTCCGCGAACCCCACCTCACCCATCTTCGTCCCTGCACGCAGATAGGCGGAGTGCTGGGCGAGCGTCATGCTTTCCTGGCCGCCGGCGATGACGATCGCGCTCTCTCCGCTGGTGACCTGCTGGGCGGCCAGGGCGACTGCGCGCAATCCCGAGCCACACATCTGGTTGACGCCGAAGGCCGTCTTCGAATCGGGGATGCCGGCGGCGCGGGCCGCCTGGCGAGCCGGGTTCATGCCCTGGCCGGCGGTCAGGATCTGACCCATGATCACCTCATCCGCCTCGCCCGGCTCGAGCTTCGAGCGGCTGAGCGCGGCCTTGATTGCCACGCAGCCGAGCTCGTGCGCGGGCGTGGTGGCGAAGGCGCCGCTGAAACTGCCAACCGGCGTGCGGGCCGCCGCTGCGATCACGATGTCGTCCATTGCCGGGCTTCCCCTCTGCGAAAATGATGCGCAAGAACTTAGTGCCGGGAGAGCCAGGGTCAAACGCTGCCGACCCAGTCGCGCAACGGACGCCAGAGCGCAACCTTGGCGGAGGAACCGGCGACCATGCCGATATGGCCGGCGGCCGGCGTATGCAGAGAGGCGCCGGCGATGAGATCGCCGAGCGGCCGGGCACTTTCCGGCGGCACGATGCGATCCCTCTCCGGCACCGCAATAAAAGTGGGTCGGCGCAGGCGACGCGGATCGACGGGCAATCCGGCGATCCGCCACGCCAGGCGGCCGGAGGTATTGGCGCCGTACCAGCCGGCCAGGCACTCGCGGGCGACGGGCGCCGCGAGGGGGATGCCGTCGTTCAGCCAGTCTTCCAGAGCAACGAAGAGACGGGCACGCTCCGAATCGGGGTTGAGCCGCGCGAAGGCACGATACTTGGCACTGATGCCGAAGGGGTCCAAAGCGGCGAAGAGCATCTGCAGCAGATCGACCGGCAGACCCGCGGTGAAGGCAAGCGCGGGCTCGAAAATCGGCAACATCCGCCCGAGCAATTTGGCCGTCTCGGCGTTCACGGCGTGAAAATCCCAGGGCGTGGCGAGCAGGGCGAGCGCCTGGATGCGCTCCGGCCGCCGCAGCGCGAGGGCGAGCGCGAGCAGACCACCCATGCAGTAGCCGGCCAGGATGAGGCGCCGAGGTGCGGCCTCCAGCGCGCGTTCGAGCCTCCCGGCGACATAATCGGTGAGCGTGAAGCCTCGCTCCGCCTCGCCGGGCCAGCCCCAGTCGAGCAGCAACGGGCGAACACCCTCTTCCCCCAGCCAGCGCAGCATCGAGGCGCCCTCGGCGAGGTCGAGCACATACGCGCGGTTGACCAGGCTCGGCACGAACAGCACCGTCGGTGCGCCGCGCTTGCGCCTGCCTCCGTAATCGAGCAGCCGGGTTTCGCCCTCCGCCCACAGTACCGGCGGCTCCGGCAGGTTGCGCCGGTAGGGATGGCGGCGATAGGCGGCGATACCGGCGATGAGCGCCCGATCCTGGCGCAGCGCCTCAGCCAGCACCGCGCGAGCGAATGCCGTCTCGTCGGGCCCCCCGGGCCGGCCGAGGCTTGCTGCCAGCCGTGCGGCGGCCTCTGCCAAACGCGTACTCGAGCGCGGCCAGCCGCTCTTCGAGCCCGGCAAGACGCTGATCGAGGCGCTCGAGCGCAGCCATGCGAGGGTCAGGTGCAGAAGCAGGGGCCGCGGTCCGCGTCTCCTCAGCGGGCCCGGCGTGTCCGCCGGCCCGTTCATGGGCACCGGCGGAAGGTGGGGACGGCACAGAGGCAAGCAGGCTCGTCATCGCCCCGGCCCAAAGCGAGAGCAGCCGCAACCAAGCCTCCGCGACCTCGCGATCGCCCGCATAGGAGGCAAGCTCGCTCTGCCAGACGGTGATCCAGTCGCGCGCCAGCGCCTCGATGTCGCTGGCCGCGAACAACGACGAGTCCGCTGCCGGCGCCTCGGTCATCCTGCATCCATCCTCCAGGTCGGCGGAAGATAGCCGCACCGCGCGGGCGGCGGAACATAGAGGCGGTGTGCAAGGGAACCCGGGCGGCGGCGAATCGGTTCGGAATTCCCGTCAGACGCGATCCGCTCTAGTGTGCCGACTCCAACGCTTGGTATCCGTTGATGCGCCGTAGCGATCGACACACTACTCTTTTTTATTTTCCGTGGCCTCGCATCCCCTGTTCGTTTGCTGCCGGCGGCAGCAAACGGTGGGGGCAGGACACTGGCATAGCCGGGCGGTCGAGGAAGGGCAGAGATGTCGGAAACCCCTGAACACGAGACGAGCACGCCGGAAGGCAAGGAAATGCCGCCGGTGGTGGTCAAGAAATATGCCAACCGTCGCCTCTACAATACCGAGAGCTCCAGCTACATCACCCTCGACACGCTGGCGGAGATGGTGCGCGGCGGGCGGGATTTCGTGGTCTATGACGCCAAGACCGGAGAGGACATCACCCGCGGGGTACTGACGCAGATCATCGTCGAAGAAGAGAACAAGGGCCGTGCGCTCCTGCCGACCAGCTTCCTCCGCCACCTGATCGCCTTCTATGGGGACTCGCTGCAGAATCTTGTTCCTCGCTATCTCGACCAAGCGATGGCCAACTTCGCCCGCCAGCAGCAGGACATACGGCTGGCCATGCAGCAGACCATGGGCAACCTGTTTCCCTTCAACATGGAGGAGATGGGGCGCCAGATGGAGCGTGCGATGACCCTGTTCTCTCCCTTTTACAGGCCGCCGGGATCTGCGACGCCGGATGCGGCGCACGGAGCGGAGCAGGCGGAACATGAGGTCGAGATGTTGCGTGCCGAGGTGGCAGAGTTGCGCCGGCAACTCGCCGATGCACGCAGAGAGCGAGGCGGAAGCGGCGGGAAAATTCCCGCTGGGAGCGGGAAAAGCCCCTGACGCTTCGGTCAGCCTGCTGCTTCCAATCGCAGGTCGAGGTCAGCGCGGGACCTGGAAGCTTTTTGCGGGTCGGCTGAAATTTGCGACAGCGATCAATTTTTCGCGGCTGGGACGGATTGTTCTTGCGCCGGCTGCGCTCTCTCGCGAGAAGCAATTAAGAATTGAGGGAGTGCGGGGGTGATCGACCACCCGAACTATGGGCGGGCCAGCGGGGTGGCCCAGGCAGTGAAGACCGAGGCGAAAACGGCCATTCGCGGTCGCGACAAGCCGCATGGACGTGCCGTGGCCGCCGATCGGCATGTCGGGATGCGGATTCGCGAACGCCGCCTGATGCTCGGGCTTTCCCAACAGCAGCTTGCCCGATTGATTGGCGTCACCTACCAGCAGGCGCACAAGTATGAACGTGGGCTCAACCGGATTTCGGCCGGCCGCCTGTTCGAGATTGCCCAGGTCCTCCAGGTGCCGATCTCCTGGTTTTTCGAGGGGCTCGACGAGGGGCTGCCGAGCCCGGGGCTGACGGCCGGCCAGAGGCGGGTGTTGGAACTTGCGCGTAATTTTTCGGCGATCAGCAACGAACGCCATCAGGAAGCGTTGAGCGAGATGGCACGTGTCCTCGCCGCGCAGGCGGTGGCAGAACGCAGCCCCTGAATCGGCGCCCCCCGGACAGTCGGCGCGACTACGGCATGACCTGACAGCGCCGATCGCCTGAGGCGGAATCGTCGAAGGGCGTGAATCGCGGACGCGAATGAGCCGCAAGGCTCAGGTGCACGGGGGGATGAATTCGTTTCACGCGGCAGGTGATGCCGGATCGGACGGATCCGCGGAGGGCGGCAGCCGGCCTGCCGCATCGAGGCAGGCTTCGGCGGAAGAGAGAACGGAACCCAACAGGTCGCGCAGGATGCGCAGATCGGGAAGGCTCAGTGTCGGGATCAAAGCCACGACGCTGCCCCAGGGACGGTCCGGCTCGATCCCTTGTTCGATGGTGAGAGCGACATGGCCGTTGCTCGTCAACTGCGCGTCGATCGAAAGCCTGTCCCAGGCCAGCCCCGCGCGGTCGAGAAGGGAGAGATGGCCGAGCGCGATCATGTTCGTCTCCACGGTTGGATGGCCGTTGTGATGGCCCGCTCCGGCAGCCTTCCCCTGCGGGTGGGGCGCGCTGCGAGCGGGTTCGCAGCGCCAGAGCGGCTGTGCCTCAAGGCGACCTGCCCGCCTGCGCCGCGGAGGCAATGTTCAGCAGCCCATCGCTGAGGTCGCGATCCTCGAGCGCGGCGAGGCGCGCCAAGCCATGACGCAGCGCATCGGCAGCAAGGGAGAGCAGGCCGGCCGCTTCATCGGCGGCGAGCACCGCTTCGCGGCGCTCCAGGGATTCCGTGCTCGCGGCGAGGCTCTCACCCAGCCGTTCGACCGCGACAAGAAAACCGGCGAGTGCGGCTCTACTCCGTCCGACGCTGCGGCTGGCGCTCGCCAGTTCGAGAGCGGTCGGTTGCGGTCGGTGGCCGCTACGCACGCGCGGATCCGGGTGTTGCCATGGCCACAATTGCAATCAAAATGGCCATACTGTGCAGTTCCGACTTGCCGTCCGGGATCGCTTCGCGATTCCACGGAAGCGCGACCGGCTCTAGCATTTGGCACCGCCGTTCAGGCGATCGAGGATGGCGGCGATGCCTTTCGCGTGCCAGCGCTTGATTGCCCGGGCATCGGCGCCGAGCAAGCTTCCCAGGCGCCGCCAGGCGAACAGGTGCCGGCCGGTCAGGGGGCTGACCAGGGCGCGCGCGCCGACGATCCGGCGGAGCACGTAATTTTCGTGCGGTATCAGGCCGATCCAGCCCAGGGCTTCGTCCATCCGGCTGATGGTGGCGGCGGCCGGAATCGCGGGTCGCAGGCGAGCCCCGGACCATCCATAGGCATCGATCGCAGCGTGAATGACCGGCCATCTGCTGGTGCGCAGATCGCCCGGCATTCCTGATATTGGCAGGCAAAGCAGCGTCGCGCCGGCCTCTTCCAGGCGCTCGATGACCGATTCGAACGTGTACAGGCTCCCGCTCCTCGTCGCCCTGGCGGTTGCCGTATTTGGCGCGGCAGGCGATCCTGCCCTTCCTCCCCCCCTGCCCGGCAACGGCTTGGGCGCCTCAGGCCGGCTGCGCCCGCTGGTGCGGCCGGTAACAGGGGTGCCGTTCGGTTCTGAACACACGATCATTCCGTCCACCCGCTCATCCGGTCGTGGTTGTTCGAGCGACCCATCGGCTTCGGCGCCGCCTCAGCCCAGATCCGCGCCTCGCCATTCATCGAGGGCGTGACAGAGATCGCAGACAAACCGGTATCTGGAATCGACATCGAACAGGTGGCGGCACCGGAGGCAGCGGCGGCGAAACATCACCTTCTGCTCGTGCGGGCGCCGGATACTGCGAAACTTCACGCGGGTTGCCATGGCCCGTGCTGCAACGGCGTTAATGGTCCGTCCCAAGGCGTTTGCGACGTCTTGCTTGGTACGGCCACTGGCCGCCATCAGGCGCATCTTTTCGTCCTCCTGAGGAGTCCAGTTGGGATAGCGAGAGGTGTCCATCCGACCACCCTTTGCGGCAATGAGAACTGAGACCGGTGTGCTGGTTCACGAAATCGTCCGCGGTCACCTGTGCGCCGGTGATTTCGCGGATGCGGCGCAGTACCGCCGGTGGTGGAAAGCGCATCCCAGCCGCGTACCGCTGCACGGTGCGGACGGCACCGGTGCCGCGAAGCCCGATCAGCTCGGCGAGCCGCTGGTAGGTGAGCCGATGCAGGCGGCGATATTGCTCGAGCGTCATGGGCCAAGAAACTGTGGCCAACTTGGCCATCTTGTCAACCATTGATTGATAAATCGGCACTGGAAACCGGGCACGAATTTAGCCATAATGGCCATATGGACCGATTCGCACCGCCTCGCTCCCGCGTCGACGAAATTCGCCTTGCCCGCGGCCTCAGCAGCGTCGATCTCGCGCGTCAGGCCGGGATCGAGACTTCGACACTGCACAAGATCGTCAGCGGCAACCGGCTCAGGCCCAGCGAGCGGTTTGCCGACCCTCTGGCAAAGGCCTTGGGAGTGCATCGGGAGACGCTCTTCGCCAAGATCGGAACCCCGATCTACTGGCTCGACGAACCCGGCCGCACCGCCGTCTTCCCGACCCGTTCGAGAGAGCCGCCGCCTGAGGCCGCGCGCTCCCGGGACGTGCCGGTCTACGGCACGGCCGAGGCCGGGGCGGATGGTGCGTTCCAGTTGAACAATGGCGAGGCGATCGATTGGGCCAGGCGGCCCTCCGGCCTGATCGGGGTCCAGGGCGTGTTCGCCATCTACACCGAGGGCGATTCAATGGTTCCCTGGCGGGAGCCGGGCGAACTCGTGTTCGTGCACGAGAACCGACCCGCCGCCCCGGGCTGCCACGTGATTGCCGAGATCTGGGAGCGCGAGAAGGGGCATCCGCCGCGCGCCTTCCTGAAGAAATTGGCACGACGCACCGCAACGCGGGTCGAGCTCGAGCAGTACAATCCGCGGAAGGTCATTGCATTCGAGAAAGAGCGGGTGGGTCGGCTCTACCGGGTGATCGAGTGGGCCGAGGTTCACGGGGTCTAGTGTCCTGCCCCCGACGTTTGCTGCCGGCGGCAGCAGACGAAAGGGGATGAGAGGCCACTGAAAATAAAGAGGAGTGTGCCGACCGCTAGGGTGCATCCTACGGTATCAAGCGTTGGCGTCGGCACACTAGCCGGCCCGGGAAAGCCAGCCGCGCCTGGCAAAGCGAGACGAACGGCACAGCATGATCCAGGTCGTGGTCATAGGCGCGGGAATACTCGGAGCGAGCACCGCCTTTCACCTCGCGCGCGAAGCTGCTGCCGTGACGGTCGTCGATGCCGCCCATGCCGGGCGAGCGACGGCGGCAGGCGCCGGCATCGTCTGCCCATGGGTCAGCGGCGCCGAGGATGCCGCGTTCTATGCGCTCTACGCGGCCGGGGCGCGGTACTATCCGCAGATCTTAGCCGACCTCGCAGACCTCGGAGAGGCCGATACCGGTTATTCGCGTGTCGGTGCCCTTTGCGTGGCGGAGGGCGCGGAAACGCTCGCCGCGATCGAGGGTCTCGCGCTTCGCCGGGCGGCGGCGGCGCCCGAAGCAGGCGCTGTCGAGCGGCTTGGTCCGGCGGCGGCGCGGGCACTGTTTCCGCCGCTGAGGCCGGGACTCGGAGGCGTTTTCATCGCCGGCGGCGCCCGCGTCGACGGACGGCGGATGACTGCGGCGCTGCTTGGCGCGGCGACGCGCCTCGGCGCCGTGCAGAGACGCGGCCAGGCCGAGTTGCTGGCAGATGGAGGCCGCGCCGCCGTACGCCTGGCGGGAGAGACGCTCGCCGCCGACATCGTGGTCGTAGCCGCCGGCGCCTGGGCGGCGGAATTGCTGCAACCGCTCGGGATCGAACTCGGAATTGCCCCCGAGCGGGGCCAGATCGTGCATCTCGGGCTCGCGGGCGCCGATACCTCGCGCTGGCCGGTCGTGCTGCCCTCGGGCTCGCATTATTTGCTTGCTTTCGAGGATAGCCGGGTGGTGGCAGGAGCGACCCGCGAAGATGTCGGGTTCGATCATCGCGTGACCGCGGCCGGCCTGGCCGAGGTTCTGGAAGCGGCACTTCGCGTCGCGCCCGGCCTTGCGGCGGCGAGCGTGATCGAGACCCGCATCGGCTTCCGCCCGGTGGGGCCAGGCTATCGGCCGATGCTCGGCTGGGCGCCGGGCGTGCAAGGGCTCCTGGTCGGCAACGGTCTTGGTGCGGCAGGTCTGACCATCGGGCCTTTCGCAGGCCGCATGCTCGCCCAAATGGCACTTGGCCGAAATCCGGACCTCGATGCGGAGCCGTTCCGACCCGCGCACTCTCTGTCACCCGGCCGGCAGCCCCGGACCGTTCTCCGTTGATCCGCTGTACCGAAAAGCGAGCAGCAGGACAGTGATGGCGGCCAGGCCAGTGGAGACGCCCTCATCGCCGCCCTCGCCCGGAAAGATTCCGGTCGAGAGTTGGAGTCAGTAACTTACTGATGACTCCTGCGCACGACAGGCGGTTTGGGAAGCCTCCAGAGTGCTCGAGGAAACAACGGCCGGTCCGAAAATTTTTGCGTCACGGCGAGACCCGTGTCGGGCTGACTGGGCAGCCCGACACGGGTCTCGCGCTTTATTCGAGCCCGCGATTCACGCCCTCCGACGATTCCGCCTCGGGCGATCGCGGGCTAACCTGCTCGTTCATCGTGCCTGCCAGGGATCGACCAGCGGGACGCCGGTGGATTCGACATCGCGCGTGTTGCGGGTGACCAAGGTAAGGCCGTGGCTGATCGCTGTCGCAGCGATCAACGTATCGATCACGGGCAGACTCCGGCTGGCGGACAACTCACCCCAGCACCGGGCCGTCGCGGCATCGATGGGCAGCACCCGGTCGGCGAAGATCGTCTCGATGCCGTCCACCCAGGCGCCAAGCCGCTCAGCGGTGTCAGGGTCGGTCCGGCGCTTGGCCGCAACGCCCTTGCGTAATTCTCCCAGGGTCAGAACGCTCAGAAACAGTCCTGCCGGCTCTGTTGCCGACAGGAATGCGATCACACCACCATCGGCGCGAGATTTGCGCGTTTCCGATATGACACTGGTGTCGAGAAGATAGCCGGTTGCCACGCGTCAAAGCGCGACGTCACGGCCGGTATCGTGGTCGCGCTCGATAGGGAAATCATCCACCTTGGGACCGCCGAGCAGATAGGCTTTGAAATCCGGCTTGTGCGCTGCCAGGGCGCGGTAATCCTCGATCGACAGCACGACCGCGCGCTCCGTGCCGTGGCGGGTGATGGTTTGCGGCCCCTCGGCACGGGCGCGCTCGATCACCTCGCTAAGCCGCGTTTTGGCGTCCTGGACTTGCCATGTCGCCATTGCCAACCGCCTTTCTGCCCTGTCTGACTATAATACAGATATTCTGGTTGAAATTCAATGGCCGAATGAGGATGAACCGGGGATTGGTCGTTCCGGAATCTCGTGGATAAGGGCTTTCCCACCCTGGCGACGCTGCGCGGCCGGCGGCGCCGCACCGAATAGAGCGTGCGGCGCTCGTTCAGTCGATTTCCGTCAATGCGCCGTCGTGCATGGCGCGAAAAAAACAGGTGCGGCGGCCGGTGTGGCAGGCGGGACCGGTCTGCTCGACACGCAGCAGGATCGCATCCCCGTCGCAGTCGATCCTGAACTCGACCAGCCGCTGTGTATGCCCGGAGGTCTCGCCCTTGCGCCAGAGCGCCTTGCGGCTGCGGCTCCAGTAGGTGGCGAAGCCGGAAGCAAGCGTTGCGGCAATCGATTCAGCATTCATCCAGGCCAGCATCAGCACCTCGCCACTGGCGTGGTCCTGCGCGACGGCGGGAATGAAGCCGGAACGATCGAAGCGAAGGACCACGGCGAGGCCGGGCGGGAGATCAACCGGCATGGGCGGCGAGTACGGCAAGACCGCGCTCGAGATCGGCGATCAGGTCGGCCGGATCTTCGAGCCCGATATGGAGCCGGATCATCGGGCCGCCAAAATCCTTCTGTTCGGCCGTGCGCGTGACAAACCCGGTGGTCGGAAGCGCCAGGCTCTCGTAGCCGCCCCACGAGGCGCCGATACCGAACAGATCGAGGCTGTCGATCATCGCCCGCGTGGCATCCGGGCTGAAGCGCGGTTGGAAGACAACGCCGAACAGGCTCGGCGCACCCGAGAAATCGCGCTTCCAGAGCCCGTGCCCGGGTGCTTCGGGAAGGGCGGGATGCAGCACGCAATGAACCTCGGGCCGGGCCGCGAGCCAGCGCGCGACGGCTAGTCCCGATTGCATCTGCCGATCGAGTCTCACGCCGAGCGTCCTGAGGCCGCGGATGGCCAGCCAGCAATCATCCGGGCTCGCGTACTGGCCAAGCTGGAGCGTGGTGGTTCGCACACGCTCCCAGTCAGCCTCCCCGGCAGTGGTGATCGAACCGAGCAGCGCGTCCGAATGGCCGAGCGCGTATTTCGTCAACGCCTGGATCGAGACATCGACTCCGAAGCGAAACGGCTGAAAGAAATGCAGTCCCCAGGTGTTGTCCATCAGTACCTTCAGGCCACGCGCATGCGCGAAGGCCGAGAGCGCGGGTACATCCTGCATTTCGAAGGTGTGGCTGCCGGGGCTTTCGAGATAAAGGACGCGGGTGTTCGGCCGGACCAGGCCGTCGAGCGCCGCAACCGCGACCGTGGGCGGGTAGAACGTCGTCTCGACACCCAATCGTTGGAGCACTCCGCCCGCGAAATTGCGCGCCGGTCCATAGACGGAATCCGGCATCAGGCAGTGATCGCCGGCACCGAGAAAGGCCAGCAGCGGGGTGGTGATGGCGGCCAGGCCAGTGGAGACGATCTGGCAGCGTGTGCCGCCCTCGATCTCGGCGATCATGTCCTCGAGGACGAAATGCGTCGGCGTGCCATGCGTTCCGTAAACCAGCACCTGGTCGAGACGACGCTTGCCAAGCGCGATGCGATCCGCGCAGGTGGGGTAAAGGACGGTCGAGCCGCGCACGAGCGGGGGATTGACGAAGCCGTGCGTGCCCCGCCCGGCCCGCCCGGCGTGCGACAGGCGCGTGGAGAATCCTTGCGGGCGGCGGCCGGTGGTGTCGTCAGGCATGGCGGACCTCAGCGTTCGATCGGGGTGTCGGGGCGGCCACCCCATTCGGTCCAGGAACCATCATAGAGGGCACCTTGCGGAAGGCCGGCCAGCACCAGGCCGAGCGTCAGGATGGCGGCGCTGACGCCGCTGCCGCAACTCGTTACGACCGCGCGGGAGCCGTCAGCTCCGGCGGCGGCGAACCGCTGGCAGAGCGCCTCCGGCGCGCGGAATGTGAAGTCCGCGTTCAGAAGTTCGGAATAGGGAAGGCTCGCAGCCCCGGGAATATGACCCGAACGCATGCCCGGGCGCGGTTCCGGGGCGGTTCCCTTGAAGCGGGCTGCCGCCCGTGCATCGAGCACCAGTTCGGTCTCCTGTTGGAGATTGGCCAGAAGATCGCCGATGCCGCGCACACGCTGGGCGCGATAATTCGGGACGAATGGTTCCGGCGTGGCGGGCTTCGGCTCTCCGGCCTCGATGGGGCGGCCTTCGGCACGCCATTTCGGCAGGCCGCCATCGAGCACCGCCGCGTTGTCGTGGCCGAAAACGCCCATCATCCACCAACCGCGCGCCGCCGAGGAAAGCCCCTTCTGGTCATAGAAGACGACAGCGGATCGGTTGCCGACTCCAAGCGCGCCTATCAGCCGGGCAAAGCTGCCGGGCGTGGGGAGCATATGCGGCAGCTCCGTCTGCTCATCGGCGATGGCATCGATATCGAAGAAGCGCGCGCCGGGGATGTGAGCGCGCAGATATTCACTGCGCCCGTCCTCGGGCTCGTTCGGCAGATACATCGTGGCATCGAACACGACAAGGTCCGATCGGCCAAGATTCTCGGCCAGCCACTGCGTGCTGACAAGAGGCTGCATCATGGTTTCCTTCATGCCGCTAGAGCAATGACGACACGCCGGTTCTGCCGCCCCTTGTTCTCGATTTTCTGCACCGCGATGGAGCCGATCTCGGCCGTGGAGGCGACGTGCGTGCCACCGCAGGGTTGCAGATCGACCGGCGGTTCGCCCGCGCCGATGCGCACCAGGCGCAGCCGCCCGCTGCCTCGCGGCGGCTTGACGGAGAGTGTGCGCACCAGTTCAGGCGAAGAGTCGAGAAGGGATTCATCGACCCACTCGGCAGTAACCGGATGATCAGCCGCAATCAGCAGCCTGAGGCCCGCTTCGAGAGCAGTGCGTTCGGGTGATTCGCGCAAGTCGAAGTCGAGCCGCGACCGCTCCTCGCCGACCTGGCCGCCGGTGACGCCGGCGCCGGGCAGCAGACTGCACAAGAGATGCATCGCGGTATGCATGCGCATCAGGCGATAGCGCCGTGGCCAGTCGATCTCGACCTCGACGGCGGCACCCTCCGGCGGGAGCCCGGCGCCGGGAGCCGGAATATGGACGATTTCTTCGCCCTCGCCTTTCACGGCCTCCGAGATCGGCGTTTCGCCACCCACCCAGCGCAGAACCCCACGGTCACCTGGCTGGCCGCCCGAGCGCGCATAAAAGACGGTGCGGTCGAGGATGATGCTCTCCCTGCTTGCAGCCAGCACGGCGGCCTTGGCGCACGTCAGGCGCGGATCGGTGAGGAACAGTCTCTCGGTCATGCGTTACTTCCCGCTTCCGGGCGAGGCGCCGAGTGATAGCACGCCGCGCCGGGCCGTCCAGGGCAGCACCAGCCCGCGATCGCCCGCGGCGGAATCGTCGGCGGGCGTGGATCGCGGGCTCGCATAAACCGCATGACCCGTGTCGGGCTGACTGTGCAGCCCGACACGGGTCTAGCCAGGGCCGGGGTGGCATGACAAACAGCACGGCCATGCTGATCGATTCTCACTGCCATCTCGACTATTACGATGCAGCGGAACTTGCCGCCGTGCTGGCGCGTGCTGCGGCTGCCGGGGTGGGCGAAGTGGTCAGCATCGGCACCACGCTCGCCCAGTCCCGCGAGATCCTGATCCGCGCGCGCGCACTTCAGAACGTGTGGTGCACCGTCGGCGTGCATCCGCATCACGCGGCCGAGACGCCGCAAGCGGCGCCGGAAGAGATTGTACGCCTGACGGCAGACCCGAAGGTCATCGGCATCGGCGAGTCGGGGCTCGACTGGTTCTACAAGGAGCCGGCGAGAGAAATCCAGGAACGGAATTTTCGCGCCCATATCCGTGCCGCGCAGCAGGCGGGCCTGCCGCTCGCCATTCATGCCCGCAGCGCCGACGAGGACATCGAGCGCGTGCTGACCGAGGAGTTCGATTCGCTCGGCCCGTTCGCCTTCCTGATGCACTGTTTCTCGTCTTCCCGCCGTCTCGCCGAATTCGCCGTCGCCCGCGGCGGCTACGTGAGCTTCTCCGGCATTCTGACCTTCCCGAAATCCGAGGAACTGCGCGCGATTGCGCGTGATCTGCCCGGCGAACGCCTGCTCGTCGAGACGGACGCGCCTTACCTCGCTCCCGTGCCCATGCGCGGCAAGCGCAACGAACCGGCCTTCGTCGCCCATACGGCCGCCGTCCTCGCCCGCATTCGCGGCCTCGAGATGGATGAGCTGGCACGCATCACCACGGAGAATTTCCGCCGCCTCTTCCGCAAAGCCGCATGCGCGTCGTGATGCTGGGCTCCGGCGGATCGGCCGGAGTTCCCCTGATTGGCGGAGCGGACGGGCGCGGCAACTGGGGTGCGTGCGATGCGAACCAACCCAGGAACCGCCGCACCCGGGCGGCGATCGTCATCGAAAGCACCGGGGGCCATCGCCTGCTGGTGGACACACCTCCCGACCTTCACTTCCAGCTCCTCGCCTGCGAAGTGCCGGGCGTGGATGCGATTCTCTTCACCCATTCCCATGCCGATCACATCGCCGGCCTCGACGAGGTGCGCATCCTGAACCGCATCGCCGGCCGCCCGCTTCCCGCTTTCGCCACTGCCGCCGTCCTCACCGACCTTGGGCAGCGATTCGATTACGCCTTCCGCCCCTGGCGGGGTCCCGGCTTTTTCCGGCCGGTGCTCGAGACCCGTGCGGTGAGCCCGGGCGAGACGGTCGCCATGGCAGGCATGCCGGTGCGGCTTTTCGATCAGGATCATGGTTTCGTCCACACTCTCGGCCTGCGGGTCGATAATTTCGCATACTCGACCGATGTGCTCGATCTCGACGAGCGCGCTTTCGCCGCGCTTGCCGGTATCGAAACCTGGGTCGTCGGCTGCTTCCAGCGCCACGGTCCGCATCGCACTCACGCGCATCTCGAAAAGGTGCTCCGCTGGGTAGCGCGGCTATCCCCTCACCGCACCATCCTCACGCACATGGGCACCGACATGGACTGGGGCTGGCTGATGGCCCATCTGCCGCCGGGTGTCGAGCCTGGCTATGATGGATTGGTGATCACCTGCTGACCCACTGGCTTTCCGCTTTACCATCGCCCTGACGGCAAGACTCCGGGTGCCCGGCTTGACCTGGATCAAGTCCTGGACACAAGCTGACAGCTAGATGTTTCGGGTGCGGCAGTCCGCCGGAACGGAGAAGATTGTGCCCATCAAAACCATTCTTGTCGGCGCCAGCGGCGGCACCGCGAGCAACGGTGCGCTCGCGCTTGCCTGTCGTCTGGCGGCGCACCTTGGCGCCAGTCTCGAAGCCATCCACGTCAAGGTCGATGTCGAGCAGGTGCTGTTGGCGGCCGGATCCGCCGGTGGCGTGATGCCGTTCGGCGGCGAATGGATCCAACAGATGATCGCCAGGGAGGATGAGCTGGCGGCGCAAACGGAGGCAGCTTTCATCGAAGCCGCCGGCCGGCATCATCTTTCGATGGCGGCTTCCGCGGAGCCGGGCCAGCAGGGTGCACGCTGGCACGAAGAGACCGGCGAGGCGTCAGCGTGCCTTGCCCAACGTGGCCGCTTTTTCGACCTGGTCGTGCTGGGTCGTTCCGAACGCGTGGTCGAGCAGCCGCACACGGATGCCATCGAGCAAGTGCTGATCCAGTCCGGTCGCCCTGTTCTGCTTGCCCCGGCGGAACCGCCCGCGGAGTTCGGCGCCAGCATCGCGATCGCCTGGAACGGCTCCGCCGAGGCCGTGCGTGCGACCGTTGCGGCGCTCCCTTTCCTGGCCGAGGCAAAGACGGTCTCGATCATCACGCTCGAGGAGCGGCACGAGGCGAGCGCGGAGTCGCTCAAGGAATATCTCGGCCGGCACGGCGCATCAGCCAGGGTACATCATTTCCTTGCTGCGCCGGGCCTCCGGCCGGGCGAGCAGCTTCTCTCCTCAGCCCGCGAAGATGGGGCGGATCTGCTGGTGATGGGCGGCTACAGCCGCTCGCCGTGGCGTCAAACGCTGTTTGGCGGGACGTCCAGGACCGTGATCGGGACGAGCCTGATGCCGTTGCTGATCGCCCACTAGCCCGCGATCGCCCGTGGCGGAATCGTCGGAGGGCGTGAATCGCGGGCTCGAATAAACCGCGAGACCGGTGTCGGGCTGCACAGTCAGCCCGACACCGGTCTAAAATGTCCGGCCCTGCCGCCTCAGCCGGAATCACCGCGTCGCCCGGCTTCGAACAGGAACCAGACCCGCCGCTCCGCCTCGTCGATCCAGACCTCGATCATGCTCGTGCTTGCCACGTCGCCGTGCTCGCCGCAGACGCCGTGGGTCTGACGGAGGGAGCTCACCAGGGCAAGATTGTCCTCCCGCAGTTCGGCCAGCATGTCGGCGGGCGTCACATAGTCCGCATCGTTGTCCTTCAGCCGCTGCAGCCTTGCGATATGGCCGATCGAATGGATCGTCGTGCCGCCGAGCTTGCGCACGCGTTCGGCAACTCCGTCGGTCGTTGCGAAAATCTGATCAGCCTGCTCGTCCATGAGCAGATGGTAGTCGCGGAAGTGCGGACCCGAGACATGCCAATGGAAGTTCTTCGTCTTGAGATAGAGCGCGAACAGGTCGGCGAGCAGCGCATTCATCGCCCCTGCGATATCCCTGGTGGCATTGGCTCCGAGACTGGTCGGCGTAACGATCGGCGCCGCCTGCCGCGCCTTCGCATCCTTGGCGCTCGCCATATCCGTTCTCCTTCCCTGCCCTTCCTTCAATCGCGAGATCCACGCGAGTATGCTCGGCCGAGGAACATCGTCTGGCAAGAGAAAAAGCAAAGCGGAGCCTTGGCGCGGAGGCCACCGGGTGCCGCTGGCAAAGTCCTGAAGGTTCAGGAACGCACGACCATCAGAATCGCTTCGGCATGGCGGCCAGGGCTTCCGGCGTGTCGATGTCGCGCAGCACCGCCTCGTCCGCCATTTCCACTTCGGCCACTTGCTCCATGTGCCTGGAAAGCAGGAACCGCGCGCCGATATCGCCGGAAATGGTGGCAATCTCCGGGAAGAAGCGGCGGTCCCACAGCATCGGGTTGCCCTGCTTGCCGCGGAAACTCGGCAGCACGATCGCGCGGCCCTCGTCGGGATCGAACGCGGCGAGCAGACGGTCAATCATCCGGCCGGTGACGAGCGGCATATCGCCGAGGCAAACGACAGCGCCGGCACATTCGGGTGGCACCGCGGCGATTCCCGCCTTCAGGCTCGCCGAAAGGCCTTGCGCGTAGTCGGGCGCGTGCACGAAGCGCAGCGGCCGGCCGGCGAGAACGCGCTCCACCTCGTCGGCCTGATGCCCGGTCACCACCAGCACCGGGCGGGCGGAGGAGGAGAGCACATTGTCAACGACGCGGACAATGATCGGCTTGCCGCTCGGACCGGTGATGAGGAGCTTGTTACGCGGCGCCATGCGTCGTGAACGCCCGGCGGCGAGCACGATCGCAGCGATGGTCGGGCGGGCGCGCGGCTGGGCGCCGGCCCGCGGCACAGCCGGCGCATCCGCGCGCGGCATCGGGCGTGTCTCGATTTCCTTCAGAAGCCCACCCACGCCCATCGCCGCAACTTCGGCAGGGCCGACGGGGAGGCCCGCAAACAGCCGCGAGAGCACGAAATCGATTCCGTTGAGCTTCGGGCTGCGGGCACAACCGGGCAGCACGAGGGCCGGTTTATCGCCGATCGCGCCGATGCAGATGAGATTGCCGGGATCGACCGGCATGCCGAAGTGGATGATGCGTCCGCCGGCGCCCACGATGCCCTCCGGCCCGACGTCGCGCCGATCGACGACAGCCGAGGCCCCGGCGATGAGCATGATTTCGGCGCCTTCGGAGAGCAGCGCCCTGAGTGCATCGGCGATCGGCCCCGCCGCATGTCGGGTCCGCCGCGGCGGCAGCAACGTGCCCGTGAGCGCCGCCACACGCGCCTCGGTGGCTGCGACCGTGTGCTGAACCACGCTTTCCTTCATTCCCGAAAGCTCGGTCATCACCAGGCCGACCTTGTAGGGGCGGAACGGGTAAAGGGTCAGCGCCGGGTTTTCCTGGCGCGCCAGCGCCTCTGCCACTGCGAGCGTGGTCGCGGCGATCGCGAAGGGAATGATCTTGATCGTCGCGATCAACTCCTTCGGAGCCACGACTGCATAATCAGGGAGCGTGGCCAGGGTCACGGATTCATCGAGCCGATTCATCCGATCGACCGTTGCAGCAGCCACACGCAGCAGGCCCGGCACTTCGGCAAAGAGATTGACCCGCCCCGTGGCGGCGCGCGAACGCCCGATCAACGGGGTGAGAAGCGCGGTCGCGAGGCGGTCGGCCGCCAGATCCTCAGGCACCTCGCCCGTTTCCAGGCGGGCAGCGACGATCTTCTCGTGACCCGCTTCACCGAGGGCCGTGACCGCCTCTTCGTTGAGCACCGAACCTTTGCGCAGCATGCGGCCTGGCAGGCGGATGCTGTGTGCGAGAATTGCCCCCTTGGCGTCGGCCAATGGCAAAGACTCGAAAATCACGCCGCCGCTTTCGCGCCGATCTCGGCCCCGCGACGGACAGCCACAATTTCGGCGAGGATTGCCAACGCGATCTCCGGCGCCGTCACCGCCTCGATGGACAGCCCGACCGGACCATGGATCCGTGCCAGTGCCGGCTGCGCGTGGCCGAGCGCCGCGAGGCGCGCCAACCGCGCCTGGTGCGTGCGCCTCGAGCCGAGCGCGCCGATATAGAAGGCGGGCGACTTGAGCGCCCGATCGAGCGCGGGATCGTCGAGCTTCGGATCGTGCGTCAACGTCACGATCGCGCTCCTGGTGTCCGGCCGGAGCTCGTCGAGGGCCTCGTCGGGCCAGTCCGTGCGGACGGCGATGCCAGGAAAGCGCTCGGGCGAGGCAAACGAGCGGCGCGGATCGATGACGATGACGGAAAAGCCGAGCATGGCGCCGATCGGTGCCAGGGCCTGGGCAATGTGCACGGCGCCGACGAGGATCAGGCGCGGGGATGGATTGTGGACGTGCAGGAACCATTCGGCGCCCGCCGCGCGGACGGTACGGCTGCTGTCGGCAGCAAGCGCGGCATCAGCGGCCGAATTGAGCTCGGCCGGAGCGGCAGGATCGGGGAGCAGGCATTGCGCGCCGGCTGCATCCGCGGGCGCGATCCGCGTCGCCAGCACCACCGGCCGGTGCTGGGCGCGGGCCCGCGCGAGGGAGTTGAGGATCTCCGGCGTCAAGCGAGCTTCTCCACGAACACCTTCATCTTGCCGCCGCACGCAAGTCCGACTTCCCAGGCGCGTTCGTTGCTGATGCCGAAATCAAGAAGCTGCGGCCGGCCGCTGCGAATCGTTTCGGCCGCCGCATCGGCAACCGCTCCCTCGATGCAGCCGCCGCTGACCGAGCCGGCCATGCGTCCGGAGCCGGTAACGGCAAGCTGGCTGCCGGCAGGGCGAGGCGAGCTGCCCCAGGTTTCGGTGACGGTGGCGAGCGCCACTTCTTCGCCCTCGTCGCGCCAGCGGGCGGCGAGAGCAAGAATATCCTCAATTTGCGCGGGATTGTTTTCGAGATCACTCATGCGGCTTTCCTCCAGATGTCGAGGGAGCGCCCGCGCGTGGCGGGACGGGAGAGCAGGCTCACGAGCGCACGCAGGCTGCGCAGATTATGTACCGGACGGAACTCGTCCACGTAGGGAAGCATGGCACGGATGCCCTGCGAGCGGGGCGTAAATCCGTCCCAGCGCAACAACGGATTGAGCCAGATCAGAGAGCGGCACGAGCGATGCAGCCGATCCATATTCTCGGCCAGCCCGCGGGCGCCTTCGCGATCAAGCCCGTCCGAGACCAGCAGCACGACCGCCCCTTCCGCCAGCACGCGGCGCGCCCAAAGCCGGTTGAAGGTTGCCAGAGCCTCGCCGATCCGGGTTCCGCCGGACCAGTCAGGCACGATGTGCGCCACCAACTGGAACGCCACTTCCGGATCGCGGTGGCGGAGCTGGCGAGTGACATTGGAAAGGCGCGTCCCAAAGAGAAAAACATGCACGCGCTCGCGGAGATTGGTCAGCGCGTGCAGGAAATGCAGCAGCAGTTGCGTGTAGCGCGCCATCGAGCCGCTGATGTCGCAGATGACGACCAGCGGCGGCGGGCGGGTGACGCGCCGGCGGCGCGCAAGGCGGAGGATCTCGCCTCCCTGGCGAAGACTGAGGCGGAGGGTGCCGCCGAGATCGATTTCGGGCCCGGCCATATCGGCCCGACGGCGGCGGGTGCGGCGGAGGTCGAGCGGCAGGACGAGGCGGCGGATCTCGGCCTTGGCAGCGGCGATTTCGGCGGCACTCATGGCTTCGAAATCGAGCTCTTGCAGACGCTCGCGTTCGCTGGCGGTCAGCACCGCCTCGATGGCAGGCGGCGCGTCCTGCTCCCTCGGCCTTGCCGTGCGCGGCGGAGAGAATGCTTCCTGGAGCCGGCGGCTGCCGGGCGGAGGCCGTTCCGGCCGCAGCTTTTCGGGTGCGAGCAAGGAGAGCATGGCCTCCTGGCGGGTGGCCGCCGGATCACGCCAGAAAAGCGCGAACGCATGGTCGAACAGTTCCCGATGCTCCTGACGGTGCACCATGGTGGCGGCCAGCGCCGTTTCGACCTCGGCACGGCTGCCGAGATTCACGAGCGCGAGCGCCTCCTGGGCGGCGATCACCTCGGCGGTGCCAACCGGAAGCCCGGCCCGGCGGAGGAGACGGGCAAACTGCATCACGTTCGCGGCCAGATACCGCCCTCGGGGCCGCACCGGCGGTGGCCTGCTCATGCCGCGGCGGCACGCGCCTCGGCCACGATGCGAGCCGCCTCGGCGCCCCTGATTTTTGCAATGTCGTCCTGATATTTCAGAAGGATGCCAAGTGTCTCGTCGACCGTTGCGGGATCCAGCTCCTGCTGGTCGAGGGCATTGAGCGCGCCCGCCCAATCGATCGTCTCGGCAACCCCGGGGAGCTTGAAAAGGTCCTCGCGGCGCAGCCTCTGCACGAATGCCACCACCTCGGCCGAAAGCCGCTCCGGCAGGCCCGGAGCCTTCCGGGCCAGGATGGCGCGTTCGCGGGCGGCATCCGGATAATCCACCCAGTGGTAGAGGCATCGGCGCCGGATCGCGTCGTGCACCTCGCGAGTACGGTTGGAGGTGAGGACCACGACCGGCGGGATGCGGGCACGGAGGGTGCCGAACTCGGGCACGGTGATCTGGAAATCGGCCAGCAGCTCGAGCAGGAAAGCTTCGAACGGCTCGTCAGCGCGATCGAGCTCATCGATCAGCAGGACGGCGGGCGGCTGATCGGGGTCGATCGCCGACAGCAGCGGGCGCTCCTGCAGGAAAGGGCGCGTGTAGATATCGCTCTCCAGCCGGGCGCGATCGGGCTCGCCGGCCGCCTCGGCGAGACGAATCGCCATCAACTGGCGGGCGTGGTTCCACTCGTAGGCGGCGGCGGCAAGGTCGAGTCCGTCGTAGCATTGCAGCCGCACCAGACGGCGATCGAGGCCGGCAGCCAGGACTTTCGCAATCTCGGTCTTGCCGGTGCCCGGTTCTCCCTCGAGGAAGAGCGGCCGGTGCATGCGGAGCGCGAGATGCACCGTAGTCGCCAGGGCGCGATCAGCGAGGTAGTCCTGGGCGGCAAGCAGGGCAGCGGTTTCGCGAACGGATTCCGGAATCATCGACGATCCATTGGCCTTCGCGGCCCCGGATGCGGCATCAGAGATAGCTTCCGAACACCAGGATGATGATGGCCAGGCAGATGACGCCGGCGATCCAGACCACCATGGGCATGCCCAAGGGCTCGGCGGGAAGCCGCGCGGGGATGGGGGCCGCTGCTGCCGGCTGCCCGGCCAGGGCCGCTTCCGGCGCCGCGCCGAGAGAGGCGGCGAAGCGGTCGAAGAAGGTGTCGGCCATCTGCTTGGCACTGGCGTCGATCAAGCGCGCGCCGAGCTGGGCGATCTTGCCTCCGACCTGTGCCTGCACGTCGTAGTGAAGGAGAGTGTCGGCTCCCGCGTCCGCAAGCCGAACCTTGGCTCCGCCCTTGGCGAAGCCGGCGACGCCGCCTTGGCCCTCTCCGCTGATGGTGTAGCCGTTCGGCGGGTCGAGATCGGAAAGCAGGACCTTGCCGGCGAAGTGGGCGGCAATCGGCCCGATGCGGACCGCCGCGGTCGCCTTGAGTTCGTTGTCCGAGAGTCTTTCCAGGCTTTCGCAGCCCGGGATGGCGGATTTGAGGACCGCCGGGTCATTCAAGGCGTCCCATACCTTCCGGCGCGGCGCGGGAATACGCCGCTCGCCCGTCATCTCCATCGAAAAGGTTCCCCATTGCGCGCGCCGGACGTTACTTGCACGGTCCCGGCCATGCAACCAAGGGCAGTTCCCAGGTGATCGCGAGATGGGCGTGGCTGCTTCCTGCTGCCATGCTTTTCCTGCCTGCCAGGGTCTTGGCCGCGACCGTGGCACCGGGCGCCGTGGCATCACCGGACTTGATTTCCGGCGTTCCCTTTGCCGGGCTGCTGCTCTCGATCGCACTCGGGCCGATGTTGGCGCCGCGCACCTGGCATCGCTGGTCGCGCATCGTCATGCTGGGCTGGAGTCTCGCCCTGCTGCTGGGTGATGCGGCGGTGCTCGGTCCGCTGCCCGCCGCAGCCTCACTGCGCGACGCGATCCTGGTGCAGTATCTTCCTTTCATCACGCTGCTGCTGGCGCTTTATGTCGCGGCCGGGGGGATCGTCATCGCCGGCGGTCCGTGGGGGCAGCCGGCGGGAAATACGGCGCTCCTCGCCATCGGAACGCTGGTGGGCGGCGTCGTGGGCACCACGGCGGCGGCGATGACGCTGATCCATCCGTTTCTCAGGGCCAACGCCCATCGGTCCCGCAAAGGGCATCTGGTGGTTTTCTTCATCGTGCTGGTCGCCAATGCGGGCGGGGCGCTCAGCCCAATCGGCAATCCGCCACTCTATGTCGGATTCCTGCAGGGCGTGCCGTTTCTCTGGCCGATGATCTGGCTGACCTGGCCGCTGGTGCTGCTGAGCGCACCGCTGCTGCTCGGCTTCTATCTGTTGGATGGTCAGCTTGCGCGCTCCGAGCCACACCCGCGGCAGCAGGAGCCGCTCAGGTTGCACGGGGCCGGCAATCTCGGGCTGATCGCCGTGGTTGCGGCCAGCGAGATGGCATTCGGGGCGTGGCGCAGGGACACCGTTGCAATCTTCGGGGCAAGTGTCCCGGCCGGGCATTTGGCGAGCGTTCTGCTGTGTGTTGCAGTGAGCCTTGTTTCGGTTGCGATCACGCCCAACGCACATCGCCGCCGCAACATGTTCTCCTGGGCGCCGATGGGTGAGGTGGCGGAACTCTTCGCCGCGATCTTCATCACGATCGGCCCGGTAACGGCGATGCTCCAGACGGGTCCGGCCGGGCCGCTCGGCGGTGTGTTCCGGTTGGTTACGAACGCGGCGGGCGCGCCGGTGCCGGCGGCCTATTTCTGGCTCACCGGCCTCTTTTCCGCGTTTCTCGACAATGCGCCGACCTATCTCGTTTTCTTTGGCCTGGCCGGCAACGATGCGTCTCTGCTCAGCGGCCCGCTCGCACGGACATTGGTGGCGATCTCGGCGGGCTCGGTATTCTTCGGTGGCCTGACCTATGTCGGCAGCGCGCCCAACTTGATGATCCGCGCCATTGCCGCACACCGCGGGGTGCGCATGCCCGGGTTTTTCGGCTATTCCCTCTTCGCCACGCTGGTGCTGGCAGGGCCGCTGTTGCTGGTGACGTGGGCAGTGCGCTGACCCTGAGGAGACCGACGATGCCCTATCTGGTTGCCGCCGATCTGCCCGAGATCCCCGCCGGGGATCGATTCCGGGCCCTGCTGGCGGCGGGCGGGATTCTCGGCATCCCCGGCGCACAGAACGGATTGGCCGCGCTGCAGGCCCGCGCAGCGGGGTTTTCGGCGCTCTATCTCTCGGGGGCGGCGATGAGCGCCTCGATGGGACTGCCCGATCTCGGCGTGATAACGATGGAAGATGTGTGCTTTTTCATCCGCCAGGTGGCGCGGGCGGCTGCCTTGCCTGTCCTGGTGGATGGCGACACCGGCTATGGCGAAGCGCTCAATGTCATGCACATGGTGCGGAGCTTCGAAGATGCCGGCGCCGCGGCCGTGCATATCGAGGATCAGGTGCTGCCCAAGAAATGCGGGCATCTCAACGACAAAAAGCTTGTACCCGCTGAGGAGATGGCGGCCAAGATCGCGGCGGCCGTGCAGGCGAAACGGCACCTTTTCATCGTCGCGCGCACGGATGCGGCGGCGAGCGAGGGGATCGAAGGCGCGGTTGCGCGTGCCCGGACGTATGTCGCAGCGGGGGCGGATGCGATCTTTCCCGAGGCTCTCACGTCGAAGGCGATGTTTCGCGCGTTTGCCGAACGCATGCCGGACGTGCCGCTGATCGCCAACATGACGGAGTTCGGTCGCACGCCCTTCATCACCGCCGGGGAATTCGCGGCTCTCGGCTACCGGATGGTGATCTGGCCGGTGAGCAGCCTGCGCGTTGCCGCGCGCGCCCAGGAGGAGCTTTATCACGTCCTCCGCCGCGATGGCGGCACGGCAGCGATGGTGGAGAGGATGCAGACACGAACCGAACTCTATGCAACGATCGGCTATCGGCAGTACGAGGAACTCGACGCTTCCATCATCAGATCGGTCGTCTCCGAGGGAATGCCACAGTGTTGACGACGATGGTTGCCGAGGCGGGTGGGCGGCGCGGGATTTTTCCCCGACTGCTGCGTCATGGCCTGATTGCGTGTTTCGCCGCCCTTTTCGTTGCCGCCGCTGTTCTGGCGCACGCGCAGGCTGTTGCGGAACCCACCCGCGCACAGCCGACGCTGCCGACCGAGCAGCTTGTGATCGTCAGTGCCGGCGGAGCGCGGCATGTGTTCCGGGTGGAGATCGCAAAAACGCCGGAGCAGCAGGTCACCGGGCTGATGTTTCGCAACAGCGTGGCCGCGGATGGCGGAATGCTGTTTCCCTGGGATCAGCCAATCGAATCCAAGATGTGGATGAAAAACACGCTCGTGCCGCTCGACATGGTGTTCATCAAGGCGGACGGGACGATCGAGCGGATCGCGGAGAATACGGTGCCGCAAAGCCTTGCCATCATTTCGAGCGACGGCCCCGTGGCAGCCACCCTCGAGCTGCAAGGCGGGATCACCAGCAAGCTCGGTATCCTGGTTGGCGACCACGTAATCTCCAAGACGCTGGGCACGGCACCCTGATCATGCGGCTGGCCCAACACCTTGATGCGACCCGCCGGAGGCCATAGGTTGCGCCCCATCGGGGCGTGGCGCAGCCTGGTCAGCGCGCGTGTTTTGGGTACACGAGGCCGCCGGTTCGAATCCGGCCGCCCCGACCATTGGGCTGGGGCGCTTAAACGATGCGCGAAGCGCCCTGCTTTTGCTGGCGAACCGGCGCCTCAGGGAGAGCGAGAGTTGGCAGGTCTGGCACGAATTTACCGCCCGCCGAAGACGGCAATGCAATCGGGCTGGGCCGGGACACATGAATGGGTCCTGGACTTCGAGCCCGACGAGCCGCAGCGCGCCGACCCATTGATGGGCTGGATCGGCGGCGGAAACACGCGAGCGCAGGTGCAGTTGCGCTTCGAGACCCGCGAAGAGGCGATCGCGTATGCAGAGAAGCATGGCCTTGCCTATGAGGTGGAAACTCCGCCGCCACGGAGATTCGAGCCGAAATCCTATGCCGAAAATTTCCGCTATGGCCGGCTGGAGAACTGGACACATTGACGATTCGGCGCCCTTAGCTCAGTTGGATAGAGCAACAGCCTTCTAAGCTGTGGGTCGCTGGTTCGAGTCCAGCAGGGCGCGCCACAGCCGGCGACATCAGCCCCGCCGCGACGGGAACAAAGCGTCAATGTGCGGTGAGATCGACCAGCGATGTGCGCGTTGCACCGCGCAGCAACGCTTTTCGCGCCTGCCACTCGGTCGGCGGATCGAGCGTTTCGTAGAAATGCGCCTCACGGCCGGCCAGCGATGCAACCGGCACACCATCGCGATAGAGAACGCGGTTGCCGGTCAGCGCGGCGAGCTTCGGGCCCGGCGTCAGAATGCCGGCCAGATTGAGCGGGTCTGCGCCGCTCAGAGAAATCCAGTCCCCCGAGCCGTTCTTGCGTCTCGTTTCGCGCAGCAGGCCGACGGCATCGGGCAGTGCAAACTGCTCGCCGGCAAAGCCGGCAACGAACCGGCCTCCCCTGATCTCGCCCCGTGCCTCCAGACGTCGATACACCCGAAGCAAGTCCCGCCAGGGCGGCAACCAGGGGGCTTCGCGTTCCAGCATCCGCCAGAACACGATGCCGTAGCGCAACAGCAGCGCCCGCGCGGCGTGCTCGACAGCTTCAGTGCCGGCAGGCTGCCCGCCTCCGTTGCCGCCGGTGCGACCGACGATCGACCAGCGGCCGGCATCTTCCATGGTGAACGGGATGCTGCGGCGCCTGCGGTAGCCGCCGGCACCCGGTTGCCGCCGTTCGGAGGGGACGAGCAAGGCCCGCAGCCCGGCAAAGCCATCCGAAGCGACGAGGCCCAGTGCGACCAGTTCGGCCAGCGCCTCTTCGACCTTGGGACGAAGCAGCCCCGTGCCCGTCACGAGCTCGTCGAAAAATGACGCGCCGTGCCCGCGAATATAATCCGCCACTGCCTGCGCCGGGCCGCTTGGCTGCGCGCCTTCGGCATTGGCCGACAAATCCATCCAGAGCGCTCTCCGACGGCGCGCAACCAGCGTAATCGGCGTGGTTCGAACCGGCGTCGGCCCGCGCTCTCCGCCATTCGGGCGCGGGTTCCGAGGCGCCAATCGGGCCCAGGCGATCCGGCCGGCGAGGCACGCCTCGTCGAGCCAGGCCGGCTCATAGTCGGCGATCCGGGCCGGCAGGATTTCGCTCTCCCATGCCGCTGCGGGAGCCTCGAATCCTTCGAGTTGGGCCATGATCGCCCCGGCGGCGTCCGGCCCTTCCATGCGCGCCTCGGCACTGACGCGCTGCCAGGCGAACAGGAAGCGCAGGAAGTCCCGCGCGGCAACGGGTTCGATCTCGGCTCTCAGGCGCTTGACGGTGTAGCGATGGATGCGAGCGAGCAGATGCCGGTCGCACCACTCTTCCGCATTGGTTCCGGGCGTGAACCGCCCGCGCATGGCGAAGCCCTCGATTTCCAGCGCCGCCAGCGCGGCTCCGATCTCGTCCGGCTGGAGCCCGAGCGGAGCGGCCAGCGCATCGGGCGTAACCGGACCCTGGCCTTCAAGCCGGCCACGCAAAACTTCGATCAGCGCCTCCTCGCGCGTGCAGGCGCGCGACCGGTGGGCGGCCGGTGGCGCCATTGCCGGATCGAGTGTCGCGTCGGGGAAGATGGCCTTGAACTGCGCCAACCGCTCGGCCGCGATCCAGATCTCGGCGCCGGGCGCATGCAGCAAAGCGACGCGGTTCTCTTCCGCGAGCGCCTTGAACCAGCCGATCCAGGCAGTCTCCGCTTCCTCGGCACTGAGGAATCCGAGCCACACCAGCGCGTCATGCGCTTCGTCCGCAGTCGCCGGCTCGGGCCAGGCCTCGGCACGCACGCGTGCGATCGCCTGCCCGTCGAGTCGGCCGATGTCCGCTGCGGTTTCAGGATCGAGCCACCGGCGGCTGGCGACCGCCTGGGTCCGCCGCTCCTCGAGCGGCGCATCGTCCAGATAGGCATAGGGCCGCGCCGCCAGCACCTCGCGCGCCAGCGGCGAGGGTTCGGTGAGATCGCGCGCAATGATCCGGATCTCGCCGGCTTCCAGCCGGCGCAGCAGCCGCTCGAAGCCGGCGATATCCATGGCTTCGTTCAGGCAATCGGAAATCGTCTGGTTGACCAGCGGGTGGTCCGGGATTTCCCGCTCGCCGACGAGGTTTTCCGCGCAGGCGATCTGATCGGGGAAGACGGCACCGATCAGATCCTCGGCCTCCATCCGTGCAATCTGGGGCGGAATCCGCTTTCCGCCCCGCATGCGCGGCAGGGCGAGCGCAATGCCGGCGACCCAGCGCCAGCGCGTGGTGAACATCGGCGCGTCGAGCAGCGCCTGGATCAGGACCGTCCGGGCGCTCGAGGAATGCAGGTAGCGCGCTGCTTCGGCAAGTTCGAAGCTGTGCGCGGCCGTCAGCGAAAGCACGATGTTGTCTTCGGTCGCCGCCGCCTGCAGCTCGAAGTTGAACTTGCGGCAGAATCGCTTGCGCAGTGCGAGCCCCCAGGCGCGGTTGATCCGGCTGCCGTACGGCGAATGGATCACGAGCTGCATACCGCCGGATTCGTCGAAGAATCGTTCCAGGACGATCGTTTCCTGCGTCGGGAGTGAGCCGAGTGCAGCGTGCGAGGCGGCCAGGTATTCGGCAAGCTGGGTGGCGGCCGGCTCCTGGAGAGTGAATTTTGTCGTGAGCCAGTCCGCCAGGGATGCACCGTCGGCGCCGGCGGCGAGCCGGGCGGCACTCTCGCTCCTCAGGCGGGAGACCGACTGGGAAAGTTCGTCGCTGCGGCCCGGGGCCTCTCCCAGCCAGAAGGGAATCGTCGGCGGCAGACCGTGCGCGTCCTCTACCCGCACGATGCTGCGCTCGACGCGGATGATGCGGTACGACTGGTTGCCGAGCTGAAAGATATCGCCGGCCTGGCTCTCCACAGCGAAGTCCTCGTTCACCGAGCCGATCGAATGGTTTTCCGGTTCCAGGAACACCTGATAGTCAGCGGTGTCGGGGATCGTGCCGCCGGAAGTCAGCGCCGTCAGGCGCGCGCCGCGCCGGCCCCTGAGCTTGCGATTGACGGAGTCATGATGCACCAGCGCGCCGCGCCGGCCGCGCCTAGTTGTGAAGCCGTCGGCAAGCATATCGACCACTTCGGCGAACTCTTCGTCCTTCAGCGCCCGGAACGGCCAGGCCCGGCGGACGAGGGATCTGAGCGCATCCTCGCCCCATTCCTGCGCCGCGACCTCGGCGGTGATCTGCTGGGCCAGCACGTCGAGCGGCCGCTCGGGAATGGAAAGCCGGTCGAGTTCGGCGCTGCGGACGCTCTCGAGCAGGGCCGCACATTCGACCAGCTCGTCACGCGACAACGGAAAGAGCCGACCCTTCGGCGTTCCGCCAACGGCGTGTCCGGAACGCCCGATCCGCTGGAGAAAGCTCGCGATCGAGCGCGGCGAGCCGAGCTGACAGACCAGATCGACATCGCCGATGTCGATGCCGAGCTCGAGCGAGGCGGTTGCGACCAGCGCCCTCAAGGCGCCGTGCTTGAGGCGCTGCTCGGCATCCAACCGCAGCTCCCGCGCCATGCTGCCGTGATGCGCGGTGACCACGTTTTCGTCGAGGCGCTCGGAGAGTTGCCGCGCCACCCGCTCGGCCATGCGGCGTGTATTGACGAAGACGAGCGTCGTGCGATGGGCCGAGATCAGCTCGGCCAGCCGGTTATAGAGCTCCGTCCAGACCTCTGCCGACATCACCGCTTCCAGAGGCGAGGGCGGCATCTCCAGGGCGATGTCGCGGGAGCGGATATGGCCCCAGTCCACGATTTCGCACGGGAGGGTCTCTTGCCCGTCGTTCCCGACCAGGAACCGGGCGACCGCCTCGATCGGCCTCTGGGTGGCGGAAAGGCCGATCCGCTGCAGCCGGAGGGGACACAGCGCCTGCAGGCGCTCGAGCGAGAGTGCCAGGTGGGCACCGCGCTTGTTGGGCGCGAGGGCGTGGATCTCATCGACGATCACGGTCCGCGTCGTCGCCAGCATGGCGCGGCCGGACCCGGAGCCGAGCAGGATGTAGAGCGATTCCGGGGTGGTCACGATGATATGGGGAGGCTTCCGCCGCATCTGATTGCGCTCGGCGGCCGGCGTGTCCCCGGTCCGGACCCAGGCGCGGATATCGACCTCCGGCAGCCCCTGCTCACGAAGCTCGGCCCGGATGCCGGAGAGCGGTTCCTCGAGATTTTTTTGAATGTCGTTCGAGAGCGCCTTGAGTGGCGAGACGTAGACGACGGATGTCTCGTCCGCGAGACGGCCCTCGATGCCCTGCCGGACGAGCGAGTCGATCGCCGCCAGAAAGGCCGCGAGCGTCTTGCCGGAGCCGGTCGGTGCGGCGAGCAGGGTATGGCGCCCGGCATGGATGGCCGGCCAGGCTGCCGCCTGGGCCGGGGTGGGCGCGCCGAAGCGGCGCGCGAACCAGGCGGCAACGGCCGGGTGAAAAAGATCGGGGAGAGGCATGAGGCGCGTATTGTGGAGGATGTTCGGCTCCAGGGCGGATGACGGCGCGAAGCCGCGGGACATTTCATTTCATCATATAGGCATGATCCGGCCGGCCGGCGTCACCCCGATTCTGACGCCTGCTTTAACCCTTCGGCAAGGTCGCCCGGGCGTTGATAGGGTGCTGCTGCCCGAGGCCCCCGGAGGGCGAACGATGGACGCGCTTCTGACCGTTTCACGCACATTTGTTAGCGATCGCCGGGCCGTTACAGCTCTCGAATATGCGCTGATCGCCTCGGTGACGATCGCCGCGATGGCGGTCGCGGTGCCTATCATCGGCACGCGCCTCCTGAGCATATTCAGCAATCTCGCGGCCAGCTTCTGATACCGGGAGCCACATCCGGGGGACCGGTTTTCGCGACCATGCGCAGTCAGGAGCGGCCATGCAGCAAGGGCCGACCCGAATGCCGGATGCAAAACCTGATTCCGGGTCGGGCGAAGATGATCGAGCGCTTAACCTTTTGGCAAGCGGTTCCGTGATTTCCTGGGGAAGACGAGGTCTCGCGCTCTCAGTGCGCCAACCTTTCGGAGAAAATTCCGGGTGTTCGTCACGCAACCTCTCGTGGACCGCCGGCCCTCATGCCGTGCGGAGGAAAACAGGAACCGGAATCATGATCCCGTATCTGATGACATGGCTCGAGTTGAAGACCGATCGGCGCGCCGTCACCGCGCTCGAGTATGGAATGATCGCCGCGCTGATCGCGGCGGTGATCGTCGGCACGGTGGCGACGCTGGGAAATCAGCTCGAAGCCGCGTTTACGACCGTCTCCACCGCGCTCACGGCGGGATAGGTCGGCCCGGCAGGCCGGCCGCCGGCGCCGGCAGGGCACGCCTGACAAGGCGCGTCCGCCTGCACCGGTCCGGCATGTCGGCTCAGCAGCCTCACCCAAAACGGGTGGCGTGATGCTGCACCATTTTCCGCAGCTCGCCGCGGCCGCGCTGACGGCTGCAAGCGTGGTGCTGTTGCTCGCGGCCAGCGCGACCGACCTCGCCTTCCGCCGGGTGCCGAACATGGTCTCCGCCTTGTTGACGATCAGCGGCCTCATTCTGCGGGCCGTGTCAGGTTCCCTGGCGAGCGGCCTGCTCGCGGCGCTGGCGGTGTTTGCGATGGCGGCCTTCTGCTGGCGGCGCGGCTGGCTCGGCGGCGGCGACGTCAAGCTCTTGGCGGCGGCAACCCTTTCGCTGCCGCCGCTGCTCACGCCTTCATTCCTGCTTGCCGTGGCGCTGGCCGGTGGTGTGCTGGCGCTTCTTTACCTGGCTCTTTCGCTGCTGCTGCGAGGGAGCAGTGCCGGCGGGCGAGAAGCCGGACTTTCTGCGCTGCCGTCCGAGGCGTTGCCCGGGCGCGCCGGGATGGTGCGATTCTTCCAGCGCCTGCTTCGCATCGAGCGGTGGCGGATCCGGCAGCGGGGCTCTCTTCCTTATGCCGCAGCGATTGCCGCGGGCGCCTTCTTCGTCCTGATCAAGCAATGAGGTTGCCATGGCCGTGCGCATTGCCCTCTTCGCTCTCATGGCACTCGGGCTGGCCGGCTTCGGCACCGTGGCCTGGATCGCCACCCGGGCGCCGGCGCATCACAAGGTGGTGCTCGCTCCGCCGCAGAAAGTTGCCGTTCTGGTAGCAGCGCATCCGCTGAAGCCCGGAGCACTTCTGCAGCCGGGCGATCTTGCTTCGGAGAGCGTGCTCTCCACCGCGGTGCCGGCCGGCGGCACCGCGGATTCGCCGAGCGAACGGGCCGGCCTGATCGGCGCCATGATCCGCCGTCCGATGGTGAAAGGCCAACCGATCCTGCCGATCGACGTGATGCGCCCGGGTGATCATGGCTTCCTGGCGGCCGTGCTCACGCCCGGGATGCGTGCGGTGACCGTCGGGATCGATGCCATCAGCGGCAGCGCCGGCCTGATCTGGCCGGGAGACCAGGTCGACCTCGTGCTGACCCAGCAGATCTCCGACAACAACCTGCCACTGGGCGAGCGTCTCGCCGCCGAGACGGTACTCACCGATGTCCGAGTGATTGCGATCGACCAGCGTCTCATGCAGGGCGAGGATCCGAACGGGCTGCACGCCGCCACCAACCTTGGCCGCACGGCCACCCTCGAGGTAACCCCCCTCGAGGCCGAGCAGGTAGCGGTTGCAACGCGGCTCGGCCAACTCTCCCTGGTGGTGCGCTCGGCCGACCATCCCACGCAGCAGGCGGAGAGCGATCCCCCGGCGATCGCCTGGGCGGGCGAAGTATCGCCCGCGCTCAAGGTGGCAACCCCGACGCAGGGCCCGGGCAAAACACTCGATCTGTTCCGAGGTGCGGCGAACGTCGAGAAGGTGCATTTCTGATGCGCCCTCGTCCAATGCGCGTGAGCGCGGCGCTTGCGTTCGCACTCTGTTCGATGGCCGCGCTCGCAGGGGCGGCAATGGGCCAGCCTCTGCCGGGTGAAAGCCGGATCGTTGTTGCGGCATCCGGAGACGACTGGATCAGCGTGGCCGACGCTTCCGGGCATGTGATTCTCGGCCGGCTTCTGCACGCGGGCGACAAACTCGCCCTGCCGGAGGGACCGGGGTTCAGCTTCACAGCCGGAAACGCCGCGGCAACAACCCTGCTGGTCGACGGCCGGGCGGCGGCACCGCTCGGGGCTGAGCACCAGGTCGTGAGCAACCAACCGCTGGAGGCGGCGCTGATCGCAGCCGGGCGCCTGCCGGCGCAACGCGCGGCTGCACGAAACGCCGCCGCCGCTCCTGCTTCGGCACCCGCCGCAACGTCCGGCACTCCGCTGCCGAAGGCGGCCGCCCGCGAACCGCTTCAGAAGGTTGCTGTGACGTCGCCGCAGCCGGTATCTCAGCCTGCCGCCCCTCCGGATGCAGGCAATAGCCCCACGAGCCGGATTGTTGTCGCGGCAACCGGGGACGATTGGATCAGCGTCTCGGATGCATCGGGGCGCATGATTCTCGGCCGGCTTCTGCACAAGGGCGACAAGCTCGCACTCCCGGAAGGTTCGGGGCTCGTCTTCACTGCCGGCAACGCTGCCGCAACGACTCTGCTGGTCGATGGCCAGGCTGCGCCGCCGCTCGGGGCGGAAGGCGAGGTCGTCAGCAACCAGCCGCTGGAGGCAGCGCTGATCGCGGCCGGGCGCCTGCCCGCGCAACGCGCGGCTGCTCGCACGGCCGAAGCGGGTCCAGACGCGGCCAGGGCGGTGACGATTCCTGTACCACAACGGAACGAGACGGTCGCCGGGCCCCTTCACAAGGTTGCCTCGGCGATAGCAGAGTCGCCGGCGCAGCACCCTCCCGCGATTGCCGAGCCAGGCCACGCGGCCGCCAGCCGGATCGTCGTCGCCGCCTCCGGCGATGACTGGATCAGCGTCGCGGACGCTTCGGGACGCGTGATTCTCGGCCGGCTTCTGCACAAGGGCGACAAGCTTGCGCTCCCGGAAGGTTCGGGGCTCGTCTTCACCGCCGGCAACGCTGCCGCAACGACCTTGCTGGTCGATGGCCAGCCGGCGGCACCGCTCGGGGCGGAAGGCGAGGTCGTCAGCAACCAGCCGCTGGAGGCGGCGCTGATCGCGGCCGGGCGCCTGCCCGCGCAGCGTGCAGCGGCTGGCGGAACGGCAATGCGGATCGCCGGTGCCGCAGCGCCCGCCCCCCTGCCCGGGCCCCGCGTCGCGGCTGCCGCGCCGGCCTTGAGCGCGGCGATGACCGCGGCACCGGACCGCAACGAGGCTGTTGCCGATCCGGTGCAGAAACACGCCATGGTCGTCGCTCAACCGCAGCCTTCCCCGGCGAGCACCGCTCCCCTCGCAGCGATGACTTCGGCCATGGCAAGCACGCCACGGCACGCCGCTTCTCTGCGGCCGGTCGCCATGGTGGTTCCCGTCGAATCTCCCGATTCGAGCGAACCCGCCCCGCCGCCGGCTGTCGAGCCTCTCAAGCCGGCCGGCGTGCAGCGTCGTGCACCCATCGCCGGGCCGCTGACGACAGCCGCACCTCCCACCGCGATCGCCTCAGCAGATCCCGGTTCGATCGGTAACACGCTCGCGCTGAGGTCCGGGTCGGGCCAGGTTGTCTCGCTCGCGGTGCCGGCAGCCAGCGTGTTCACCGCGGATCCGAAAGTGGCCGACGTGCGCCCGGCCAGCCCGACGAGCCTGTTCGTGCTCGGCGTCGCACCCGGGGAAACCACGATTGCCGCACTCGACCAGGCCGGTCACCCGATCGCCCAATATCGCGTGATCGTCACGCCATCGGCCTTCGGGCCGGATGCCGCAGCCGCCGCCATCAGCCGCCTCGTGCCGGGCGCTCAGGTCAGCCTGAGCGCGCTGCCCGATGGGCTCACGGTTTCCGGAACCGTCGCCAACGCGGCCGATGCCACCGAGATCATGGCGCTGGTCAGCGGCTTCGCCGGTCCGAAACAGACGGTGCGCGACGAGCTCAACGTGCTCTCGAACGTGCAGGTTTCATTGCAGGTGCGGGTGGCAGAGATGGACCGCACGGTCACGCGCGAACTCGGTGTCAACTGGCAGGATCTTGGCACCACGGGCGGGAAAATCACCGCCAACTTCATGGCGCCCAGCGCGCTCGCATTCCTGAACGACGCGCAGAACACGTTCAACTTCACGTACCAGAGCGGGAACACGAACGTGAACGCGATCATCGACGCGCTGGCGCAGGATCAGCTCGCACGCCTGCTTGCCGAACCGAACCTGACCGCCATGAGCGGCCAGACGGCGAGCTTCCTGGTCGGCGGCGAATTCCCGATTCCCGTCTCGCTGCAGAACGGCGAAATCTCCGTCCAGTTCCAGCCCTACGGCGTCTCGCTCTCGTTCGTCCCGACCGTGCTGGCGGACAATCGCATCAGCCTGCGCGTCCGCCCGGAGGTGAGCCAACTGACCACCCAGGGAGCGGTGCAGCTCAGCGAAGGCAATTCGACAATCCAGATCCCTGCCCTTCTCGTCCGCCGTGCCGAGACCACGGTCGAGCTGGGCAGCGGCCAGAGCTTCGCGATTGCCGGGCTTTTGCAGGACCAGGGGACACAGGTTGACCAGGGCCTGCCGGGCCTGAACGAAATCCCGATCATTGGCGCACTCTTCAACTCCAACAGTTTTCAGCGTGAAGAGACCGAACTCGTCATCGTCGTGACGCCCTATATCGTGCGCCCGGTCAGCCGCCCGTCCCTCTTGAGTTTGCCGACCGACAACTGGTCTCCGCCTTCGGATCTCGATCGCATTCTGTTCCACCGCCAACAGGCTCTCGGCACCGGGGCCACGCCGGTTGCCCGGATTCCGGGGGATGCCGGGTTCATCGCGCAATGAGGGGAACGATCGTGCGCATTCTTCGCCTGTCTCTGGCGCTGCCAATCCTGCTCGCGGCATCCGGCTGCACGATGGTGCAGGACCCCATGATGCGCGAGGGCACATGGCACCCCACGGATGCCAACGCGGCCAACCTGGCAGCCATGGTCGCCAACCCGCATGATCTCGTCGAGGGTGAGCAGGCATCCGGCACGACCGGCCCTGAGGCCGTGCTGCCGGTGGCGCGGCTCAGGGCAGACAAGGTCAAGCCGCTGCCGAACAATTCCATCGTGCAGATCGGTGGCACGACAACCAACGACAGCAGCAGCTCGGGCGGCGACTCGGGCGGCAGCGCATTGTCCGGGAGCGGCGACTGATGCCCGACGACGGCGTTCTGTCCGCGAGATCTCCCGCCGAGGCCGGGGTCAAGGGCGAGCGCACGGCGATTCTTGCGTTCGTCGCCGACGCGGACTCGGAGACGGTGCTGCGCGAGGCAATCGTCGAAGCACTGCCGCAGGGCATGGAGGTGCGGCGGGGCAACATCCGCACGGCGATTTCGGTGCTCTCGCGAACCGCCACTCCGAGGGTTTTGATCGTCGATGTCAGCGGCGAGGAGCAGCCGCTCACCGCGCTCGGTGATCTTTCCCAGGTGGTCGAGCCGGACGTGCGCGTGTTGGTGATCGGAGACCTGGAGGACGTCAACTTCTACCGGCACATCACGCGCGGGCTCGGTGCGCTCGAGTATCTCTACAAGCCGCTCTCGCGCGACATGGTCGCGCGGCACTTCCGTCCTTTCATCGTCGACGAGAAGAATTCGTCCGAGGCCGTGCTCGGAGGGCGCATCGTCACCGTCACCGGGGTCCGGGGCGGGGTCGGGGCCACCACCATTGCCGCCAACCTGGCCTGGCATTTCGGCTTTTCGGCGCGCCGGCACACCGTATTGTTCGACCCGGATCTCTATTGCGGAAGTGCGGCGCTCCTTCTCAATGCCAAGACCGGCAGCGGTTTGCGCACGGCGCTCGAATCACCGCAACGGATCGACGAGCTGTTCGTCGAGCGCGCCACACAGCCGGTCGCCGAGCGGCTGCACGTACTGGCGGGCGAGGAGAAGCTCGCCGACTCCCTGACCTACGCCCCCGATGCGGCGGCGAAACTCCTGGAGGCGCTCAGGCGGCGCTACAATTTCGTTGTCGCCGACGTGCCATTCCTGCCGCTGGCACTCAACCGCGACCTCCTGGATCTCGCGCATCAACGCGTGCTGGTGCTCGACCCCACGCTGGCGGCGGTACGCGATACCTTGCGCCTGCTTGCCCTGCCGCCCGGGCCGGCACAGCCACGCCGTGCCGTCGTGATCCTGAACCGGGCAGGCCGTCCGGGCGGCCTCACGACCCGGGAAATCGAGGACGCGCTGAAGATGAAGCCCGACGTGACGATGCCGGACCTGCCGCGCGTGGTGGGGACGGCGGCCAGCATGGGCGAACCGGTGGTTGCGGCGCGCGGACCGTTTCGTGCGGGCATCATCGAACTGGCACGCGAGGTGGCGTTCGTCCGGCTGCTCGATTCCTCGGCCGGAGCCGGCAGCACCGAGCTTCTCGATCCGAAGAGGCGACGGCGATTCTTCGGGCTGTTCGGATGAGCCAGGCCCAGTCCTCCGGATTCGGCCGCCGCACGGTCCGCCGGGAACCGGTGCCCGAGGCGGCCCACCCAGCGCCGCCGCCCGCTCCGTCCGATCCACCCCTGCCCGCTTCGGTGGTATCGACCACGGCGCCCCCCCGCCCCTCATCCAGCGAAGCGATCGCCGAACTGCGCCGGGTCTGTCTCTCGCGTCTTGATCCGGTGGCTGCCGCGGCGACTCCGGCGGATCGCCTGACCGATGAGATCGAACGGATGATCGCCGAGATCGCGACCGACCGGCGGGTACAGCTCAATGCCCGGGAACAACGCGCATTAGCCGGGGAACTGGTCAATGACATGCTGGGATTGGGCCCGCTCGAGCCGCTGCTCGCCGACGATTCCATCAACGACATCATGGTCAACGGCCCGGAGCGCGTCTTCATCGAGCGTCGCGGCAAGCTGGAGCAGACGACCGTGCGCTTTCGGGATTCGCAGCACGTGACCAACGTCTGCCAGCGCATCGCCGCCGCGGTCGGGCGAAGGGTGGACGAGGCGAGCCCGATGGTCGATGCGCGGTTGAAGGACGGCTCGCGCGTCAATATCGTGCTGCCGCCGTTGGCGCTCGACGGGCCGAGCATCTCGATCCGCAAATTCGCACGCAAAGTGATCGACTTCGCCCGCCTGATCGAGATCGGCTCGCTCACCGCGCCGGTTGCACGGGTGCTCGAGATCGCTGCGCGGTGCCGGCTCAATGTCATCATCTCCGGCGGCACGGGCTCGGGCAAGACCACGCTGATGAATGCCATGTCGCGGCTGATCGACCCGACCGAGCGGATCGTCACCATCGAGGATGCCGCGGAACTGCAATTGCAGCAGCCGCACGTGGTGCGGCTGGAGACCCGCCCGGCAAGCCTCGAGGGGCGCGGCGAAGTGACGCAGCGCGATCTGGTACGAAACGCGCTTCGCATGCGGCCCGACCGGATCATCGTCGGCGAGGTGCGCGCCGGGGAAGCCTTCGACATGCTGCAGGCGATGAACACCGGCCACGACGGGAGTTTTTCCACGGTTCACGCCAACAGTACGCGCGATGCCCTGACCCGCATCGAGAACATGGTGCAGATGGGCAACATGGGACTGCCCGAGAAGGCGATCCGGGCCCAGATCGTCGGCGCCGTCGATCTGATCGTGCAGGTGGAACGGCAGCGCGATGGAATGCGCCGCGTCATCCAGGTGACCGAGATCTGCGGCCTGGAAGGCGAGGTCGTGACGATGAACGACTTCTTCATCTACGAAGTGCTGGGCGAATCGAGCGGCGGCCGCCTGCACGGACGATACAAGACCAGCCGCGTGCGGCCGGGCTTCTCGCAGAAGCTTGCCTATTTCGGCCTGGATCGCGCCTGGCTCGCGGCGCTCGACGAGGCGGAACGGTGAGCCCACTCCTGCTCGAGCTGTTCCTCGGCGCCTCCGTCGGCCTGGTCGGGCTCGGCATCTCCTCTCTGCTCATCATGCAAATGCAGCGTGTCAACGACCAGCGGCGGAGGCGCATCCAGGCTGCGACCAAGCCACATCTGCCGGTGGCCGAGGCCGAGCTCGTCAACCTGTTCCGTCGCGCCAGAGTAACCCGGATGGCGGTGCTCGGGCGGCGCGCGGCGAGCCTGATTGCCTACGATCCGGCCCGGCGCGATGTCTATCCCGCGCCCTGGTGGGTGGTCGTGATCGCATCGCTCGCACTGGCCCGCGCCGCAGCCGGCATTCTCGGAGGATTGTTCGGATCGGTCTCGCTGGTGCTGGTTCCGCTCGGAGCCGTGTTCCTGGCGCGGGCGTTTTTCGGCTGGTGCGATGCCCGGCGCAGCCGGACCCTCTTCCAGCAGATGCCGGATGCGCTGGCGATGATCGTCCGCTCGGTGCGTGTCGGCATCCCGATGCAGGAGGCGCTGCAGGTCGTGGCCCGTGAGGGGCCGGAACCGACGGCCAAGGAATTCAACATGCTTGGCAACCGCGTCATGATCGGCATGCCGCTCGACGAGGCATTGCGGGAGATGGCGGATCGCAACAAGCTCGCGGAATATCGCTTCTTCGCGACTGCCCTCTCTCTGCAAAGCCAGACCGGCGGCGGGCTTACGGAGACGCTGGAAAATCTTGCCGATGTCATCCGCAAGCGGGTGGCTCTCCGGGCCCGGGGCCATGCGCTGGCCTCGGAAGCGCGCACCAGCGCGGGGATCCTGGCGGCACTTCCCGTCGTCTCGGGCGTGGCGCTCTGGTTTCTCAATCGCAAATATGCCATGCAGTTGTTCGTCGATCCGACCGGCGAGAAGATTTTCGGCACGGCGGTGATCTCGCTGGCGATCGGCATCCTCGTCATGCGCAGCATGATCCAGCGCAGCCTTTCATGAGCGGGGCGGATCTTCTGCTGCTGGTGGGCGGGGCAGCCCTGTTCTGCCTTGTCTCGGCCGGGCTGCTTCTGCAAGTGACCGCCCGGCAGAGCCGGTTCCGCGCGCGAGTCCGGCTGGTGCAGGCGAGCACGGGGCTCTTGCCGGCCGACCCACCAGCCATGGCGAGCGGCCACGGCATCCTTCGGCTCGTCGCCATGATCGGCACCGCCTTTGCGCGGAGCGGCCTCTTTTCCACCCGCACCCTCACCGAGTTCGAGCAGACGCTGATCTCGTCCGGCTTCCGTGGCCCGAACGGGCTCGGCCTTTTCATTGGCGGCAAGCTGCTGCTGGTCTGCACGCTGCCGCTTGTCGCGTGGCCGCTGGTGGGATCGCTGCATCTGCCGGGACTGCTTCGTAACGTCTTCGTCCTCGGCGCCGCGGTTCTTGGCCTCTTGGGTCCGGATATGATCGTGCGGCAGATGCGCAGCCGATATCTCCGCCAGCTCGAAAAGGGAGTTCCGGACGCGCTCGATATGCTCGTCATCTGTGCCGAGGCGGGCCTGAGCCTGGAGCCGGCGATCAGCAAGGTCGGGGTCGAGATCGGCTTTGCCAACCGCGCCGTCTCCGAAGAGCTCGCCCGGACCGCCGGCGAGCTTCGCATCACTTCGGATACGCGTGCCGCGCTCGTCAATCTCGGCAAGCGCACGGGGCTCGAATCGTTGAAGCGGCTCGGCGCCGTTCTGACGCAGAGCATCCAGTACGGCACGCCACTGACCCGCGCGCTGCGCGTCCTTTCCGCCGAGATGCGGGAGGAGATGCTGACCCGCTTCGAGGCGAAGGCTGCTCGCCTGCCCGTTCTGCTCACGATGCCGATGATCGTGTTCATTTTGCCTTGCGTGTTCATGATCGTGGGCGGTCCGGCGATGCTCAATGTCCTGCACGCGTTTCACCACCATTGAGGATTGGCAAAATGCGAATCCTGTTCATCTTTGCGGCGCTCGCACTGGCTTCCTGCGCAGCGCAGCCAGAGACCTCCGGGATGGCGGCGGCCGGCAAGTTGAAGGTTGCCGACGCCGCTCTGCAGGGGGGAGACCCGGACATGGCGCTGCACGTAGCCGACGCCGTGCTGGCCCACGATCCCACCGATGTCGAGGCGCTGGTGCGCGAAGGGGATGCGCTCGCCGCACTCGGCCGTGAGGATGAGGCGGCGCTCAGCTATCAGCACGCGCTTGCGCTCCGGCCCGGCTCGCAGGAAGCCCGCATCGGGCTCGGGCGCATCCGCCTGAAGACCGACCCGGCGGAAGCGGAGCGGCTGTTCGCCGAAGTGGTGGCGGCGCACCCGAACGAGGTGGCGGCACTCGTCGACCGCGGCATTGCCCTCGACCTCCAAGGGCAGCATCAGGCCGCCGCTGCGTCCTACCGTGCCGCGCTTGCCGTGCAGCCGGATGATACTGCGGCAGAGGTCAATCTTGCTCTGTCCCTCGCCCTGGCAGGCCATGCCAGGCAGGCGGTCGCCATGCTGCAGCCGCTCGCCGAATCGGGAACCGCGAGCAGGCGCGTCCAGGACGACCTTGCGGTGGCATTGGCGATGAGCGGCCAGACCGAGGCCGCCTCCAACGTCCTTTCGCCAGAGCTCAACCAGAACCAGATCGCGACGGCGATTGCCGGTTACCGGGCGTTGCAGGCCGATCCCTGATCCGCAACCGGCCCACCAACTTAGGTCTGAGGGGTTTGACACTTCCGGTCGGGCAAGCCGAGTATGGGTGTTTGCCCCGGCAGCGGCGCTATGACGTGCCGGGGGAGCGCGCACTGGAAGGAGTTGATCGCCGGATGATCCCCCCACTGATGCCAACCTATAATCGTTCCGACCTCGCCTTCGAGCGGGGCGAAGGCGCTTGGCTGGTGACGGGGGACGGCCGACGATTCCTCGATTTCGGCGCCGGCATCGCCACCTCCTCGCTCGGGCACGGTCATCCGCACCTGGTGGCTGCGATCGCCGCGCAGGCAGCGAAGGTGATGCACGTCTCCAACCTCTATCGTATTCCGGAGGCGGAACGCCTGGCCGAGAGGCTGATTGGGGCGACGTTCGCGGACTCCGTGTTCTTCTGCAACTCGGGCGCCGAGGCAAACGAGGGCATGGTGAAGCTGATGCGCAAGGCAGCGGCCGCAGAGGGTCGTCCGGACCGCTTCCGTGTGATCTGCTTCGAGGGTGCCTTCCACGGCCGCACCCTGGCGATGCTGTCGGCGACCGGCAATGCCAAGTACCTGCAGGGGTTCGGCCCGCCGGTGGACGGCTTCGACCACGTTCCTTTCAACAATCTCAATGCCCTGCGCGCCGCAATCGGGCCCGAAACGGCAGGCATCCTGGTTGAGCCGGTGCAGGGAGAGGGCGGGATTCGTCCGGCGAGCCTGCAATTCCTGCGCGACCTCCGCGCGACATGTGACGAGTTCGGCCTGCTGCTCGGCCTGGACGAAATCCAGTCCGGCATGGGCCGGACCGGCAAGCTCTTCGCGCATGAGTGGGCCGGCATGACGCCCGACGTGATGTCGGCGGCGAAGGGAATTGCCGGCGGCTTCCCGATGGGTGCGATCCTGGCCACGGAACGGGTGGCACGGCATATGACCGCCGGCACGCACGGCAGTACGTTCGGGGGCAATCCGCTCGCGTGCGCGGCCGGGAACGCAGTGCTCGAAGTGATGCTGGCACCCGGATTCCTGGCCGAAGTGGAGCACACCGGCCGGCGGCTGTGGCGCGATCTGGAGCGCCTGGTGGCCGACTATCCGGAGGTTTTTTCCGAGGTTCGCGGCGCCGGCCTGATCCTCGGCCTCAAATGTGTGCCGTCGCAAGCCGAGGTCGTCGCTGCGTGCCTGGCAGAGGGCCTGCTTGCGATCACTGCCGGGGAAAATGTGCTGCGCCTGGTGCCGCCCTTGATCGTGCGGGAAGCGGAATGCACGGCCGCGATGGAAATGCTGGCGCGCGCCGCGCGGCGATGCCTGCCCTCGAACGCCCGGCTGGCCGCGAAATGAGCGGGGCGCTGAGAAGGGCGGCGGCGGAGCCGGAAAATCCGGCGGTGCCGCGGCCAAGGCATTTCCTCGATCTTCGCGATTTCGACACCCCGACACTGCGACAAATGCTCGACGTCGCGAGCGGCTTCAAGCACGCGGGCGGAGTCACCTCGCGCCCGCTTGCCGGCCGGATGCTGGCGATGATCTTCGAGAAGCCCTCCACCCGCACGCGCGTGAGCTTCGAAGTGGCGATGCGCCAGCTCGGCGGGGAAGTGATCGCTCTGTCCGGCAACGAGACGCAGCTTGGCCGCGGCGAGACGGTGGCAGACACCGCGCGCGTGCTTTCACGCTATGTGGATGCCATCCTGTTGCGCACCGACCGCTCGGAAAAGCTTGCCGAGATGGCGGCCCATGCAACCGTGCCGGTGATCAACGGCCTGACCGAAGCGTCGCATCCGTGCCAGCTCATGGCCGACGTGATGACCTTCGAGGAGCATCGCGGCCCGATCGCGGGGCAGATCGTGGCCTGGTCCGGCGACGGTAACAACGTCGCCCGGTCCTGGATCGAAGCAGCGGCGCGATTCCAGTTCACGCTGAAGCTGGCAACGCCCGATTTGTTGCGCCCGCCGCCGGAGCTGCTCGACTGGGCGCGGGCGGAGGGGGCGCGAATCGAGCTCACCGCGTCGCCGGAAGCAGCGGTCACAGGCGCGCGCTGCGTGGTCACGGATACCTGGCTCAGCATGTCCGACGATCCGAACGAGAGCCGGCACAACCTGCTCGCCCCCTACCGCGTGACTTCGCGGCTGATGGCACACGCAGCGCCCGACGCGATCTTCATGCATTGCCTGCCGGCGCACCGCGGCGAAGAAGTGGACGGGGCGGTAATCGACGGACCGCAATCGGTGGTGTTCGACGAGGCGGAGAACCGGTTGCACGCCGAAAAAGGCGTGCTGGCCTGGGTGCTCGGCGCCGCGCGATAACGAGTGCGGTCTAGCCCGCGATCGCCCGAGGCGGAAACGTCGGAGGGCGTGAATCGCGGGCTCAAATAAATCGCGAGACCCGTGTCGGGCTGCGCAGTCAGCCCGACACGGGTCTAGGCCCGCGGGCGTATGCCGGCGGCCTTTCATGCCCGCATTCCACCTTATCCACAGGCTGCGTAGCGAGAGCCAAGGCGCTAGTGTCCTGCCCCCGACGTTTGCTGCCGCCGGCAGCAAACGAAAGGGGATTAGCAGGCCACTGAAAACAAAGAGTGGTGTGCCGACCGCTATGGTGCATCCTGCGGTATCAAGCGTTGGAGTCGGCACACTAGAGTGAGCGCCGCATGAACACCATCGAGTCGCCACTGCTCGGCCAGACTCTGCGCCGCCCGCCGTCCAACCTCGAGGCCGAACAGGCTCTGCTCGGTGCGCTGCTCGCCAACAACAAGGCGTTCGAGCGGGTTTCGGAATTCCTCGAGCACGACCACTTCGCCGACCCGGTGCACGGGCGCATTTTCGAGGCAATCCGCCGGCGGATCGAATCCGGACAGCTCGCCGATGCGGTGACGCTCCGGGGCGAATTCGAGCATTCCGGCCTGCTCGAGGAGGTGGGAGGCACCGCCTACCTCGCGCAGCTTCTTGCGGCCACCGTCGGCATCATCAATGCCGGCGAATATGGCCGCGCAGTACACGATGCGTGGGTTCGCCGCCAGCTCATCGAACTCGGCGAGGTGGTGGTGAACCGGGCCTTCGGCAGCGAGCCGGAGATGGCCGGGCCGGCACAGATCGAAGCGGCGGAACAGGCGCTTTACGATCTGGCGACACGCGGCACGCCGGGCGGCGGCTTTCTGACATTCGAGCGCGCCCTGGCAGAGGCGATCCTGGGCGCCGAACGCGCCTTCAAGCGCACCGGCCATGTCTCGGGGCTGGCGACAGGACTGCGCGACCTGGACGCCAAGACCGGCGGTCTCCACCCCTCGGATCTGGTGGTCCTGGCAGGCCGCCCCGGCATGGGCAAGACGGCGCTCGCGACCCGTATTGCGGCCGGCGCCGCGCGCACGCTGCTGGCCGACGCCGGAGGAGAGCGCAGGAAGGGCGCGGTCGCGGTCTTCTCGCTCGAGATGAGCGCCGAGCAACTGGCAACCCGGGTGCTGGCCGAGCAGGCCCGCATCAGCGGTGACCGGATCCGCCGCGGCGATATCGGCCAGCGTGACTTCGACCGTTTCGTCTCGGTCTCGCGGGAAATTGGCAACCTGCCGATCGAAATCGACGACACACCGGCGATCACGCTGTCGGCGCTGCGCACGCGAGCGCGTCGGCTCAAGCGTACGCGCGGGCTGGAATTGATCGTCATCGACTATCTGCAACTGATGCGGCCGGCAGCCGGTACGCACCCGGAAAGCCGCGTGCTCGAGATCAGCCAGGTGACGCAAGGGCTCAAGGCGATCGCGAAGGAACTCTCCGTGCCCGTACTCGCTCTGGCCCAGCTCTCACGTGCCGTCGAAGGACGCGAGGACAAACGCCCGCAGCTCTCCGACCTCCGCGAGTCCGGAACGATCGAGCAGGATGCGGATTCGGTGATGTTCATCTATCGCGACGAGTACTATCTCGCACAACGTGCGCCGAAGCAGATGGCTTTCGACTCCGAAGAGCGCTTCCTCGAGGCGACCGAGAAATGGCAGCGCGATATGGAGCGCGTGCACAACCGGGCCGAGCTTTTCCTGGCCAAGCAGCGGCACGGCCCGACCGGCAAAATCGACCTCTTTTTCGAGGCCGAATTCACCCGCTTCGCCGATCTCGACCTGCATCACGGCGATGTGGCCGGCTGACATTTCGCCCGCCGTCCTTGAAATCGACCTCGGTGCCATCGTCGCCAACTGGCGGCTTCTCTCGGCCCGGCATCCCGCCGGCGCGGTTGGCGGCGTCGTCAAGGCTGATGCCTACGGACTTGACGCGCAGAAAGTTGCTCCGGCGTTGCAGCAGGCGGGCTGCCGGCACTTCTTTACGGCACTGCTCGAGGAGGCGTTGACGCTCCGCCCACTCCTGCCGGGGGCCATGCTCGCCGTACTGGATGATCCGATCGTCGGCACCGAGCACGTCTATCGCGAGCAGGGAATCGTGCCGGTGCTCGGCTCGCTCGACGAAATTGGGCGCTGGCAGGCCGAAGCGCGCCGCGCAGGGACATCGCTCGAAGCGATCCTGCACATCGACACCGGGATGGCCCGCCTCGGTTTGATGGAAAGGGAAGTACTGACCCTGGCAGCCGATCCGTCTCTTCTCGAGGGAATCTCGATCCGCTACGTGATGACGCATCTCGTCAGCGCCGAGTACCCCGAAGATCCCCTCAACGAGAGCCAGCGGGAACGATTCGAATCCCTGGCGGCCCGCTTGCCGCCGGCTCCGCGCTCGCTCGCCAATTCCTCCGGGATCTTCCTTGGTTCGCACTTCGCCTCCGACCTCGCGCGGCCGGGAGCGGCGCTCTACGGCATCAACCCCACACCGGGAGAGCCCAATCCCATGCACCCGGTCGTTCGCCTCAGCGCGCGCGTGCTGGCCGTGCGCGCGCTGGAGGCAGGCCGGAGTGTCGGCTACAACGCGACCTGGCGCGCTCTCAGGCCGAGCCGGATCGCGACACTTGGGGTCGGCTACGCGGACGGTTGGCCGCGCAGCCTTTCCAACCGTGGGGCTGCCTTTTTTGACGGCCGGCGGCTGGCGCTGGTAGGCCGTGTTTCCATGGACCTGACCACTTACGATGCAACCGGCCTGGCGCACCTCGCGCCGGGTGCGTGGCTGGAGCTGATCGGCCCCGCCCAGCCGCTCGCCGCCGTGGCCGAAGCGGCCGGCACCAATGAGTACGAGGTCCTGACTTCGCTCGGGCGGCGCTATCACCGCGTGTGGCGCGGCGCGTGAACCTGCCCGCGGATGTTTTCGCGGGCATCGGGCGGCCGGTGCTCGGCGTTTGCTTCACTGCCGGCCGGCTCGCGCTGTTCGCACTCGATGGCCTTTCGCATCTGCTGCGCCCGCCCTTTCATTTCCGGCGATTCGGAGCCGCCTTGGTCGAAATGGCCTATTTCAGCCTGCCCGTGGTGGCCTTGACGGCGATCTTCACCGGCATGGTGCTGGCGCTGCAATCCTACACCGGTTTCGCCCGCTTCTCCGCGCAAGGTGCGGTCGCCTCGGTGGTGGTGCTGTCGATGACGCGGGAACTCGGGCCGGTGCTGGCCGGGCTGATGGTGGCAGGCAGGGTCGGTGCCGCCACCGCGGCGGAGATCGGCACCATGCGCGTGACCGACCAGATCGATGCCCTTTCGACACTTTCGACCGATCCGATGAAGTATCTCGTGGCGCCGCGCCTCCTGGCCGGTATCGTCGCACTGCCGATGCTGGTGGTGGTGGCCGATATCCTCGGCGTGTTCGGCGGCTTCATCGTCAGCACGGCTTCACTCGGCTTCAACCCGACGATCTACCTGCACAGCACGTTCACGTATCTCGAGACCATGGACGTGGCCTCGGGGCTGATCAAGGCGGCCGTATTCGGCTTCCTGATCGCGTTGATGGGTTGTTACAACGGCTATACGAGCCGCGGCGGAGCGCAGGGGGTCGGGCATGCCGCCACCGCCGCGGTCGTTTCTGCGTCGATCCTGATTCTCGCCTTCGATTATGTGCTGACGCAGCTCTTCTTTGCGCGATGACCACGCCGCTGCCGAAAATCCGTGTCCGCGGCCTCGCCAAATCGTTCGGCGAGAAGCGCGTGCTCGACGGCGTCGATCTCGACGTTCCGGCAGGCACTTCAATGGTAGTGATCGGCGGTTCGGGCTCCGGCAAATCCGTACTGATCAAGTGCATCCTTGGCCTCATCGAACCCGATGCCGGCCGGATCGAAATCGACGGAGTGGACGTACTGTCGTTGAGACCAAGGAAGCGCCGTGCGGTTACGGCAAGGATCGGCATGCTGTTCCAGAACGGAGCGCTCTTCGATTCGCTGCCGGTCTGGGAGAACGTCGCCTTCGGTCTCATGGCGCAGAAAATGGTGCGCCGGATCGAAGCGCGGGCCCGGGCGGACGAGATCCTGGGCCAACTCGGGCTCGCCGCGAGTGTCGGAGAGCTGTTCCCGGCCGAACTCTCGGGCGGCATGCAGAAGCGCGTGGCGCTGGCACGCGCGATCGCCGCGACGCCGGATATTCTCTTCTTCGACGAGCCGACAACGGGGCTCGATCCGATCATGGGCGCGGTGATCGACGGCCTCATTCTCGACTGCGTAAAGCGGCTCGGCTCGACCGCCGTCGCGATCACCCACGACATGGCCTCGGCGCGGCGGATCGGCGATGCCGCGGCGATGCTGCATGGAGGAAGGATCGTCTGGAGCGGCCCGGCCGCGTCTCTCCTGGAAAGCGGCAATCCGCTGGTCGATCAATTCACACATGGCCGGCGTGAAGGTCCGATCAGGATGGAGCTTCGCGCCTGATGGCCAGGCCCGCGACGCGCTATGTCTGCCAGTCCTGCGGCGCCGTTGCGGCCCGCTGGCTGGGGCGCTGCGAAGCCTGCGGGGAATGGAACACGCTGCTCGAAGAGGCTGCCGCAGCCGGACCTCAGGCCAGGCAGAGCCGGGCGCCGCCGGTTGGCTTTGTCTCTCTCGCCAGCGAGAGTGCACCTGAACCGCGCACCGCGACCGGAATGGGTGAACTCGATCGCGTGCTCGGCGGCGGGCTGGTGCCGGCATCCGTCGTGCTGGTGGGCGGTGATCCCGGCATCGGCAAGTCCACCTTGCTCCTCCAGGCAGCCGCGACGCTGGCACGTGCGGGCCGACGCGTGCTTTATGTTTCGGGCGAGGAATCGATCGAGCAGGTCAGGCTGCGGGCGCGTCGGCTCGGGCTTGCCGATGCGCCGGTGGAACTTGCCGCGGCGATCGATCTCAATGCCATTGCTGCGGCGCTCGAGCGGAGCGGGGCTCACCTCGTCGTCATTGATTCGATTCAGACGATGTGGATCGAGGCAGTCGAATCCGCGCCTGGTACCGTGAACCAGGTGCGCGCGAGCGCGTTCGAATTGACACGGCAGGCGAAGTCGGCCGGCTTTGCGCTGGTGCTGGTCGGGCACATGACCAAGGATGGCGCCATCGCGGGGCCGCGCGTACTCGAGCACATGGTCGATGCCGTCCTCACCTTCGAGGGCGATCGCGGACACCAGTTCCGAATCCTGCGCGCAACCAAGAACCGGTTCGGCGCCACCGACGAGATCGGCGTCTTCGAGATGACGGATCGCGGGCTTGCCGAAGTGGCGAACCCGTCGGCGATCTTCCTTGCCGAGCGGCGGGGCAACGTGGCCGGGAGCGCCGTCTTCGCCGGGATCGAGGGCACCCGGCCGGTGCTTTTGGAAGTGCAGGCGCTGCTGGCCCAGGGCGCGGGCGGGACCCCACGGCGGACGGCCATCGGCTGGGACGGGGGGCGGCTTTCCATGCTGCTGGCGGTTCTGGAGGCCCGGGCAGGGCTTTCTCTCGGCGGGGCCGACGTTTATCTGAACGTCGCCGGCGGGCTTCGGATCAGCGAGCCGGCCGCCGACCTCGTCGTGGCGGCAGCCGTGGTTTCCGCTGCCACCGGGATGCCGACGCCGGCGGATATGGTGTTCTTCGGCGAGGTCGGGCTGTCAGGGGAAATCCGGCAGGTGGCACAGGCGGAAGCGCGCCTGAAGGAGGCGGCGAAGCTCGGTTTCACGGCGGCAGCATTGCCCCGCCGGGTGGCACGGGGAGCCCGGCCGCTCGCCGCGCCGGAGGGGTTGGAGCTTGCCGGGCTGGGTCATCTCTCCGATCTCGTCGCGCGCTTCCGCAAGCCGGGACGACCATCGTGATGAGGCTTGGCGAATCCGAGGCGAGTGGGGCTATACGAGGCGGGCGAGGGCAGCGGTTGTATGAACTGGGTGGATCTGCTGGTTCTCGGCGTGGTCGGCCTTTCGGCGCTGTTCGGCTTCGTTCGCGGCTTGGTGCGGGAGGTGCTCGGGATCGGCGCCTGGATCGGCGCGGCTCTGCTGGCGGTACTGGCCTTTCCGTGGGCTTCATCCGAGGCACGCGGCATGATCACCAATCCGGACATTGCCGACGGGGTCGCGATCGCCGCGGTATTCCTGGTCTGCCTGGTCGCACTCTCGCTGATCGCGGCCTGGATTGGCGGAGTGGTCCGTAACTCCGCGCTCGGCGGGCTCGACCGCACGCTCGGCCTGATTTTCGGCATGGCTCGGGGTGCGGTGCTGATCATGATCGCCTATATCGTCGTCGGGTTGGTCGAATCACCGGCGGCATGGCCGCCGGCGGTACTCGGCGCCCGGGCATTGCCCTATGCCTATGACGGAGCCGCCTGGATGGTTCACCTTCTGCCGCAGCACTATCGTCCGGAGGTCGCTCCGCCGCCGTCTCCCGGTGCCGATGCGGATGTAACGCCAGAACCGCAAGGCCCATCACTCGATCCGGCAAAGCCATAGCGGAGTTGCGGATGACACCTCGCGCCGATTGTCCTGAGGATGACAGGCCGCACGAGGAGTGTGCGGTGTTCGGCGTCTGGAACGCAACGGACGCGGCGCCCATCACCGCGCTCGGGCTGCACGCGCTGCAGCACCGCGGGCAGGAGGCGACCGGGATCGTCTCCTTCGACGGCGATCACTTTCATTCGTACAAAGGTCTCGGCCTGGTCGGCGACAATTTCGGTGACGCCCGCGTGATGGCCGGGCTGCCGGGAACCCACGCAATCGGGCATAACCGCTATGCGACCACCGGGGAAACGGTGCTGCGCAACGTGCAGCCTCTCTATGCCGACTTCGAGTTCGGCGGCCTGGCGGTGGGGCACAACGGCAACCTGACCAATGCGCGGCGTCTTCGGCGGGAACTCGTGCGCCGCGGCTGTCTCTTCCAATCGACCACCGATTCCGAAGTCTTCGTCCATCTGATCGCGATCAGCTCCTACTCCACGGTGCTTGACCGGTTGATCGACGCGCTGAAGCAGGTTGTCGGTGCCTACAGCCTGGTCGCGTTGACCAACACCGCCTTGATCGGGGCGCGCGATTCGCTTGGCGTCAGGCCGCTCATTCTCGGCCGGCTGGCCGGAGCGGACGGCAATCCGGGCTATGTTCTGACCAGCGAAACCTGCGCGCTCGAGATCGTGGGCGCGGAGTTCGTGCGCGATATCGAGGCGGGCGAGATCGTCGAGATCAGCGCCAAGGGCGTGCGCAGCATCCGCCCGTTCGGTCGCGCGCATCCCCGCTTCTGCGTCTTCGAGCACATCTATTTCGCCCGCCCGGATTCCACGATGGACGGCCTCTCGGTCTATGCGGCACGCAAGCGGATTGGCGTGGAGCTTGCCCGCGAAGCGGGCGTTGCCGCGGATGTGGTGGTGCCGGTTCCGGATTCGGGCGTGCCGGCGGCCATGGGCTATGGCATCGAGAGCGGCCTTCCCTTCGAGCTTGGCATCATCCGCAACCATTATGTCGGGCGGACCTTCATCGAGCCGACCGACCAGATCCGGCATCTCGGGGTCAAGCTGAAACACTCGGCCAACCGCGCGGTGCTGGCGGGCAGGCGAGTGGTGCTGGTGGACGATTCGATCGTGCGCGGAACGACCAGCCGCAAGATCGTCGAGATGGTGCGCGCCGCCGGGGCGAAGGAAGTGCATATGCGCATTTCCTCCCCGCCGATCCGGCATTCCTGCTTCTACGGCATCGACACTCCCGAAGAGAGCAAGCTACTGGCCTCGCGGTACGACATTGCCGAAATGGCCGCGCTCATCGGTGCCGACAGCCTCGCCTTCATTTCGATCGACGGTCTTTATCGGGCGCTCGGCAAAGGCGCGCGCGATCCCCGCCGCCCGGCTTTCTGCGATGCCTGCTTCACCGGCGATTACCCGATCCCGCTCACCGATTTTACCGCCAACACCGAACAGCAGCTTTCTCTTCTGGCAGAGGATAGCTGAGGATTGCCAGGCCCGCTGGAAGGCCGGCTGGCGCTCGTCACCGGCGCCAGCCGCGGACTTGGTGCGGCGACGGCGGTGGCGCTTGCCCGGCTTGGCGCCGATCTCGTGATCAGCGCGCGCACCATCGGCGGTCTCGAGGAGACGGACGATGCGATCCGCGCGGCGGGCGGGCGGGCCAGCCTGGTGCCGCTTGATCTTCGCGACGGCCCCTCGGTCGATAGGCTCGGCCCGAGTATCGGAGAGCGTTTCGGCCGGCTCGACGCACTCGTCGCAAACGCCGGGGTGCTCGGGCCGCTGACGCCGGCTGGCCATATCCTGCCCGACGCCTGGGCAGAGGTGATCGAGGTCAATCTCGGTGCGGCCTGGCGGCTCATCCGCACCGCCGCGCCGCTGCTGCTCGCCGCCCCCGCCGGACGGGCCGTATTTGTCACCGATCGACGCGCGAGAATGCCGCGTGCCTATTGGGGAGCCTACGGAGCAAGCAAGGCCGGAATGGAGTACCTGGCACTCGCCTGGGCCGAGGAGACCCGTAACACGCGGCTGCGTGTCAACCTGTTCGATCCGGGACCGATGGCAACCAGGCTCCGGCTCAGGGCAATGCCGGCCGAGGATCGGAGCGCGCTTCCGGCCCCGGAAGAAATCGCCCCGGCGCTCGCCGCGCTGTGCCTGCCCGAGGAGAACCGCCACGCCGCATTGATCAGCCGAGCCCCATCGCCTGGCGGATGAAGAAGCGCTTGAGCGGCGGAATCCGATTGACCCCGGCAATCCCGAGGTCACGGACGAAGCGAAGCGGCGGCAGATCGTTGCCGAAAAGCCGCTCCAGCCCGTCGGTTGCGGCCAGCATCAGAAGATTCCGCCCCCGCACGGCACGCTGATAACGCTCAAGAACGACGGGGCTTCCCGGATCTTCGCCGACGGCTACGGCTTTCTCAATCAAGCCCGCAAGCGCCATCGCGTCACGCAAGCCGAGATTGAGGCCCTGGCCGGCGATCGGATGAATGCCGTGCGCCGAATCGCCCGCCAGCGCGAGCCTCAGCCCGGTGACGCGATCCGCGAAGTGGGCGCCAAGCGGGTAGTGGAAGCGCTTGCCGAGTGGGCGAACGGTGCCCAGGTGCGGGCCGAGCCGGCGCTCGATCTCGGCCGCGAAGCGGGTCTCGTCGAGACGATAGAGAGCCTCGGCCAGGCGTGTCGGTTCGGTCCAGACGATCGCGGAGACGTGCTCGGCCAGCCCGTCCGGGGTGACGGCAGGGCTCATCGGGAGCTGGGCGAAGGGCCCGGCCGGCAGGAAATGTTCAAGCGCGATGTTGTGGTGCGGGCGGGCATGCGCGATCGCGGTGACGATCGCCTGCTGGTGATAGGAAAACCGGGTGAACGGAATGCCGGCGGCGCGCGCAAGAGGGCTCGCCTTCCCCTCGGCGGCAACCACCAGGCTGGCAATGATCTCTGCACCGTCCGCCGCCGTCAGGCGGGCTTCGTTCTCCTGTCGCACGATGCGAACCGTGGCCGGCGCCAACACGAAGAGTGACGCTAGCTCGCTCAGGCGCGCGTTGAGCGCCATCCTGAGGCTCCGCGCCTCGACCATCCAGCCGAATGGGCCGGCAGCCTCGCCCGCCTCCCGATGGCCGAAACGTAACGAGAGCGGCGATGGCGGATGGCCGAGGCGCCCGTCCGTCACGCGGATGCCGAGGATCGGGCAAGGCGCATAAGGCAGGAGGTCCCAGATACCCCCTGCCTCGAGCAGAGGGCGCGACCCGGCGGCGATCGCATAGGCACGACCGTCGAAATCCGGGTGCTCCATCGGCGGTAGGGCGGCGCGGTCGATCACGGCGGTCGCGATGCCCGCGGCGGCGAGGCGGCAGGCCAGGGCGCCGCCAACCGGCCCCGCACCCACCACGGCTACGACGACCTCGATTCTTCCCGGCATCGTGCGCCCGGAGCCCTTTTTCCATCAGATGGTTCCGCTTTATACGCTAAGATATCGATTGAACGGAGCCGGAGTTCCGGATCGGCTATGGCCGCTGCCGCTTCGATGCAGAATCTTGCCTCACCGACGCTCAAGGCACTGATCCGCCGCCGGACGGCCGAGTTGGTGGGGGTGGTGCTGGGGCTCGCCGCGATTGCGCTTCTGCTCGCGCTTGCATCCTATGACCCGAGCGATCCCTCGCTCGATTCGGCGAGCGGTGCAGCCGTGCATAACCTCGCCGGACCGGTGGGCGCTTGGCTTGCCGACTTTCTGCTGCAAGGTTTCGGATTGGCCGCCCTTCTGCCCGGGCTGGTGGGACTCGCCTGGGCCTGGCGTATCGCCTCGCAACGCGGTCTTGGCCGGCTCGCTCTTCGGGTTGCGGGCGCGGCGGTCACTGTGCCGGCGCTCGCTGCGGTTCTCGGCGGCCTGACCCCACCCTCCGGAACGTTCGCCTGGCCGGTTGCCGCGGGCCCAGGCGGAGCGATCGGCCAGATACTCGGCAGTGCGGTGCTCGGAGCGGGCCACGGGCTACTGGGGCCGTTCGGCCTCGTTCTCGCGTGGATCTTGCTTGCCGGCCTCGCCGGCTGCTCGGGTTGGATCGCGCTTGGCCTGACCGGCACGGAGTGGCAAGCGGCGGGACAGGGCGTCGGGGGGGCAGCACGCCTGTCGGCAGGGCACGGGCGGCGCGTGCTCGGCTTTCTTCTCCGCACAGGCTGGCGGCGCCAGGCAGCATCCGATTCGGGCAGGGCGGTCGTCGATTCGCCGAACCCGATCAGGACGGAACCGCACCTGGAAAGGGCGCCCGCGTCCGCTCCTCAGCCCGCGAGCGCTCCGGCCGGCCCTCGGATATTGCCGCGGCGCACGCCGCCGCCGCCAAGGCAGGAGAGCCTCCCGCTGGAGGAAGGCTTCCAGTTTCCGCCGCTTTCACTGCTCAAGTCGGCACCGGCACGGGCCATCAGCGGCCCCTCGCCCGAATCGCTGCAGGCGAACGCGAGGCTCCTGGAATCGGTGCTCGCCGATTACGGCGTCCAGGGCGCGATCGTGGAGATCCGGCCCGGGCCGGTGGTCACGCTTTACGAACTCGAGCCTGCGCCCGGGATCCGCAGTGCCCGTGTGATCGGACTGGCCGACGATGTGGCGCGCAGCCTGTCGGTCACTGCCGTGCGGATCGCAACCGTGCCCGGGCGAAACGTGATCGGCATTGAAGTTCCGAATTCGCGGCGGGAGACCGTCTATCTTTCCGAACTGTTGGCAACCGAGGATTGGGTGAAACACCCGGCGCGGCTGGCGCTGGCACTGGGCAAGGATATTTCCGGCGCCCCTGTCTTCGCCGATCTGGCGCGGATGCCCCATCTCCTGATCGCCGGTACCACCGGCTCCGGCAAATCGGTCGGCGTGAACGCCATGATTCTTTCGCTGCTCTATCGGATGCCGCCCGAGCAGTGCCGGATGATCCTGATCGATCCGAAGATGCTCGAACTTTCCGTCTATGAGGGCATTCCGCACCTGATCGCGCCGGTGGTGACGGAACCCCCGAAAGCGGTGACCGCCCTCAAATGGACGGTGCGCGAGATGGAGCGGCGCTACCGGGCGATGAGTCAGCTCGGCGTACGCAACATCGGCGGCTACAATGAACGCGTCGCGGCGGCCCGCCTCAAAGGCGAAGTGATGACGCGGCGCGTGCAGACCGGCTTCGACGCCGAGACCGGCCGGCCGATTTTCGAGGAGCAGCCGCTCGCGCTCGAAGCGCTGCCGTTCATCGTCGTGGTGATCGACGAGATGGCAGACCTCATGATGGTCGCCGGCAAGGACATCGAAGCGGCGGTGCAGCGTCTGGCGCAGATGGCGCGCGCGGCCGGGATTCACGTCATCATGGCCACCCAGCGCCCCTCCGTCGATGTCATTACCGGCACCATCAAGGCGAACTTCCCGACCCGCATCAGCTTCCAGGTGATCAGCAAGTTCGATTCGCGCACCATCCTCGGCGAGCAGGGAAGCGAACAACTGCTCGGGCAGGGCGACATGCTTTACATGATGGGCGGCGGGCGCATCACGCGCGTGCACGGGCCCTTTGTCTCCGACGCCGAGGTCGAGGGAGTGGTCGAGTTTCTGCGCGAGCAGGGGGAGCCGGCCTATATCGAAGAGATCACCGAAGCTGCAGAGGAAGAATCCGCCTCGCCACTCCCGAATCTCGGTGACGTCGGCCCGGACGGCGAACGCGGCTTGTACGAGCAGGCCGTGACGCTGGTCGCCCGCGAAGGCAAGGCTTCGACCTCCTTCATCCAGCGCCATTTGCAGATCGGTTACAACCGCGCGGCGCGGCTGATCGAGCAGATGGAAAAGGACGGCATCGTCGGCCCGTCCAACCACGTGGGCAAGCGCGAAGTGCTGCTCGGCGGCGGCCGCAACGAGGACTGAGAGCGCTCAGGCCGCGATCGGCACCAGGCGCACTTCCGGGGCATCAGGCGCCGCCGCGACGAGCGGCTCGCCGTTATCGCCTTGGCCGGCCAGTAACGCGAGCGTCTTCTCGATTGCCTGAGCGACCTTGCGATACTCGCGGCGGAGCTGCTGAACGTCTGCCTTCCCTGCCTCGAAACGATAGACCGCCGAACCGGCCGCCTTGGTGTGCGCTGCCGCGAGCGCTTCCATCCGTTCAACCAGCACATAGGTGGGAACGATGGCGGCGATTTCCTCCTCACGGAGGAATGTCAGGCGCCCGATCGTGCCTCGATAGACGGCGGCAGAGCCCCGGGCGGACAACACATACCCCGCATCGGTGCGAATCAGGCGGAGGTTCTCGCGCATGAGGTCGAGCAAACTCGCGAGTTCGGCGGCGAGCGCGGCACGATGGCGGCGGCTGTCGCGACAGGACTGGAAGATGAGGTAGCCGCGGTTGCAGCCAACGTTCCCGATCAACATCAAAAGCACGGCAATGAGCGGAATGAAATGCCAGGGAAGATGCAGATCGGTGCCGTAGGCGAACATTGTCGGGGTTCTCCGTGAGTGCGGGCGGACGCGCCGCCCCGGGGCTATTGCGGGGCCAGCATATCGGCCGGCACATCGATCTGGAATGCAAATCATCGGCGGTTGGAACGCGCGACCCCCGTGAAGCCTCCGACGATCGCCGCCCATTTTTTATGAACTGCCCATTTTTCATGAACTGATGGTGCGGACGGCGGGACTCGAACCCGCACTCCCCACTGGGGAAGCAGATTTTCCTGCCACTTCGGCTTCCGCCGCCGCCGGCCATGACTGCCGGTGTTCGTGGTCTGGACTATCCCTTCACCATGGTCCGCCAGGACTTCAGGCGCCGCCCGTCTAGTCTCTACACCTTCCCCGAATCGAAATTCGGGGCTTGGCTCGGGATTGGCCCGTGCCCCGCAGAATTTGCCGGGCCGCCGGCGTTCCCCGAATTTGGGCAGTTCTGCACCGCGGGTTTCCTCGCGGGCACTCCGCTTACGAAGTCTGCCGCGTCTGCCTTTCCGCCACGTCCGCGTCTCGTTCTGGAACCTTCCTCCTTTCAGGCCTCGGCCGCGATACGGCACGCGATATCGAGCCCGCTTCGAATCAGTTTTTCGCTCGCCTCGGGCGTGCGGAACCCACTGTGCGCCGAAAGCGTGACATTTTCGAGCCTGGTCAGCGGGTGGTCGGCCGGTAGCGGTTCGGTCGCGAATACGTCGAGCGCCGCATGGCCGATCTTTCCTGCCTCGAGTGCCGCAAACATCGCCTCTTCGTCCACCAGCGCAGCGCGTGCGGTATTGACGAGGATCGCCCCGGGGCGAAGCCTGGCGATGCGCGCGGAATCGAGGAAGCCCCTTGTCGCGTCGGTCAGCAACAGATGCAGCGAGACGACATGGCTTTCCGCGAGCAGCGTCTCGAGCGGAACGAAGCTGACACCGGGAGCGGATTTCGGCGTCCGGTTCCACGCCATGACCCGCATTCCAGAGCCCGCCGCGATGCGCGCCACTTCGGCTCCGATGCCGCCGAATCCGATCAGCCCGATGCTCTTCCCGGTCAGTTCCATCCCCTCGGTGCGCAGCCACTCGCCCTGGCGCATCGCGCGATCCATGCGCGCAACCCCACGCGCCGCCGCCCACATCAGCGCGATCGTGTGCTCGGCGACCGCCGTATCTCCGTAACCCTTGATGATGTGGACCTGGATACCGAGGCCGGCAAGCTCTTCCGGGTGCATGTAGCTGCGGGCGCCGGTGCCGAGGAAGATGATGTGCCGGAGGCCGCGGCAGCGACGCATCGCTTCCGTCGGCATGGGTGTGTGATCGTCGATCACGAAATCGGCACCGTCGAGCAGGCGGGGCAGGGTTTCGGCCGGGACGTGATCCTCCTCGTAGAGAACGACAGGCGGGTCGCCGGCCCGGCGCACCTTGCGGTAAACGTCGCCGAGAGCGTCGCTTGCGTCGATGAACACGCCTTGCATGCCGTTTTCTCCACCTTCCGGGCCGATAGTGCGGAAGACCCGATCGCGCGGCAAGGCACTGCCCTCGCCCGTTTGCCAGCCGGCGGAACCCTCCGGCCGGGACCGGTTGACTTGCGCCATGCCGGGGCTGCAAGTTTCATATGAACAGGGTGCAGTAAGGCCCTGCCGGGGGAGGTAATCGACAAGGTGGCGCTCGTACCCGGAAGGCATCATCCTGCCGCCGAGGATCGTTCCAGAAGAGGAGGCGCACATGAAAACAAAGCTGCTGGTAGCCTGTTTCGGCTTGGCACTGTTGGCGGGAGCGTGGTGGCCTGGTCCAGCGAGAGCCGCTACGTCCGGGCCCGTCACCGACCCGCTCGGGGTCATCCGCATTCCCAAGGGTGCGCCGATCGTCATCGGCGGCTACTGGGTCCTGTCGGGCCCGGATACCGCTCTCGGGCTCGACGAGAAGCGGGCGGTCGAAGTGGCCATCCACGACATCGGCGGCAATTTGCTCGGGCACCCGATCGAGTTTCAGGCCGAGGATGATCAGTGCGACGCCGAAGGCGGGCAGACGGCGGCCACCAAGCTCGCCTCGATCCCCAACATGGTGATCGTGATCGGCCCCGCCTGCTCCAGTGCCGCCACACCGGCGGCGCCTATTCTCTGGCAGGCCGGGATCGTCGATATCGGCACCGCCTGCACTGCGCCCTCGCTCACCGCGCCCGACCGCAAGGCAACGTACGACGGCTTCGTGCGAACCGTCTTCAGCGACAACGACCAGGGCGCCTTCGACGCGCACTACATCTACGACGTCCTGAAGCTGAAGACGGCGGTCGCCGTGCATGACGGCAGCCCCTACGCCGAGCAGCTTGCGCACGTCTTCGCCGGCGCCTTCAGCCAACTCGGGGGCAAGGTCCTCTCGATCGAGGCGGTGTCGCCGACCGAAGTGGATATGCACCCGGTGCTCACTCGCATCGCCAGCGAGAAGCCGGACGTGATCTACATGCCGATCTTCGTCGCGGCGTCGGCGCAGATTCTCCGCCAGGCCAAGGAAATACCCGGCCTCCAGCATGCCTTGATCTATGGCGGGGCCTCGCTGATGGCGCCCGACATGATCGAGGCCGCCGGGCCCGCCGTGGTCGGGTTCCATATCGGCTACCCCGACGTTTCGCCGACCTCGATGGGCAAGACCTACCCCAAGCTGGTCACCGAGTACACGAAGATGTTCGGCGAAGCGCCGATCTCGGGCTTCCACGCCAACGCCTATGACGGGGCGACGCTCGCCTTCAAGGCCATCGAGGCAGTCGCCAAAACCGACTCCGCGGGCACTCTCTATATCGGCAAGAAGGCGCTCCGGGATGCCGTGTTCGCCACCACGTTCGACGGCATGAGCGGCCCGATCGCCTGCGATCAGTATGGCGAATGCGCCAAGTTCAAGGGAGCGGTCTTCGAGTACACGAACGCCGATCCGAAGACTTTCAAGATCGGCGTGAACCCGAAGAAGATCTGGCCCTGAGCGTAAGCGCCCGTTCCCGTTGCCCGGTCTGGTGTGCCGACTCTGGCGCTCGTCACCCGGGAATTGACGGCGCCGGTCGGCACACGACTGTCCTGCCCCACCGTTTGCTGCCGCCGGCAGCAAACGGAAAGGGGATCAGCAGGTCACTGAAAATAAAGAGGAGTGTGCCGGCCGCTACGGCGCATCAACAGCGACCACGCGTGCGAGCCGGCACACTGGCTTTCTCCCGTAGTGGCCCATCCGGGCACGGAACGGAACGTCCTGCCCGGGTCGGTCTTCTCCCTGGTCGCCCGCCAGCATGAGCGCCGGCCCACTCGCCATTCCTTCTGTCGCCGGGCGGCGCGGCGCCGCTCGCATGAGCGCCGTCTCCCTTGCCCTGTGGACGGTCAGGTTTCTGGTGGTGGCACTGGTCGTCGCCGGCACGATCGGCACCATTCTCAAGGATCGTTACACGACCGCCCAGTGGTTCGAGTTCGTCCTGTTCGGACTGACCATCGGCAGCCTGTATGCACAGGTCGCACTCGGTTACACGATGGTTTACGGCGTGCTGCGCCTGATCAACTTCGCCCATGGCGATATCATGATGTGCGGCGCCTTCGCCGGTTACTTCGTGGCGACACCACTCGAGAATTCGGGTTTTCTCGAGGTGCATCCGGTGCTCGGCATGACGGCGATCCTGGCCGCAGGGATGGTTGTCTCGGGTGTGATCGCAGTGCTGACCGAGCGCATCGCGTACCGGCCGTTTCGCCGCGTGCAGGGATTCGCGCCACTGATTTGCGCGTTCGGCGTGTCGTTCTTCCTCGAGCAGACCTTCCGCGGGCTGTTCGGCTCCAGCGTGAAGTCCTATCCCGCTCCAAAATGGGAGGGGGTGGAGTTCCATTGGGCAGGGCTTTCGGTGCCGGGAGTCGACGTGCTGGTCATCGTGCTGGCCGTCGCGTTCATGGCGGTGCTCTACCTGATCGTGCAGAAGACGCGCATGGGAATGGCGATGCGCGCGGTTTCCGAGGACGGCGAGGCAGCCGCGCTGATGGGCGTCGATGTCGGGAAGGTGATCGTCTTCACCTTCGCCCTCGGCGGCGCGATGGCCGGTATCGCCGGCGTGTTCTACGCGTTTCTTTTCAAGCAGGTGTATTTCTACATGGGCTTCACGCCGGGCATCAAGGCGTTCGGCGGGGCGGTATTGGGCGGCATCGGCAGCGTGCCGGGCGCGATGCTGGGTGGATTCTTCCTGGGCCTCGTCGAATCGGTCGGGCCGTCACTCTTCCTCGACGGGATCGGGATCAAGGCTCCCTATGAGCTGCGTGACGTCATCGCGTACACGCTGATGATCCTGGTGCTGGTGTTCCGCCCGCAAGGGATCCTCGGCGAGCACATGGCGAAGAAGCGCGCATGAAGACCCTCACGAAAGCAGCAACCACCGGGCTGCTGTTCGGCGTCGGCGGCGTCTATCTCGCGCTGGTCGGTTTGCTTGAGATGATGCAGGCACGGCCGATCGTGTTCGGCGCCGTGAATCTCGGGCAGGCCGTGCTGGCGCTGCTCGCTCTCGCCTGTGGGGTTGTGGCCGCGCGGGATGCCGGGCCGGCTTTTGCGCGCGCGGGCGCGGGGCTGCTCGGCGGCCTGGTAGCCGGCGCCCTGATGGCGCTGCTGCAAGTCATCGTGGCAACGGTGCCGTTGCAGGGAATGTTCATTGCCGCCTCGCCGGCGCTCAGGAATATGCTGGCGTTCGGCTTCGCACCGGGGCCGGGCGCGCTGGCAATGCTGCTCGGCGGTGGGATCGGCGGCCTGGCTGGCGCAGTGCTCGCGGTCACCTTGCCTTCGCTCAGGCGGGCAATCGTCGCCGGCGCGGCAGCCGTGGTGATCGCAGGGGTGTTCCAGGAATTGATCCAGTTGATGATGCAATATGAGGGCATCATCGGCTGGATCCGTGATTTCGTTTACACGTGGCAGGGATTACGCCCGCAAGGAGCAGTCGCGATCTTCGTGATCGCCGGCGGGACAAGCCTAGTGCTGTCCCATCGGTCGTCGGCCGATCATGTGCCGAGCCCGGACGAACGTCGCCGCCGGCGTTTCATCTCGGCCGGCGTCGCACTTCTTGTCCTCGTGCTGATGCCGCTGCTCGCTGGCGCCTATATCGGCGAAGTGCTGATGCTGGTTGGCCTCTACATCCTCATGGGCATGGGACTCAATCTGGAGGTCGGGCTGGCTGGCCTGCTCGATCTCGGATTTGTCGCGTTTTTCGCTGTCGGAGCCTACACCACGGCGCTGCTGACGTCCGGCAGCTCCATCGGGCTGCTTCACCTTTCCTATTGGGAGGCGATGCCGATTGCGGTGCTGATCTCCATCCTCGGTGGCGTGCTGTTCGGCCTGCCGGTCCTCGGCGTGCGCGGCGACTATCTCGCGGTGGCAACGCTCGGCTTGGGCGAGATCGTCCGCATCGTCGTGCTGTCGGATTTCGCCGCCCCCTTGCTCGGCGGTCCGCAGGGGGTGCTGGATATTCCGAAGCCGAGCATCGGCAGCTTCGAGCTGGGAAGCCCGGTGAAGCTCTTTTACCTGACACTTGTCTGTGCGGGAGTGGCCGCCTTCATCGCCTGGCGACTGGAGAATTCGCGCCTCGGCCGGGCCTGGGAGGCACTGCGCGACGACGAAGACGTGGCGCAGGCGCTTGGCGTAAACCTGATCCGCTCCAAGCTGCTCGCCTATGGCCTTGGCGCAGCCTTCGCCGGCCTCGGCGGCTCGATCTTCGCAACCATGCTGGGGTCAGTCTATCCGTCGAGCTTCCAGCTCCTGATCTCCATCAACGTGCTCGCGCTGATCATCGTCGGCGGCATGGGAAGCCTCCCCGGAGTCGTGCTGGGTGCGATCGCGCTGATCGGCCTGCCCGAACTGTTGCGCGAATTCGGCGAGTACCGCTACCTTTTTTACGGGGCGGCCCTGATCGTCATGATGCGGTGGAAGCCGGAGGGTCTTTGGCCATCCGAAGTCCGCTCGCGTGAGCTCCATGCCGCCGCCGGCGAAGCCGAGCCTGTCGCAGCGATGGAGCCAGGCTGATCGCCATGGCGGAAGCCTCGCTTCTGCTCTGCCGCCGCCTGACCCGGCGCTTCGGCGGCATCGCGGCGCTGACCGACCTTGATCTCGAGGTTGCCGCCGGCGCCATCCACAGCATCATCGGCCCCAACGGCGCCGGCAAAACCACTGTCTTCAACTGCATCACCCAGAACCTGAGCCCGACCTCGGGCGAGGTCTGGTTCCGGAGCGAACGCATCGATGGGCTCACCCCCGATCGGGTCGCCGCCGCCGGCATCAGCCGCACCTATCAGAATATCCGCCTGTTCCGGAACATCACCGCGATCGAGAACCTGCTCGTCGGGATGCATCTGCATGTGCATTCCCATTGGTGGGGAGCGGTATTGGGTACGCCGCATACGAGGCGGGAGGAGGCACGCGCGCACGCCGAGGCGCTGAAGCTGTTGCATTTCATTGACCTCGCGGGCCGCGGCGATCTCTTGGCCCGCAACCTTGCCTATGGCGAGCAGCGGCGCCTCGAGATCGGCCGGGCACTCGCGACGCGGCCGAAACTGCTGCTGCTTGATGAACCGACCGCCGGAATGAACCCGCACGAAACGTCCCGGATGATGGCGTTCATCCAGAGAGTGCGTGCCGAATTCGACATTACGATCCTGCTGATCGAGCATCAGATGCGTGTCGTCATGGGAATGTCGGATCGCGTCACGGTGCTCGACCATGGTGCCAAGATCGCCGAGGGCACCCCCGCGGAGGTGCAGGGCGATCCGGCCGTGATCGAGGCCTATCTCGGCGTGAAGAGTGCCGCTCCCGCGGCGGCGCGGGATCATGCCGCATCCCTCCTCGGCGCGGCGGCCTCGGAGCGCTGAGATGGCATTGCTCGAACTCTCGGACGTGCAGGTATTCTACGACAAGATCGAGGCCCTGAAGGGAATCTCGCTCAGCGTCGAGGCGGGCAGGATCGCCACCCTGGTCGGTGCCAACGGCGCCGGCAAATCGACGACCTTGCGCGCCGTGAGCGGCCTCATCCATCCGCGTGCAGGGACCATCCGTTACGACGGCACCACGCTCGCGGGCCGGCAGCCGCACGAGATCACCGCCATGGGCCTGGTGCAGGTGCCCGAAGGGCGGCGCATCTTCGGCCGGCTCACGGTGGAAGAAAATCTCGCCATGGGCGCTTTCACCCGCCATGATCGCCGCGGCATTGCCGAGGATCGCGAGCGCCTGCTTCAGCTCTTTCCGCGGCTCCGCGAACGGTTGCGCCAGGTGGCCGGCACACTCTCGGGCGGCGAGCAGCAGATGGTGGCGACGGCGCGCGCACTGATGGCCCGCCCCAGCATGCTGCTGATGGACGAGCCGAGCATGGGGCTCGCACCGATGCTCGTCGAACAGGTGTTCGAAACGATCCGTACCATCAATGCGGACGGCGTCACCATCCTCTTGGTGGAGCAGAACGCGCTGATGGCGCTCTCCATCGCCGATCATGGCTACGTCCTCGAAAGCGGCCGGATCGTGCTCTCCGGTCCGGGTCGGGATTTGCTGGACGACGAGCGCGTCCGCCACGCCTATCTCGGTTAAGCCGCCGACGGCGCGGGCTCAGGCTGGTGGTACACGGCGGCAATCTTGTTGCCGTCGAGATCGCGCACATAGGCCGCGTAATAGTTCTCGTGATAGTGCGGGCGGAGGCCGGGCGGGCCTTCGTCGGTGCCGCCGAGGTCGAGCGCACGGCGCCAGAAACGATCGACCGCCGCCCGCGAAGGAGCAAGAAAGCTCACCGAGACCCCGTTGCCGGCACTCGCCGCCTCGCGGTCGAACGGCCGCGTCACATAGAAGCCGCCCTCCCCTTCCCGTCCCCAGCCGGCAAAGCCCTTGCCGGTTCGCTCGCGCTTGATCCCAAGTTCGCCCAGCACCGCGTCATAGAACGCGATCGCCGCTGCGATGTCACTCACGCCCAAGGTGAGGTGGCTCAGGATCATGCACCGGGATTACACCTTGCCGGCCTGCCTGGCGAGGAGGAAAGCTGCCCATGAAGTTCGCCGACCGAAAGGAAGCCGGGCGGAGGCTCGCGGAACGGCTTTTTCGCTTCAAGGATCGCAAGCCTCTTGTCCTCGCACTGCCGCGCGGGGGCTTGCCGGTCGGTTACGAGATTGCCCGCGCACTCGCCGCGCCGCTCGACGTCGTGCTGGTGCGAAAGCTGGGCGCACCTGATCAGCCCGAGCTTGCCATCGGCGCGGTAGCGCTCGGTACAGAGCCCGAGATCGTTACGGACCCTGACCTGATCGCCGCCCTTGGCGTCTCCTCGCCCGAATTCGAAGCCATCAAAATGCGCGAACTTCGCGAGCTCTACCGGCGAAGAGAGCTTTACCGCGCCGGCCGTCCTGCGGCTTCGGTCGCAGGCCGCACTGCCATCCTCGTCGATGACGGAATCGCGACCGGAGCGACGACGCGTGCAGCCTTGCGTGCCACGCGCGCCGAGAAGCCTGCATGGCTCGTGCTCGCCGTGCCGGTTGCACCCGCCGAGAGCCTCGACGCACTGAGAGAAGAGGCAGACGAGATCGTCTGCCTCCAACGGCCGCGCTGGTTCACGGCGGTCGGCCAATTCTATCGCGATTTTCCTCAGCTCGAGGATCGCGAGGTCCTTGATCTCCTCGAGCAGGCACGACGGCCCGGCACCGGCGATGGGCAATAGGACGTCAGGGGGAACGGAAGAAGCTGACGCGTGCCGCACCGTGGCAGCGCTCGGCAAGCAGAGTCCCGAGCGATGGCCGCACCTGGCGTGCTGGCGTTTCGGCAACGACGAGCGCCGCCGGCGCGATCCAGCCTGCGGCCGCGAGCGCCGCGAGCGCGCCTGCGGGAAGCGCAGCCTCGCCATACGGCGGATCGAGGAAGATGAGGCTACATGGCTGGCCTGGCGGAGGACGTGTGGCATCCCGCGCAATGATGCGCGCCCGGTCCTCCATCCCGCAGGCAGCGACATTCGCGGACAGCACAAGGCGCGCTCTTCTGTTCGTCTCGAAGAACACCGCCTCCGCCGCGCCGCGCGAGAGCGCTTCCAGCCCGAGCGCACCGGTGCCGGCAAAGGCGTCCAGGACGCGCGCTCCGACGATCGTCTCCGGCCCTGCCCAGGATGCGTGGGCCAGGCTGTCGAACAGCGCCTGCCGCACCGGATCCGCAGTCGGGCGGGTTTTGCCTCCGCCGGGTGCGGCAAGGCGGCGCCCCCGCAGTGCTCCGCCGATGATCCTCACCTGGCGCCAAGCTGTTCGCGCAGTACCTTCGACGGCACTTCCCGCACCGCACCGCGCGGCAAATTGCCGAGCTGGAAAGGCCCGTACGCGACCCGGATCAACCGGGTAACCGTGAGCCCGAGATGCGCGAGCACGCGCCGCACCTCGCGATTCTTTCCTTCGCAGAGGCCGAGGCTGAGCCAGCTATTCGCGCCCTTGCGCGCATCGAGCGCAGCCTCGATGGGCCCGTAGGTCATTCCGCCGATGGTGACACCCCGACCGAGCACGGCCAGGGCACGCTCATCCACCGACCCGTGCACACGCGCCCGGTATCGGCGCTTCCATCCCGCCGATGGAAGCTCGAGCCGGCGGGCGAGGGCACCGTCATTGGTCAAAAGCAGCAGTCCTTCGCTTGCGAGATCAAGCCGTCCGACACTGATCACACGTGGCAGGCCCGCCGGGAGGTTCGCGAACACAGTCGGGCGACCCTCGGGGTCTCTGTGGGTCGTCACCAGGCCGGGCGGCTTGTGGTAGCGCCAGAGCCGGGTCCGGGCCGGCCGATCGACTGCCTTCCCGTCCACCTCAACGACATCGCCGGGCTGCACGAAGGTCGCCGGATGCGCCACCGGCGCGCCGTTGAGGCGCACGCGGCCGGCTGCGATCATCAGTTCGGCGGCGCGGCGGCTGGCCACTCCGGCGGCAGCAAGAAAGCGGGCCACCCTGATCCCGCGCTCCGATCCGTTCCGGCTTGCCTCATTCACCGGCGGGATGCTGCGATCAGGGCATCGAACAATCGCCGGTCTCCGGGATCGATCAGGAACTCCGGGTGCCACTGCACGCCGATGCAGAATTTCTCCCCGGCCAGCTCGATTCCTTCGATCACGCCGTCTCCGGCGGCGCGGGCATTCACAATTCCCGCGCCCGCCTCGGCCACCGCCTGGTGGTGCGATGAGTTGACCATCATCCGTTCCCTGCCGACGATCGCGGCGAGCGCGGTGCCCGGCACGACAGTCACGGCGTGGCCAGCCTGGTGGCGCGGATTCGGCTGCTCGTGTGCGAGCGCGCCGGGAACCTCGGCCGGGATGTGCTGAATGAGCGTACCGCCGAGTGCCACCGCAAGGAGCTGCTCGCCGCCGCAGATGCCGAGCACCGGCAGTCCGCGGGCCAGCGCGCCACGCAGCAGAGAAAGTTCCGCCGCCGTCCGGCTCTCTTTCAGCACCACGCTCGGATGCCGGCCAGCCTCACCGTAGAGCGAAGGGTCGACATCGAATGCTCCGCCCGTCACGACCAGGGCGTCGATACGATCGAGATAATCATCCGCGAGGCCGCTGTCGTGCGCGAGCGCAATCGGCAGGCCGCCCGCACCGGCAATAGCGGCCGAGTAGTTCCGGCGCATGGCATACCAGGGATAGGGCGAATAGCCACCCGGCTCCTCGGCGTCCAGCGTCAGTCCGATCAATGGGCGTGATGTCTGCATGGCGTTCCGCGATCATGTTTGAGAAACAGAAACCGGGTCACCGTTGCGCCTGCACGGCCCAAGGCGCGGCGGCCAGCCGGGCGGCGAAGAAGTCGACCACTGCCTGCACGCGCGCCGAACGGCTGCGTTGCGGCGGGGCGATGATGGTGAGCGCGATCGGCGGCAACGACCACTCCGGCAGCGCCATCTCGAGCCGGTGCGCCTGCAAATCATTCCAGACCAGAAATTCCGGCTGCACCGCAAGCCCGAAACCGGCAAGCAGGGCAGGACCAAGCACATCGGCGTTGTTGGCCCGAAGCGGACCTGTGGGCATCACCTCTACTTCCGTGCCTGAGACGTGGCGGAAGCGCCAGCTTCCCGGCCGCGGCAGGTAGGCATAGCCGAGGCAGGCATGGTTCGCGAGTTCGCCCGGGTGTGACGGCCTGCCGCGCCGCTGGAAATAGGAGGGCGCACCGACCAGCACACGGGAGACCTGACAAAGCTGCCGGGCCCGCAGGCTCGAATCCGGTAGTATGGCGATGCGCAGCGCAAAATCGAACCGCCCCTCGATCAGATCGCGGATCTCGTCGGTCAGGTCGAGATCGAGCGTGATCCCGGGATAGGCCTCGAGCAGGGCGGGCAGCAGCGGTGCCAGGTAGGCAAGCCCGAAGGACATCGGCGCCGTGAACCGCACCAACCCCTTTGGCTCGGAGGATTGGGCGAGGGCCTCATTCTCGATCGCCTCGGCATCGGCAAGGAGACGCCGGGCGGCGTCCGCCGATTCCTGCCCGACCCCGGTCAGCGAGAGCCGACGCGACGTGCGGTTGAAAAGAGAGGCGCCTAATCGGGCCTCCAGCCGCCCGACCGCCTTCGAGATCGTCGCCTTCGAAACCCCGAGTTCGACTGCCGCGCGGGTGAAGGAACGGGTTTCCGCCACCTTTGCGAAGACAGCCCAGGCCTCGAGATCAGGAAGTCGCGGCATGCACGCCCGGAAACGATTGGTTTCCACTGTTTCTCTTTTTCCGCAGTGGGACCAGCCTAGATTTGCACCTGGAAGATTGAGACCGCCCGGATGCGGGCAAGGAGACGCCATGATCGACATTCGCCCATACCAGGACCTCGGCGGCGGCCACCACGGCTGGCTCGATACCCGTCATCATTTCTCGTTCGCGGATTACCATGATCCCGCACGGATGGGCTGGGGCAGGCTGCGCGTCTGGAACGACGACGAGATCGCCCCCCGGAGCGGCTTCCCGCCGCATCCGCACGCGGACATGGAGATCATCACCTATGTGCGCGAAGGCGCGATCACCCATGAGGACAGCCTTGGCAACCAGGGCCGGACCGAAGCTGGCGACGTGCAGGTGATGAGTGCCGGCACGGGTATCCGCCATGCCGAATACAATCGTGAGTCGGAGGCAACGAAAATCTTCCAGATCTGGATTCTCCCGACCGAGCGCGGCGGCCCGCCCGCGTGGGGGCAGAAACCGTTCCCCAGGTCCGATCGGGCCGGCCAGTTCGTCACGCTCGCCAGTGGCTTTCCCGAAGATGGGGAGGCGCTTCCCATTCGCACCGACGCCCGCGTGCTGGGCGTTGCGCTCAGGAAAGGTCAGACCGTGTCCTACTCGCTCGGATCGGGCCGACACGCCTATCTCGTTCCGGCGACCGGCCGGGTCACGCTCAACGGCCGGAACCTCGCCGCGCGTGACGGGGCGGCGATCGAGAATGAACCCACGCTTTCCCTCACCGCGCTCGAGGATGCCGAGATCGTCCTCGTCGATGCCGCCTGACATCGGCGGGGCCGCCTACCTTCGCTGCGGTGTCGCCGCTCGGCACCGCATGACCGGCCAATGCGCGGATCTTCGCGAGCGATTTGGCGCCCCGACAGCCGAGCCCCAGGCACCATGAAACACTCTCTTCCGGTCCTCCTCAGCGTCAACGGGGGCTATGTGGATACCGCGGGCTTTCTCGCGCTGCAGGGCCTCTTCACGGCGCACGTCACTGGCAACTTCGTCACCGCGGGTGCGGCTCTCGCTTTCGGAACTTCTGGCGTGGTGGGAAAGCTGCTCGCCCTTCCGGTGTTCTGCATCGTCGTTGCACTGGTCCATATGGGCGGCCGCGCGCTGAGTGCGCGCGGCGTACCGCCGCTCAGAACGCTTCTCGGCGTCAAACTCCTCCTGCTGATTGCCGGTGCGGTGCTGGCGCTCCTCCTTGGCCCCTTCCCGAACAGTGATGCCTGGCCCGCCCTGGTCACCGGCATGACGCTGGTCGCCGCCATGGCAGTGCAGAACGGGGCGCAGCGCGCCCATCTTGCTGCCGTGCCGCCAAGCACCCTGATGACCGGCAACACCACACAGGTGATGATCGACGTCGTCGACCTGCTCCATGGCGGGCCTGAACCGCAGATGGCTGCCGTTCGCGCACGCCTGGTCAGCATGATCGGCAATATTGCCGGCTTCGCGGCCGGCTGCGCAGCAGCCGCGCTGCTTTTCATCTTCGTTGGCATGTGGTGCTTCGCCGTCCCGCCACTGAATGCCCTGGTCCAGATTTTCGTCCACCGGACATCGCCTGTCGGTGCGGCATCGGCAGCGCGATAGCACACCGCCGCTCGACACCGTGATCGCGGACAGACATCAAGGGCCGATGTCGGCGATGGAGATTGCGCTCGAAGAAGCCCGCGCGGCCCGGCGCCGTGGCGAGGTTCCGGTCGGCGCCGTCGTGCTCGGCGCGGACGGCGCCATTCTGGCCCGGGCGGGCAACCGGGTCGAAGAGAAAGACGCCGCGGCGCACGCGGAACTGCTTGCGTTGCGCGCCGCGGCCGAGAAGCTGGCCACGCCGCGCCTTTGGGGTTGCGATCTCGTCGTCACGCTGGAGCCCTGCCCGATGTGCGCGGCGGCGATCAGCCTCTATCGGATCCGGCGCCTGGTTTTCGGCGCCTACGATCCGAAAACCGGCGGCGTCGAGCATGGCCCGCGCCTATTCGCCTTGCCCTCCTGTCACCATCGCCCGGAGGTCATCGGCGGCGTGCGGGAGCAAGAATGTGCCGCCCTGCTGCAAAACTTCTTTGCCGAGCGCCGGTTGGAGCCCTGAGCGCCTCCTGAAACGTGCCCGGCCATCAGGCTGCGCTTTCGTTCCGAGGCCGCGTGGATCCATCCGGCGAACCAGGGAGAGGCCAGGGTTGTGGATTCCGATGCCTCTGCCCATGTGAGCGCCGGCTGGCAGAGGAGATTTCGATGGCGGACTCCACGAGGCCGCGCGCGGTGGGCTTCAACCACGTGGCGCTGGAGGTTGGGGACATCGACGAAGCGCTGGCATTTTACGGGCGTCTCTTCCAGTTCGAGCTTCGTGGCAAAAGCGGGACCGCGGCTTTCATCGATCTCGGCGATCAGTTCCTCGCGCTTCAGAAGGAGCGCCGGCAGCCCGCAGACGACGGTCGCCATTTCGGGCTCGTGGTGGACGACAAGGAGAAAGCTCGCCGCGCCCTCGAGGCGGCCGGCGTCGCCCTGCTCGACGGCCCGTTCCTCGACTTCCGCGATCCGTGGGGCAACCGGATCGAGATCGTCGGCTACGACAACGTCCAGTTCACCAAGGCGCGCAACGTCCTCAAGGGTATGGGCCTGGCGCACCTGACAAAGAACGAGAAAGCAAAAAGGGAACTGGCCGAGAAGGGCATGTCGCCCGAGCCAGGTTGATTCACGGCGCGCCCGTCAGCCGCCTCGGCCTGATCGGGAACGACCTCTTGAGACTTCACATCGAAAACTAGACCGGTGTCGGGCTGACTGTGCAGCCAGACACGGGTCTCGCGCTTTATTCGAGCCTGCGATTCACGCCCTCCGACGATTCGCCTCGGGCGTCGCGGGCTAACTTTCGCTCATGAGTGACTCACTCACATGACCTCGAAACACCTGACCCTCTACCCTCTCCCTCTGGCGGGGCTCCCATCGCGCCTTGCGCGATGGGAGCCCCGCGAAAGGGTCGCGCGCAGTGCGGGGTGAGGGTGGCCGTATATCACTCAAGCCGCTTCCGAGTACTAGGCACCGACGACCTCGAACGCCACATCAACATTGTTGCGGGTGGCGTGCGAATAGGGGCAGATCTTCTCGTGCGCCTCCTTGACGAGTGCCGCCAGTTCCGCCTGCTTCAGGCTCCTGTCCTCGACACGCATCTTGACCGAGAGCCCGAAGCCACCGCCTTCGCGCGGGCCGATCGAGACCGCGGCGGTCACATGCGCCTTGCTCGCATCCTTCTTCTGCTGCTTGGCGACGAAATCGATCGCTCCACCGAAGCAGGCGGCGTAGCCTGCAGCGAACAGGTGCTCGGGCGTCGCGGTCCCCGGCTTGCCGGGCCCTCCCATTGCCTTCGGCACGGAGAGGTCGGCTTTCACCATGCCATCACTTGACTCGGTATGTCCGTTGCGCCCGCCGGTTGCGGTTGCCGTCGCGGTGAAGAGCGGGTTGATCTTGTCCATGCTGCCTCCAAACCTTCACGCCACTCGATGATAAGCATCCCTCCGCCCGAGCGCGGAGGGTGTCCCGGCCGGCAGTACTCCTTTCGGGCCGCTATTGCCAGATGCCGGGCGCGCGGCATCGCGCTCAGGACCTTGCCCGTGGTTGGCGACGGTCATGGCGAGCTTCTCTGTCATGGCGCCGATTCACGGGCTTCCTCACCGCCTCTTGATGAGCACAGGGGACGGGCGAACAATCGGCGGGCAAGTCGAGGACGCTCGGCGTATCCGGACGCATTCGGGAGAATCGAGGAATGAGCGTACGCATCGGCACCAATCCGATTGCCTGGAGCAACGATGATCTGCCGGAGCTTGGTGGGGAGACGCCGCTCGAGACCTGCCTGTCAGAAGCGCATGCAGCCGGCTTTGTCGGCATCGAGAAGGGAAACAAGTTTCCGGGCGACCCCGATGCACTGCAGGCGGTCCTCGCGCGCCACGGGCTTGTACTGGTTTCGGGCTGGTATGGTGCAGCGCTTCGGACTCGCACCGTCGAGCAGGAAATTGCCGCCATGCGATCACACTTCGAACTGCTGCGCGCACTCGGCTCGTCCGTCATGGTCTTCGCCGAGACATCGGATACCGTGCAGGGCCGGCGCGACGTGCCGGTGGCCGAGAGGCCACGGATGAGCGAGGCAGAGTGGCCCGGCTTCCTGGAACGGCTCTCCCGGCTCGGAGACTGGATGGCCGGGCGCGGCGTCAGGATCGCCTTTCACCCGCACATGGGGACCGTCATCGAGAAGGCGGAAGAGATCGATCGCTTGCTCGATGGCACGCCGCCTTCGGTCGGCCTCTTGCTGGATACCGGGCATCTTGAATTCGCCGGCGAGGATCCGGCGCGCGCGGCCACGCGCTGGGCCGGGCGGGTCAACCATGTGCACGCGAAAGACGTCCGGCGCGAGATGCTCGCGCATGCGCGCCGCCAGCGCATGAGCTTTCTCGACGCGGTGGTTGCCGGCGTCTTCACCGTGCCGGGCGACGGCATGCTGGACTTCTCGGCTGCCCTCGCCCCGCTCGCCAAGGCAGGCTACCAGGGCTGGCTGATTGTCGAGGCCGAGCAGGATCCCGCCAAGGCACACCCCCTCACCTATGCCCGCAAGGGCTATGCGCATCTCAGAGCAACGGCGGAACAAGTGGGATTCCGGACCGGCTGAAGGAGCGGGCTGATGAATATCTGCATGGCCGGCTACGGAATGATGGGCGTGTGGCACTCCGAAGCGCTGAAAAGAACCGATGCAGTGCTGCACACCGCGGTCGGCCGGCGCACGGAAGCGGTGTCCGCCTTCGCCGAACGGTTCGGCTACCGCAAATGGACGACTTCGCTCGCCGCAGCGCTCGCCGACCAGGAGATCGATATCGTCATCCTCGCCACCCCGAGCGAGCAGCACGAGGAACAGGCGATCGCCTCGCTCTCCGCCGGCAAGCACACCTTGATCGAAATCCCGATTGCCATGAGCCTTGCCGGCGCCGAGCGCGTGGTGGCAGCGGGCGAGAAGAGCGGCAAGGTGTACGGGCTGAGCCACCCGATGCGATTCCGAATCGAAAGGGAGGCCTTGCGCGGGCGCCTTGCCGCCGGCGAGGAAAAACTTCGCCACGTCGCCGGCCGGTTCTTCATCCCCCGCCTCAGGAATATCGGGGCGACCGGCTACGTGCGAAGCTGGACCGACAACATCCTCTGGCATCATTTCTGCCACTTCGTCGATCTCGGGCTATTTCTTTTCGATGGCGCGCCGATTCGCCGGGTCCAGAGCCAACTCGGGCCGTGCCACGAGAAGACAGGGATTCCCATGGAGTGCGTCATTCTCGTCGAGACCGCGAATGATGCGACACTCCTCGTTCATGGCTCCTACCACGCTGCCTTCCGGCTCTATGACAAGCTGATCGTGACCGACCGCGACACCTATCTCTTCGACACGCTCGCCGGCTCGCTCCGCACCGCGTCCGGCACGGTTGCTATCGAGAGCGAGCAGGAGAACGCCGCCCGCATCATTTTCGACTTCCTCGACGCCGTGCGCGAAGGTCGGCCACCGCGTGCATCCGGCCCCTCCGTGCTGCCGGCGATCCGGGTTCTGCAGAACGTGCAGGATGGCTGGGACGCGCGCTACGGCGCCCGCGCGCTTCCCGGGCGGCCGATCGGATGACCATCACCGGCCTCACGCAACGCGGAATACCGTCACCGGCCCCTCGACCCTGATGCCGACCTCCTCGCCGATGCGCGGGCACATGTGCCCGGCGACCCGGGCGCTGAGTTCAGGCGCCCCCGCCACCTCGGAAAGGACGAGGGAGACGCTGGCATCGTGCCCATAGAAGGTGACACCGTTGACCCGCGCCAGCGCGTCTGCCGACTCGCCGGGGGGGACAAGCCGGATCTGCTCGGGACGAATCAGAACCTCGACCTCACCGTCCGGCATATCGGGTGCAAGCGCGAGCCGACCGAGGCTGCAGCGCACGGTGCCATCGGTAGCCTGGCCGCTGACGAGCACGGCTTCGCCCACGAAACGCGCCAGTTGGGCGTCCAGCGGGCGGCGATAGAGGGCCTCCGGGCGTGCGACCTGCACCAGCCTGCCCTCGCGTAGCACGGCCACCTCACGGCCCATCGAAAGCGCCTCCGGCTGGTCGTGCGTGACGAGAAGCGCGGTGGCCCCGGCCGCGAGAAGCGCCGCGGCAACCGCCTGGCGCGTCTCGGTGCGCAGGCCCGGATCGAGGGCGGCGAACGGCTCATCGAGCAGAACGAGCCGGGGCTTCGGGGCAAGCGCACGAGCCAGCGCCACGCGGCTCTGTTCCCCGCCGGAAAGCTCGTGCGGCGCACGCCCCGCGTACGAGGCGGGAAGCCCGGCGAGCGCCAGCAGCTCCTCGGCGCGGCGGCGATCCCGCCGTTGCGGGCGCGGCAGGCCGAACAGGACATTGTCGGCAACCGAGAGATGCGGAAAAAGGGCGCCTTCCTGCGCCATGTAGCCGATCCGCCTTCGTTCCGGCGGCAGATGCACGCCCGGCCCGGAGGCGGTTTCACCGCCGATCCTGATCGTGCCCGCGTCGGCACGTTCGAAGCCCGCCACCAGCCTGAGCAGCGTTGTCTTGCCGCTGCCCGACGCGCCCAGGATGGCAACCATTGTCCCGGCCGCCACGGAGAGATCAACGCTGTCGAGCACGCGATGATGCTCGAAGGCCTTGGCCAGCCCGGCGATCTCCAGCGCGGCCACGGTCTCTTGCGGCCTATTGCTGGAACAGTCGGGTCGCGCCAAAGCGGCGCGCCAACAACCAGGTCGAGAACAGCGAGAGCAGCACCATCATCGCGGCGTATGGCGCTGCGGCGGCAAAAGCGAGCGTCGATGTGTCGGCCCAGATTTGCATGGCAAGCGTGTTGGTCCCGATCGGCGCCAGCAGCAGCGTCGCCGTGAGTTCGGTCACGATCGAGACGAACACCAGTGCCGCGGCAGCGCCGAGGCCGGGCCCGGCGAGAGGCAGGACGATGCGCCTGGTCACGTTGAACCAGCCAAGCCCGAGTGAGCGGCCGATCTCTTCGAGCCGCCGTTCGGCCTGCATGAGCGCCGCCCGCACGCTGACCAGCGCGAGCGGAAGAAAAAGGATCGCATAAGCAACGATGAGCGTCGCTGCCGTCTGGTAGAGAGGCTGCACGGTGCGGATCGTGATGGTGATGAAGGCAAGTGCAATGACGATCCCCGGCACCCCCTGGCCGAGATAGGCCGAGCGCTCCAGCAATGTCACGAGCCGCCCCGGGTAGCGCGTTGCGAGGAGGCCAAGCGGCAGGGCCAGCACCACCGTCAGCGCGGCGCCGGCGAATCCGAGCCAGACCGAGGAAAACGTCGCCTCGACCAGCCCCTCGAGCGAGACCGCCACCGGCGTGACGGCGGCCGACCCGTGGCGGGTGAGCCAGTACAGGATCATCCCGAGCGGCAGGCCGAGCGCAGCCAGCACCAGCAACACGAACAGGGCAAACACAGGCAGGCGGGCGCGACCGAGGGAGAGCAGCGTGACCGGCCGCCGCACTCCGGCGCCGATGCGGGCGTAGCGCGCGAGACCGCGAATGCGGAGCTCTGCAAAGAGGCAGATCAGGCAAAGCAGGAGCAGTATCAATGCGAGCAACGCCTCGGCCGGGCCGTTGAACCCGGTGCGGTACTCGGCATAAAGCTCGGTGGTGAAGGTTCGAAAGCGCAACAACGCGAACGCCCCGAACTCGACCAGGACGTTCAGCGCGACCAGCAGCATGCCGCCCAGCAGCGCCGGGCGAAGCTGGGGCAACACGACGCGGAGGAAGGAGCCGGAGGCACCCTGGCCGAGTGAGCGGGCCGTCTCCTCGAGCGCCGGATCCATTCCGCGCAGGCTCGCGGCAACCGGCAGATAGACGAGCGGGAAATAAGAGGAGGTGACGACAACCAGGGCGCCGAGAAAACCTTCCAGAGCCGGGCTGATCGAGAGCCAGGCATACGAACTGATGAACGGCGGCACAGCGAGCGGCACAGCGGCAGCCACGGCGAAAAAGCGCCGCCCCGGCAGGTCGGTGCGCTCGACAAGCCAGGCCGCAGCCGTTCCGACCAGCGCCGCGCTGAGCGTGGCAGCGATCACGAGACCGATCGTATTGACCAGGAGTTCCGCCACCAGCGGGCGCCACAAGAGCCGTACCGCTTCCGCCGGGCCGATGCGCGCGACCTCGAGCAGGATCTCGCCAACCGGCAGCACCACGATGAGAGGCCCCGCCACCGCCGCGGCAAGCAACAGCGGAGGCGGCCAGCGCCGGCGCAAGGCCGCACCCGGGAGCCTGACCCCGGCCAGCGGCGCCGGCGCCTCCGGCATCAGATCAGCCCGGCCTCGCGCAGCAGCTTCGCCGCCAGGCGGTTATCGCCGAGGGAGGCCACGCTGATCTGCGGGGGGCGCAACTCGGAAAACGGCTTCAGTACCGGGTTTGCGGCCACGCCCTCTGCGAGCGGATATTCGAAATCGACCTCGCTTTTGGCGAGCATCTCCTGCGCCGGCGGGCTGACCAGCAAGGCCAGGAAGCGCTGCGCCTCTTCCGGGTGGCGTGAGGACTTCAGCACGGCCGCACCCGAGATATTGACCAGTCCGCCGACATCGCCCGGCGGAAAGTGATAAAGACGGCTCTCCATCTTCTCGGGCCCGACCTCGACCCCAAGCCGCGCCCAGTAATAGCTGTTGATGACGCCGGTTGCGACCGCACCGCGATTGACCGCGGCGACGACCCCTTCGTCGTCCTGATAGAGGGCCGCATCCCTTTTCAATCCCTTGAGCCAGGTGAGCGTTGCCGCCTCGCCCTTCAGGGCCGCCACCGCAGCGACGAGGGGCAGGAAGTCCGAATCGGTCGGAGCGATCGCGATTTTGCCCTTCCATTGCGGCTCTGCAAAATCAAGCAGCGAGGCCGGCAGCGCGCTTTCCTGGATCAGCGAAGGATTGTATGCGAGCACATTCTCACGGGCGAGCACGCCGACCCACAGGCCGTCCGCGGCGCTGAAGCGGGGCGGAATTTTGGCGAGCGTTGCCGGATCGACCGGCGCCAGCAAACCTTTTTCGGCGAGCAGCACGAGGTCGGGGGAGTTCTCCGTGAAAAACACATCGGCTGGCGAGCGCGCACCCTCGGCCACGATCTGATTCGCGATCTCGGGCCCGTCACCCGAATGAACCCGGACCGGAATCCCGGTCTCCTTGGTGAAGAGCCCGGTGACCAGGGCAACGGTCTGGGCGTGCTGGCCGCTGTAGAGGGTCAAGGGGCTGGCCGCCCCCGCCTTCCGGGCCAACCCGGCGCCGGCGACGGCGGCGAGTGTGGCGGAGAGGAAAAGCCGCCGACCCGGGCGGCGATCAGGCATGGAGGAGTGGGACATGGGTTTCTTCCTGCAAGGGCAGGATAGCCTATATGCGAATTATTCTCATTTGCAAATCCCGCCCGTCACCGGCCCCATTCGCCGCCTCGCAACCGGGCTCAGCCGCTGCCTCTGGTGTGCACGTCAAACCGGCTCGAGCGGCGGGGCTGCACCATCAAGGATCGGCACAACAGAGTGACAACATGGCTGGGGCGGGAGGATTCGAACCTCCGAATGACGGAACCAAAATCCGTTGCCTTACCACTTGGCGACGCCCCAAGGCCGGCAGCGTCATAAGTCGGCCGGCGCCGTCGCGTAAAGCGCCGCATCCAGCCCGCGATCGCCCGAGGCGGAATCGTCGGAGGGCGTGAATCGCGGGCTCGAATAAAACGCGAGACCCGTGTCGGGCTGCACAGTCAGCCCGACACCGGTCTAAGCAACAAGGCGGCCACCCCCGGCGCGCAGAAATTCCGCCTGCGGCGCCAGCGGACGGAAGGGCTCGGATTCGGTGCCGGTCAGCAGCACCTGGCACCTGCTGGCGGCGAGAATCGCAAGGAGAGCTGACCGGCGCGCGCCATCGAGGCTGGCAAGCGCCTCGTCCAACAGCACGAGCGGCGCATAGCCACGCCGCTCAACGAGCAGGGCAGCCTGCGCCAGCACCAGAGACAGCAGCACCGCTTTCTGCTCTCCGGTGCTGCCGCGGTTGACCGGCATCCCGCCCGGTTGGATTCGCATGATGAGGTCGCTCCGGTGAACGCCGAGGCCGGCGCCGCCCGCCTCCCTGTCGGCCCGCCGCCTGGCGGCCAGCTGCCCCGCCAGCCACTCCTCCACCGCCAGCGCAGGCCGGGTGGCCAATCGCTCGCTGACCGGGCAGGCGAGCGCGAGATCGAGCGCAGGAAAGCCCGGCGCCGCGCCGGGCAGAACGCGTGCGAGCCCGGCGACGAGCAGGCCGCGTGCCGCGGCAACGGCAACGCCATGCCGCGCCATGGCGTCCTCGAGCCCGGCGAGCCAGGCCGGGTCCGGTTGCGATTCGGCGAGCAGGCGGTTGCGCCGCGTCATCGCCGCTTCATAGGCGGCAAGCTCCCGGGCATGGCCGGCCTCCAGCGCGTACACCAACCGATCCAGGAATCGACGCCGCTCCGCTGCCCCTTCCTGGAACAGACGCCCCATTTCCGGGGTGAGCCAAACCATGGCGACGCGTGTTGCCGCTGCCGCCTGAGGCGCCGGCCGACCGTCGAGGCGAAAGACCCGCCGCTCCGCAGGTCCGTCCGGCGCTCTGCCAGTGGCAATCTCGAGCATGCCCTCGATCGGATGCCGCAAGCGTCCCGCAACCGCCCAGGTGCCGTCCCCCTCGGACCCGATCCGCGCAAAGTCGCCAATCCGCGCCCCGCGCAGGCCGCGGCCCGGGCTCAGCAACGAAACCGCCTCGAGAAGGTTGGTCTTGCCGGCACCGTTCGGCCCCGTGATCACCGAGATCGGGCTGTCCGGATGCCAGACCAGCGAGCCGTAGCTGCGGAAGCGGCGAAGCGAGAGCCGTTGCAGGCGGAGCTGAGCCGCCGGCATCGCCCCCACAGGTCCGGGCTCAGACGCGGATCGGCATCAGCACGTAGAGGGCACTGGCATCCGATGCGTCCTGCACCACGGTGGGCGCCGTGCCGTCTGAGAAGCGAAACTCCACGCGGTCTGCGATCTGATCCGTAATGTCGCTCAGGTAGCGCGCCTGGAAGCCGATATCGAGCGGTGATGCGTCGTAGGCCACCCGCTCCGAATCCAGCTCCTCGGTCGCGGTGCCCTGCTCCGGGCTGACGGCCGAGAGCACGAGATGATCGCGCGTCAGGGAAAGCTTCACGGGGCGGGAGCGCTCGGTCGAGATGGCGGCGACGCGCGCCACCGCTTCGGAGAAGTCCCGCTTGCCCACTCGCAGAACCTTGTCGTTGGTCCGCGGGATCACCCGCTCGTATTCGGGGAAGGTGCCATCGATGAGCTTGCTGGTGAGTGTCACCGGTCCGACCCGGAACTGGATGCGGGTATCGGAGAGCCCGACCTCCACCGTCTCGTTGGTCTCTTCCAGTAGCTTGCGCAGCTCGAGCACGGTTTTGCGCGGCACGATGACGCCGGGCATATTGGCGGCACCCTCAGGCAGGGGTTGCTCGACCCGCGCCAGCCGATGCCCGTCGGTCGCCACCGCGCGCAGCAGGTGTACCCCGTCGCTTTCGGTGGCGTGCAGAAAGATGCCGTTCAGGTAATAGCGCGTTTCCTCCATGCTGATGGCGAAACGCGTGCGATCGATCAGGGTGCCGAGTGCGCTTGCCGGCAGCGAGAAATGATGCGGCAGGCTGGCGGCCATCATGGACGGAAAATCCTCCGTCGGGAGCACCATCAGGCTGGTCCGGTAGTGCCCCGCGCGAAGCTCGAGCGGGGCATCGCCGCCGGAATAATGAAGCTCGATCTCGGCCCCATCGGGCAATCTCCGCACGATTTCGTAGAGAGTAACCGCCGGCGCGGTGGTGGCGCCGTCCTCCGTCGTGGTTGCGGCAACGTCCTCGACAACCGCAATCTCCATGTCGGTCGCGCTCAGGCTCAGCCGCCCGTTGCGCACGGCCAGCATCAGGTTCGCCAGGATGGGGATCGTATTGCGCTTCTCGACCACGCTTTGGACATGGGCGAGTGCCTTGAGCAGCGTGGCCCGGTCGACGGTGAACCTCATCTCGCCTTTGTCCCCAGCGGACCCGTAACGCGAACGACCCGCCCCTCCGCCCACCTTGCGGCTCCACCCTCGCGGGATCGCCGGGAGTCGGTGCGGCGAGTCCCTCCCAATTTTAGCAATGCGGGCCGCCTAGGCAAAGCGGCGGCGCATTCGACCGGAATCCCGCAACGGCGTCAGTCGCCTTGTGTCACGCCGCCTTCGGGGCGGCCAGCAGATGGCGGGTCACGAGCGCCTCGGCGATCTGCACGGCATTCAATGCCGCTCCCTTGCGCAGATTGTCGGCCACGCACCAGAAGGCGAGCCCGTTCGCAACGGTCGGGTCCTTGCGGATTCGGCTGACGAAAACCGCGTCCTCGCCGGCCGCTTCGAGCGGCGTCATGTAGCCGCCGTCCTCGCGACCGTCGATCACGGTCACACCCGGAGCGGCACGCAGCGCGGCCCGGGCCTCGGTGACGGAGACCGGGCCGGCGAACTCGACATGGACCGCCTCGCCATGGCCGATGAAGACCGGAACGCGCACACAGGAGGCGATCACGGAGATGTCCGGGTCGAGGATCTTCCGGGTTTCCACCACCATCTTCCACTCCTCCTTGGTGGACCCGTCCTCCATGAAGCGATCGATATGCGGGATCACGTTGAAGGCGATCTCCTTGGTGAATTGCTCGGGTTTCTCCGATTCGTGCATGAAGACGGAGCGACTGTGCTGAAAGAGTTCGTCCATCGCCTCCTTGCCCGCACCGGAGACCGACTGGTAGGTGGCGACGACCACGCGCCTTACGCCGAAGCGGTCATGTAGCGGCTTCAGCGCCACGACGAGCTGGATCGTGCTGCAGTTCGGGTTGGCGATGATGTTGCGCCGCGAGAACTTCTCGAGCGCGGCGGCGTTCACCTCGGGCACCACCAGCGGAATGTCGGGCTCCATGCGGAAATGGCTCGTATTGTCGATCACCACGCACCCCGCCGCCGCCGCGCGCGGGGCGTGCACCCGAGACACCTCCGCGCCGGGGCTGAACAGGCCAAGATGGAAGCCTCCGAAGTCGAACCGCTCGAGCGGCTGTACCTTGAGGGTTTTCTTCTCGCCGAACGAGACCTCCATCCCCGCCGAGCGCCCGGAGGCGACGGCCGCAACCTCGGAGACCGGGAAGCGGCGCTCGGCCAGAACTTTCAACATCTCGCGCCCGACCGCGCCGGTCGCACCGACAACGGCAACCCTGTAGGCCATCGCTCTCTCCATCAACAAGGTCTCAGGGATAGCGAAGCCGGGGACGGGCGCACAAGGCCTCGCCTGGCACAGGCAGGGCATTTTGCCCTGTTACGGACGCCGCGGGTTCCCGAGGCGACCCGGTCAGGCTGAATCTAGAGCAGCTCGCGATCAGACGGAATCGGCTGATCGCGTGAAGATGCTCGCCAAAACAAAGAGCTAGAGCAGTTGCCGTGAGCCATGGCGAACGGAAATTGCTCTAGCAGCGTGTCGGATTGGCGCTGGCGCGGCGTTGTGAACGTCAACGAAGAAGGGGGGAGGTTAGGCGACCTGCAGGCGGTGAAGCCGCCTG
>JASHOA010000075.1 GCA_030041375.1 Acetobacteraceae bacterium
ATGGCGATGCCGAACAGGTCGCCGCTGCCGGGCGGCGACTGCGCCTTGTCGACGTCGATCCATTGCGCAGCAAGCTGTTTGCCCGTCGCGGGATCGATCTCGACAACCTTCCCGTTCAGCGCATTGGTTGCGAGCAGATGGCCGTTCGGCGTCATGCTGAGCGCGAGCGGCCGCTGCAGCAGCCCGTCCTTGGTCACGTCCTTCCCCGTGCCGGCGCTCGTCGTGCGGGTGCGGGCGTCGGGGATCGCGCCGATGCGGTTGCCGATGGCGTCAGAGACATAGAGCAGGCCGTTCTTGCCGAGTGCGAGGCCGGTCGGGCCGATGATGAACACGCCCTTGTCGGCCTGCTCGCCGAAGCCGCTCCCGATCACCGTCTCGTTGGTGACGAGCGGCGGTTTTTCCGCAGAGGCCGAGAGCGTCAGGCGGACGATCGTCGCCTTGTTCACCACCGGGCTCGAATCCGTCGGCGCGCCGACACCGAAGCCCGTGTTGCTGACGAAGAGCGTGACCGTGCTGCCATTGTCGATGACCGCCACGTTCCCCCAGGGCCCGTTGATGTTCGGGCCGGCGATGGTGCCGGCAACCTTGCCCTCGGCATCGAGCACGATCAGGCAGCCCGGGCCCTTGGTCTTCGTGGTGCCGTCGTCGCTGGGCAGGCTGCCGACGAGCACCCAGCCCGACTTCAGCATCACCATTGCGGTGGTCAGTCCCACCCCACCCGGACAGGACGCGAGATGGCGCGGGATGGCGGCGAACAGCGTCATCTTCTTCGTCGTCGGATGGTAGTCGACGATCGTGGTGCCGAGACCCTGGAGATTCTTGTCGTCATTGAAATTGTCGACCAGCACGTCACCCTTCTGGATCTTTCCGGCCGAGACCGGGGCGACATAGATGGCGTAGGGATTGACATCGCCATTGTCCGGCACGGTCGAGGTGAGCGTGGTGTGCCGGTGGATGGACTGAAGGAACAATGGGGACGCCTGCGCCGGCGCACGGTGCGGCAGGGCCGCGACGGCAAGTGCCAGGGAAAGCGCGCCGGCAGTCGCCCATGAGAATGATACGCTCGGTGTACGGCTGGTTCGCATCGGTCTTGATCCTCCGATCGGGGTGGGGTTTCCAGAGTGCATCGCGGGTTTTCCTCAGAACTGACAACGGTGCGGAAGCCGATGGCGGCCTCGTTGCCGATCCGGCAGCCCGAACCCTTCGTCGGTATCGATTGGCAGTGTGGCGGTGGTCAGCCCCGGCATGGTCCCGCCCTGCTTGACGCCGCCGGTGAGATTGCCGGGCACGGTGCAGAGCCCGTCCATGGTGCCGGGCAGATGGCGGCGCGAGACCGCACGCGGCCCGGGCGCGGCGCGGCGGCAGGCTCCGATCGGGCGCCTGTTCGCAGGCTCGCGGGAAGGGGGCATCGGCAGGCCTTTCTCCTCTCTTTCGCCCGGGCGCCGGTCGGGAACTAAATGCAAATGAGAGTCATTCGCATCTTGTAGAATCGTCAGATACCGTGCCGCGACGATCCTGTCAAATCGGTCCTTGGTGCCAGCCTCGAGGTCTTGAAGCGCGATGCCAGCCCGCGGTCGCCCCGCGCCTTCGCCAAGCTCCGCGCCGGGCGGGCTCAGCTGATCCGAAAGATTATTCCGCGAGATCCCGCACGGTATGATCGAGGAAAAGGTTGGCGGCGGTGAAGGCCGATGCCTGCTCGGCCGCAAAGTCGACCTGGCCGCGAAGCGCCGGCGGGATGGCGCGCGGGTCTTCGCCGATCCAGTCGAAGGGCTTGCGGTCTTTGTCCACGGTGTACCGTGCGGCGCCCAGGACCGCCTCGAACGTGCCACCGCCGGCCGCGGCCGCGGCGAGCGCGCGGTAGCAGGCGGCCTGGGCGAGGAGAATGCGCCACGTGATCGGCCGGCAGGCAGGGTGAAAGGCGCGAAAGATTTCGATCAGCGGGCCGAGCGCACGCTTCATCTCGCCGGCGCGGCCGGGAGGATCGGCCTCGGCGCGGAGATCGGCACCGGCCAGCGCCTTGGCGAATTCGGCGTAGGTCATGGCGCGGACGGTCGTGCTTTCCGTGGTCAGGAGCGCACCGACGGCCTCGCTGATCTGGCCCGAATAGAGGCCCTGGCGCCACTTCCAGCGCTGCTCGGGTTCCGAGGGGGGCGCGGCGGCCGGGTTCTCGGGCGGGGCGTAGCGCGCGCCGGCCGCGCCGAAGGCGATCGGCGGATAGCGCGGATCGACGAGGGTGAAATCCGAGCGAAAGGCCTCGTAGGCGCGGCCCGCGATGAGATGCTGGCCTTGCAGGTCGGAATCGAGCGCGAGGTCGAGCAGGGTGAGTTTGCGGGTAATGAGCTCCTGGATGGCGAGCGGCGCGATGAGGTTATGGATGACGCTCGTGAAGTAGTAGGGATCGCGGCCGGTGATCCAGTTGTCGGGCCCGGTTGCGAGCGCGCCGATGCGGGTGGCGAGGGCGAGATTCATGATGCGATGGCGCGCATGGCGCGCCGCCTGCTGGAGCTGGTAGGCGAGCGGATAGAGCTCGGTGTAGAGGCGCTTGCGGGCCTCGTATTCGTAGTCGCGTTTGGCCTTGGCGGCGTCCTGCTCCTCGCCGAGGCGGCTGTTCAGGACCGCGAGGCTGCGGTCGGTCGCGGCTTGCCTGGCCGCCTGCTCGCGGGCGGCGCGGCCGCCCTGGATGCTGGTCCAGACGGCCGTGCCGAGCGAAACCAGCGAAACGACGATCGCGGCGCCGGCCGCGATCCAAGCCGATTGTACGTCGCCTGCCATGGCTCCTCCCGTGCGGCGCGGCAATGCGACCCCGCCGCGGCCGGGGGATGGTCGCGGGAAAGAAACGATCTGGCAAGCAGAGCGTTGCGCATGGGAAGCGCATGCGCCTTCGTCTTCGCCGACCTGCGCGCTGGCCTGACCCGGCGGCAGAACCTCGCGATCGCCGAGAAAGGTGACCCGCGGAGCGGGCGCTTTTCGCCGCGCAAATCGGCCTCGAAGACAAAGCAGCTTTGTCCCCTTCCCACGAAGCCTGGCAGGGTGGCGACGATGCGATGCCCCGCACCCGGCGGAATCTGGCTGGCCCGCTTCCAGGCCGGACGAAACCGGACGGATTTTCGGTCTGATGTCGGAGCCGCCCGGGAGCGGAAGAGTGGCTCTCGATCCCGCAACGGCCAAAGCCGGGCGTGCGTTCATGCGGGTTGCCGGCGGCGGTCGCGGCTTCCACGGCACGCTCACCGACAGCTTCGGCTGCATGGCCGGGCCTGGCAGGGACCGGCCTCCTTTCGATAATCTGTTATCAAGAATCAATACGTGGCGGGTCTTCGGTGGTCAGGCTCGACACCAGAGTATACGCGGGCCGGCTTGGCGGTCAGCCATTGGCCCTGTTGACCGTTCGGCCGCCTTCGGCGGGGCGCTGCACGGCTGGGCACTCGCTGTCGTCTAGACCCGTGTTGGGCTGACTGGGCAGCCCGACACGGGTCTCGCGCTTTATTCGAGCCCGCGATTCACGCCCTCCGACGATTCCGCCTCGGGCGATCGCGGGCTAAGATGCGGTGCAACGAGTAACAAGCTTCGCTGCCTTCGTGTGTGACAACCACCAAGGACAACTTGAACGGGTCGCTTTCGACACTGAATGTTAAGCATGGCTAAGGGGCGGCATCACCAAACAGTGTGGACGCTTCCGTCTCATCGTTGACACATGCCTGCCTTTCAGCCACGATCGACGACGCTGCATGTAGGGCGCATCGGCCAAAGGCCGAAGGGGCAATGCCCACCTACGCGATATCAGTCATAGCGCGCGCCCATGCCCAATCTCGAGAACCTCAAGAAGCAAGCGAAACTACTCCTGCGATGGCACCGCACCCGGTACTACCCGGTGGCGGCGCAGATCAGATCGGCTTTGCCGCGCTTCCGGCACCTCGACGACCCCGAGGTGCTCGCCGCGCGCTTCAAGCTGAGCGATGCTCAGGAGTTGATCGCCAAGCAGCACGGCTTCGAAAACTGGGAGGCGCTCAAAGCAGGAATCCGTGCGATGCCAAAGCAATCAGGGCGAGCCTCGTCCGCAACCGTCATCACCGCGACGGCAGCACAATTGTTTGTATCCGATATCAAAGCATCATGCGACTTCTACACGCAAAAGCTCGGCTTCTCCCTCATGTTCGTCTATGGCGAACCACCTTTCTATGCTCAGGTGCGAAGGGACCACGGGCTGCTCAATCTCAGACAAGTCGACTCTCCGATCATTGACCCCGGGCTCCGGGATCGGGAGGAGTTGCTGTCGGCTGACATGGGGGTCAATGCGGAAGCGCATATCAAACAGCTGTTCTTGGAGTTTCAGGCAGTCGGCGTCGTATTTTTCCGGACGCTCAGAAAGGAGCCGTGGGGCGCCAAGACGTTCATCGTCAAAGATCCGGATGGCAACCTACTTCTCTTTGCAGGTCCAGCCGAATAAGAGGCCTCGCCTGACCCCACTGCGCAACCGACCCGGAGAAGCAGGCGCGGCTTGGTTGGATTTTGATTGGTACGGTGCCGGACCACACAAGATCAACGGGTTGTCGCCCGTTCACCGGGGAAAGTTCAACTGGGACAAGGCGCGGCCCTCTACTGCTGAGTGTCCACCATCGATCAGTCTTCCACGCACCGGATATGACGTGATCGGCATCTTCAAGGAAACCACCGCTGGAGCCAGGGCAACTCGCACCGAGCGCCGGAATCTTGGTCGCCTGCTCCAGCGACTGCTCCGGATGCCGGCCGACGCACTCCCCCCCGGTACTGGCGATGCTGGCCGCCGGTTGGCTCAGGTACGTCCTACCGGGTGGCGAGCGATTGCGCTATGGATGCCCACCGATCCGCCATTATCGCCTCGCAATGAGCTACCACGAGGGCGTCTTCCCGCCCGATCCCTGATCCGGCCTTTTCCCCGGCCCTCGCGCATGGTGAAGGACGTTATCTTGCGGAAGATCCCAGGCGACAGCGGCGCACTGCTCACCTGTCGTTTTGATCATTATATAGCGTAGCTTTTCGAACATTATTGGGCGCGATGTGGGGCCCCGTAACCGGAGTCGAGCCTCCGGCGAGCGTGGCGCTGACCAAGCTGTGGGAGCGCCACCGCGCGCACGCCCTGGATCGGTACAAGCTTCGGCCGCATCTGGAACAGAACGCACCGCCCGCCGGCGTCGCCGGGGGCCATTCAGGAAAATTCCGCCGTCGGATACAAGAAATCCGGATCAGCCTCGCGCGGACGCCCGCCTCTCTTCCGGCGGGTAGCGACGCAGCAGGTAGATCATCACCCCCATCGCCGGAAATGCCGCGAACGTCGTCAGCGAATAGAAGAGCTTCCATCCGGCGGCAGCGGCGAGGAACCCGGACAGACCGCCGACCGTTCTTAACGCTAGCGCAGCGACGGAGGAGAGTAGCGCATACTGCGTCGCCGTGTGGGCGCGCGAGCAGAGGCCGGAGAGGTAGGTGATGAAGGCGGCGTCCGCGAGGCCCTCGGTGAATGCCTCGACCGCCGAAGTGGCGATCAGCACACGGTGATCGCCCGCCGAGTACGCCAGCAGCACGTACATGGCGAGGCATAGCGTCTGCACCCAGCCGGTGAAAAGCAGCGCCCGCCCGACTCCCAACTTCGCGACCAGCCAGCCCCCGAGCGCCGCACCGGCAAGAACCGCCGCCAGGGAAACCGGCCCGGAAGCAAGCGCGACCGCCGCCCGGTCGAAGCCGAGCGAGCGATAGAACGGCGGCAGCATCACGCCCGCCATCGCCTCGCCGAGCCGGAACAGCACGACGAAAGCCAGGATCGGCACCGCTCCCGGCCTCGAGAGGAATTCCTGCAACGGCGCGATCAGCGCTTCCTTAAGGCGCGCGCGGAGGCTCCTGCGTGCTGCTCCAAGGGAGAGAGGCGGCGGAGGCTCGCGCGCCGCCAGGCTCACCGGAATGCCGACCGCCGTGAGAGCCGCCATCAGCAGCAGCGAAAGACGCCACCCGAGAGGTGTCGCCAGCGCAATTGCACCCGCACCGGAAATCAACAGCGCCGCGCGATAGCCCCAGACATACGCGGCCATCGCTGCGCCCTGCAGGCGCGGCGGAAACGTCTCGATGCGCCAGGCATCGATTACGATGTCCTGGCTCGCGGAAAGAAAGGCCACCAGCGCCGCCGCAACCGCCGCCGCCAGCGGTGCGGTCGCCGGCCGCGAGAGCGCCAGCAGCACGACCGAAGCGGCCAGCAGCGGCTGGATCGCCAGAAGCCAGCCGCGCCTCCGTCCGAAGCGCGCGAGAAGTCCGGGCGGCGCCGCATGGTCGAGCAGCGGCGCCCAGAGAAATTTCAACGAATAGGCCAACCCGATCTCGGCAGTCAGCCCGATCGCGCCGAGTGAGACATGGCCTTCCGCGAACCACTGCCGCAGAGTGAAACCCGAAAGCGGCAGCGGCAGGCCGGAAGCGAAACCGAATCCGCCCATCAGCCAGAGCGCCGGATCTCTGAGCGCGCTGCCGAGTGTCGGGATTCCCTCTTCCCTCTCGACCAAGCTCATGCGCGCCCGCCGCCCCCCGCCTGCACGATGCTCTCCTCGGCGCGCCGGCAGGCCGCGAAATGCCCGGGCGTCAACTCACGCGACGGCGGCACCGCCTCCGCACACGCAGGCTCCGCGTAGCGGCAGCGGGTGCGGAAGACGCAGCCCGAAGGCGGAGAGAGCGGGCTCGGCAACTCGCCCTCGAGCAGCATCCGCCCGCCCGCGAGCCCGGTCTCCGGCTCGGGAATCGCGGCGATCAAAGCCTGCGTATAAGGATGCCGCGGCCCGGCGAAGATCTCGCGCGCCGGCGCGATCTCCATCACCCGCCCGAGATAGAGCACCATCACCCGGTCCGCCGCATAGCCGACGGTCGCAAGATCGTGCGCGATCACGATCATCGCGAGGTTGCGCCGTCGCTGCGCCGCGATCAGAAGATTGATCACCTGCGCGGCAATCGACACGTCGAGCGCCGAGACCGGCTCGTCGGCCACCAGCAGAACTGGATCGCACGCCAGCGCCCGGGCAATCCCGACACGCTGGCGCTGCCCGCCCGAAAGCTGGTGCGGCAGGCGTTGCGCAAGAGCAGTGGCAAGCCCAACCTCCTCCATCAGCGCTGCAACTCTCTCCTTCAGCGCCGCGCGACTCGCTGCCAGGCGATGAATGACGAGCGGCTCGCCGATGATATCGCCGACCCGCATCCGCGGATCGAGCGAGCCCGCCGGATCCTGGAAAATCGGCTGCGCCGCCCGCCGGAACTCTCCAAGCGGGCCACGCGAAAGGAGAAAAACATCCTGGGATCGGAACAGAACGCGCCCCTCGCTCGGTTCGGTCAGGCGGAGCGCGCATTGCCCGATCGTGGTCTTGCCCGATCCCGATTCTCCGACCAGCCCCAGGATTTCTCCCGCATCGAGATGGAAGCTCACGCCGCTCACCGCTTGCAGGAACATCGGGCGGCGGAAGAGGCCGCTTCTCACCGGAAACCGGACGGAGAGATTCGCAACCTCGAGCAGCCGCCCGCTCATGCCGCCAGTTCCCAGGCCCGGAAGCAGCGCACGCTCCGTTCCGTCCCGAACGCGCTGAGCGGGGGCGGCTCTCGGTCGCACAGCCCGGGAACGAATGCCGGGCAGCGTGGCGCGAAGGCGCAGCCGGGTGGAAGATGGGCCGAATCCGGCACCGCGCCCCCGATCGCCGGCAGGATCGTCTGGTTCTTGTTCGTGCCGAGCCGCGGCACCGATTGCAGCAACGCGCGCGTATAGGGGTGAAGGGGCCTCGCGATCACCGCCGCCGCCGGACCGACCTCCACCACACGTCCGGCATAGAGCACGAGAATCCGCTGCGCAACTTCCCGCGCCACGCCGAAATGATGCGTGATGAACAGGAGCGCCATTCCGCGCTCTCTGCAGAGCCGCTTCAGAAGCTCGAGAATCTGCGCCTGGATCGTGACATCGAGCGCGGTCGTCGGCTCGTCCGCGATCAGCAGCGACGGGTTGCAGACCAGCGCGATCGCAATCATCACCCGCTGGCGCAGCCCGCCCGAAAGTTCGTGCGGAAACGCCTCCATTCGCCGCGCCGCCTCGGGCACTCCGAGATGCGCGAGCAGCGCCATCGCCCGCTCGCGCGCTGCCGCCCGCGGCAGTACTTCGTGGGTGCGCAGTGCCTCGAAGATCTGCTCGCCGATTCGATAGACCGGGTTGAGGCTCGTCATCGGCTCCTGGAAGATCATGCCGATCTCCTTGCCGCGCAGCCGTTGCAGGCTCGCCGCATCCGCCGCCGCGAGCTCCGTCATCGCGCCGTCACGCCCCCGGAAGCGGATCGCCCCGCTCGTGATCCGCGCCGTCCGCGGCAGAAGCCGCATCACGGCCAGCCCGAGCGAGGATTTCCCCGACCCCGATTCGCCGACGATGACGAGGCTCTCTCCGCGCCCCACGCTCAGCGAAACATGCTGGAGCGCCGGCACTTCCCCGTAGGCCAGAGACAGGTCGTCGACGGCAAGCAGTGGCTCGTTCATCGGGCGCGCGGATCGAACTCGCGCCGGAGTGCATCGCCAAGCAGGTTGAAGCCGAGCACCGCAATGAAGATCGCAAGCCCCGGGAAGGTCGCAATCCACCACGCCGTCAGAAAATAGTTCTGCCCGTCCGCGAGAAGTGCGCCCCAGTCAGGCGAGGGCGGCTGCGCGCCGAGGCCAAGGAAAGAGAGCCCCGCCGTCTCCACCACCACCGATCCCGCCTGCAGCGTCGCCATGATGATGACAGGGGAAAGGCTGTTCGGCGCCACGTGCCGGAGCACGATCCGTCCGCTCGAGGCGCCGAGCGCACGCGCCGCTCGCACGAAATCCGATTGCCGCACGCTCAGCACCTGTCCCCGCACCAGCCTCGCGTATTGCGGCGTATAGACGATGCCGATCGCGATCATCGAGTGCAGCAAGCTCGGCCCAAGAGCCGCCACGATGATCAGCGCCAGCAGCAGATAGGGAAAGGCCAGCAGCACATCGGTCAGACGCATGATGACGGCATCCGCCGCGCCCCCGAGATAGCCGCCCACCAGCCCCATCGCAGTGCCGAGCGCGAGTGCGAGCCCATCGCCCACCACGATCGCCAAGAGCGCATAGCGGGCGCCGTACAGCACCCGGCTTGCCACGTCCCGCCCGTACTGGTCGGTGCCGAGCGGGTGGGTCAACGAAGGCGGCTGAAGCGCGCTCATCAACTCCTGCTCATAGGGATCGTGCGGGGCGATCAGCGGAGCCGCGGCGCACAGAAAAAGAAACAGGAGCACGATGCCAAGCCCGATTCGCGCCGCCGGCCTCGCCAGCGCGCCACCGAGCCTCGCCGGGCCGCCGAGTACGGCGCTCTCGCTCATCGGCGGCGGATTCGCGGGTCAAGCACGGCGTAACAGAGATCGACGCCGAGATTGACCAGAACGAAAACGGTGGCCACGAATACGGCACCCGCCTGCACCACCGGATAGTCGCGCGCGAGAATCGCATCGACCATCAGCCGCCCGAGACCCGGCAGCGAGAAAATCGTCTCGGTGAGAACGGCGCCCGAGAGCAACAGCCCGAGTTGCAGGCCGATCACGGTCCACACCGGGATGAGCGCGTTGCGCAGGATATGCGCGCGGATCACCCGGCCCTCCGGCAACCCCTTCGCCCGTGCCGTCCGCACATACTCGAGATGCATGCTGGCGAGCATTTCGCCCCGCGTGATCCGCGTGATCAGTGCCAGCGGAATCGTCGCCAGCGTCGCCGCCGGCAGGATCAGATGCAGCACCGCCTGCCAGACCAGCGCTGCCCGCCCAGAGAGTGCCGCATCGACAATGCTGAGCCCGGTCGGTCGCGCCATGTGGATGCCGATCGGCATGATCCCGCCGACCGGCAGCCACCCGAGCTTTTCCGAGAACAGCAACAGCGCCATCAGCCCCAGCCAGAAAACCGGCATCGAGACTCCGAACAGGGTCGGCGTGGTGATCGCGGTGTCGATCCAGGTGCCCTCCTTCAGGGCCGCGACCACGCCGAGCGGCACGCCAATGGCGATCGCCAGCAGCAGTGCCGAAAGGGTGAGCTCGAGCGTCACCGGAAAGGCCCCGAGCACTTCGCCGAAGGCGGGGCGGTTATCGCGTAGCGAGGTGCCGAAATCGCCGGAGAGCGCGCCCGCAAGAAAGCGCCAGTACTGCACGATCACCGGCTGATCCAGGCCAAGCTGATGCCGAAGCCTCGCCAGCGACGCCACCGTCGCTCGATCGCCGAGCAGAAGCGTCGCCACATCCCCCGGCAGGCGATGCATCGTCACGAATACGACGACGCTCACCCCGAACAGGACCAGCAGAAGTTGCCCGAATCGCCCGGCCAGATAGTCGAGCACGTAACGCTCGTCTCAGACCGTGCCCACCGGCCGGACGATCAGGCGAGCGAGACTTTCTCCATGTCGAAGAACATCTGCGTCGGGTTCAGTTGATAGCCCAGGACCCGCTTGCTGATCGCTCGCGCTTGCAGGACCGAGTTGATGAAAATCCACGGTGCCGCATCGAGGATGATCCGTTGCGCCTCCTGGTAGATTTTCACCCGCTCGGCATGGCTGTTGCTCTGCAGCCCCTTGACGAACAGCGCATCGAGCGCGGGGTTGCGGTAGCGCACGGTGTTGGTGACGGGAATGTTGGTGCCGCCGTAAAGCGCGTTCAGGAAATTGTCGGGATCGCCATTGTCCCCGGTCCAGCCGACCAGGAATATCCCCTTGTACTGGCTCGAGCGGATCGTGGTGAGATAGGCCCCGAACTCGATCTTCCGCACCGTCGCCTTGACCCCGACTTTTTCGAGATAGCCCTGCACGGCGACCGCGAGATCGGGCCCGATCGGATTGTAGCCGCGGCCGGAATTGTAGGCGAGGATCTCGACGGGGAAGCCGGGAGCCACACCGGCCGCGGCCAGCAGCGACTTCGCCTTGGCAGGATCGTACGGATAACCCTTCAGCGAGGCATCGAAGCTCCACTCCGAGGCCGGCAACGGCGAGGTCATCATCTGAGCTAGGCCTTTGTAGAGCGCCTTGTCGATCGCGTTCTTGTCCACGGCATAGTTGAACGCCTGGCGTACCCGCACGTCGGTGAAGGGTGGCGTATCGCACGGCATGCCCACGCCGCTCGTCGCCAGTCCGGGCTGGGTCAGGATTTCGAGGTCGTGGTCGGCACCGATCGCCGGCAGAAGCTGTGTGCTGGTGTCGGCCCAGATCTGCATGTCGCCGCTTTTGAGTGCCAGCAGTCCGGCCGAGGGATCCGGATATTCCTTGAACACGAGCTTGCCGATCCGCGGCTTGCCGTTCCAGTAGTGGGGATTGGCGTCGAGCAGGATCGCATCGCGCGGCCGCCATTCGCGGAAGATGTAAGGTCCGGTGCCGACCGGGTGCTGGCGGAAATCCTTACCGTATTGTGCGGCCGCTGCCGGGCTCACCACGCCGTTCCACACCATGGCGAGGCTGGTCAGGAACGGCGCATTCGGTGCCCTGAGCACAAAGACGACGGTCATGTCGTCCTTGGCGGTGTAGGAAGCAACCGAGCCGTATGTGAAGTCGATATATCCTTCGACCGGCCCGGTGTTGAAGATCGAGATCGGGCTCTTTTTGTTCAGCAGCCGGTCGATGCCGGCGAGATAGCTCCTGGCGTTCAGCGCCGTTCCGTCGTGGAAAGTGACGTTCGCACGCATCCGGAACGTGTACGTCAGCCCGTCGGGAGAGACTGCGTACGATTCCGCAAGTCCCGCCACAGGATCGGTCGTGCCGGGCTTGTACTTCATCAGGCTGTCGAACACCGTCGCCATGACGAAGCCGGACGTATTGTTCAGCACCGCCTCGGGGTCGAAACCGGTCGGATCGGCGGCGATACCGACCACCAGCGTATCCGCCGGTGCGGCGGCCTCGCTTTGCGCCGCCAGCCCGATCCCGCTCAGCACCGCGCCGGATCCAAGGGCGAAGGAACGGCGGGCGAAGGAACGGCGCGTCAACGTCCGGCTCATGTCTCTCTCCCTGTCGCTGCGGCAAGGATCCGCCGCGGGCGCCGATTATAGGCGTGCAGAGGCACCCGGAAAGGGCGGCGAGAGGAACCGGGCGCTCTGCCCGTCAGGCAAGGCTCGGTGCCGGAACGATCGGGCTGCCCGTGCCCTGGGCGCGGCGGCTTTGCCAGAGTGCAACGAAATCGATCGGCGCCAGCAGCACCGGCGGAAATCCGCCGTCACGTGTCAGATCTGAAACGATATTGCGGGCGAACGGAAATAACAGCCGCGGGCATTCCACCAGCAGCACCGGCTCGATGGCATTCTCGGGCACTGCGCCCAGCGTGAAAATGCCGGCATAGGTCAGTTCGGCGATGAACACCGTCTGCTTCGGCCCCGTCGCCTCCTGGCCGTTTCCGCTCCCCGGCAGGCTCGCTTCGGCGCGCACCACGAGCGCGACCTCGAAGACCGGCTGCGCCTCCTGCAAGCGCCGCGCCTGCACGTCCATGTTGATGGCAACCTGCGGCGGACTCCTGAGCTGAGTAAAAATCTGCGGGCCGCCTGGCACCTCGAATGAGAGATCCTTGATGTACTGAAGGTTGACGGTCAGCGGCAGGGTCGTCACCTGCGTGTTGCTGCTCGTGGTTTCCGACATCTCTTCCTCTCGCCGCTTCCGGCTTGCAATCAGGGTTTCCAGACGAGTTCCGCGGGTGGCGCCACCTGAGGGTCGCAGCGCAGCCACGCTCCGTTCTGCACGCTCTGGCCGGTCAGCGCCAGGATGAACCCCCAGTGGCTGATCACGAGGCACCGTTCCGCCTCCTCATCCGCCGCCATCTCCGCGCGAAAGCGCGCCGCCCGCCCGATCACTGCCTCATGGGGTTCAGCCTCTTGCGGCCACCAGACCTCGGAAAGGGCAGCGAAATCGTGCTCCGGCCAGCGCCGCTCCAGCACCGAGCGCGGCGAGCCGATATCGCAGGTGAAGGCGAAGCGCTCGCGCACCAAGGGCTTTACCGCCACCGGCACGCCGAGCAGTCCGGCCAGCGGGGCAGCCGTTTCGAGTGCGCGCGTGTAGGGCGAGACGATGATGCGGCTGATCGCCATCCCGGCCAGCGCCGCCGCCGCCGCCTCCACCTGCGCACGCCCGCGCTCGGTCAGCGTCGGGTCGCGGATACCCGGGTCGCGCCTCGTCACCGAGAAGTGCCGGTTGAACTCGCTCTCGCCATGGCGAAGCAGGATCATCGCCGCTCCTCCGGCACCCTAGAGCAGATCGCGATCAGACGGGATCGGCTGATCGCGTGAAGATGCTCGCCAAAACAGAGAGCTAGAGCAGTTACCGTGAGCCATGGCGAACGGACATCGCTCTAGCGCGGCTGGCCGCTAAGTGCGCGCGCGATGGAGCCGGGACCGGGAACCGGAGCTTGCTTGCCATGCCCGGCCATCGTCTAGCCAGCGCCGTCTCCTCCGGCAACCACGCCCCCCGGGCAACCACATCCTTGTCATCCCGATTCTGTTGTCTCCCGCCCCCCCTCCGCTTATGTCATGGGGCTGAAGGAGATGCTTCATGGGCCAGGGTGGGTTCCCGATCGACCTCGTGCTGTTCGGCCTGATCGCCGTCTTCCTGGTGCTCCGGTTGCGCAGCGTGCTGGGCCGGCGCACCGGCTTCGAGCGGCCGCCGATCGACGTGCAGGCCGCCCCCGCGGGCCCGCGTCCCGGCCCGGTGATCGAGGGCCGCGCCGAGGCACCGGCCCCGGCTCCCCAACGGCCGATGCCCGACCCCGCGAGCCCCGTTGGCGCGGCTCTCGCGCGCATCGGCAGCATCGACCGTGCGTTCGATCCACGGCGCTTCCTCTCCGGCGCCGAGACCGCCTTCCGCATCATCGTCACCGCTTTCGCCTCCGCCGACCGCTCCGCACTCCGCCCGCTCCTTTCCGAGGAAACCTACCGCACATTCGACGCCGCGATCGCCGAGCGCGAAAGTCGCGGCGAGACGCAGAAAACCGAGATCCACAGCATCAATGCCGCCACCATCGAGAATGCCGAACTGGCTGCCACCACGGCCCGCATCACCGTCCGCTTCGTCTCCGACCAGGTCAACGTCACGCTGGGCCGGGACGGCCAACCGGTCGCCGGCACCGATGCCGTGACCGAGATCAACGATCTCTGGACGTTCGAGCGCGATATCTCCACCCAGGACCCGACCTGGCGGCTGGTCGGCGCCCGCAGCGCGTGAGAGGGGTCTTCGCGCCGGCCGCGCTCATCGCATTGGGGCTTGGCATTGCCGGATGCACGCCGCCGCCGCCGCCCGGGCAGCCGCCCGCCATGGCACTCGAGCCGGTAGCGCTGGAGTCACTTCCCGGCTTCCATGATGACCAACTGGCAATGGGCTTCATCGCCTTCCAGGAAAGTTGCGCGGAGCTTCTGACATTGCCGGCCGATCAGAAGCTCGGCGGCGCCGGCCTCGCCGGTTCGTTCGGCGGCACTGCCGGGCAGTGGGCGAACACCTGCACCGCCGCGCGCGCCGTCTCGCCCGCCGACGGCACGGCGATCCGCGCCTTCCTCCTGAATCATCTCGCCGCCTACCGCATCAGCGCCGACGGCGATTCGACAGTGCAGTTCTCGGGCTACTTCGAGCCCGTGGTCGAAGGGTCGCTGAGAGAGACGGCCCACTACGACACCCCGCTTTATGGCCGGCCGCGTGATCTCGTGCAGGCCAATCTCGGCAATTTCAGCCCCTCTCTCTCCGGCCACCTGATCGCCGGCCGGGTGCAGGACGGCCGCCTCGTTCCCTACTTCACCCGCTCGGAGATCACGGCCGGCGCTCTCCAGGGCCGGCATCTCGAGATCGCGTGGCTCGCCGATCCGGTGGATGCGTTCGTCCTCGACATCGAAGGGGCGGGACGAATCCGCCTCCCCAACGGAAAAATGGTGCGCGTCGGCTACGACGGCGAGAACGGCCAGCCCTATGTTCCGATCGGCCGCATCCTCGCCGATCGCGGCGCCATCCCGAACAGCGCCATCACGCTCAGTTCCATCGTCGCTTGGCTCCATTCCCATCCGGATCAGGCACAGGCCGTGATGGATGAGAACCCATCCTACGTCTTTCTCCGCATCCTCGACGGGATTCCCCCCGACCTTGGCCCTCCCGGCGCCCTCGGCGTGCCGCTCGCGCCGGCTCGCGCCCTGGCGGTGGACCGCACCTACATCCCGCTCGGCGCGCCGATCTGGGTGGCGACCGCTCAACCGCAAGGCGATAAGCCGCTCCAGCAACTGATGGTTGCGGAGGACATCGGCGGTGCCCTCGCCACTCCCCTCAGGGCGGACATCTTCTTCGGCTGGGGTGCTTCCGCCGCCGCCCAAGCCGGCGCGATGAGCCAGCCCGGCCAAGCCTACCTGCTGCTGCCCCGGCCCCCCGCCAAACCCTGAGTTTCCGCCTCGCTTATCACGGCATAGCATACGGTCATGTCGCAGGCTCACCCGCGCGTCGGGCTGTTCGTCACCTGTCTGGTCGATTTCCATCGCCCGACGGTCGGTTTCGCCGCCATCCGTCTGCTGCAGGACGCCGGCTGCCAGGTCGAAGTGCCGCGCTCGCAGACCTGCTGCGGCCAGCCCGCCTACAATTCCGGCGATCGCACCACGACGTGCGAGATCGCGCGCGGCATCCTCGACGCCTTCGGCGGCTTCGATTACGTGGTCGTGCCCTCCGGTTCGTGCGGCGGGATGCTGAAGCGGCATCTGCCGCACCTGTTCGACGATGATCCCAATCTCCGCGAGCGTGCCGCCGCGCTCGCCGATCGTACCTACGAACTGGTGAGCTTCCTCACCGACGTCCTCGGGATCGATGAGCTTCCCGTCCGCTATCAGGGCACGGTCACCTATCACGACAGTTGCTCGGGCCTGCGCGAACTCGGCATCAAGTCGCAGCCGCGCCGGCTGCTGGCGAAAATTGAGGGCCTCACGCTGAAGGAGATGGCCGAGCCCGAGGTCTGTTGCGGCTTCGGCGGCACCTTCTGCGTGAAATATCCGGACATTTCCGTGCGCATGGTCGCCGACAAGGCGAAGGACATCGCCGCCACCGGCGCCGACACTCTGCTCGCCGGAGACCTTGGCTGCCTTCTCAACATGGCGGGCAGGCTCTCGCGCGAAGCGAGCCCGGTGAAGGTGCGCCACGTCGCCGAGGTGCTGGCCGGCATGACCGGGGAGGTGCCGCCGATCGGCGTGCCGCGCGCGGCAGAGCCGCCCGGCACGCCCTCGAACTGACCCCAGGGCCGGCGCGGCTCCCGGAAAGCAGGCTCTACGCGACGCTCCGGGCGCGCCGCCGGCGTGGTTGCGGCACGCTCTCCGCCGTCGCCTCCGCCGCCGGAGCAATGGCGGCCAGCAGGGCTTCGCGCAGTTGCGCGAGCTTCTGCTCGCTGGTGATCTTCAGGCCGAACATGTCCTTGACATAGAACACATCCACCGCGCGCACGCCGTACGTGCTGATGTGCGCCGAGGCGATCGTCAGCCCCTGCGCGCTGATCGCGGCCGTGATGTCGTGCAGAAGCCCCGGCCGGTCGCGTCCATTCACTTCGATCACCGTGTGCGTGTTCGAAGCACGGTTGTCGATCACGACCCGCGCCGGAACGTGGATCGCGCGCATCCGCTGACCCAACAGCGCATTCGTCACCTTGCGGATTTCGGCGGCAAACTTGAGCCGCCCCGAGAGCGCCTGCTCGATCAGCACGGAAAGCCGGGCCAGCCGGTGCGGCGCATCGAACGCGCCCCCGGCCGCGTCCTGAATCCAGAACGTATCGAGCGCCATGCCATTCGTCATCGTGTGGATGCGCGCATCGACGATCGAGGCTCCGGCCACCGCGAGCGCACCGGCAATGCGGCTGAAAAGGCCGGCGTGATCGGCCGTGTACACCGTCACCTCGGTCACCGCGCGGGTCGGCAGCACCACGCTCTCCACGGTGAGCGGCGCCCCGCGCCCCTCTGCATCGCGCACCATCCGCGCGTGTCGCGCATGCGTCGCCGGGTCGAAGGCGAGCCAGTAGCCGGGATAGCCGAGGCCAAGGAAAATCTGCACGTCGGCTTCCGTCCAGTCGGTGAGCAGCGACGCCGTCGCGCGCCGCGCACGCAGCACCCGCTGATCGCGCTCGGTCGTGGCAAGCCCCCCGGCCAGCACTTCCGCCACCCGCACATAAAGCTCGCGCAGCAAAGTCGCCTTCCAGGCATTCCACACTTTGGGCGATACCGCCCGCATGTCGGCGACCGTGAGGATCAGAAGCAGCCTGAGCCGTTCCGGGGACTGCACCGTATCGGCGAGATCGAGGATGGTCTTCGGGTCGTCGATGTCGCGCTTCAGCGCGGTCTGGCTGAGCAGGAGATGGTGCAGCACCAGCCACGACACCATCTCCGTCTCTTCGGTGGAAAGGCCGAGCGCCGGGCCCACGTTCAGCGCAATGCGCGCGCCGATCTCCGAATGATCCCCGCCGCGGCCCTTGGCGATGTCGTGCAGCAGCATCGCAACGTAAAGGGCGCGCCGCGACTGCAGCTGGTCCATCAACCCGGAGGCCACCGGCGCAATCTCGGAAAGAGCTCCCTTCTCGAGCGTGTTGAGAACCCGGATCGCTTCGATCGTGTGCTCATCGACGGTGAAGACATGGTAGGTGTCGAACTGCATCTGCCCGACGATCTGCGCCCAATCGGGAAGCAACCGGCCGAGGATTCCCGCCTCGTTCAGGATGGTGAGCCAGCGCGCTCCGTCCGCACGGTTGTGCTCGGCATCACGCCCGCACAGGAGGTCGAGCAGGATCGCCGCCGCTTCTTCGTTCCCACGGAGCGCGATGGCGTTCCGCTCGTTGCGGATCATGGCGCGAAGCGCCAGCGGATGCAGCTCGAGCGAACGGTCGCGCGCCGTCCGCAGAAGCCGCAGCATCCCGATCGGCGCCCGTGCGAAATCCGTCTCGGGCCTGAGCGCCAGCTTGCCTTCCTCGAGCATGAACCCGTCCGCGGCCAGTTGGGCGTCGCCCGCCGCGCCCGCCACGGCCGGCGGGCCGAGAGCGGCACGCAGGATCGCCGGTTCCAGCACCCGCGTAAGCCGCGTCACCTCGCGCGCGGTGAGGAAGTAATGGCGCATGAATCGCTCGACCCCGTTCTGCCGGCGGTGACGCGTATAGCCCATGCGCGCACCGATCACCGGCTGCAGATCGAACGTCAACCGCTCCTCGGCGCGTCCGGTGACGTAATGCAGGTTGAGGCGCACCGACCACAGGAAGTCGAGCGAGCGGCGGAAGCGCCGCGCCTCGTATGCGGACAAAATTCCGTCTGCCATCGGCAGCGTATCGAGATCCGTGATGCGCGAGACATTGAAGGCCGCCTTGGCCATCCAGTAGAGAGTCTGCAGGTCGCGCAGGCCGCCGCGGCCTTCCTTGATGTTCGGCTCGACCAGGAACGGACTTTCCCCGTATCGCTGATGCCGCGCCGCGCGCTCGGCTATCTTGCCGGCGAGAAAGGCGCTCAGTGCCGACTCGATGCACTCCTTGCGAAACCGCGCGAGGAAGCGCGCGAAGAGCTTGCGATCCCCTTCCAGGAGGCGGGCGTCCAGAAGCGCCGTGCGCGCCGTGAGATCGCTCGCCGCAACAGCCAGGCAGTCGGCAATCGAGCGCGTCGCGTGGCCGACCTTCAGCCCCAGATCCCACAGGAGATAGAGCAGGAATTCCACCACCTGCCGCGTCGGGCCACCCGGCTCCTCGTCGCACAGAAACAGGAGGTCGATGTCGCTGGAAGGCGCGAGCAGGCCACGCCCGTACCCTCCCGTCGCCACCAGCGCGAGCGGCTGGTCGAGTTTCGCTCCGGAACGCGCCAGCGCATATTCGAAGATGGATCGGATCAGTCCGTCGGTGAGAGAGGAAAGCAGCGTTGCAGCGCCGAGCCCGGAAAGCTCGCCACGCTCGAAACGTTCTCCGACGGCCGCTTGCATCCGCGCCGAGTGGCGGCGGAACACGCCGAGCGCCTGGTCTCGCTTGATGGCACCAAGCCGCACGTCCAGCTCGCCCATCGCCTCGGCGAGGGCGGCATTCGCTGCCGCCGGTTCGGCGGGCATGGACGGTGTTATCAGCATTTTCGTGACTGTAGCCGCTCCGCTCCTCCGGGAACAGGAAGGAGCGCCTTGAGTCGATAAAGAATTTCGTGTGCCTCGCGCGGTGTCAGCGCGTCGATGTCAACCTCGGCAACCAGCGCGTGCACGGGATCGGCTTCCGCGGCCGCATCCGGTTGTGCCGCGGCGAAAAGCGGCAATTCCGCCGCCGCCGTCAGCCCCGCTCCGCGCTCTTCGAGCCGCGCCAGCAACGCCGCCGCCCGCGCCACCACTTCCTTGGGCACGCCGGCCAGCTTCGCCACCGCGACACCGAAGCTCCTTCCCGCCGCGCCTTCCGCCACTTCATGCAGAAAGACGACGCTCCCTTGCCATTCCTTGACCCGCATCGCATGCGGGCGAAGCCGCGGCAACTCCGTGGAAAGTCGCGCCAGCTCATGGAAGTGCGTGGCGAAGATCGTCCGGCACCGCAGCGTCGAATGCAGTGCTTCGAGCACCGCCCAGGCGATCGCCAACCCGTCCAGCGTCGCCGTGCCGCGCCCGATTTCATCGACCACGACCAGGCTCCGAGGTCCTGCCTGGCGCAGAATGGCCGAGGTCTCGATCATCTCCACCATGAAGGTGCTCTGCCCGCGCGCGAGATCGTCCGCCGCGCCGACGCGCGAGAACAGCCGATCGATCAACCCGATCTCCGCTTTCTCCGCCGGCACCGGCAGCCCGGCCTGGGCGAGAATGGCGATCAGCGCATTCTGCCTGAGATAGGTGGATTTGCCGGCCATGTTGGGTCCGGTCAGCAGAAGAAGGCGCCGCTCCGGCCCGAGATCGCAGTCGTTCGGCACGAACGCCGCGCCCCTCCCCAGCGCCGCCTCGACCACCGGATGCCGGCCCTGCGAGATGCGAAATTCGCTCCCGCCTGTCATCAGCGGGCGGCACCAGCGCCCGCCTTCGGCGAGGAGAGAGGCCGATTGCGCGACATCGAGTTCCGCCAGTGCCTCGGCAGCCCCGGCGATCGCTTCGGCTTCGGCAAGCGCGGCCTCGGCGAGTTCCCGGATCAACGCCTGCTCGCGCTGGCCGGCCCGCTCGGCGGCGGTACTGATCCGCCGGTCGAGTTCCACCAACTCGGGATTGCTGAAGCGCGCTCCATTCGCCATGCCCTGGCGCAGCACGAAGCCGCTCTCCGCGCTCAACCGCTCGACCGCCGCCGTCGGCACTTCGATCATGTAGCCAAGCTGCGCATGGTAGCGGATTTTCAGTCCGCTGGCGCCGAATCGCGCGGCCAGTTCCCGCTCCAGCCCGGCCAGTACTCGCCGCGTGTCATCGCGAAGTGCGCGCTCCGCGTCGAGTTCCGCATCGAAGCCGGCGGCAATGGCGCCCTCCTCGTCGGCCCGTCCCGGCAGCCGCTCGGCAAGCGCCGCGCCCAGCCTCGCGGCCAGTTCCCGGCCCGGCCCAAGCGCCCGGCGCATGGCCTCGATGCCGGGCGGCGCAGGAGCTCGGAGCGCCGCCTCGATACGGTGCGCAACCGTGAGCCCGTCGCGGATCGAGGCCAGCTCGCGTGCCCCACCGCGCCCCAGCGAAAGCCGCGCCAGGGCACGGCTCATGTCCGGGCTCCCCGCCAGCCCGGCACGCAATTCTCCGGCCGTCCCCGCTACCGAGAGCAGCCAGCACCAGGCGTCTTCGCGGGCCGTTATGGTGGCCAGATCCCGGGACGGCGCGGCGAGCCGCCGTGCCAGGAGGCGCGCGCCGGCCGGCGTCAAAGTGCGATCCAACGCCCAGGCCAGCGTATGTTCGCTGCGTCCGTCGCGGGTTCGCAGAATTTCCAGGCTGGCTCTTGTCGCCGCATCCATCGCCAGGGCCGCCTCGCTGCTCTGCGGCGCCGGCGGAGCCAGGCGCGGCAGGCTGCCGCCCTGGGTCGTCCGCACATAGGCCACGGCCGCCGCTGCCGCGATCGCCTCGCGATCGGTGAAGCTGCCGAAGGCATCGAGACTCGCAACCCCGAACGCATCGGCCAGTTGCCGCCGCGCAAGTTCCGGCGCACTGGCCGCCGCAAGCGGCGTACGCCGGGACGAAAAATCCCCCAGATCCAAGCTCGTCGGGGCAAGGATTTCGGCCGGGTCAAGGCGGCCGAGCAGGCCTGCAAGACCAGTCGGTGAAAGCGCCTCGGTCTCGAAAAGCCCGGTCGAAATCTCGAGCCAGGCCGCGCCGAGCCCCTCCTTCAGGATCGCAATCGCGAGCAGCAGGTTGGGCCGGGCAGGCTCGAGCAGCGCTTCTTCGGTCAGCGTTCCGGGCGTAACCAGGCGAACCATCTCCCGGCGGATCGGCCCCCCCGGCCTCCGCTCGGCCGCGGTCTCGAGCTGTTCCGCGACCGCCACCCGGAAGCCGCGCCGGATCAGCCGGCCAAGATAGAGATCCGCCGCGTGCGCCGGCACACCGCACATCGGCACCGGCCGGCCCTGATGTTCGCCGCGCTGCGTCAGCGCGATATCGAGCGCGGCGGCCGCCGCCTCGGCGTCCTCGAAAAACAGCTCGTAGAAATCTCCCATTCGGAAAAACACCAGCGCATCATGGTTTTGCGCTTTGATGCTAAACCACTGTGCAAGCGCCGGAGTGGCGCTCTTCGCCATCGCCCTCGGGGGCCTCTCCATCGGCTTCGTCTACCTGCCTTTGCCGCAACTGCGAAGCGCGGGCTTTGCGTTGCCTGCCCGTATCGTCATGATGGGGTGGTAATAAGGAGGGACGCCCATGGCCGATGGCAACATCGATCAGCGAACGGCGCGTATCTCGGCCGAGGAGGCCCTGGCGCTGCACGCAATGGGGCGGCCGGGCAAGCTCGAAACGCGGATCAGCAAGCCGCTGACAACGGCGCGCGATCTCTCGCTCGCCTACTCGCCGGGCGTCGCTGAGCCCTGCCTGCATATCGCCCGCGATCCGACCCTCGCCTACGACTACACCACCCGCGGCAACATGGTGGCGGTGATCTCCAACGGCACCGCCGTGCTCGGCCTCGGCAATCTCGGCGCCCTGGCCTCGAAGCCGGTGATGGAGGGCAAGGTCGCCCTCTTCAAGCGCTTCGCCGACATCGACGGGATCGACCTCGAAATCGCGACCGAGGACGTGGACGAATTCGTGGCCGCGGTCCGCTATCTCGGCGCGACCTTCGGCGGCATCAACCTCGAGGATATCCGCGCCCCCGAATGCTTCGTCATCGAAAGCCGCCTGCGCGAACTGATGGATATTCCCGTCTTCCACGACGATCAGCACGGCACCGCGATCGTCGCCACCGCCGGCCTGATCAATGCCTGCCACCTTACGGGACGCGCGTTTCGTGATCTCCGCCTCGTCATCAACGGCGCCGGAGCAGCCGGCATCGCCTGCGCGGAACTTCTGAAGGCGATGGGCGTGCGCGGCGACAACCTGCTGCTCTGCGACCGTTCCGGCGTGATCTACCAGGGCCGCGAACAGGGCATGAACCAGTGGAAATCAGCCCATGCCGTGCCCACCGCCGCGCGCACGCTCGCCGAGGCGCTCGACGGCGCCGACGTCTTCTTCGGCCTTTCCGCCAAGGGCGCGCTGACCAAGGAAATGATGAGCCGCATGGCGCCAAGGCCGATCATCTTCGCCATGGCCAACCCCGATCCCGAGATCACGCCCGAGGAAGCCCGCGCCGTCCGCCCCGACGCGATCATCGCCACCGGGCGCTCCGACTATCCGAACCAGGTCAACAACGTGCTCGGTTTCCCGTACATCTTCCGCGGCGCCTTCGACGTCCGTGCGCACACCATCAACGAGGCGATGAAAATCGCCGCCGCCGAGGCGCTGGCCATGCTCGCCCGCGAGGATGTGCCGGACGAAGTCAACACCGCCGCCGCCGGCAGCCGCCTGAAATTCGGGCCCGACTATATCATCCCGAACGCCTTCGACCCGCGCCTGATTTCTCACATCCCCCCGGCGGTCGCCAAGGCAGCGATGGAAAGCGGTGTCGCCGCGCGCCCGAGCGCCGATCTCCGCCGCTACGGTCGCGAGCTTTCCGGCCGGCTCAACCGCATCGCCAGCGCCCTCGATGCGATCATGGAACGGGTGCGCAGCGAGCCCAAGCGCGTCGTCTTCGCCGAGGGCGAGGAAGAAAAGGTGGTGCGCGCCGCCGCCGCCTTCCGCAACGCCGGATACGGCTCCCCGGTCCTGATCGGCCGCGACGAGCGTGTCACCGCGACGATGGCGAGCCTCGGCCTTTCCCAGGTGCACGGCATCGAAATCCATAACGCACGCCTCTCCGGCCAGAACCGCAAATATGCCGAGTTCCTCTACTCCCGCCTGCAGCGGCACGGATTCCTCGCCCGCGATTGCCAGCGCATGGTCAATCAGGACCGCAACGTCTTCGCCGCCTGCATGGTGGCGACCGGCGATGCCGACGCCATGGTCACCGGTGTCACCCGCTCCGCCGCGGTCTGCCTCGAGGATATCGGCCACGCCATCGATCCGGGGCGCGGCCTCATTCCCTTCGGCCTCACCCTCATGCTCGGCGAGCACGGCGGCACCCTCTTCGTCGCCGACACCCTGATCCACGAGCGCCCGACTCCGGTCGAGCTCGTCGGCATCGCCAAGGGCGCCGCCGCCGCCGCCCGCCATCTCGGCGTCGAGCCGCGCGTGGCACTCCTCTCCCACTCGACATTCGGCAATCCGCGCCACCCGACCGTGGACAGCCTGCGCGAGGTTGCCAGCATCCTGCAGCGCCAGAAGGTGGATTTCGAATTCGATGGCGAAATGAGCCCGGACGTCGCACTCGATCCCGCCTATCGCGCGCTCTATCCCTTCTGTCGCCTCTCCGGCACCGCCAACGTGCTGATCATGCCCGGCCTGCATTCCGCCCATATCGCCACCAGGCTCGCACCGCGATTGGGCGGCGGCTCGGTGATCGGCCCGCTCCTCCTCGGCCTCGCCCATCCCGCCCAGATCGTGCCGCTCGATGCCTCGGTCAGCCAGATCGTCGATCTCGCCTGTCTCGCCGCCTATCAGGCATTGCGCCGGGAGGTCAGGCCCGGCCGCCAGCGCGCCGCTGCCGCCAGATCGGGCGGGTAACGCCAGCCTGGTGTCCTGCCCCCGCCGTTTGCTGCCGCCGGCAGCAAACGAAAGGGGATGAGAGGCCACTGAAAATAAAGAGTGGTGTGCCGACCGCCAGAGTGCATCCTACGGTATCAAGCGTTGGAGTCGGCACACGAGCCCGCGATCGCCCGAGGCGGAATCGTCGGAGGGCGTGAATCGCGGGCTCCAACAATGTCCTGGACCCTTGTCGGACGGCCCAGTCAGACCGACAAGGGCCTAGCAACGCCAATCCCCTCGCTTCGGGTCGGAACGGCCGCGCCGCTCCGCCAGCCCGAACAGACAAGGTGCGCAGCAACAGCAAGCGATGAGGAGACAGGGATGTCACGGCTCGCATTGGTCACCGGCGGCACGCGCGGCATCGGCGCCGAGATCAGCAGGGCACTCAAGGCGGCCGGGCGCACGGTCATCGCGAACTACACCTCGAACGACAAGGCGGCCGAGAGCTTCTCCGCCGAGACCCGCATCGCTGTCGAAAAGTTCGACGTCGCCGATTTTGCGGCCTGCGAGGCAGCGGTTGCGCGCATCGTCGGCGTGCACGGTCCGGTCGAGATTCTGGTCAACAACGCCGGCATCACCCGCGATGCCACGCTCGCCCGCATGACCCGCCACATGTGGGATGCAGTGATCGATACGAATCTCGGCTCCTGCTTCAATTTGTGCCGTCTCGTATTCGATGGCATGCGCCAGCAGAAATTCGGGCGGATCGTCAATATCGGCAGTGTCAATGGCCAGGCAGGCCAGTACGGCCAGGTCAACTATGCGGCTGCCAAATCGGGCATCCACGGCTTCACCAAGGCGCTCGCGCAGGAGGGGGCGCGCTACGGCATCACCGTCAACGCGGTGGCACCCGGATATGTCGATACCGATATGGTTCGCGCGGTTCCGGCGGACGTGCTGCAGAAGATCATCGCCCGCATTCCGGTCGGCCGGCTCGGACACGCCAGCGACATTGCGCGCGGCGTCGTGTTCCTCACCGCCGACGAGGCCGACTTCATTACCGGATCGACCCTCTCCATCAACGGCGGCCAGCACATGTACTGAAAGCACATCTTTGACCGTCACGTGCCAAAAGATCCCTGAAATGCGCCGGGATCTGTAAACAGATTCTCTCTCGAGACGAATCAACCAAAGAAGATTTGCGCAAGAGGCATTGGGCTGCGCTTCCCCGGCCGCCGGCGTCTTGCCGCTCCGGGGCCTTCAATTGGGGACGGTCGATGGCCACATTGTGGACGTCAACGCTGCGCTGAAGTCTTCCAGGTGCGATGGCAGGCGCTCACGACACCGGGGCAGGCCGCTCAGCACGCAATCCCCATCAACTTTATCGGGACGACCAGGGTGACGGAACCTGACCCACTACTCGAACGGTTACTGGCGAAGGACGAGACCGCCTTCAAGGCTCTGGTCAGGCGCCATCACGGCATGATGGTGAGCGTGGCCCGCAGTTTTGTCGGCAGCCACGCCATCGCCGAAGAAGTCGCGCAGGATACCTGGCTCGCGGTGATCGATGGCTTGCCACGATTTGAGGGCCGGTCGACGTTGAAGAACTGGATTTTTGCCATTCTTGCCAACAAGGCAAGGACAAGAGCAGAGCGGGAGGGCCGAATCCCTAATTTCGCGGCGGTCGACGGCGATCCCCCGGAAACCGTCGACCCGAACGGGTTCGCGCCGGACGGGAGTTGGGCAGTGCCTCCCGTAGCCTGGGAGGAGCTTGACCCCGAGCGCATCGTCGCCGGCCGTCAACTCATGGCTCACGCTGCCGATCTGCTTGACGGCCTGCCGGCGGCCCAGCGGAGCGTCGTGGTGCTGCGCGATTTTGAGGGCCTGGAGCCGGAGGACGCCCGTCGAATCCTTGGTGTCAGCGAAGCGAACCAGCGCGTCCTGCTGCACCGCGGACGCTCTCGCATCCGCAATGGGCTGATGGCGCTCCTTGCACGATCTCCGGGCCAGGGACACAACGCGCGGCAGCGATCAATCTCAAAAAAAGTGAACAATGACGGTAACGCCGGGCCCCGAGATGTGACACTATATTGAAATGTTGCGGGTGGCGGCGTTGGCGCGACGGCATGGCGAGGCGCTCACTCGCATCATCCTGGAGGGTTGCAGTGCTGACATGCCGGGAAGTCACTGAACTGGCGGGTGATCATCTCGATCGGGAGAGCTGCACGGGGGCGGGCCTGCAGGTTCAGCTCCATCTTGCCTTGTGCCCGCCCTGCCGACTGTTCGTCCACCAGCTTGCGAGAACGGTCGAACTGGTGCGGCGGGTTGAGGGGCCGGCACCCGACCCGGAAACGGAGGGCCGACTTCTGAAGGCCTTCAGGGCTGCGGCCGAATGTCAACCGCAGCCGCTCTCCGAGCCACTGTCTGTGATGCCTGACGCCCCTGACCCGTCACCTTCAAGCGGCACTCCCATCCCGCGCGGCTGAGAATAGCACTTGCACCCGCGATCTGATGCGGCCGGGCGAGAGTGCTGAACCGGCTTTCCAAGCGAACTGTTCAGGTGACGTAGCCGCCGGTCCTGATACGCTGTTCCCCAAGGGCCGGGCCTGGACGCACGGGCTTATGTCGGGCTGCCAAAACCTTGAGCAAACAGGTGCTTCGCCAGAGAATAAAAGATGTCGGTGGTGGCGTTCGAGAAATTCGACGCCTGGTTACCCGCGAGGACGAAAGTTGCGTCAGCCTCCGGCAGATAGAACATAGCGGTGGTATAGCCGAGTATCGCGCCGTTGTGGCCGACAAACTTGCCGATCCTGGCGATGCCAAGGCCGTAGGCGACGCTGAGCCCGCCCGAGTCAGAGATCAGGCCGAATTGCGTCTGTTCTTTATGAGTTTCGGGCTTGAGCAGAGTGCCGGTCGCGAGCGCCCTTGCCCAAATGCGAAGGTCATCACGTGTGGAAATCATCGCGCCGGCGGTCCAGGCGACGTTCGGATTGGTGTTGGTATAATCCTGGAACGGTCCCTTACCATCGGCGCCGGCATAGTAGCCGTGCGCGAACGGCGCCGGGATGGCGGAATTCGTCGGGAAGCTTGTGCTGCGAAGCTTGAGAGGAACCAGGACCTGCTCCTCGATGATCTGCGCCACGGGTTTGCGGGCCACCTTCTCCAGGATCATCCCGAGAAGTATGTAGTTGGTGTCGCAATACGAAACCTTTTCGCCGGGGGCAAAATCGGGCGCATGGCGCTTCACGATTGCAATGACATCGTCTGGGCTGAACGGCATCATCGGATTGGTCACGAAATCCTTCCCGAACTGATCGTCCATGGTGAAATCGTAGATGCCGGACGTCATGCCGAGAAGGTTGCGCATCGTGATAATGTCGGCGTTCTGAATCCCCTCGATATAGGTCGAGAGCTTGTCATCGAGATGGAGCTTGCCGAGGTCGACGAGCTGCAAGACCGCGGTGGCGACAAAGGTCTTGGTGATACTCGCAATGCGGACATGGTCACTGCTGCGCATAGGAACGTTGGTGGCGATGTCACCCCTGCCGAAGGAAGCCTCCCAGTTGCCGCGGCCGGGAGCCCAGATCCCCACGACGAGGCCGGGCAGCCGTTCTGTCGTCATGCCATCCTTCGCGATCGCGGTGAGCGCGTCCTGATCATCCGGCGAGAATGCGGCCGCGGGAATGACACCCGGCCTCGTCTGCCGGTTGGTGACGATATTGCGCTCAGCCAGCGCGGTGCCGCAGAGGCAGAACGGAGCGGCGATTGCTGCCTTGAGCAAGTCGCGCTTGCGCATTGACGCCTCCCGGTGACGCCCTCTTTCTAGACGAGTCGAGCGCCCCTCTTATCACGTCGCCGCAGCCCCCGCCAATCCTCGAGCTTTATGATTGATGACGCCTATTGGATCGCAAGAGAGTGGAAAGCCAGCAAGGATCGGATCGACGGCCTGATCAGCAGGCCACTGAAAACAAAAAGGTGTGTGCCGACCGCTAGAGCAATTTCCGTTCGCCATGGCTCACGGCAACTGCTCTAGCTCTTTGTTTTGGCGAGCATCTTCACGCGATCAGCCGATTCCGTCTGATCGCGATCTGCTCTAGGATGCATCCTACGGTATCAAGCGTTGGAGTCGACACACTAGACCCGTGTCGGGCTGACCGTGCAGCCCGACACGGGTCTCGCGGTTTATTCGAGCCCGCGATTCACGCCCTCCGACGATTCCGCCTCGGGCGATCGCGGGCTAGAGCAATGTCCGTTCGCCATGGCTCACGGTAACTGCTCTAGCTCTTTGTTTTGGCGAGCATCTTCACGCGATCAGCCGATTCCGTCTGATCGCGATCTGCTCGAGTGCCGCTGCATGAAGACGGAAACGAGCGCCGGAATTTCCACCTCGTTGACCGGTACGACAGAACCGGGCGCGGAGCCGGGCCCCGCGCCTCGTTCCGTGGAAAGAACGGGATGGCGATCAGCCTCTCTTTCCCGTTCGCCGGAAACTCGCTTCAGTGGCCGCCGCCCCTCTGGTTGGCGAGCGACATCGCGTTGTTGATCGGCGCGGCATTGTTGCCCGCCTGCGACTGGTAGGCCCCGGTCATGAGCTGAGTGCCGCCGCTGGCGTCGGTGTACGGTGTTGCCCCAGTCCTCGCGAAGGCGAAGTCCGACTGGTTCGTTGCAGGGCCGGCAATGGCCGCCGTCACGGGGCGCGAGCCGGCCCCGGCCAATCCGCCACCCCCACCGCCGTTTCCGGCCAGCGCCACTGCGGGGGCCGCGAGGAGCAGCACGCCGAACGCTGCACCATGAAGTCGTTTCATCGCAACAGTTCCTTTTCTGGATTGACGGGCCGGCTTCCCGGCCCGCTCGAACAGACAACCAAGTGGTGCCGGGCCTGCTGGTCGAGGATCAGAAAAGGCAGCCAGACGACATGCGATCATTGCATGTAACGGAATCTCGGGGTGCGCATCTTCTCTAGCCCGCGATCGCCCGGGGCGGAAACGTCGGAGGGCGTGAATCGCGGGCTCAAATAAAGCGCGAGACCCGTGTCGGGCTGCACAGTCAGCCCGACACGGGTCTAGCCAACCCCAGTGCGGCACGAGACACGGACCCGCCGTCAGTGGGTGCCCCGTCCCGCACCAGGATCGAGGCGCCAGGCTCGGCCGGGTCGAGCACGCTGCCGGTCAGGCGAAGCGTGCCAGGGCCGCCGCCGTCTCCCTAAACACCTCTGCGAGCGCGGCCAGCTGTGCCGCGACATCCGCCGCCGCGTCCGCCCCGGGTGCGAGCGGGCTCGTTGCAGTTTCGGTCGTTTGCAGCAGCACGCGCGGGCTCGCGCTCGCCGTCGCCAGCAGCACGATCGAGAGCGACGCCACCGCCCGTCCGGCTCCCGGTTCGGCCCAAAGCTGCATCAGCTCCGCCTCCAGCGTGAGGCCAGCCGGGGCAAGGCTGCCGGGGGCCAGCACGGCGGCGAACAGTCCGCTCTGGGCAAGATACTGGCGAAGCGCCGAGCCCACCCCGTCGGCGGGCGAAACGGCCCAGCGATTGTAGAAGTCGCTCTGCATCACCCCGTCCGACTGCAGCGTCATCAATCCACGATCGCCAAGCGATGGCGCCGCTTGCAGGCTCCGCACCAGCAGCACTTTGCCGCCCTGCCGCGGCGGCCGTGCCGTGGGGGCCGGAACGGTGAGTGCCCAATCCTCTCGCTGCAGGTAGGGTCGGTTCAGAACCCCGCCACAACCGGCCAGCGCCAGCGGCAACCCGATGAGGCAGTCCCTCCGCCTCATCTTCCTCCCCCGTTGCTGACACCGCCCTGGCGCGGCGGCGGCCCGCCGAACAGCACGCCGGCCGGATACGCGCGCAGCGCGTCGGTGGTGTCGCGCAGGTTCGAGGCGGTTGCCGCAAGGTCGCGCAGGATTGGAATCATGCTCCGTTCGAAGTCCGCGGTCGCCGTGTCGGTACGTTCCGCCGTCCGCGAAAGAGTGGTGACGAGCGGCGGCAGCGCGCGCGTCACCGCGAGAATCTCGGCGGCAGCCTTGTCGGCATTGGTCCCGATCGATTCGAGCTTGCCGCCGCGCAACAGCGCGCTGAGCGCCTCGCTGTCCTGGTGAATGCCGGCAACGAGGCCGGCCAGGTCCGCCTTCTCGATCGCCTCATTGAGGTTGGACACGAGCGTCCGCGTCGCCGCCAGCGTCTGGTGTGCCTCTCCGCTCTTCATCTCCTGCTGCAGCTCCTGGATCAGCCCGAGCAGTGCGGCGGCAATATCCCGGAAGTCGATATCCTTGAGTTGGGTGGCAAGCTGCTCGGCCGCACTCTGCACCTGCGAGAACGTACTCGGCGCCGACGGCACATAGGGATAGCGTGGCGCCCACGGCACTTCGAGCGGAGGAAATTGTGTGGGATTGACGAAATCGAGCGCAAGATAGCTGATCCCGGTGATCCCCTGCGTGACGATCCGCGCGCGAAAGCCGATCTTCACGGCGTCCGCGATCCGCGCCTCACTGAGCGACCGGCCAATCCGGTTCGCCGAGACAACAAAACGCACGACCACCATGCGATACGTGGCGCGCCGCAGAGTCGCCGGCGCGTTGCGGAAATACTCGGCCGTGACCAGCCCGATATCCGTGACCCGGCCCACCGTTACGCCGAGATAACTCACCGGCGCGCCGACGCTGAGGCCCTGCACCGATTCGCTGAAGTAGGTCTCCATCTGCGTCGCATTCTGGAGATTCTCGCCGCCGAGGAACAGGATAAGGCCGACCACGGCCGCGATCCCGATCACGATCAGAAGGCCGACGCGCAGATAGAGTGCTCGCGATCCCATCACAACACCTCGCGGTGGAAGAATGCGTGGACGACCGGGTTCGTGCTCTCCGCTTTCAGCCGTTCGGGCCGGCCTTCGGCGATCAGTCCCCCGGCATCGCGATCGAGCATGATGCAGCGATCCGCAATCGCCATGATCGAGGCAAGCTCGTGCGTGACGACGATGAAGGTGACACCGAGCGCATCGCGCAGCTCGAGAATGAGTGCATCAAGCCCGGCAGAGGTGATCGGGTCGAGGCCCGCCCCCGGTTCGTCGAGAAAGAGCAGCGGCGGATCGAGCGCCATCGCCCGCGCGATGCCGGCGCGCTTCGCCATCCCTCCGGAAATCTCTGCCGGCAGCAGCGACGCAGATGCTGCCAGCCCGACCAGCCCGAGCTTGGTCCGCGCTACGCTCTCCCGTGCCGCTGGCTGCAGGCCTGTATAGATCTCGAGCGGCAGCATGACATTCTCGAGCAGCGTCATCGAGCCGAACAGCGCTCCCGACTGGAACATCACGCCGATATGCGGCAGCACGCTCTCCCGTTCGCGCAGCATGTCGTGGCCCAGCACCTCGATCGACCCCATACTCGGCGCAATGAGGCCGATCAGCTGCTTCATCAGCGTCGACTTGCCGCAGCCCGATCCGCCGAGAATAACGAACACTTCCTTTTCCGCGACCGTGAAGGAGACATTCTGGTAGATCGTCCGTGATCCGAATCGCTGTGCGACACCATCCGCCCGCACCACCACGGCACGCGATCCCGCGCTCATAGCCCGAGCCGGTAGAAGACGAGGGCGAACAGACCATCGAGCAGGATGGTGGCGACAATGCCGCCGACCACCGCCGAGGTGGCCGAAATGCCCACCGCGCGCGGGCCTCGCCCGGTCGCAAGCCCCCGGTTGCAGCCGATCGCGGCGACCACGGCGGCGAAGCAGAGCGCCTTGAAGAGGCCGCCCGCGAAGTCGCCGATCGTCGTCGCCCCCTGCACCTGCGCCACCACCGCCGCGAGCGGGTAGCCGAACAGTTTCAGTACCACCGCCATGCCGACCAGTCCGGCAAGCTCCAGGCCGATCGTCAGCATCGGCATCACCAGCACGGCGGCGCAAAGCCGTGGCAGCACCAGCATCGTCATCGGGTCGAGGCCCATGGTCGAGAGCGCATCGACCTCCTCGTTGACCTTCATGGTGCCGATCTCCGCAGCAAACGCGGATGCGGTGCGTCCGGCGAGGATGACCGCCGCCAGCAGCGGCCCGAGTTCGCGAAAGAGACCGATGGCGACAAGGTTCGCAACAAATATGACGGCGCCGAAGGTGCGCAGCGGAATCGCCGACTGGAAGGCCAGGATCAGTCCGATCAGGAAGCCGAGCAGCAGGACGAGCGGCATGGCCCTGACCCCCGCCTGGTCCGCCGTACCAAAAATATCGACGGGTCGCAGCATGCGGAGGCGCCGTGGTGCCAGGATGATCGCCACCGCCGCTTCGCCGAGAAATGCAATGCCGTTGGCGGCCGTGGCAAATCCGCTCAGCAGCAGGGGTATCAGGCGAAGCCTCTCGCTCGCGGCCTTCGCTTGCGCCGGCTCCTGCAACGCCTCGCGCACGCGCGCGATCAGCGCCGCCATCGCCTCGTTGGCTCCCTCCAGCTCGGCCCGGCTGCCATGCGCGTTCTCTGCCGCCACCAGGAGCGTCGCTCCCGCCGTGTCGCAGAGCGAGACCCCCGAGAGGTCGAACAGCAGGGGCCGCCCCTTCGCCCCGCTCGCCGCCTTCAGGGCCGGCGTCCAGAGCAGCCCCGCCCCGGCCGCGTCCAGCCGACCGGCGAAGACCAGCGCCAGGCGGTCCGCCCGTTCTGTAGGCGCAACGGTCGCCGTCTCGCCCGTCCGCGCCGGCGTTGTCCTCGCTCTCACGGCTGGGGCGTCGCCCACGAAAGCCGTCGGGCGTGTGATCGAGGCTCGGCCGAGGATGGAAATCTCGTGCAAGTCATGCCTGGAATGCGAGACGTTGAGACGGCCTCGTGCAGTTGCCACAAAACGAGCCCATTATACCAAAGTTCTGCCAAGGTCACGCTGCCGGCCATGCCGCATGCGCCGCGCCGCAAGGGAGAAGATCATACGATGGAGAAGCACGTCGTCGCTGACCGCGATCAGCGGATCGGGCGCATCAGGCTCAACCGCGCTGCCGCGCTGAACGCGCTCGACCTCTCCATGGTCCGCGCGATTCGGGCAGCGCTCGACACCTGGCGCGATGCGCCCGCCGTGCACGCGGTCGTTATCGAATCAACGGACTCGCGCTCATTCTGCGCCGGCGGCGATGTGCGCGCGATGCGGGCCGCCGCCCTGGCCGGCGACGATACGGCGATCTTTTCGTTCTTTTCCGAGGAATATGCGCTCAACCGCACCATCGCCGAATATCCGAAGCCCTATATCGCGCTGGTCGACGGGATTTCCATGGGCGGCGGCATCGGCATCTCGGTGCACGGGTCCGCACGCGTCGCGACCGAGCACGCCTTGTTCGCAATGCCGGAAACAGCCATCGCCCTCTTCCCCGATATCGGGGCAAGCTATCTCCTGCCACGTCTGCCGGGTGCGCTCGGTTCCTGGCTCGCACTCACGGGCACGCGGCTCCAAGGTGCCGATGCCGTGCATGCCGGCCTTGCGACGCACTTCGTCCCGCGTGCGAGGCTCTCCGCCCTTTCTCAGGCCCTGGCAGAAGACGGCGCAGGCGTACTCGCCGCCTTCGCCGAGCCGCTTCCGCCTTTCACCTTCGCCGCGCTGAGGCCGGCCATCGACCGCTGTTTCGCTGCTTCCTCCGTTGCCGCCATCTTCCAGCGGCTTGCCGCCGAGCCCGGGGACTTCGGCCGTGATACTCTCGCGAGCCTCGGTACCTTTTCCCCCTCTTCCATTTTGTGGAGCTTCGAAGTCCTGCGTCGCGGCGCCGCCTCCACTCTCGGCGAAGCGCTCGCGACAGAACTCCGCCTCGTCAGGCGCGTGGTCCGTCACCCTGACTTCGCCGAGGGCGTGCGGGCAATGGTGCTGGACAAGGACCGATCGCCCCGCTGGACACCGCCCAGCATCGAAGAGGTCGATCCGGCAGCCATTGCTGCCATGTTCCAGGAGTAGGGAAAATGCCAGCGCATATCTGCGTCACCTGCGGCACCCAGTACCCGCCCGCCGCTCAGCCGCCATCCCTCTGTCCGATCTGCGAAGATCCGCGCCAGTACAGGAATCCGCTTGGCCAGAGCTGGATCACGCCGGATCGCCTGGCGGAGACGCACGCCAACGCCTTCCGCCTGCTCGAGCCTTCGCTCTTTTCCCTCATCACCCTGCCTGCCTTTGGCATCGGCCAACGTGCACTTCTGATTCTGAGAGCGGAAGGCAACGTGCTCTGGGATTGCCTCTCTCTGCTCGATCCGGCGAGCAGGGAATTGATCCGTTCGCTTGGCGGCCTTTCCGCGATCGCCATCTCGCATCCGCATTACTATGCCTCGATGGTCGATTGGGCCGCCGCATTCGCCTGCCCGATCCACCTCCATGCCGCCGATCGGCAATGGGTGATGCGGCCCGATCCGGCGGTCCATTTCTGGGATGGGGAGACACTGGCGCTTGGCTCCGGCATCACTCTGATCCGGGGCGGCGGGCATTTCGCAGGAGGAACGATGCTGCATTGGGCGGAAGGAACAGGGGGGAAAGGTGCGCTCCTCTCGGGTGACATCCTCCAGGTTCTGCCCGATCGGCGCCACGTTTCCTTCATGCGGAGCTATCCCAATCTCTGGCCGCTTTCCGCACCGGCCGTGCGGCGGCTCGTCGCGGCGTTGGATGCCTTTCCCTTCGTATCGATCTACGGCGCTTTTGCAGGCCGCGAGATTCGCAGCGCAGGAAAGCAGGCGCTGTCGGCCTCCGCCGAGCGCTATCTCGCCGCGCTCGCGGGAGACGGCAGCGCGGAACGTACCTAGCCCTGCGGTTTATGCGAGCCCGCGATTCACGCCCTCCGACGATTCCGCCTCGGGCGATCGCGGGCTGGCAGCCTGTCCTCTGATCGCTATCATTGAGGAGCCCACGCTCAGGCGCGCCATACCAAGGGAGATCCCTTCCATGCCCGGCGAAGCGTCCTCTCCGTCGGCAGAAATGCGTGGCCTGCAACCGATGTGTTCGTTTCTCGGGCGTGTGCACGCAACCCTTCGCCCGATCGGCTACCCGCTGATGCGAATCGCCGTCGGCCTCGCTTTTGTGCCGCACGGCTACCAGAAGCTTTCGCTTCTGCTCACCGGCCAGGGCGCCAGCTTCGCCTATTTCTTTGCCGCGCACGGATTTGTCCCGGGCATGTTCTGGACCATCGTGGTCGGCTGCGTCGAGTTTTTCGGCGGCCTGATGCTGGCCGCAGGCCTCTTCACCCGCCTGGCCGCTCTCGCCCTCGGCATCGATCTCCTGCTGGCGCTCGTCACCGTTCTCCTCCCGGCCGCTCGCTTCAGCCCGGTCAACCAGCTGGTCCTGATGTGGGGTTGCATGGTCTTCGGAATCGGCTGCATCGGTGGCGGACCTTCCTCGCTCGACGCGATGATCGGCAAGGAATTCTGATCGCCCGCTCAGCTGACGGCCACGACCAGCGCCGCCCCGCCCATCACCAGAAGAAGGCCGGCAACCTCGCGTCGCCGGATCCGTTCATGCAGCAGGAAGTGGCTGAACACCAGCACGAGCGGAATCTCGACCTGGCCGAGCGTCCGCACGAGTGCCACCGGCGCCAGCGTGAAGCCGGTGAACCAGCAGGCCGACCCTGCCGCGGAAAGAAGCCCGACCCAGCCCGCCCGCCGCCAGGCGCAAACAGCGGCCATCAGCCCGGTGCGTTCCCGCACGGCCATCCAGCCGCCCTGCATCGCCGTCTGCATGACGTTCATCACCATCAGCGTGACCAGGGCCCGCAGCACCGGATTTCCGGCCCCCAGTGAGTCGCTCGCCGCCTTGATGAAGATCGCAGTCCAGGCAAAGCAGAAACCGGCGCCGAACCCGGAGAGCGCGGCCGGATGGCGGCTTGCCCTGATGAGGGAGTGAAAGCCGGCTGCCTCGCCCACCAGGGAAAGCGTGATCACGCCGCCCGCGGCGAGCGCGATGCCCAGCCACTCGAGTGGCCTGAGCGCCTCGCCGAGCACGAGCCAGGCAAAAAGCGCCATCTGGATCGCTTCGGTCTTGGCATAGGCGGTGCCGACCGCGAAGTTGCGGTATCCAAACGAGAGCAGCAGCAGGATCGTGGCCACGATCTGCGCCAGCCCGCCGGCCGCGGCAGCGATCAGAAAACGCGGCCCGGCGAGTGGCAGATTCCATCCGCTCGCCGCCAGCCAGATCCCGAGCAGCAGCAAATCCGCCGGCAGCGCAAAAAAGTAGCGAACGAAGCTCGCCCCGTTCACCGAAAGCTCCCGTCGCAGCCGTTGCTGCAACGCGGTGCGCCACACCTGGAACAGTGCTGCCGCCAGCGTCACCGGGATCCAAAGCGGAATCATGGGACCCCGCGCAGCACGGCAAACGCCACCAGCTTCTCCGATCTTTCCTCGCCATACCGGACCGTAAGGTCCGATCGCACCGGGTCAAGCCGGCTTGCGTCCCTGCCATGTCGGAGGCAGTCTCCTGGCTGTCCGGAGAAGACAGATGCGATCGGCACGGAATGGCTTCATCGCGACGTGGCTCGCGCTCGTACTGCTCATTGCAGCCGCGCCCGCCCGCGCCGCAACCATCCTCCATCTTTCCTCGAGCGCGACCGTCAAGGTGATACCCGATCAACTCGAAGCCACACTCGCCGCCGAGGTTGGTGCGGCAACACCCGTCCAGGCGCAGGCCGCCGTCAACGCGATGGTGAGCCGCGCGCTGGCCGAGGTGCGGGCGGTCAGCGCCGTCACCGCTTCCACGGGCGGCTATTCCGTCTGGCATGTCAGCGATCCGCACTCCGAGTGGCGGGCCAGCCAGGCGATCAATCTCAGCGCAACCGACGGCCCGGCGCTGCTTGGCCTCGTCGGAACGCTGCAAGCCGACGGCCTCGCGGTTTCCTCGCTGGCCTGGAGCCTCAGGGATGAAACCGCCGAGGCGGCGCACGACAAGGCCGAGTCGATGGCGCTCGCAGCTTTGAAGGGGAAGGCCGAGCGGGCGGCGAAACTGCTCGGCATGCATTTCGCAGGCTTCCGCAGAATCTGGCTCACCCCGCCGGAAGGTCCGCCCGTGCGGCCGATGGCGATGATGGCGGCGCGCGCCATGCCGGAACCGAGCGCCGTGCCGGGTGAGACATCGGTGACCGCAACGGTGACGGCAGAGGCGAGGCTCGACGACCAGTAGGAATTATCTCTGCCGTCCGGCCCGGCTCAGGAAAAGGCGAGCGGAACCAGCGCCGCGCACCATCGGTGCCCTTTCGCATCGGCGACGGTGCGGAGCCAGTTGCCGGACAACGCCGTTGCCCTGCGCTGCCCTCGGCTCGTTGCCGGTGACGATCACCGCCTCGAGGCGGCTCTTCAGCAGCGCCTCGAGATCGTCGTAGCAGAGTGAAAGATGCCGCTCTGCCCGCTCGCCGCCGGCCTCGGCCGCCACGGCGCCTGAGATTGTCGCTTCCGCCGGATCAGTATCCGCCGCCGCCACCCCCGCCGCCACCACCCATGCTGCCACCACCCATGCCGCTCGAGTTGCCGCTGCCGTTCGGGTAGGCGCTGCCCATGGGTGCTGCGGGACTCGTGCCGCCGGCGCAGGCGCCGAGGCCAAGCAGCAATGCCGCCGCGAGTGCAATGAACCGGATGCGCATCGTGACCTCCTCAAGGTTGCCGATCGTCGGAGGCCACAACACCTGATGGCGGTGGATATTCCCTATCCGGCGGCACCGCGCGCGGCGGCGATGAAGGCGCGGATCAGTCGGGGGTCCTTGACGCCAGGTCCGCGTTCGACGCCGGATGAGACATCGACCGCAGTGGCGCCGGTCTCCGCAATCGCCCGGGCGACATTGTCCGCATCGAGTCCGCCCGCCAGCAGCCAGGGTGCTGGCGCCCGCCAGCCCGCGAGCTGCGACCAGTCGAAGCGCATGGCATTGCCGCCTGGCCGCGTGGCCTCCGCTGAAGCCTTCGCCTCGATCAAGAGGGCGTCCGCGCCTTCCGCCGCGCCCGGCAAATCATCCTGCGTTGCCACTCCCACCGCCCGCCAGACCGGCCGGCCGAAGCGCTGGCGCAACGAAGCGGCCCGTATCGGCAGCGCATAGATTTGCAGCGCATCGAGCGCCAATGTTTCGAGTGCAGTGCCGATTTCCGCTTCTGTGGGCGCGACGAAAAGACCGACCCGCCCCGGTCCGCCGGTGTGGCGCCGGGAAAGTTCGGCCGCCCGCGCGGGCGTGACGTAGCGCGGCGAGGGCGGAAAGAATACGAAGCCGATCCAGTCCGCTCCGGCATCGATGGCGGCATCGAACGCCGCTTCGCTGTTGATGCCGCAAATCTTCACGCGCAGGCGATTCATGGCATGGGCGGCTCGGCCGGGAGCGGCAGCCGGGCCCTCAGCCCGGCCTCGAGGAGCCGCGCCTCGAGCAGTCTCGCCGCATTCTCCGCGCGTCGCGCACGGCGCCGCTGGCGGAGCGCCTCGCCCCACACCAGAAGGCCGCCGGCGACGAAGGCGATCGCCATCGCGGCGAGCACGGCGAGCGAAAGCGGCAATCGGAGGGCCAGATCGGTCGGCCAGAATCCGAGCGCCACGGGCTCGGTGTTGGAAAGCGCGAACAGCACCAGGATCAGCAGGAATGGCGCCGCGAGCAGCAGACGCATCAGCGAGCCTGCCGCTCTCTCAGCCTCTCGCCCGTCCGTCCGCCAGCCGCTGGGCCGGGCGGCCGCGGTTCACCCTCTCGCGCAGCTCCTTGCCGGCCTTGAAGAAGGGGACGAATTTTTCCTCGACGGCCACCGCTTCGCCGGTGCGCGGATTGCGCCCGGTCCGGGCATTGCGCCGCTTGACCGTGAAAGCCCCGAAGCCGCGCAACTCCACGCGGTCGCCGTTGGCAAGGGCGGTGATGATCTCCTCGAACACGGTTCCTACGATCCGCTCGGCATCGCGCGCCAGGAGATGCGGATTGGCCGCGGCCAGTTCGGCAATCAGCTCGGACTTGGTCATCCGCCTCCCTCACGGGAAAAGCTTTGTGTCTATGGGAATTGTTCGGCAGGCTGCCAGAGCGCCCACGCGCCGTCAAGATTAACCCGTTGTGATAGAAGGACATTCAACAGGCCCCCGAAAGCCCGCCCGAAACCGGGCCAGGCGAAGCCCGGGCGGGCGACGCCGATCTCGGGCAGCCGGGCGGAAACGCCCCTGGCGGAGGCAAGCCATGCCCGCGCCTGGCCCATGCCGCCGATGGCATCGATCAGCCCGAGCTTCAGCGCCTGCTGGCCGGTATAGGGGCGGCCGTCCGCCAGCGCCTTCACGGCATCGATGCTCATGTGCCGCCCGGCCGCGACCATGGCCACGAACTGTGCATAGAGATTGTCGACGATCCCCTGCAGCACCGCACGCCCGGCCGGCGTGATCGGGGCGGTGAAGCTCGGCTGGTCCTTGAGCGGGCCGGAGACGATCGTTTCGGGGGCGATGCCGAGCTTGGCCAGGAGGCCGGAAATCTCGCCCGCCTGCAGGAGCACGCCGATCGAGCCGGTCAAGGTTGCCTCGCGGGCGAAGATGCGGGCGGCCGGCACGGCGATCATGTAGGCGGCCGAGGCCGCGACCGGCCCCATCACCGCCACCACCGGCTTGGCGGCGGCGACGCGGCCGATCGCGTCATGCAGGGCCTCGCCGCCGGCGACGCTGCCGCCGGGGCTGTCGATCACGACGATCAGCGCCTTCACTGCCGGGTCACCGGCGAGCCCTATGATCGCCGCGTCACGCGCCGCGTCGTCGGTGATGATGCCGTCCACGCGCAGCACGGCGACGTGGGCCCGGCCGGCCAGCCCGGGCACGAGGCCGCTCCGCCCGATCGCCAGCAGCACCGCGGCGAGCAGGAGCACGATCGCCGCCGCCCGCCAGAAGATCAGCCTCTGCTTGAGCCGGCGGCGATCGAGCAGGAGATCGATCTCGGCGCTCATCCCGCCGCTCACGCGCTCCCGGGGGCCGCTACTTGTTTTCCTGTTCCGCCTGCTGGTTGCGCCGGCGGATGGCCGCGCCGAGGATGTCGCCGAGCGAGGCGCCGGAGTCGGAGGAGCCGAAATCGGCCATCGCCTGCTTCTCCTCGTCCATTTCCTTGCCCTTGATGGTCAGGCCGAGCCGGCGCGCCGCGCGGTCGATCGAGACCACCTTGGCGTCCACCTTCTCGCCGACGGCGAAGCGGTCCGGCCGGTTCTCCGCCTTGTCGCGGGCGAGTTCCGCGCGGCGGATGAAGCCGGTCAGCACATCCTCGACGGAAACCTCGATGCCGTTCGACTGCACCGCCGTCACGACGCAGGTGACGATGTCGCCCTTGTGGATGCGTTCGAGCGCGCTGGCCGCCGGATCCTCGCGAAGCTGCTTGATGCCGAGGCTGATCCGTTCCTTCTCCACATCGACGTCGAGCACCTTCGCCTTCACCACGTCGCCCTTGTTGAAGCGGGTGATGGCCAGCTCGCCCGAATCGTCCCACGAGATGTCGGAAAGATGCACCATGCCGTCGAGTTCCGCCGCCACACCGATGAAGAGCCCGAACTCGGTGATGTTGCGGACCTCGCCTTCGACGGTCGAGCCGACCGGATGCGCCTCCAGGAACGCCTCCCAGGGGTTCTGGCTGACCTGCTTCAGGCCGAGCGAGATGCGCCGTTTCGCGGCATCGACATCGAGCACGACCACCTCGACTTCCTGGCTGGTGGAGACGATCTTGCCGGGGTGGACGTTCTTCTTGGTCCACGACATCTCGGAGACGTGCACGAGCCCCTCGACGCCGGGTTCCAATTCGACGAAGGCGCCGTAGTCGGTGATGTTGGTGACACGCCCGGTGAACTTGGCGCCGGGCGGATATTTCGCCGCCACACCGTCCCAGGGATCTGCCTCGAGCTGCTTCATGCCGAGGCTGATCCGCTGGGTTTCCGGGTTGAAACGGATCACCTGCACACGGACCGGCTGGCCGATCGTCAGCGCCTCGGAGGGATGGTTGATTCGCCGCCAGGCGATGTCGGTCACGTGCAGGAGGCCGTCGACCCCGCCGAGATCCACGAAGGCGCCGTAATCGGTGACGTTCTTCACCACGCCTTCGAGGATTTGCCCTTCCTTGAGGCCCTGGATCAGTTCGCTCCGCTGTTCGGCCCGGGTCTCTTCGAGGACGGCGCGGCGCGAGACGACGATGTTGCCGCGGGCGCGGTCCATCTTCAGGATCTGGAACGGTTGCGCCGTGTCCATCAGCGGGGTCACGTCGCGCACCGGGCGGATATCGACCTGGCTGCCCGGCAGGAAGGCGATGGCGCCGCCGAGATCGACGGTGAAGCCGCCCTTGACCCGGCCATAGATCCGGCCGTTGACGCGCTGATTGGCCTCGAACGCCTTTTCGAGGTTGGTCCAGGCTTCCTCGCGCCGCGCTTTTTCGCGCGAGAGCACGATCGAGCCGTCCCGGTCCTCGTAGCGCTCGACATAGAGTTCGACCACGTCGCCCGGATGGACCTCCGGCGTCGTGCCGGGAGAGGCGAATTCCTTGAGCAGCACGCGCCCTTCGCTCTTCAGCCCGACATCGACGATGGCGTATTCGTCGGTCAGCCGCACAATTCGCCCGGTGACGACGGATCCTTCGAAACCGCTGTCGCGTCCGAGAGTTTCGTCGAGCAGCGCGGCGAAGCTGTCCCCTTCTTTCGGCGCGGTCCCCGGGCGCGCGCGTTCGGTGGGGACGGTCGCTGTGGCGGATGACATCGTTTCGGTGTTGTCCTCGTGCGGGCCGGGATAGGCCCAAGGGTTTGCGCGTTCCGCCAATCCGGTGGAACACGACGTGCCTGTGGCGGATGGAAAGAACGCACAGGCCGGGTTGGCGATCAGGGATGCGGGGCGGCGAGCCCCGGCGTCTCACCCGCGCGGGCAAAACCGCGCGGTTGATGGCAGAAATACCCCTGAGGCCCGGCAAGTCAAGGGAAACCCCGGATCAGGGTTGGCCTGCGCGACATTCATGACCGGCCATTCAAGACCCGGGCATTCAAGACCCGGGCATTCAAGACCCGGACAGTCAAGGCTGGGCACCGATGTGCGCGTTCACGGCGGCCAGGGCAGCGGCGAAGGCCGCTTCGGGATCGAGATCGGTGGTGTCGAGCGTCACGGCTCCTTCGGCCTTGACGAGACGCCCGACCGGGCGGCTCTGGTCCTGGGTGTCGCGTTCGGCGATCTCGGCGGCGATCTCTGCCCGCTCGACGGCGATGCCGCGCCCCGTCAACTCCCGCCAGCGCCGTTCGGCGCGTGCTTCCGGGCTGGCGGTGACGTAGAGCTTCACGGTCGCCTCGGGGAAAATCACCGTGCCGATGTCGCGCCCGTCCATGACGGCGCCCCGTTCCGCCGGAAAGCGTCTCTGGAAGGCACGGAGCGCGGCCCGGACGGCAGGGCGGGCGGCGACGATGCTGGCCGCGCGATCGACTTCCGGCGTGCGCAGGTCGGGGCGGGCGAGTTCGCTGGCATCGAGTTCCTTGGCATCCAGCGCCCTGGCCGTCCGTTCGGCTGCCTCGGCATCGGCCGGATCCTCGCCCCGATCCAGCATCCCGCGCGCCACCGCCCGGTAGAGAAGTCCGGTATCGAGATGCGGCAGGCCGAAATGTTCGGCCAGCCGCCGTGCCAGCGTGCCCTTGCCGGCGGCGGCCGGGCCGTCGATGGCGATGACCAGTGGGCGCCCCGTCACGCCGGTTCGAAGCGGGCCCCGAGCGCCGCCATCTGGCGGACGAAGCCGGGAAAGCTGGTGTCGATGAAGCTCGCATCGTCCACGCCCACGGGCTCCGCGCTCGCCAGGCCCAGGACGAGGGCGCTCATCGCGATCCGGTGGTCCATGCCGGTTTCGATGCGGGCGCCGCCCCGGGGCGGGGCGGCGGTGCCATGAACGAGCAGGGTGTCGCCCGCAACCTCGGCACGGATTCCGTTTTCGGCGAGCAGGCGCCAGCTTGCCGCCAGCCGGTCGCTTTCCTTGACGCGGAGTTCGCTGAGGCCCAGGAGGCGCGTGGTGCCGCGGGCGAAGGCCGCCGCGACGGCCAGGATCGGGTATTCATCGATCATCGTCGGCGCGCGCTCCGCCGGCACCTCCACCGCGGTCAGCGGACCGTGGCGAACCACGAGATCGCCGATGGGTTCGCCGCCCTCGAGGCGGCGGTTCTCGATCGAGATCGGGGCCCCCATCTCCTCGAGCGTTGTCAGAAGCCCGGTGCGCAGTGGATTGAGACCGACGGCTTCCAGCCGGATCTCGGAGCCCGGTACCAGGAGGGCGGCGACGAGTGGAAAGGCGGCCGAGGAGGGGTCTGCCGGCACCCTGACGTCGGCTGCTTTCAGTTCGGGCTGCCCGGTGAGGGCGATCAGCCGCCCGCCGCCCGCTGCCTCGACGCGCACCTCGGCGCCGAAATGGCGGAGCAGATTCTCGGTATGGTCGCGGGTCGGGGCCGGCTCATCGACCTCGGTCCGGCCGCGGGCGTTGAGGCCGGCCAGCAGCACGGCGGATTTCACCTGCGCCGAGGGGAGGGGCAGGCGATAGGAGAGCGGCAGGGCGTCTGCGGTGCCCTCGATGGCCATCGGCAGGAGGCCGCCGGCACGGGCGGTGAAGCGGGCGCCGCAGGCCTTGAGCGGCTCGATGACGCGCCGCATCGGGCGGGCCCGCAGGCTGGCGTCTCCGGTGAGGACAGAAAAGATCGGGTGGCTGGCGAGGATGCCGGAGAGGAGCCGCGCGGCGGTGCCCGAATTGCCCATATCCAGCACGTTCGCGGGCTCGGTGAGGCCGCCCACCCCGCGGCCGGCGACCAGCCAGAGGCCGTTCTCGCGGGTGACCTCTGCCCCGAGCGCGCGCATGGCGCTCGCCGTCGCCAGCACGTCCTCGCCTTCGAGCAGGCCGCCGATGCGCGTCTCGCCGACCGCGAGCGCCCCGATCATCAGGGCGCGATGACTGATCGATTTGTCTCCCGGCACCCGGATGGTTCCACTGAGCGGCCCCGGGGGGCGAGATGCCTTCAGCGGGCCTTTGAGTGCGGCGTCCATCACGGCGGGCGAGAAACCTGATGCGTTGCGAAGAAGGTTTGACAGGCTCCCGCGCCGGTGGCAAGGCGCCGCTCCGTTTCCGCAAAGAGACCGCGAGCGATGGTGAAACCCGAATTCGGAGCCAAGCGCGTCTGCGTCGCCTGTGGCACGCGGTTCTATGATCTAGGTCGTGCGCCGGCCGTCTGCCCGAAATGCCACACCGAACAGCCGGCCGAGCAGCCGCGCCTCAGGCGCCCGCCCGGCCTGCCGGAGGAGCGGCGGCCGAAGAAGCCGGCCCCGGTACCCGAGGAAGCCGGGCTCGAGATCGAAGAGCCGGCGGAGGGCGCGGAAGAGGACGTGATCGAGGATACGTCCGACCTCGGCGAAGACCCCGATACGCTCGGCCCCGACATCGAGGTGGGCGGGGACGAACCGGAGAGCTGACCGGGCCGGGCCGCTGCGAACAGCGGCGGAACAGCGGGCGGCGGAGATGGATCTGGAAGACGCATCCGGGCGTCTCAGGCTGCGCGATCTCGGGCGCGGCTGAACCGGGATCGGAGGCTCAGGACGTCACGATATCCGATCAATGGTGGGGCCTGTCATTTTTCGGGGTGTCGCTTCGGAAATCCATTGACCTCTCAGAGGAGCACCTTCAGCGCGGCGAACAGCGCCGCCGGATCGTACTGGCCCTGATAGACGGGCGGTGGCGCCGGGCCACGTCGGAGCAGCCGGTGGATCGCCTCCCACGCCGTGCGGGCGGAGCATTCGATGGTGAAGGCCAGCTCCTTCGGAACCTCAACGAACTGGCCGAGGAAGCCGAGATTCGTTGCTCCCTCGGGAACCGGGCGGGGCTGATCGCTCTGTTTGTGCGGCAGCCACACGCTGTTCACGTAAGGCAGGCTGGCGGGAATGCAGACCGAGGAGGCCATGATCGCGTCCAACTGCTGCTCGAACCGCAGTTGTCGCAGCACCTCCTCGAGGATTTCCGCGCCCGTGCAGGCATGGCCCGGCTTCTTGATGAAGTCGCCGGTGCGGTCCGGATAGAGCAGAAAGCCCCACCACAGTTTCGTGCCGCGCGGTTGAGCGACGACTTCCGGCTGGTGGAAGATCGTCAGCGTGAGAAGCCAGCTCGAATCCTTCAGCGTCACGAGCCCGCCGCTTCCCGGCTCGCTGCCGGTCAGCACCGTCATCCGGTCGAAGAATTCAGTCCCGGTCGTGGTGACCGTGAAGGTCACCCATTGCGTGTCCGGCACGTGGGCGGTGCCGAAGAACGCGTCCGGATTGCCGAAATCCGTGCGCCCCGCGGCCAGGCGCTGCCATAGCGCCCAGAGCCGTCCGCTCTCTTGCGGCCGCGGCGCCTCGGTCATCGATCCCACCGAGAGATCGGCGACCTGCGAACCGAGGGTCACCAGCACGATGTCTTCCGGCGCAATGGCGACGGAGGTCGCCGCGCCGTTCCGTTCATAGTCGAGGCGGCTGGCCGTGATGCGGCCGGGTGACGGCGCTAGACGGATGTCGCGGACAAAGGCGCCGGTCAGGAAAACCACGCCGCGCGGGCGCAGCCAGGCCAGCATCGGTTCGATGATCGCCTCATACTGGTCGAAGCGCGTGCGCAGGACGTGGGACATGTCCGACAGATCCGGCAGCAAGGGCAGGAAGCGGTTCATATAACGCCGCATCTCCAGCGCGCTGTGCTGCGGCAGCGGCCCCATGATCGTCGTCCAAAGCAGCCAGAATTCGGTGGCGAAGAAGCCGGGTCTGAAGAATTCGTCGATGCGCCGCCCGTACAGCATCGTCTCGGGCGTCAGCGCGAGCCGCACGAGATCGAGCCGATCGCGGACGCTCAGGCCGAAATGCGGGCGGTGCAGGATGCGGCCGTTGCGGTCGAAGAGGTGCGCCCGGTCGTGGAAGGGGTAGCGTTCATTGAAGGCAAAAAAGTCATCCTTGACGGAACGTGCCGGATCGCCCGTCGAGGGGATCGTCGCGAGCAGGTCGAACGTGCAGCGGAACTTCGCATCGAAGACGGAGCCGGTCGGCAGGATGTAGCCGCTCGCCGCACTGCCGGCCAGCGAGAAGGCGCCGCCCAGCCGTTCATCCGCCTCGTAGATCGTAATGTCCTGGCCGGGCATCCCCGCGTTGCGGATGAGGCAGGCCGCGGCCGCCAGTCCGCCGAAGCCGCCACCGACAATATGCGCCTTCATCCGCCTGCTCCCCGTTGCGCGGGCGCGTCATGATACAACGTGGAGGGCTGTACGGGAGCGAAATAATCGGCGGCCCTGATTGCCATCGCCGACGGCTCACGCCCGCATTGATCGCAACCGGACGGGAAGGGTTCCGGCTGCACCGCAGAGGGAGCTCCTTGCGATGGCCAGCGATGCCATGTCATAACGAATATCCTCACGAGGCAACGACATCGACTGACGTTGTATGATGTGCATAACAGCACGAAGGGAGGGACCATGTCGGACGGTATGGGTTCGCCAGGCCAGCGGCAGAGTGGGCATGTGACGCGCCGATTGGGGCGAAGAAAGTTTGTACGCGGCACCGCCGCGGCGGCACTCAGCCTGCCGGGTGCGTTTGGCGGGCCTGCGACCGGTCGTGCGGCGGGCGCGAAGACGATCACGATCGGAATGGATTTTGCGTTGACCGGGGCCGAGGCCGAGGAAGCTACGGTCGAACTCGACGGCGCGCGGCTGGCAGTAGAAGAGGCGAACCAGAAAGACGCCGTGCCGGGGTTCGAGCTCCGTACGATCGTGCTCAATGACGCGACGGCGACCGCCGGCGGATACGACCCGGCGCAGGCTGCAACCAACGCCAGGACGCTGGCAGAAAATCCTTCCGTTGTTGCGGTTGTCGGACCGATCGACAGCGGCTCGGCGATGGCCATGCTGCCAATCCTTTCCAGCGCCGGCCTGCCCATGGTGGCCGGAAGTACAACGAGCCCCGATCTGACCAATCCGAAGTTTGCGGCTCAGACGAGGCAGAACGGCGTGACCCTGGTGTTCTTTCGCACCTGTGGGAATGAGGCGTTTGTCGAGCCGGGCATGGTGAACTTCTTCTACGGGAAGCATGGCGTCCGGAGTGCCTATATCCTCGATGATGGCAGCGCCGGCGGGATCGGCATCGCTGCTGCCTTCCAGGCGGCCGCCGGGAAAAAGGGCGTCAAGGTTCTCGGTCGCGACTCGCTCAATCCCAGGGAAGCCGACTACACGACGATTCTCACGAAAATCAAGTTTCTCAGGCCAGACCTGCTTGAATACGGCGGGACTTCGCAAGCCGGGGCGAAGTTGGCGAAGCAGGCCTACGACGTTCTTCCACACACCATGCTGAGAGCGGACGCGAGCGGCATTTACGAAGGGGACTTCCTGAAAGCGGCAGGCTTCCCGGCGGCGGAGGGTTGGTACGCCACCTCGGCCGCGCCGCATATTTTCGATACTCCGGCTGGCCAGGCGTGGCAGCGCCGATACGTAGAGCGATGGCAGAAACAACCCAGTGACTACGGACTCACGACCTACAATGCGGGGGTCGTCGTGGTCGACGCGATCGCGCGAGTCGCAAAAAGCGGCCAGCCCATGAACCGGGCGAACGTGCGGGCCGCGATCCAGGCCACCGCCATACAAACGCTGCAAGGTCCTATTTCATTTGACAAGAACGGCGACCTCGAGCACCCGGTCATCAGTGTCTTTCGAGTGACCCACAATAGCACGTATCCGGAGATCGACCTCCGCCAGTTCAAGTATGTCGGGACGACGAGCCCGTCGTGAGCTGCGGACGATGGTGGAGAGCGAGGCGGGCCGCTACAGCCTGTAGAGGGCGATCGCGTTATCGTGGAACAGCGCCTGACGCGCGGCGGGTGAGAACAAGCGGGTCATCTCGTCAAACGAATCCCATATCCGGCGGTAGCTCCCCATCATTCGATCGACCGGGAAATTGCTCGCAAACATCGCGCGTCTGTCGCCAAAGATGTCGATGGTTTCGAGCACGATCTGGCGGATGCTTTCCGTCGTCCAATGGCGGTCGAACATGCCGAAACCCGAGATTTTCACCGCCGTATTCGGCCGCTCCGCCAGCCGCCGCATGCCCAGCCGCCACAGCAACATGCCATCCGGCGTCCGGTCGATCGGGAAACCGGCGTGACAGATGATGAAGCGGACATCTTCGTATTCCTGCGCCACCAGAGCCGCCTCCGCCATCTGCACGGGAAAGAGCTGCAGATCATAGGACAGGCCGAACTCGCGGAGTCGCGCAATGTTGTGGCGCCACGTGCCGTCTTTCAATAGATCGCGATGGTGCGCCGGGTCGGTGACGACGTTGTTCAAGGATTGCCGGATGCCGCGCACGTTGTGGTATCGGCAGTGCCCTTCCAGCACCCGGCCGGCATTAGCCGCCGAGAGGTCTGCATAGGCGACAATGCCATTCGGGAAGCCCCGGGGGTTCGCGGACCGCTCGTCGGCGAGCGCCTGAAGCCAGGCAGTCTCGCGCACAGGATCGCCCGGGTCGTGCTCGGCCTGCACGTGAACGGACTTGACGACCGTGAGGTCGCCGATGTCACGCAGGTAATCGGCCAGCAGGTAGTCTTTGCAGATCTCGGTGTAATCGCCATAGATGCGCGACGTGACGCGGTCGCTGAGCCAGGGATAATGATTGGCCTCCAGGTCCCACAGGTGATGGTGGGCGTCGACGATTTCCATGCTGACTCCTTGCCGTGGGTTACAACCATTGTCGCCAATGACGGGGAATTCGCATCACCCGGTACCCGAGATCGTTAGATCTCTATGCTCGTCATACAACGGGATGGACAAGACAATCCGCAGATACACCGACTTTGACGAGATGAAAGCGGACGATGACCGCTATTGGCGGAGCCGCCCCATTCATGAACGCGTTGCGGCGGTTTCCGAACTGACCCGAGAACACTGTGCGCTGAGGGGCGAAGCCCCCGATGGTCCCAGACTTCAAAGAACTCTTGTCCGTCGTAGAGCGCGATCTCGTCCGCACCCGCACGGCGGAAGGCAGCGCGCGGGCAGGGGTATATGGGCCGGTCGGGCTGGCCGACCCGGACGAGACCATCGGCGCGGTCCTGTTCCTCCGACTGTTCCTCGCAACGTCAACAACGGCCGGCACACGCTGGCCGTGGATCGGACTTCTTCGCGCAGGAGCAACTCAGGCCATCTTGGTACCGAGGCAGGGGCGACGCCAACATCCGGCGCCCATGACCACCACCAAGCCTATTGCGAGCAACGCGAGCGATGCCGGTTCCGGAACGGTCGAAGACTCGACCGTGACGGTAAGAACCCCGGGCACAGAGCCGGACTGGCCCAAGTAGGATAAATCGTAAGTGCCCGCCGAGAACACCGGATCCGCCTCCGTTCCTGTGAAGATCTCGGGGCCGGTTGCAATGGTAAAGAAGGTCTGGGTTCTGAACCCGCCGCCGCCGGCGTCGGTCTGAAAAATTACGTATGGGAACGAGTTCGTCCCCGCGAAGCTTGTCTCGGTACCGTCCTGGACATCGACTACAAAACCATTGGCAGTGGGGTCTATCGGCGTGGGATTACTGGACTGCTCCCAGCTCGCACTGTCGCTGCCGCTGACGAACGAGAAGAGCAGCGTGTCCGCACGCGCGGTGCCTGCAGAGAGGCCGGCCGCGAGGACAACTGTTAAAGCTAAGGCGTTGTGAACGACGCGACGACCCACCTCAAACCTCCCCCATGCCCGGTTCTTCCGCCCACTATGCCTGGGGCGCGTTTCTTTTGCAATCATAATGTATCGGCGTCGGTCTGTCCGTGGAAGCTGTTTGCTCGACAATCAGTATGAAGCAAGCGCGGCGGATAAGGCACGCGAGGAGGGCGCCGCCGCCGATTGCTGTACGCCTTAGCTCATGACCAAACTTCTTGATGATGCGCTCGCCGCCGTTCACAATCTGCCTCCCGCCGAGCAGGACAGCATTGCGCACGCCGTGTTGCGACTCATGGGAACAGACGACGAGCTTCCCGTTGAACTTTCGGAGGGCGAACGCGTTGCGATTGCGGCCTCGAAATCCGCCGCCGCGCATGGAGAATTTGCAACTGACGAGCAAGTGCGGGCCGCGTGGGCCAAACACGGCTTGTGAAGCCCCGCTACACTCTTCCGGCACTCGCCGACCTCAACTCAATTCTCGATTACATCGCGGCCCACTCGCCGCAAGGTGGGCGACGTGTTCAGGCCCGCATTCAGGCGATCATCGACCTTTTGCCGCTGTATCCCGGCATCGGCACTCGCGCAGACGATCCCGCTACCCGGCGCATGGCGGCATCACCCTACCGCACCGTGATTTTTTATGAGGCGACGGAAACGGACATCACCATCCATTCGATCCGGCACGCCTCGCGCGATCCTTCAGATATGCCGGGCGCGCGCGCATAGCGCCACCGCGGAGTTTCCATAAAGCGGATCTGCGCCGGCGATGGCTGGGACTTTCGATCGGGGGCGTTCCGTGGATCTGCGGTGCCGGATTGGACCGCGTTCAACCGCGATGTTCACGGGTCTTCGTTGCGGGAAGCGGCGGAGAGGCGGGCGCTGGCCGGTATCGGGGTCGCGGCTTATGCTGGAAAATCGGCGAGCTGAAGGCGGGAGGAAGCTGGTGAAGAAACTGATCAACGGCGCGGAAAATGTCGTCGCCGAGGCGCTCGCCGGCATGGCGGCGGCGCATCGCGACCTGATCCGCGTCCATTTCGAGCCGAACTACATCGTGCGCGCCGATGCACCGGTGCGCGGCAAAGTCGGGCTCGTTTCGGGCGGCGGCTCGGGCCACGAGCCGATGCACGGCGGCTTCGTCGGGCGCGGCATGCTGGACGCAGCCTGCCCCGGCGCGATCTTCACCAGCCCGACACCGGACCAGATGAGCGAGGCGACGAAGGCGGTGAACGGAGGGGCCGGGGTGCTGCTCATCGTCAAGAACTACACCGGCGACATCATGAATTTCGAGATGGCGGCCGAGCTTGCGAAGGAAGATGGAATCGAGGTCCGGCAGGTCGTGATCGACGACGATGTCGCGGTGAAGGACAGTCTCTACACGGCCGGACGGCGCGGCGTCGGGGCAACCGTGCTGGCCGAGAAGATCTGCGGCGGGGCGGCGGAGGAAGGCGCCGATCTCGAGCGGGTTGCCGCGCTCTGCCGCGCGGTGAACGGCGCCGCCCGCTCGATGGGCCTCGCCCTGAGTGCCTGCACCGTGCCGCAGGCCGGCAAGCCGAGCTTCGAACTCGCCGATGACGAAATGGAATTCGGGATCGGCATCCACGGCGAGCCGGGGCGCAAACGCATGAAGCTCGAAAAGGCCGACCACGTGGCCGAGATGCTGATGGAGCCGATCCTTGCGGATCTTCCGTTCCGGCGGGGCGACGAAGTGCTGCTGTTCGTCAACGGCATGGGTGCGACGCCGCTGATCGAGCTTTACATCGTCTATCGGGCGGCGCAGGCGATCGCCGAGAAACACGGGCTCGCCGTGTCACGGCGGCTGGTCGGGCCGTTCATGACGAGCCTCGAAATGGCCGGTGTATCCATCACGCTGCTGCGCCTCGACGATGCGATGCGGAAGGCCTGGGATGCGCCGGTGGTGACACCGGCGATGCGCTGGGGCGCGTGATGGACGATGATGGCGCGAGGGGGCGGGATACCGGCGCGCTGATCGCGTGGATGCGCCGGCTCGCGGCAACGATCAGGACGCACGAAGCGGAATTGACCGCGCTCGATGCGGCGATCGGGGACGGCGATCACGGCGCCAACCTGGCGCGCGGCTTCAACAAGGTCGAACAGAAACTCGATGCCGAAATGCCGGCGACGCCGGCCGCGTTGCTCCGGCTGGTCGGGATGACCTTGATCGGCTCGGTGGGCGGCGCCGCGGGACCGCTCTATGGCACGTTCTTCCTCGAGGCCGGCAAGGCGGCGGGCAGTGCCGCGGAACTCGACGAGGCGGGGCTTGTGCGCTGCCTCGCGGCCGGGCTCGCCGGGGTCAAGGCGCGCGGCAAGGCCGAGCCCGGCGACAAGACGATGGTCGATGCGCTGACGCCGGCGATCGAGGCGCTGGGGAGCCGGGGAGGCCTGGCCGAGGCCGGTCGCGCGGCACGGGCGGGGGCGCAGGCGACGGCGCCGCTGATCGCGCGCAAGGGGCGCGCGAGCTACCTCGGAGAGCGCGCGATCGGCCATGTCGATCCGGGCGCCATGTCCTCGGTGCTGCTGATCGAGTCCCTCGCGGAGGCCGGTTGAGGACGCGGATGCCGGAGGGGACGGTCGGGCTCGTCCTCGTCTCGCACAGCCGGACTTTGGCCTGTTCGGTCGCCAGGCTGGCACGGCAGATGGCAGGCGCCGAGGCGCGGATCGCCATTGCGGCGGGGGCGGGGGAGGATCGGAGCGATCTCGGAACGGATGCGACCGAGATCGCGGCGGCGATCGAGGCGCTCGATTCCGCCGCCGGCACGCTGGTGCTGATGGATCTCGGGAGCGCCATCCTCAGCGCCGGGACCGCGCTCGAGCTGATCGACCCGGCGATGCGCGAGAGGGTCCTGCTGTCGGCCGGGCCGTTCGTCGAGGGCGCGCTGGCGGCCGCGGTGGCCGCCGCCGCGGGGAGCCCGCTCAGGGAGGTTCGTGACGAGGCGCTCGGCGCGCTGGCGCCGAAGCAGGCAGAGCTGGGCGAAGATGTTGCGGCAGGAGATCGCAGTGCCGGCGCCGGGACGGGCGAGGCGGAGTGGGCGCGCACGGTCGCGATCGCCGATCCGGCCGGCCTGCATCTCCGCCCGGCGGCGGCGATTGCGCGGATCGTTCGCGCCCATGGCGCGAGTGCGGCGATCTCGCCCCTCGATCGCCCGGAGCGCATCGCGAACGCGGCGAGCCTGACCGCCATGCTGGGCCTCGACCTTCGTTCGGGGGCCGTGGTTCGGGTGACCGCGCGGGGCAAGGGCGCGGCAGTGGCGCTGGAGGCGATCGAACGGTTCCTGAGCAGGGGAGCCTCCGGGTCCGAGGCAGAGCCAGAAGCGCGCGCGGAGAGGAAGGCCGGTCCGGTTCCGGTCTCGCCCGGCATCGCGATCGGCCCGGCTTTCAATCTGCGCATCGAATTTCCGAAGGTGCCCCGCAGCAGGGGCGATCCTGGCGCGGCGAAGGCCGCGCTCGCGGCGGCGCTGGCGCGCGCCAGGAACGGGATCGGGAGCGGCGGTTCGGCTGTTCTCGCTCTGCAGCGCGAGCTTCTCGATGACCCGGCTCTTCTCGAGCGCGCGCTCTCGCTGGTCGAAGAGGAGAAGCTGGAGGCAGCGCCGGCCTGGGCCGAGACGGTGGAGGAAGCGGCGGCGCGGATCGCCGCGCTCGGGGATCCGATCCTGAGCGCCCGGGCGGCCGATCTGAAGGATGCGGGGCGCCGCGTGCTGGCCGCGCTCGGGGTTGCGGGGGAAGGCGGGCTGCCGGCGGGGATGCCACCCTCCATCATCATCGCCGAGGACCTCGCACCTTCGTTGGCCGCTGCATTCGATCCGGCGCACGTCCTTGGCGTGATCGATCGCGCGGGCGGACCGACCACGCACGCCGCGATCCTGCTCCGCGCGCGCGGCATTCCGGCCGTGGCCGGCGCCTTTTCGATCGGCGAGGTCGCGGACGGAACGCTCTTTGCTATCGACGGCGCCTCGGGGCGCACCTGGCGCGCGCCGGATGCGGAGACCTGCGCGATGCTGGAGGCCGAGCGCGCCGTCGAGCGGGAGCGAAACGCGACGGTCGCCGGTACCGTTTCGTTGGCGGATGGAACCGTGATCGAACTCTGGGCCAATGCCGGAGGTAGAGACGAAGTGGTGGCGGCGCGGCGCGCCGACGCTCGCGGGATCGGGCTTTTGCGGAGCGAATTCCTGTTCCTCGAGCGCGCTCTTCCTCCTTCGGAGGAGGAGCAGGCTCAGGAACTGGGGGCGGTGATCGAGCCGATGCGCGGCCGGCCGGTCATTCTGCGAACGCTCGATGCCGGTGCCGACAAGCCGATTCCGTTCCTGCCGATCGCGCAGGAGGCGAATCCCTTCCTCGGAGTACGCGGCATCCGGGCGACGCTCGCCCACCCGGAGCTGTTCGCGACCCAGCTCCGCGCTTTCCTCCGCGCCGGTTGCGGCCATGAGCTCGGCATCATGCTGCCGATGGTCACGGAGCCGGCGGAAGTCGCCGCCGCGCGCGATCTCCTGGCGGCCGCGCATGGCGATCTCGTTTCGGCGCGGGTGCCGCACGCCTGGCCGGTTCTGCTCGGCATCATGGTCGAGGTGCCGGCCGCCGCCTGGCGGATCGCGGCGTTCCGCGATCTTTGTGACTTCTACTCGATCGGCACCAACGACCTGACGCAGTACGTGCTGGCCGCCGATCGTGGCAATCCGCGGCTGGCCCGCTTCCACGACGCGGGAAACGAGGCGGTGATCGCGCTCTGCCGGCGGGTTGCGGCAGAGGGCGGCCGGCCGACCTCGGTGTGCGGCGAGGCGGCGGGAGAGCCGCGGATTGCGCGGAGCCTGGTCGCGGCCGGGATTCGCCGCCTTTCCATGGCCCCGGCGCTGTTCGGTCCGGTCGGCGAGGCGCTGAGAGCGGGATGATGTTCGATCATCCCGCTCCGATCGGATCGCGAGCAGGCATCCGGCGGCCATGGCCTGGAAGCGATCCCGGAAGCGGCGCGTGAGCTTTGGCCCGTGCGGCTTGTAGCAGCCGGTTCAGCCACCGAGCCGGGCGACGATCCAGGCCGGGGCCGCCGGTTGCAGGCGCGAACAGGCGAGGCAGTAGGTCGCGGGGGATCACAAAAAAGTGAGCGGCCGGGGCAGATCCACGCCCCGGCCGCGAAGTGTCAAAAACTCCGACAGATGTATCAGGCGCGGCGGCGACGCACCCAGCCGACGGCGCCGATCGCGATCAGTGCCGTGCCGAGGAGGGCGAGCGAGCCCGGCTCGGGGACGGGTGTCAGATCGGTGTTGGACGAGAAGTTGATTTCGGCGCCCGGGTCGAGCACGATCGTGATATCCTGAGTCATTGAGAACGGAGCGGTGAGGGATGAGATCAGCAGATCGTCGTTGGAATTATATGAACCCGCACTGGTGATGTCGGGAGTCACCGCAGTCGTGTTGTAAGTGCCGGGGGTGACGTTCTGCCCGTTCCCTTGGTCAATCGAGCTGACGAAAGACAAGGTATTGGAGGCTTTTCCAATGGTCACGGTTCCACCGATGTCACTCTGCAGCATCAGGGTCGAGGCCGGGGGCGCCGTCGGTGTCGCAAAATCGACGCTGCCGATCGTGAGAACGATCGTCGCGTCCGAGCTGCTGTTGTTGACAATCGAAACCGTGGCGCCAACGAGTTTGGAGAGGGTCGACATGCCGGGCGAGTTCGCGCTAGCTTCCAACCCTTTAATCTCCACGTCTTCCTCAGTTACGGTTGCGTTGCAGGTTCCCCCGTTCGTGGCGGTGCACGCGGTGCCCGAGCTTGTGCCGCTGCTCGTGGTGATCGAGTAGGTTGCCTCCAGATCGGCGTGTGCCAGCGGAGCCAAGGCGAGGCCACTGGCCGATAGCAGCAACGCTGCCAGGAATGTTTTCTTCATCGTCTTGTTCTCCGTCGCATAGGTTAGGCTGGCTACAGAGGTAAGCAAACATCGTGCCAGCCACTTTACTCGTTGAAATTGCTCAATTCCGATTCCGGCCGTTGGCAGCAACTGTAAAATGCTCCGACGCCGGGCCTGACGGGGCGGGTCCAGAGAGAGCAGCCCAGGGCCTGGAAGGCGCTTCGGGGGCTGCCCTCCTCCCAAAGGGCAGGCTCAGGGCGGCGGGGCGAGGAGGAGGCGGTTGAGGCTGGAGAGAGTGGCGAAGGTCTCGGCCCAGGCGCGGCGGAAGGGTGCCTCGGCGATACCGCGCTCGGCGAAGGTGGCGGCAATCTCGCCCACGCTATGGCGGCCGTCGATGCGGGCGAGGATGGCGGCGGCGAGCGGGGGCAGAGGCACCAGCGCGCGCAGGCCGTCGAAGAGAAAGGAGATCGTGCCGTCGGGACGGATGTGCTTCGCCAGATCCGCGCCCGAAATCTCGCGCATCACCGGAAGCGCACCCGGATGCATCGGATCCGGAAACGCGATGGTTGATTCCCTGCGCACGCAATAGGCGATGTGCGTGCTCATGTTCCCTGTCACGGCCTCGGCCAGCGTGGCCTTCGATGTGCTGTCGAGCGATTGGGCCAGCGCGCGCAATTTCGGATCCGGGAGCCAAGTTGCGGGTTCGTAACGCATCGGCTCGATCAGCGCGGCGATGCGGAGGCCGGCGCGCTCGAGCATGCCGGCGAGGTCCGGCACGGTGAAGGTGCGCTCGCGGGGGTTGAGCAGCAGGTCGTAAATTCCCGCATCCCCGCCCTCCAGATGGTCGCCGACATAGGGATTGCGGCGCAGCCACCCGCTCTCCGGCAGATGGCGGAGCAGGCGCCTGGCAACCGCGAGGCGCTCCGCCGGCTTTTCTTCGACCGGCGCGAGCAGGCGCAGGGCCTCCTGCAGCATGCCGACGCCGGTGCGGCCGTAGGGCGCATAGACCATCAGGCCGAGCCCGCCCTCCGGCTTGAGCACCGAAAGAAGGGCGGCAAGCCCGGCTTCCGGCGCCGGCAGGTGATGCAGCACGCCGCAGCAGTCGATGTAGTCGAAGGGGCCGAGGCCGCTTTCGGCAAGCTCGAGGAGCGAGCCCGAGTGCCATTCGATATTGTCGAGGCCGCGGACGGCGGCCCTGGCGCGGGCGGTCGCCATCGCCGCCTGCGAGCGGTCGAGATAGACGACCCGCCCCGGCCGGGCCGCGGTTGCAAGTTGCTGGGCGAGCATGATCGTGGCATCGCCGGTGCCGCCGCCGGCGATCAGGGCGGCGAGCGGGGTCGATCGCGGCCGGGTGGCGCCGAAGACCCAGTAATCGATCTCGTGGAGATGGCTCGGGCTGCCGACGACGAGGCGGCGGCGCTCCTCGGCGGGATCACGTTTCGGATAGGGATAGGCCTCGTATTGCGCGGCAAGCGCGGCATCGAGCGCATCGGCGGCGTGAGCGGTCATGGCGCCGCATAGCTCGCCCGACCGGAAGCGCCAAGCTGCCGCTTGCCCGCTGCCGCCGCTCGCTCTATCTCAGCCGCCATGCGCGTCCGTTCCATGATTCCCGTTGTACTCGCCCTCGCCATTGCTCCGGCCCCGCTGGCCCTGGCGGCGGCGCCGGCGCCTGCGGCGCCGAACCCGGCGCCGCTCGGGACCTTCTCGAGCTGGACCGCCGCGACCTACGATTCGGGCGGGCAGAAAATCTGCTACGCCTTCACCCGTCCCACCAGCTCGACGGGGGTGGTTCCGGGCCGGGGTGAGGTGCTGCTCAGCGTGACCCAGCGACCCGGTGTGCGCGACGAGGCTGCGGTGACCGCCGGATTCACGTATGCGAAGGACGCGAACGTCACGCTGAGCGTCGGCGGCACGGTGTTTTCGTTCTATACGGCCGGCGATGCCGCCTTCGCCCGTGACGGCACGGCGGCAGTGCGCGCCTTCAAGGCGGGGGTGACGGCGATCGTGCATTCTCCGGGCCCGAAAGGTGGCACGGTCAACGACAGCTTCAACCTGGACGGCTTCACAGACGCCTACAACGCGATTGTGAAAGCCTGCCCCAGATAATGACGGGTGCCGCCGCCGCTGTTGCCGGCGAGGCGGAGCGGGCTCGGATCCTTGCCAAGGCGGCGCTGTTCGCGCCGCCCCGGGCCACGCTCGAGGACGGCAGGAAGGATGTCGTCGGGCTCACGCGGGCCGAACTGACGGCGGAATTGGCCGCGCTCGGGCAGCCGGCGTTCCGCGCGCGGCAGCTCTGGCACTGGATCTACAACCGGGGCGTTGTCGATTTCGCGCGCATGAGCACGCTGGCGCGCCCGCTGCAACTGCTGCTGGCGCGGCATTTCGCGATTCTCCGCCCGGAGATCGCGAAGATGCAGGAAAGCGCCGATGGAACGCGCAAGTTCCTGTTCCGATGGCGTGACGGCGAGGCGGTGGAGACGGTCTATATTCCCGACCTCGAGGAAGAGCGTGGCGCGGTCTGCCTTTCCACGCAGGTCGGCTGCACGCTCTCCTGCCGGTTCTGCCACACCGGCACGCAGCGCCTTTCGCGGAATCTTTCCGCGGCCGAGATCATCGGCCAGTTCATGGCGGTGCGGGACGTGTGGGGCGAATGGCCGAGCCCGAACGGGGAGGCACGGCTCATTTCGAACATCGTGCTGATGGGAATGGGCGAGCCGCTCTACAATTACGAGGCGACGGCGCGCGCCGTGCAGATTGCCATGGACGGGGAGGGGATTGCGGTTTCGCGGCGGCGGATCACGCTTTCCACCTCCGGCGTGGTGCCGATGATGGAACGCTGCGGGGCGGAGCTTGGGGTCAACCTCGCAGTCAGCCTGCACGCCGTGCGTGACGAGCTTCGCGACGAGCTGGTGCCGCTGAACCGCAAATACCCGCTCGCGGAGCTGATGGCCGCGTGCCGGCGCTACCCGGGGAGTTCGAATGCGCGGCGCATCACGTTCGAGTACGTGATGCTGAACGGCGTGAACGATTCGGACGCCGAGGCGCGCGAACTGGTACGCCTGATCGGCGGCATTCCGGCGAAGGTGAATCTCATTCCTTTCAACCCCTGGCCAGGCAGCCGCTTCCGCCCGAGCACTTCCGGCCGCATTTCCCGCTTCGCCGCGATCGTGCGCGAGGGAGGCTTTGCCGCCCCGATGCGGATTCCGCGCGGGCGCGACATCCTGGCCGCCTGCGGCCAGTTGCGCACGGAGGCGGCAGGGCCGCATTGAGCGCCGGCCCCTTGTGTCGGGATGCCGGAGGGACGATCTGGTGCCAGGTGAAGGAGGGAGGTACTCCCTCACCCCTGACCCCTCACCGGGAGCCCGGCCTAGAGGGAAAGGGAAAAGGTGTTGCGGAGTGCGGTGGGCGAGTGACGCACGAGCGAAAATGGGCACCAGCGGCCAAGAAATTGCGCCGCCGCCGAGAATGACAGAGGGAAAGCGATGTTCATCGAGACCGAAGGCACCCCCAATCCCGCGACGCTGAAGTTCCTCCCCGGGCGCGCGGTGCTCGGGGGCGCGACCGCCGACTTCGCGACCGATGAGGCGGCGGCCAGGAGCCCGCTCGCGCTCAGCCTGTTCGAGCTTCCCGGCGTGGCGCGGGTTTTTCTCGGTGCGGACTTCGTTACCGTCACCAAGACCGACGACAGTTCCTGGCAGGCACTGAAGCCACGGGTGCTCGGCGCCATCATGGAGCATTTCCTCTCCGGCCGGCCCGTGCTGGAGGGTGATGCGGATGCGCTGGAGGAGGACGAGATTGCGCCCGAGGACGAGGAGGTCGTCTCGCAAATCAAGGAACTGCTCGATACGCGAGTGCGCCCGGCGGTAGCCGGCGATGGCGGAGACATCATCTTCCGCGGCTATCGTGAAGGTGTCGTCAAGCTCTACCTGCAGGGTGCGTGCAGCGGCTGCCCGTCTTCGCGCGCGACCCTCAAGCACGGCATCGAGAACATGCTCCGCCACTACATTCCGGAAGTGAGGGCGGTCGAGCAGGTGGATCTCTGATGCCATCGGGCACGATGGAAGAAGTACAGGTGCCCGCGGGCGCGGTGGACGAGAGAGCGGCGATCGAGGTTCCGGCGGAGGAAGCTTCCGCACCGGAGATCGAAGAAAAAAGCCGGGCGATCGAGGAGGCGGCGCTGGATGCGATTTTTCGCGCCGCGCGCACGCACGACAAGTTCCGCGACGAGCCCGTCAGCGATGAAACGCTGAATGCTCTCTACGATCTTTTGAAGTGGGGCCCGACTTCGGCCAACTGCTCGCCGGCGCGGTTTCTGTTTCTTCGCTCGCGGGCGGCAAAGGAGCGCCTTCGCCCGGCGCTCTCGTCCGGCAATCGCGAGAAGACGATGGCGGCGCCGGTGACGGTGATCGTCGCCTACGAGCCCAGATTCTACGACCGGCTTTCCGAGCTTTATCCGCTGAGCGCGGATGCGCGCTCCTGGTTCTCCGGCAACGAGGCCTTCGCCGGCGAGACGGCGTTCCGCAACGGTACCCTGCAGGGGGCTTACCTGATCATCGCGGCGCGCGCGCTCGGGCTCGATTGCGGGCCAATGTCGGGCTTCGACAAGGCCAAGGTGGATGAGGAGTTCTTCGCCTATCGGGGATGGAAGTCGAATTTCCTGTGCAATCTCGGCCATGGCGATCCGGCCGGGCTCGGGCCGCGGCTGCCGCGCCTTGCGTTCAACGAGGCGTGCGAGATTCTCTGAGTTCTGCTTGCCCGTGCCGGGGCGGTGGGGTACGAGCGTGGGAGCGCGGACGTAGCTCAGTTGGTAGAGCATGAGCCTTCCAAGCTCAGGGTCGCGAGTTCGAATCTCGTCGTCCGCTCCGCCGGCAGGGCAGCGAATTTCGCACGGCGGGTTCCCTCATCTCCGGCCCCTCTCTCCCTCACCCCCGACCCCTCTCTCCCTCACCCCCGACCCCTCTCTCCCTCACCCCCGACCCCTCTCCCAGAGGGAGAGGGGAGGAAAAGGTATGCCGGCCCAGAGGGAGAGGGAAAAGGGGGCGATCGGACGCGGGGGGATCTGTGTCACTCAAGTTTGATTCGGGGTACTTAGCCTTACCTGGACACACAGCCGGACGTGGTGATCTACAATGCGAGCCGCCGCCTCCAAGGTCCGCTTGCGGAGCTCGATCCGGAGGGTGTGGGCGAGGCGCTTATGGTGTCGGCTTTT
>JASHOA010000076.1 GCA_030041375.1 Acetobacteraceae bacterium
ATCGCCCCCGGCGTCATCTACATGGGCAACACCTACCAGGTCGGCCTCGAGGCGCTTATCCCGGGCAACAAGGCAGCCGGGCCGCATGTCGGCTTCATCTTGCAGGTGCATTTCTTCTTCGACGACATGTTCCCCAATACCCTCGGCCGGCCGCTGTTCCAGTAGGCGCTGACCAGCACGGCGCCCTGTCACCCCACATCCGGATCAAGGAGCACGCCATGTTTCATTCAACCGCTGCCATTGCCATCGCCACGCTGCTGCTCGCTTCGCCCGCCGCCGCCCTCGCGCACGCCTTCCCAACCGGCACGAACCCGCCCGTCGGCAGCACGCTCAAGGCCGCCCCGACCGAGGTCGTCATCGACTTCACGGAAGAGCTCGAGCCGCACTTCAGCAGCATTGAAGTGCTGAATGCTCATGGCGCCCGGGTAGACAAGAACGACGCCCATCTGGCCCCCGGCAATGCCAAGCGGTTCATCGTCGATCTTTCTCGACTCCCGCCTGGCACCTACAAGGTGATCTGGCACGCGACGTCGATTGATACCCACAAGACCGGAGGCAGCTTCAGATTCACTGTGGCGCAATAGGAGCGCTCTGGTAGAGCCTCCGCCATCCACTCCACCGGCGCCCTTGCCGATTTCGGTTGCGCGGCCGGCCGGCGGCGGAAGTCTCCCGTTGGGGATGCGACACTGAGGCAACCGCCATGCGCCGAGCCCTGCTTCTTCTCGCACTCCTCCTCACTCTGCCTGCGCGGGCTGTGCCCGCTCCGGCTGCTGGCCGGCGTTTCGCTCGCCGCCAGGAGGGCGCGACGCCGGCTGGAAACCGCTCGTTTGTTTGACCACCCTCTGATCTCGGGTGCCCTCGTTTTGATGCGCGCTCCATCAAAGAACTGACCCGGAGAGGGCAAGGCACCAAGGACCGATTTGACAGGACCGCAGCGGCACGGTATCAGGCGATTCTACAAGATGCGAATGACTCTCATTTGCATTTGGGTGCCGATTGCCCTTGAGAGAGGAGAAAGATCTGCCGATGCCCCCCTTCCCGCGAGCCTGCGAACACGCGCTCGATCGGAGCCCGCCGTTGCGCCACGCCTGGGCCGCGCGTGGTCTCCTGGGTGCCGCCCTCTTCTCAACGGGCCTCCTGGCGGTGCCGGGCAAGGCGGCCGCACAGACCGACACCGCGGCGTCGGCGCCGAGCGAGCCCGGCTTCTTCACCGGCCTCTTCGCGCCCTCGCGGAGCAACCTCTTCCCCACGCTGGGCGGGCTGCGCACCGTGCTCGGCAATTACGGCATTACGCTCAATGTCACGGATGCCGAAACGGTGCTCGGCAATCTCACCGGCGGCTTCAAGCAGGGTGCGACCATGCAGGGGCTGATCACCGCCACGCTGCAGATCAATACCGATACGGCCTTCGGCCTGCCGGGCGGCACCTTCAACGTGAGTGCGCTGCAAATCCATGGCAACAACGACTTCGATGCCTCCTACCTCGGTACCATCCAGACCACGAACGGCAACGAGGCGGAGAATGCGACCCGGCTCTGGGAACTCTGGTACGATCAATCTTTCGCGAACGGCGCTTTCGACATCAAGATCGGCCAGCAGAGCCTCGACCAGGAATTCATCGTCAGCCAGTACAGCGGCCTCTTCATCAACACGATGATGGGCTGGCCGGCGCTGCCCTCCAACAACCTCTATGCCGGTGGGCCGGCCTACCCGCTCTCCTCGCTTGGCGTGCGGGTGCGGGGCATCCCCACGTCCGGTCTGACCGTGCTGGCCGGCGTATTCGACGACAACCCGCCGGGCGGGCCCTTCGACAACGATCCGCAATCGCTCGACGCCGGGGGCACAAAGTTCAACCTGAACACCGGCGCGCTGATCATCGCCGAATTGCAGTACGCGGTGAACCAGCCTTTGCTCGGCCAGATGGATTACGGCAATCGGGCGGCCGGCCTGCCGGGCACCTACAAGCTCGGGTTCTGGTACGATACCGGCTCGTTCCCGGACCAGGAATTCGATGATACGGGCCTCTCGCTCGCCAATCCGGCGAGCACGGGTATCCCGCGGATGCACAGGGGCAATTTCAGCTTCTACGGCGTGATGGACCAGATGGTGTGGCGGCCGGATCCGCAAGGGCCGCGTTCGCTTGGCGTGTTCCTGCGCGCGATGGGAGCGCCAGCCCAGCAGAACTTCATCACCATGAGCGCCAATGGCGGCCTTGTGCTCGCGGATCCGCTGCCGGGTCGCGACAGTGATTCGGCCGGGCTCGGCTTCGGTATCGTCAAAGTGAGCGGGGCGGCGAGCGCGCTCGACCAGCAGACGGCCTACTTCACCGGCATGCCTTACCCGGTACGCAGCACCGAAACCTTCCTCGAACTGACGTACCAGTTCCAGGCCGCGCCGTGGTGGACTATCCAGCCGGACTTTCAGTATATCTTCAACCCGGGTGGGGGCATCCAGAATCCGAACAACCCCGCGGCGCGGGTCAGCAACGAGGCCGTCATCGGCGTCCGCACCGTTGTCACGTTCTGAGGAAAACCCGTGATGCACTCTGGAAACCCCACCCCGATCGGAGGATCAAGACCGATGCGAACCAGCCGTACACCGAGCGTATCATTCTCATGGGCGACTGCCGGCGCGCTTTCCGTGGCGCTTGCCGTGGCGGCCCTGCCGCACCGTGCGCCGGCGCAGGCGTCCCCATTGTTCCTTCAGTCCATCCACCGGCACACCACGCTCACCTCGACCGTGCCGGACAATGGCGATGTCAATCCCTACGCCATCTATGTCGCCCCGGTCTCGGCCGGGAAGATCCAGAAGGGTGACGTGCTGGTCGACAATTTCAATGACGACAAGAATCTCCAGGGCCTCGGCACCACGATCGTCGACTACCATCCGACGACGAAGAAGATGACGCTGTTCGCCGCCATCCCGCGCCATCTCGCGTCCTGTCCGGGTGGGGTGGGACTGACCACCGCGATGGTGATGCTGAAGTCGGGCTGGGTGCTCGTCGGCAGCCTGCCCAGCGACGACGGCACCACGAAGACCAAGGGCCCGGGCTGCCTGATCGTGCTCGATGCCGAGGGCAAGGTCGCCGGCACCATCGCCGGCCCGAACATCAACGGGCCCTGGGGGAACGTGGCGGTCATCGACAATGGCAGCACGGTCACGCTCTTCGTCAGCAACACGGGCTTCGGGGTCGGCGCGCCGACGGATTCGAGCCCGGTGGTGAACAAGGCAACGATCGTCCGCCTGACGCTCTCGGCCTCTGCGGAAAAACCGCCGCTCGTCACCAACGAGACGGTGATCGGGAGCGGCTTCGGCGAGCAGGCCGACAAGGGCGTGTTCATCATCGGCCCGACCGGCCTCGCACTCGGCAAGAACGGCGTGCTCTATGTCTCCGACGCCATCGGCAACCGTATCGGCGCGATCCCCGACGCCCGCACCCGCACGACGAGCGCCGGCACGGGGAAGGATGTGACCAAGGACGGGCTGCTGCAGCGGCCGCTCGCGCTCAGCATGACGCCGAACGGCCATCTGCTCGCAACCAATGCGCTGAACGGGAAGGTTGTCGAGATCGATCCCGCGACGGGCAAACAGCTTGCTGCGCAATGGATCGACGTCGACAAGGCGCAGTCGCCGCCCGGCAGCGGCGACCTGTTCGGCATCGCCAT
>JASHOA010000077.1 GCA_030041375.1 Acetobacteraceae bacterium
TCAGCCTCGGCGGCATGTGGTCCGACTCCGGCTGCGAACGGCGTAATTCTGCGGTCGTGCTCTACCAGATGGGCGAGCACAAGGCCGCCGTGGCCCTGATGTGCCAGGACCGGCACGTTGCCGAGGCGATGCAGGCGGCCGGGGAACCGTGCCCCGGTGCGGCACCGGCAGTCTCCATGACCACGCCGAGCCAGCCCGTACGACCCGCCGCCGGCGCGCTCGCTACGGCGGCAACGCCGGCCAAACCGCCCGAGGCGGCGTGCCGCATGGTCTTCCACTACCCGACATTCCCTGACGGCAAGCCGAATCCTGACGGCGCCGGCTGGATGCAGAAAGAGTGCGGCTGAGCGGCATGAGGACCGGCGGCAGCGGCCGGGACGCAACAACCCGCCAACCATGATTCCCTGACCGGCAACGCCGGCAACACGAGGCGCCGACCCCCGCCGGCCGATCGTCACCAGTCTGCTCGAGCTTCATCTTCCGCGCGCAGAGGGTGTTGCCCGAGATCGGCCAACGCGAAGAATTCTGCGCGCAGCTCGCAAGCCCGTCGGGAATACCGCGGTCGCCGCGCCGAGAACGCGGCGTATCACCTCGCCGGCATTGTCGGTCTTTTTTTTGGCGGCTGTTCACTCAGGAGCGGCGGGTGATCGGACCACCGCCTACTCTTCGTCCTCCCTGGCCGCGGAGACTTTCCGAGTCCCAGGTTATGGGTCCCGCGCCTCGTTCCAGTTCGTTCGCCAGAAGGGAGTCGGCGCCTCGCTGCATCATGCGAGTTGCTCCCTCGGCCGAGTGGCAATCGTCAGAAAAGTTGGCTGCGGCGAAATTCGTGCTACGCACGCGCCTCTCACCCTGCCGCGGCGACGCCGCTCAACCCTTTGTCCCGCGACATATCGACCGGCTGAACCTGCTGCCGAGAGGCCCGGCGCTCGCGTAACATCGTAGCCCCCAGATCGGCAATGCTATAGACTACGCCAACGATTTCTTCAGCCCCGGCGCGATCGCCGGCCTTCTGCACTTCTGCGGCCAGTGCGGTCAGAGTGTTGATCGTCATTTGCCACCCGGCGCCCAGACCCACCAAAGACGCCCTGGAACTCATCCTCCTGCATGCACCCATATCGACTCATGCCTCCAGCCAAACGGGTTGCTCGTCTCAGCTTAGACGGTTACTCCGCCTTTGCTCGACCAACTCCAGGTTGCACAAAAAGAACGCCGCCATCACGTTAAGAATTGGGGCCGGTGCTTAACAATCCTGTTACTTCATACGGTCATCGCGATTTCGTGACCGTCCCGGCGCAATCCAGCCGGAGTGCGATGACCGGGTCGCTGTCGCAACGCGGCGCCGGCCGTCCCCATCGCTAGCCAGCAGTTCCACTTCCAACTGCCCTCGACAGGCCGGCAGCGAAAGGCTGACACTGGCCCCTGCTGACTCTGGCCCGCTATGGAAATCGAACGGCTCACCATCCCCGAGGTGCTGCTTTTTACCCCGCGCCGCTTCATCGACGCACGCGGCTTCGTTTCCGAGACCTTCAAAAGGCGCCGCCTCGCCGAAGTCGGGATTGCGTTCGACTTCGTGCAGGACAATGACAGTTTCTCGCGAGAGAGCGGCACGATCCGGGCGCTGCACGCCCAGCAGGGGCCCGCGGTTCAGGGGAAGCTCGTGCGTGCCGTCAAGGGTGCCATCTGGGATGTTGCGGTCGATGCACGCCATGGCTCGCCGCATTTCGGCCGCCATGCCGGCGCCGAGTTGACTGCCGAAAACGGACGTCAGCTCTGGATTCCCCCCGGCTTCCTGCACGGCTTCTGCACCCTCGCACCCGACACCCTCGCCATCTACAAGATGACCGCCGAGTACGATCCGGCGCACGAGTGTGGAGTCCTCTGGAACGACCCGGATCTCGCCATTCCCTGGCCGGTCGATCCGGCACGCGCGGTGGTCTCGGACAAAGACCGATTCCGCCCGCGCCTGGCCGACTGCCCGATCTGGTTCACCTATTCCCCACCTCGATGACACGGCCAATCCTTGTCACCGGGGCAAGCGGCCAAGTCGGCACGGCTCTCACCCGTGCCGGGAAAGAGTGGGCTCTGAGCCCGGTGGGTCGGCCCGACTTCGATTTCGAGCGCCCGGCAGCAATCCCAGCCCTTTTCGCCACTCTCGCCCCGCGTGCCGTCGTCAATGCCGCTGCATATACTGCCGTAGACGCGGCGGAATCGGATGCTCCGGCGGCCTTTCGCGCCAACAAGGACGGCCCCGCCCTGCTCGCCCGCCTCTCTCGGGACGCGGATATCCCATTGATCCACATCTCGACCGATTACGTCTTCGACGGCACCAAGGGCGCACCCTACCGGGAAACCGATCGCGTCGCCCCACTCGGCGTCTATGGTGCTTCCAAGCAGGCCGGTGAGGAGGAAGTGCTGAGGGCAGGCGGCAAGTCCCTCGTGCTTCGTACATCCTGGGTCATCTCGCCCACGGGACGGAACTTCGTGCACGCCATGCTTGCCGCGCGCGAAAAGACAAGCCGGCTCCGCGTGGTCGCCGACCAGCGTGGCCGGCCCACTTCTGCCTGCGACCTCGCTGACGCGATCCTCGCCATCGTCCACCAGATCGACCGCTGCGGCTGGCAGGAGCGTTATGCGGGTGTCTTCCATATCGCCGGCAGCGGCGAAACGACATGGCACGGGCTTGCCACCGCGATCTTCGAAGAGGCCGCCCGACATGGATTGGCCAAGCCCGAGATCGCGGCGATCGCCACTGCCGAGTGGCCGACCCCGGCGCGCCGACCGGCTGACTCGCGTCTCGACTGCAGCCGCCTTGCGGAGGTGTTCGGCCTTCGCCTGCCGCCCTGGCGCGCCAGCCTCGGCCCGATCATCGACGAGATCGTGCATGCCGGAAATCGCTGAGCCAAGTAGTCCAGAGCGGGTGGCGATTCGGCTCTCCGTCTTCAACGGGGGGCACTTCCTGGCGGAACAGCTTGATAGCCTGCTCGCCCAGACACATCGTTCCTGGCAGCTCTATTGGCGTGACGGCGGCTCAGAGGACTGCCCGGCTGCTCTGCTGTGTGCCTTCAGTGCTGGTCCGGCGAAGGGCGGCGTCACCGAGATGACGGAATCTTTCGGCCGGCTCGGAGCCTTGCGAAGCTTTCTTGCCTTGCTGGCAGCCGTGCCACACCGCTCGGCAGTCGCCTTTGCCGACCAGGACGATGTCTGGCCAGCTGAGAAACTCACTCGTGGCCTGTCCGCGCTCGCCGCGGTGCCCGCCAACGTGCCTGCCCTTTATTGCATACACCAGACCCCCCTGGAGGCGGCCCTCTTCCGAATCTGGTTCCTGTTTGGATAGGGCCGCTCAACCGTGCGGGTGCATATCCAGAACGCTCTCGACAATCCGCTCTTCGCCATGACCGCCGTTCAGTGGCAGGAAGCTGCCGACCGCGCCGGGGAAAGCCACTCTGCCTACGCGCTCAGCATCGGCGAGACAGAGCAGGATCTCACCGCCGCGCTTGCTGAGGCAGAGGCGCTGATCACACCCCCCGCGCCACTTGCCGCCAGCCTCCCACTTGTCGCACCGGCGCTGCGATTGATTTTCTGCACGACCGCCGGTGCCGATGCCCTGGCACCATTCGACCGTCTCCCACCCACCGCGGCGTTGGTCTGCAACCGCGGCATCCATGGCGAAAAGGCTGGCGAATACGCCACCATGGCGATCCTCATGCTGGCGATGCGCTTGCCGGCGTTTATCAGCGCCCAAAGCCGAAGCCTCTGGGAGCCGCGCTACACGCCGACACTTGCCGGTCGACGCCTTGCGGTACTCGGGCTCGGCACGCTCGGCGGCGCGATTGCGGCACGCGCGCGTTCCTTCGAAATGTCCGTCACCGGGATCAACCTCAGCGGGAGCGACCACCCCGCCTGCCACAGAACGCTTCCTGCTTCGGAACTGGATAGCGTGCTGCCGGAGACAGAATTCCTGCTGCTCGCCTGCCCATTGACTCCACTCACCCGCGGCATTTTGGACTACCGCCGACTGTCGCTGCTCCCTCCGGGCGCGGGGGTCGTGAATATCGGCCGGGGGGCGCTCATCGTCGAGGACGCGCTCACGGACCTGCTTTTCTCCGGCCATCTCGGCGGCGCCATTCTCGACGTCTTCGGTATGGAACCGCTGCCCCCCGTACATCGCTTCTGGCGCACCCCGAATCTGATCGTCACTCCGCACATTTCAGCGGACGATCCGACGACCTACAACCCGCGCACGCTCGATCGTTTCTTTACCGCCCTCGCCGCCCTTCGCCGCGGCGAGACCCCGCTCAACACCGTCGATCGCGCGCGCGGCTACTGAATCGTCAATCCGGGGAGACCAGCCGCCGGATCAAGCGGTCATAGGCGGCAAGATGATCCTCCATCCGGAGATGCTTCTCTGCATATCGGCGCGCAGCCGCCCCGAGCCGCTGAGCCAGCGATACATTCTCCAGCAGTTCGAGAATCCGGTCCGCCAGGAGCGTCGAATCGAGGCAAGGCGTCAAGAGCCCGGTATTGTGGTCGCGAACGAATTCTTTGACGGGTGCGGTGTCGCTCGCGATCACCGGTGCACCAACCGCCAATGCTTCGCGCAGCGACCAGGAGGCAACGAACGGGTAGGTCAGATAGACATGCGCATCCGTACGTTGCAGCAGCGCTAGGTAGTGATGGTACTCGATCTTGCCGGGGAAGTGCACCCGGGAGAGATCGAGCCGGCCCCGGAGCTCGCCTGTCAACCGCTCACGCCAGGTTCCCCCACCCGGCGGCTTCATCCCGTAGCTCACGTCGTCCCCGCCGATCAGCACGACCTGCACGTCCGCGCGTTCGGCCAGCACGCGCGGCAGTGCCCGCATCACGACATGAAACCCGCGATAGGGCTCGAGATTCCGCGACACGTAAGTGACGAGCTTTTCGCCCGGTGCGATCCGGATGCCGCCTAGGTCAAGCGGCCTCCGTCGCGCCGCCGGCCGCGGCCGGCAGAGCCCGAGATCGACCCCCTCCGGTAGCACCTCGAGGCACGCCCTTGCCCAGGGCGGGAAGATCGAGCGCTGCCAATGCGTCGGCGTCTGGCCACGACCATCCATCGTCAGGGCGAGCAGATTCACGACGTTCTTCGCCCTGATCCGCGCAAAGAGAGCCGGGTCCGGGGGGAACTCGGGATCGAAACCGACATCCACTCCATCGGTGTGATAGAAGAACTCGAAATATCCGAGCATCGGCACCCGCGGCCATACATCCTGGATGTTCAGAAGCTCGCCCCAGCCATGATGGCCGATGATGATGTCCGGGGTGAAGCCAAGCCGCTTCACCTTTACTGCTGTGCGTGCGACGGTTTCCGCGCGCAAGGAAGCGATCTCGAATTCCTGTGCGTCGGGATGCGTGCCGGCATTGACGGTGCGCGGCAGCCGATAGACGATTTTGCGCACGCCGCTCAGATGATTCGCATTCGGTTCGGAAATGAAGAGTATCTCATCCTGGTCGCGCGCCACCAGGTGTTTCACGAGATGCAGATACTGACCGGGAAAGTTCTGATGGACGAAGAGGAACTTCACCTGTCGGCCGAGCTCACTGGAACCCGGAGCGCGATGATTCGCCCTCAACCCGCTCCGCGATTGTACTCTCGATCAATGGCGCGGCTTCAGCGAATCGCCCCGCAATTCCGCCTGAAGCCAGACCGTTTTAGCGGTCCGAGCCGAGGCAGAGAAGGTCCGAATCCGGGCCGCTACCGCCGGCGTGACAGCGCCTTGCCGAGCGGCCTTTCGGCGTGCTTGCCCGCAACCGAAGCAGCCGGATGATGGCCCGGCCTCCCCGCCACCTGCCTTCCTGCCACCATAACCTCTGGCGGTGCACCGGCGACAACCGGCGCCGGCCGCACGGCCGCACGGCGCGACCTGAGGATCACCTGGAATGACTCGAGCGGGGCGAGGTTCTCCGCCTCGCACGCCTCGCCCGCTGCCACCGGGCCGACCATCGTTCCGTCCGTGAATGTCGCCGAATAGGCGCACTCGAAAGCCCCAGCGGCGGCCCCGCGCAGCCTGACCCTGAGCCCGAGCACCGGCAGCGCCATGCGCCGGCTCCCGCAGAATTGCCCACCCTGCGACCAGGGAGAAAGCCAGCCCCGCCCGAGCACTGCCTGGTACTCAAGATCCTCCGGCCGCATGTCCGGCGGGGGCGACATGGAAAACCCCTCGATCCATAGCTTGCTGCCGCGCTCGCCCACCCACTCGCCAAGCGCCCCGACGACATCTCCGCGCCTCTGCACGTGAGCAGTGACGCCGAGTTCGCCCGGCTCCCTTGCCGCGACGGCTGCCGGGGGAGGAGAGGCAACCGGAGCCGGCACCGCTGCCGACTTCGCTGCCGGCATCGGCCCCGGCAAGCCTTCGCCATTGGGCAGCGAGCCATGCGGCCGGATATCACCGAGCCGCACTACCTGCAGTTGCGGCAACGCCTCACTCCCGAGGACGGATTGGTACACCGTCACCAGCACCTGGGCCGGCCCCTCGGAGACCCGGATCAGTGCCGCGTCATTCCCGGTGGAGACCCATCCATCATCGCGGAAGCCGCTGATCTCCACCGCTCCGTTGCCTCCCTGAGCTCCTGGAGGAAGCGAAATGCGCACCCCAGGAAGCCCGGTCCTCGGGTTGGGTCCTCTCCCGTTGGTGGCATGGAAGACGCAATAGATGCCGGTTTCGAGCCGCATCAGATGCCCGGAGACCCTCAGTTCGGTGATGATCTTCTCGTCCGACATGGCGATCTCTCGGCCAAAGCTCCGGCTCGGGCGAGCATGCCGCCCCAGGTCATGCAACCATCGCGCGTAATCAGAAGCGGGACTCTTGGCAGACCCGTCAGCCGCGGGCAAGCGGATTAAGGTTAAGGTTCAGGAGCGCGTTATTGATGGCGCTCGGGGAAAGGCCAAGCGGCAGCAACCAGCCCCGACCTGTCGCCCGGATACGGGCTGCCTGAGCCCCCAGATCGAATGCCGCCACCGCCAGCCCGGCCCGCCACGCCTCGGAAAGCGTGAAGCACCAGGTTTCGGGCCAGACTGACGGCAGAAAGGCGAAGTCGGGCCTCTCCCGCGCGATCAGCTTCGGCAGTTCGCGTTCTTGGTAAGGGCCGGTCACGAACACCCGTCCCGTATCCAAAAGGCGCCGATCGTCGCGCGAATAGCCGAACAGAACGAACCGCATCTCGAGCTTCCGCCATGCCGCGTCCCGCGCTAAAGCCAGTAACACCTCGTATCCCTTGGCGTTGCCGATTGCCCCGATCACCGCAGCGGTGCGCGGCTGGCCAAATGGACGCGGCGTCGTGGAAGGAAGCGCTGAGTCATCCTCCCACGGCTCCACAGTGATCCGAAGCTCCGGGAAATGCCGCTGCGTGCGAAAGGCCGTATCCGCCGAGGGCGCAACGACACGCCTTGCCGCCCTGAGTTCCGAATCCGAACGCATGACGAGTTCGGCAGGCACAATCTCTTCCTCGATCTCGCTGCCGGCATCCGCCACACAGGCGGCGCAGACCTCGAGCGCAGGCTCCCCGCAATAGCATTGCTCGCGTCCAACCAGGGCGATCCGGCCACAGAACGAAGCATAGTCGTGCAACCAGATGTCGTAAGGAATGCGAAGCCGCTGGCAGAGTTCGAGGATGGCATGGTCGTGCCCCACCAGATGGTGCACTTCGCAGTACCTCGGCCGCTCCGCCCTGAGGAGTCGGCTAAGTACTCCAAGCTCCACTGGGATTGCGTACCGAAGATTGGGGAGCGTCTCTCCTCCCACCTCTGCCACCAGCGCCTGGCGGCTCGCACCTTCTCCCTTGACCGGGCTGAGCAGGATCGGCCTTTCTCCCGCCGCACGGAGCGCCGCCGCACGCGCCTCCACCATCTTTTCCACGCCACCGCCGCGGGCGTGGCTGATGAGCAGTACCGCGCTCCCCTGCCGACCTTTCGCGAACATTGCCGCATCCAGCCGCCGGCGGAACGGAAACAACGGATCGGCCTTTCCATGCGCGGCGATCAGATCGTCGTACCCGGGATGCAGCCAGTTCAGGATACGGCGATTTCGTCGCCAGAGCGCCGGCCCGGATGCACCGAAGGACGTTCCGCCAAGATGCATCACGAAGACGCCCGGCGCCGCCACGTGCCGCCAGCCGAGATGCCGCGCGCGCATGCAAAAATCGCTCTCCTCGCCATAGCCCTGTGCAAACAGGTCTTCGCGGAAGAGCCCGACCTCTTCAAGGCAGGCACGCCGGAGATAGAGGCAGAACCCGACCCCGACCGGAATTTCTGCTGTCTGCCCACGGTGCAAGCGCGCCGCCTCTTTTGCCAACCTGTCCGTCTCCTCCTCGTCGGGTACCGGATTACTCTTCCCCGGCGCCGGGTAGCTCAGGATCGCTGCATCGTTGGAGAGGGGAGTCGCGGTGCCAATGTCGGTGGCGGACAGCACGGCCGCCTGCAAGCCCGAAATCCAGCCTGCCGAGACCCGGGTATCGCTGTTCAGCAGCACGATGTCCGCTGCTGCCCTTGCGGCGCGGATGCCGGCATTGCAGGCAGCGGGAAAGCCACCTGCACGGATCCGACGGATCAGGTGGATTCCATTCTCCGCCGCCATCTCAGCCAGTTTGTGCGAGAGTTCCGGCTCTGGCGAAGCGTCATCGACGACGATGATTCTCCCGTTCGCAGGCAGGTGGCGCAGCAGGGACTCGAGACAGGCCATCACGGCAGCCATTCCGACATGCACCGCTACCACGATATCAACCGGGCCAGCCGGGCCCGCTGCACGCCGCTTGCGCGCGGGCGTGGCTGCTGCAGGCATGCCCGCCACATCGAGAGCCACCGGCTCTGAACTGACCCTCTGCTTCCGTGCGTGCGCCGGCAGCCCTTTCGCTATCGCTCGCGCGAGCGCCGCCGCACCAGCGGCCGCAAGTCCGGGATCGAGCGGACTGCCGGCGAGCTCACGGCCGTCCCGATCCCGCACCGAGATCGCCCCCCTGAAGCCCGTCAACCGCTCTCGCGGAACGCCGAAGCTGCGCGGTCTCGCAAGCGGTGCAGCACCCGCCAGGCGCAGCCCCTCCTCTTTCGCCTGGATTTTGAACGCCGGCTTGCCCGCACGCGCGGGCCCGATCCCAAGCACCGGTTCTCTTTCCGGCTCGCCCGGATGCCACGCCCAGCCGGAAAGACCGCCGTCGCGGCATTCGACAAAGCCCTCGGTCCGACGAATCGCCGCAATGCGGATCGGGCTGCCAAGCAACTCTTGCCCGCCGGCGCTGACCGAAAGCTTTCTCGACCGCTCCCAGCCCGACGGCAGGCGACGCTGCACCAAGGGCCGCCCATCCAACGTCACTGTTACCCGGCGCAGACCTTCCGGCCCGACGAGCAGAATCCCGCCCCCCGTGAGGGCACACCAGCCCGACCTGCCGGCATTCACGGCAATCCTCCGCAATACCTCCGAACCCACTGCCTCAGTGCGGCTCCAGGCATGCCTCGAAAGAGCACCACCGAGCGCCTCAGCCGCGGCTTGCTTGTTCCCGGCGCGCTGATATGCCACGGCAAGTGCAAGCCACGCGGCCTTCATGTCATGTCGCTGCGTCACCTCCCCAAGCAGCGTAATCGCCGCCGTGTCTCCCGCGCTCAGCAGCGCCAGGGCAAGCGAAAGCGTGATCCGATCCTGCTGCGGAGCCAGCCGGTGCGCACGATCGAACCACCGCAGGGCACCTGCCTCATCCCCTGTCGCCCGCGCCGCCTCGCCCTGTTCCCACGCGAAAAGCGCTGCCGCAGCCTGGGCTGCTTCAGGGTTGGTCGGCCCTTTGCCTGCTTTGGACTCGGGCATCGCGGCGGTATTTTGCCACAGACGAAAACGGGTCGCGCCACCGCGCTCTGGTCACCCTGCTGCTTCCTGGCAGACAAACCACTCTCCAAGACCGGCCTTCGATGACACTTTCCTTTAAGCTCGTTGCCACCGACGGCATCGCCCGCGCCGGCCTCCTGGAGACTGCTCATGGTGCCGTCCGCACGCCCGCCTTCATGCCCGTCGGCACGCAAGCAAGCGTCAAGGGCATGACCCAGCCCGCGCTCCGCGCCGCCGGGGCGGAGATGATCCTCGCCAACGCCTATCACCTCATGTTGCGCCCGGGCGCCGAACGAATCGCCGCGCTTGGCGGATTGCATCAATTCATGAACTGGCCCGGCCCGATCCTCACCGACTCCGGCGGCTTCCAGGTCATGTCACTCGGGAAGCTGAGGAAGATCTCGGAAGCAGGCGTGCTGTTCCGATCCCACATCGACGGCACCCGTCACCAGCTGACTCCTGAGCGCGCCGTGGAGATCCAGCATCTTCTCGATGCCACCATCACCATGGTGCTCGACGAGTGCACCGAGTTCCCGGCCACCGACGAAGCCGCCGGCCTGTCGATGGAGCTTTCCATGCGGTGGGCCGCACGCGCCAAAGCCGCCTACATGCCACGCCACGGCTACGGGCTGTTCGGGATCGTCCAGGGCAGCGTCTACCCCGCTCTTCGCCGCCAGTCCGCCGCAACGCTCGCCGCCCTCGGCTTCGACGGCTACGCCATCGGCGGTCTTGCCGTCGGCGAAGGCCAGAAGTGCATGCTCGAAATGCTCGATACAACCCTGCCAGCGCTGCCGCCCGACCGTCCACGCTATCTGATGGGCGTCGGCACGCCACACGATATCCTCGAGGCTGTCTCGCGCGGCGTCGATCTCTTCGATTGCGTCATCCCCACCCGTGCCGGCCGCACCGCCCGCGCTTTCACCTCCCGCGGCGTCTTCAACCTCCGCAACGCTCGCTTCGCCGCGGATCCGCGCCCCCTGGATGCTGCCTGCACCTGCCCCGCCTGCGTCAGCCACGCCCGCGCCTACCTGCATCACCTGTTCAAGTCCGGCGAGATGCTCGGCGCGATCCTCCTCACCTGGCACAACGTGCACTACTATCAGGACCTGTGTCGGGACCTCCGCGCGGCAATCCTCGCCGGTGAGCTTCCCGCCCACGCCGCGACGCTGCGGGCGGGCTGGCAAGCCGGAGAGCCAGACGCGAACTGCAAGGGCGCGTAATGGACGAACCCAGCCTGCTCGGCCGCCCCGTACCGTTGCCTCCAAACCCGGACGCGGCCATCCTCGAGCGCGTCCCGAACCCGGATCGGGCCGCCGATTACGTCGTCCGTTTCACCTGCCCCGAATTCACCGCGCTCTGCCCGATTACCGGCCAGCCCGATTTCGCCCACATCGTCATCGATTACGTGCCGGACGAGTGGCTCCTGGAAAGCAAATCGCTGAAGCTGTTCCTTGCGAGTTTCCGTAACTACGGCGCCTTTCACGAGGCCTGCACGATGCTGATCGCACGCCGCGTCAGAGCGGCCATCTCCCCACGCTGGCTCCGCATTGGCGGCTACTGGTTTCCGCGCGGCGGCATCCCGATCGATGTCTTCTGGCAGACCGGCGAGCCGCCCGCCGGCCTCTACCTGCCGCCGCAATCGGCCCCGCCCTATCGTGGCCGCTTCTGACCACGCCGCAACGCGCGAATCGGACGCCCGGAAGCAGGCCATCGTTGGCCACGCCCGGTCACTCGGCTTCGACGAGGTAGGGTTCGCTGCCGCTGAACTCAGTGCGAGGCACCGCGCCGGGCTGCGAAACTTCCTTGCCGCTGGCTCCCATGGCGAGATGGCTTGGCTCGCCCGCCACGAGGATCGTCGCTCCGAGCCCCGCGCACTCTGGCGCGAGGTGCGCACGGTGATCGCCGTCGGCCTCTCCTACGCCCCGCCAGACAACCCGCTGGCAACGCTGGCCCGCCCCGATCGTGGCAGCATTTCCGTTTATGCACGCGGTCGCGACTACCACGACGTGCTGAAGGGCAAGCTCAAGAATCTCGCCTCCTTCATCGCCGTCCGCTTTGCGGCCGAAGTCAAAGTCTTTGTCGATACCGCTCCGGTGATGGAGAAGCCGCTTGCCGAGCAAGCCGGCCTCGGCTGGCAGGGCAAGCATACCAATCTTGTCTCTCGCCGCCACGGCTCCTGGCTCTTCCTCGGCGAGATCTATACGACGCTTGCCCTGGCGGCGGATCCGCCACACGCCGACCGCTGCGGCACTTGTCACCGCTGCCTCGACGCCTGCCCGACCCGCGCTTTCCCCACTCCCTACAAGCTCGACGCCCGCCGCTGCATCTCCTATCTCACCATCGAGCATCCGGGGCCGATCCCCGAGGAATTCCGCCCCCTGATCGGCAACCGCATCTTCGGGTGTGACGACTGCCTCGCCGTCTGCCCGTGGAATCGTTTCGCGGCCGCCGGCCGCGAAGCAAAGCTCGCGGCCCGCGACGATCTTGCCGCCCCTCCTCTTGCCGCCCTCGCTCAGCTCGACGATGCAGGCTTCCGCAGGCGCTTCTCGGCCTCGCCTGTCAAACGAATCGGCCGCGCTCGCTTTCTGCGCAACGTCCTGATCGCGATCGGCAATTCGGCAAATTGCGCCCTCGCTTCAGCGGCGCGCCCGCTGCTTTCCGACCCTGATCCGATCATCTCCGATGCTGCCCGTTGGGCCCTCGAACGGCTCGCTGCCGTCGCCTGATGCTCGAAAAGCGAAGTTTCACCCTTTCCGGTCACCGCACCAGCGTCGCCCTCGAGCCGGAATTCTGGTCGGCGCTGACGGCGATCGCCAAAAGAGGTGGCGGCACGCTCGCCCGACTGATCGCCGAAACGGACTCTCTCCGTCCGTCGGGCCGCCCGCTTGCCTCCGCGCTTCGCGTGCGCGCGCTCCAAGAACGTCCGGACACAAATTGTTGAAGTCCCCTGCGGCGTTAATTTTTGTGCAAGAAAATACGCGCCAGACTCCTCCATCCGCCGGAAAATGCCGGTAGAAGCGAGGAAAAATGGTGACCCCTCCCAGCCCCGATCTCGCCCCCGCCGATCGCTTCAGCGCCCTCGTGCTGATCGACCGTCTCATTGCTCTTGCAGAACAAGCGGACCGCGCCGGCATGGAAAACGCCGCTGGCCGCCTGGTTCGCCTGGCCTACACGGTTTGCGACGAAGCTCCGAACTGACTTGTTCCTCTCCGAAGCGTGGTTCAGCGCCGCTTCGCGCGCGCATCCTGCATCGCCCAGTGCCAACTTTCGCTCATGCGTGACTCACTCATATGACCTCGAAACACCTCACCCTCTCTGGGAGAGGGTCGCGTTCGGCACAGGGTGATGGTCGCTGCCTGATCCAACCGCGATCCGTGGTCCTATTGCTGTTTTGATGACCGACCGTTCCACTGCAACGCGGCGCTGATCTCCTCGACCCGTTTCGGCTCAGCCATCGGGCCGCCTAGTCTCAGCAGAAGTTCCGGTGCCCCGGCGAGCGCGGGTCGGATCGCGAATCTCAGCGCTTCGCTTCGCGCCGGCAGATCGAGCGTGCCTTCAGCCTCGATCACCCCTTCTTTCCCGACCATCCGCGCGTGCTCCAACCTGAACCGACCCGCACTGCCGTGGGCAGTGAGATCGAGCCGGCTGAACCGAGTTCGTCCGCCCGCCAACGCCTTGTCGAGCGCCGCCGCCAATGCCTCCGCATTATTCCCCTCGGCCGCCAACGCCGACTGCACCCCGGCGAGGCTCAGCCCGGAAATCACCCCGTCCCGTAATGTAAGGCCGACAGTGCCGCCGAGCGTCGCGAGCAGCGCCGCCGGGCCGTAGCCCTCTGCCGAGAGGGCCGCCCGGCCGTCCAGTGTTCCGGACTGAAGGTCGGGCACCCCTGCTGTCAGGCCTCCTTCCAGCCTGACCCCGGAGAACGCTGCACCAAGACGAAATTGCGGTGGGCCGCTGCCGGCAGCCACCCGCAGCACCGCCGCCAGCGCCCCCCCGCCGGGCATGTTCCCATTGACATTCAACACGGCGTCGGGCCCGACGACCTTGACCCCGCCCGCAACGCCTTCCAGCACCACCCGCTGCCCCACCATCACCCGATCGGCGGAGAGGCCAACCGTCGCCTTCTCCCCTCCAATCAAGCCCGTGAGCAACGCCACTGCAGTGGACCCTGGCATCGGAAGCGGCCAACTGCTCACGTGCACGTTGCCGGTGATCTCCGAGTCTCCCAGGATCTCCAGGTTGCCGCTTGCGTGGAGCCCCCCCGCAATCAGCCGGAACTGCCGCAAAGACCAATTCCGCTCTCCGCCCGCCGCTTCTCCGATCAAGGACAGAGACCCCGGGCCAAGCCAGGCCACCGGATTGGCGAGCCCGATCGCGGCGATCAATTCCGCCGCGCCAGGGTGGCGAAGGCTCATCGGCCCCTGCCAGGTTCCGCTATCAAGATCAACGACCGGATCGGCAGTCAGGCGGAGATCCCCGAGATTCGCCTCGATCGCCATCCGCAGCCCCCGGGGCGGGCCTGCTGCCGTCGCATTGAGCGAAAACCCTGCCTGCCAGCGCCCGATCGCCACTTTGAATGGCACCGGCAAGTGCCTGACCAGCGTGGCCGGCCCAGGGGCGGTCAGGGCCAGTCGACCTTCCGTGACCTCACCTCCTTTTCCGATCGTTCCTGATGCGATCGCGTGCACTCCGTCGACCGTGGCATCGAGCCGCCTCAGGATCACCTGCCCAGGCTCCGCCGCGGCATCGAGCGAAAGCCCGCCGATCGTCATTCTGCCGAGCGCCGCCGTCCGCGCACTCAGCCGGAGCTCGATTGACATTCCCGTGAACAAAGCTGGCAATTTGGCGAGTGCGAAGAACCGGTGGGGCGGGACTTGTCGCAACCCGGTCGGCAGCCAGGGATCGAGATTGAACCGGTCGAGCTGAAGTCCCGCACTGATCGCCGGTCTCCCGCCAAGTCCCAGTGAAAGGCTCCCCGTGATCTTGCTGTCATCGACCGTCCCGACGAGATCGCTGAGCGCGAACGCGTTCTCTCCAACCACCAGCCGCCCGCTGATGGCGGCCTCGCCCAACACTCCAGCGGGCAGCGGTGGCAGCACGCCCGGCGCAGCGTCGTCCAGCCAATGCACAGTGCCGAGCAGAGAGGGAGCAGCAAGGTGAGCCGTGCCGTCGAACTGCCACCCCGCTGATGCGTCGCCTGCGCGCATGATCCGCCCCTCGGCCGCCAACGCTGCATTCCCTGGCAGGATGGCGCGGAAGGAGCCGACATCGGCGCCCCCCGGGCCCAACACCATGGCCAGGCTCAAATGCCGCAGAAGCCCGCGCGCCAGCGTGGCGCGCGGCGCGCTCAAGCTGAGGCCGACCGGCAGTCGGCTTTCTCCGCCCCGGCGCAGCGCGCCAAGCCAGGGATCAAGCGGAACCGTCTGCTCGCTCGTCAGCGCCAGATCGAGTCTTGCATTGGGTTCGAACGTGAGCCTGCCGTCGCCGTGCGCGCTGACCGCGCCGAGCGTCACCGCCAGCCCTGAGAGCCGTACCGCAGCGCGCTCGAAGGTGAAGCTGCCATCGGCATGAAACGGTAGCGCCGGCGCCGCGACCAGCTCCGAAAGTCTCGGCCCGTCAAGCGCGAGATGACCGGCAATCCCACCTTCCGGGCTGAGTTGCCCGCTGACTTTTGCCGCCGTCCCTGAAACCTCACCCCCACCCTGCAAACTTGCCTCGAGCGGCGTGCTGCCGTCCGCTTGCGGCTTGCCGAGCATGAGTGAGAGATTCCAGGTGGTCGGACCCTCCGCAGCACTGCCAATCAGCGTCACCGTCGCATCGCCCTGCCCGGCCACGAGCGTCGCGTCGACATTCGTGAGCACGACGCCGCCAGCCTCGATTCGACCGTCCTGGACTCGTGCCGAAAGCTCTGTCGGCCACGGCGGCGCAGCCAGCGCACCGTCGCGCCATGGCGGCCAAGGCAGATGAAAATCCGGCCGCTGCAGGGTGAGCGACCGCGCGTCCACCCGCCCTGTCAAAAGCGGCAGGAGTGCCACTCCGAGCCGGAGCTCTCGAACCGTTATCCGCGCTCCGCCGCCACCGCCTACACTCACGCGCGAGGCAGTCAGCACCGGCTCCGGCAGCAGCGAAAGCGCAACGGGGCCGGCGATGGAGACCGGCCGCCCGAGTGCCTCCCCGGCCAGCGCCTCCAGAGTGCCCCGGTAACGGGTCCAGTCCGTGACATTGGGAAGCATCGCGGCCACGGCGACCACAATCGCGATGACCACCGCGACCAGCAGCAACACGAGCCGCGCACGCCGCATCGCCTCAGCGCCTGCCGCTCATATGCGCGAGACACCAGCCGGTGCCGAGCTGCCCGTCATCGCTTGCTTCGCCTCCAGGATCGGCACCGGAAAATGCAGACCCCGAAGGCTGCCAGCAAGGCCGGTATGCGAACAACGACCACGTGGCAACCCTCGATGAGGGATGCAGCGAGCCACCCGCGGAGAGCACCATCTTTCCCTGGAGCGGCCGGCATATCGGCCGCACCTGAAAACTGATAGGACGGCCTCCTTGGCGAGCGAAGACGAGATGGGATACTGGGGTAAGATTATCGGCGGCATGGCTGGTCTGGCCATGGGTGGGCCGCTTGGCGCCGTGGTTGGCGCCGCGATTGGCCACGCCGCTGACGTCGGTGTGCTCGGAGATCTCCGCCGGCAAATGGGGGCAAGCCTCAACCGCAATTCTTCTCCGCTCGGCCCGGCGCGCATCGCCGCCCTGTTCGGTCGGCGCGAAGAAGTGTTCGCCATTGCCGTTGTGGTGCTCTCCGCCAAGCTCGCCAAGTGCGACGGCACCGTAAACCGCACCGAGATCGAGGCCTTCAAGCGTCATTTCCGCATCCCGCCCGAATCGGTGCATCAGGTCGGCCGCCTGTTCGACCAGGCCCGTGACAGCTCCGCCGGGTTCGAGGCCTTCGCCGAGCAGCTTGCCGAAACCTTTGCGGACAATCGTGGCACGCTCGAAGAGGTACTGGCCGCGCTCTTCATGATCGCGCGCGCCGACGGCGCTCTGAACGCACGCGAGGAAGCATATCTCGTCCGCGTGCATCGCGCCTTCGGCCTCGACCAGCTCGCATGGGACCGCGCACGGGGCGCAGCGCCATCGCCCGCAGCCGGGTTCGGCGATCCCTACTCGGTGCTGGGCCTCAAGGATACTGCGACCGACGCCGAGATCCGCGCCACCTGGCGGCGTCTGATGCGTGAGAACCATCCCGACAGCCTGGCTGCACGCGGCGTACCCGCTGCCTTCATCGCCAAGGCGACCGAGAAGGTGGCACGCATCAATGCTGCCTGGGACAGGATCAAGCGCGAGCGCGGCCTGTGAGGGTCCGTCCCAGCCCCAACCATGACGCCCGCCCACCCGCCACCCTGATCGACACGCTCGTCTTACATTATACCGGAATGCCGACTGCGGAAGCCGCGCTGGAGCGCCTCTCCGACCCCGCGGCGCGCGTTTCCTCGCACTATCTGCTCGAGGAAGACGGAACAATCTGGCAGCTCGTGCCGGAGGAGCGCCGCGCCTGGCATGCCGGCGCTTCGTTCTGGCGTGGTAACACCGAAATCAATTCGCGTTCGATCGGCGTCGAGATTGTTAATCCCGGCCATGAGTGGGGTTATCGTCCGTTTCCCGCCGTGCAGATGCAGGCGCTTGTTTCGCTTTGCCGAACCCTGCTTGCCCGGCATCCGATTTCGCATCGCAACGTCGTCGCGCACAGCGACATCGCCCCCGACCGCAAGCAGGACCCGGGCGAGCTGTTCGATTTTGCATTCCTTGCGCGCAACGGCGTGGGCCTCTTCCCGGACGGCATTCCCGATCTCGGCACCTCCGATGCCGTGGTCTCCGCGGCCGGGCTGGCGCCTGTGCGCGCCGACCTCATCGCCGTTGGCTACAATCTCGCAGCAGCCGGCGCGCTCGACCGCTCTCTGGCTCTCGTGCTCAGCGCTTTTCAGCGCCACTGGCGCCCGGAGGCCATCACGGGTGCGGCAGACCGCGGCACATGCGCGCGGCTCGCCGCATTGTCCCGCCTGTCCGCGTCACCGCTGGCAGCGGCCGGCTGAAAGCAATCGTGAAAGGACATCGGCGATGACCACGAGCCAGACGGAAAGGGCGCTCCGCTTCCAGGCCCTGCACAAGGAGCCGGGGATTTTCATCATCCCCAATGCCTGGGACGCCGGCTCCGCGCGGATCCTGACGGGACTTGGCTTCGCCGCGATCGCCACCTCGAGCGGCGCCGCCGCTGGAACGCTCGGCCGACGGGACGGCATGATGTCACGTGAGGAGGCATTGGCGCATTCCCGCACGATCGTCGCCGCCACCGATCTCCCGGTTTCCGCCGATCTCGAAAAAGGGTTCGGAGATTCGCCGCGCACGGTGGCAACGACGGTCCGTCTTGCTGCGGAAACCGGCCTCGTCGCCGCCTCAATCGAGGATGCCACCGGCGATCCGGCCAAGCCGTTCTTCACCTTCGAAGATGCGGTTGCGCGCATCGCCGCCGCCATCGCCGAAGCACGGAAGTTCCCGTTTCCATTCATGATCACGGCACGCTCTGAGAATTTCCTGCGCGGGAATCCCGACCTCGATGACACCATCGCACGTCTCAGGGCCTTCGAGGCTGCGGGCGCCGACGTGCTGATGGCGCCAGGGCTTCCCGATCTCGCAGCAGTCGCGAAGGTCTGCAAAGCACTCACTCGTCCCGTCAACTTCATGGCCGGAATGCCCGGACGCTCGTTTCCCGTCGCGGAACTCGCCGCCGCCGGCGTGAAACGCATCAGCCTCGCCACCTCTCTCTACCGTGCGGCCATGAGCGGGCTCGTCCGGGCCGCACGCGAGGCAACGGAAGAGGGTACATTCGGCTACGTGGACAAGGCGCTGAAGGCAGCGGAGATCAACGCCCTGATGGCAAGCTGAATCGTCGCCCTGCCTTCCGTTCTTGCCAATCGCGGTGCCTTGCCCCAATATGCAAATGCCAATCTGTGGCCATCAGGCAAATGGTGGTTGAAGGTTTCGGCCTTGCCGCCAGAGGGAGGAGCTGATGTCCCAATCAATTGCACTCAATGTCAACGGCAACGCGGTTGCGGTCAGTGTGGATGACCCTGCCATGCCGTTGCTTTACGCGCTCCGCAACGATCTCGCGCTGCATGGCCCTCGCTTCGGTTGCGGCCTTGGCCAATGCGGCGCCTGTACCGTGCTGCTCGACGGAAAAGCAGTCCGCTCCTGCATCACGCCGATCTCGTCGGTCGCCAACCGGCGCGTCGTGACGCTCGAAGGGCTTGGCACGCCCGCGGAGCCGCACCCTTTGCAACAGGCCTTCATCGAAGAACAAGCAGCGCAGTGCGGCTACTGTATCAACGGCATGATCATGCGGGCCGCAGCGCTTCTGGCCGAAAAGGAAAAGCCGAGCGAAGCCCATATCAAGGCGGTGCTGGCTCGCAATCTCTGTCGCTGCGGCACCCATCAGCGCATCATCCGTGCGATCCAACGCGCGGCTTCCGGCATGTGAAGGGAGGAGGCCATGTTCATCGCTCCCGCATCCAGCCGCCGTGACTTCCTCAAGAGCGGCGCACTGATCGTCGGCTTCGCGATCCTCGGCCTGCCGTCCTCAGGCCCGGCGGCAGCCACGGAACCGGCCAAGCCTCTGGCGCTCGATCAGGTCGACAGCTTCCTCGCCATCAACTCCGATGGCACCGCGACGATCTATTCCGGCAAGGTCGAGCTCGGCACCGGCGTGCTCACCGCGATCACCCAGATCGCCGCCGAGGAACTCGACCTTCCCCTCGATCGGGTCAACGTCATCCAGGGCGACACCGCCCTGACCCCCGACCAGGGCCCCACCTGGGGCAGCCTGTCGATCCAGGTGGGCGGCATGCAGATCCGTCACGCCGCCGCCACCGCCCGCCAGGCACTTCTCCGGATGGCGGCAAAAAAACTCGGAGCGAAACCGGACCAACTCGTCATCGCCGACGGCGTGATCCGGCCCGAACTGGGCGGCGCAGAGGTTTCGTATGCCGAACTCGTCGGCGGCAAGCGTTTCCTGCTCGAACTCGACAAAAAGGCGCCGACCAAGCGGCCGAGCGCATACTCCATCGTGGGGCGGCCGATCGCGCGTCTCGACATCCCCGGCAAGGTCACCGGCCAGTTCACGTACGTCCAGGACGTCCGCATGGCTGGGATGGTGCATGGCCGCGTCGTGCGACCGAGCGGCGTCGGCGCCAGCCTCGAGAGCGTGGACGAAAGTTCGATCAAGGATATTCCCGGAATCGTCAAGATCGTCCGCGAGCAGAATTTCCTTGGCGTGGTCGCAGAAACCGAATGGGCCGCCATCAAGGCCTCGCAGCAACTCAAGGCGACCTGGTCGAACTGGGAGGGGCTGCCCGACGAAACAAAGCTCTGGGAATGGGTACGCGGCAGCACGATCGACAAGGATCTGGTGACGAGCAACAAGGGCAACGTCACGGACGCGCTCTCCCAGGCTGCCAAAAAGCTCAGCGCAACCTATGACTTCACCATCCATACCCACGGGTCGATCGGCCCCTCCTGCGCCGTCGCCGAAATCACGAACGGCAAGCTCACCTGTTGGACGCCATCGCAGGATACACATCGCCTGCGTCCGGCGCTGGCCAACATGCTCGCCATGCCGGTTGAGGACGTACGGTGCATCTACGTCGAAGGCTCCGGCTGTTACGGGCGTAATGGCCACGAGGACGCGACCGCCGATGCCGCCCTGATGGCGCGCGCCGTCGGCCGGCCGGTCAGGGTGCAGTGGATGCGCGGCGACGAGCATGGCTGGGATCCGAAGGGCCCTCCGACTCTGATCGATCTTCATGGCGGGCTCGATGCGAGCGGCAACGTCACTGCATGGCAGTCCGAGTTCTTCATTCCGAATGGTGACGCCGGCACCGTGCCGCTGCTCGCCGCCAAGTTGGCGAAGCTGCCGTATGCGGCGCTCACCTCGCCCGGCAACATCACCCGGGATTCGGATATTCCCTACGGTATCGCGAATGTCCGCACGACCTGCCATCTCCTGGATCGTACGCCCTTGCGACCGTCCTGGATCCGCACGCCCGGACGGATGCAAAATACTTTCGCCAACGAATCCTTCATGGACGAGCTGGCGGCGGCGGCGGGTGCGGATCCGCTCCAGTTCCGCTTGCGATACCTCGACGATCCGCGCGGCATCGAACTTCTGCGCCGCCTCGCCCGGCTCGCCGGATGGGAGACGCGGCCTTCGCCCAACAGGAATGCCGGCAGCGGCGATATCGCCACCGGCCGCGGCCTCAGCTACGTGAAGTACGAACTGGTCCGCACCTATATCGGCGCGGTGGCCGAAGTCGAGGTCGATCGAAAGAGCGGCAAGATCCGCGTGCCGCGGTTCTTCGTCGTGCATGACTGCGGGCAGATCATCAATCCTGACGGCGTCAGGAACCAGATCGAAGGCAACGTCATCATGACGGTCAGCCGCACGCTCTTTGAGCGCGTCACCTTCGATCGCTCGCGGGTGACCAGCCTCGACTGGGCGAGCTATCCGATCCTGACCTTCCCGGATGTCCCGACAGTGGTCAGCGACCTGATCGACCGCCCGGACGAGCCGCCGTGGGGTGTGGGCGAACCCACAGGCGCCGTCGTTCCCGGCGCAATCTCGAATGCGGTGTTCGACGCTGTGGGCGCCCGCCTGAGATCCGTCCCGTTCCACCCAGACAAAGTAAAGGCGGCGCTGCAGCCGATGTGAGCAGAGGTGGCGCCACCGATCGGCACCGTCGTGCCCGATCGCAGTCGTTCTCAATTTCTAATGAATAGGTTATCGTCTCGTTCGACCGGACCCCGCGGCGCGACCGGGCGCCATCCTCGGCAAGGAACCAATCTGCAGCCTCCTCACCCGGTTGGTTGACTCGTCCCAGGCTGTGCCACATTTCTCCTTGGCCAGACGGCCGGACGGCCGCCGGCGCGCGCTCGAAAAGTCCGCCGCCGGAGGAAAGTCCGGGCTCCACGGGAACACGGTGCCGGCTAACCGCCGGCGGGGGCGACCCCAGGGAAAGTGCCACAGAAAACAAACCGCCCGGACCACCGGCCGGTGCTCCGGGCAAGGGTGAAACGGGGCGGCAAGAGCGCACCGCGCCCACGGCGACGCGGGCGGCACGGCAAACCCCACCGGGAGCAAGACCGAATAGGGGTGGTGGGCGGTGCAAGCCGCCAGGGACGTTTCCGACCCGCCGCCCGGGTTGGTCGCACGAGGCGCACCGCAAGGCGCGCCCCAGAGGAATGGCCGTCCCGCCCTTACCGGGGCGGACAGAACCCGGCTTACAGGCCGTCTGGCCCGACCCCTGCCTCGTGCCGAGCCCGCCTTTGCAGAGACGGAACAAAACGGGAATCAGTGTCATGCTCGTGTCCAAGCGCGTCCCTTTCGAGCAGTTGTTAAGAATACATTGACAAGCGCTTGACGATGACACCGAAGTCGCACCACCCGGTGGCGCAAAAATCCGTTCAATAAACCGCATGTACCCGGAATCTCTTTGACGCTCCACATTGGCCCATGATATCCCATGCGCTCCCATAGCGCGCTTCGCGCGCAGGTCGCGCCGGGCCCTCGGCACGGCCACATGCTTGGAGCGAACGGGCCCGCCGGATGACGCAGTTCCTGGGCACGCATCAGAATAAGCGCGACACCAAGGGCCGCGTCTCCATCCCGGCCCCGTTTCGCTCTGCGCTCAAGAGTCCGCTGGACTCCGAGGTCCCGATTTCCCTCGTGGTCCGCCCCTCGCACAAACATGCCTGCATAGAGGCCTGGCCGACCGTTGAGTTCCAGCGCCTTGCGGGGCCGCTCGAGCAGTACGAGACGTTCAGCGAAGAACAAGAAGACCTCGCCGCCGTCATTTATCCCGAAGCAACGCGCCTCGAATGCGATCGCGAGGGCCGTGTCCTGTTGCCCGAACCACTCGTTCGCCACGCGGGCCTGGGCGATCTCGTCACCTTCCTCGGCCTCGGCCAGAATTTCCAGATCTGGGAGCCGGCCGCTGCTGAGCGCCGTCTGGTCGAGGCACGTGAGCGCGTGAGAACACGCGGTCTCACACTTCCTGCCCTCGTTCGCGCATCGCTACCGCCCGCCGCGAGGCCAGCGTGAGCCACATTCCCGTCATGCCGGCCGAGGTGTTGGCGTTGCTCTCCCCGAGGGATGGAGGGATCTATCTCGATGCCACCTTTGGTGGTGGCGGGCATGCCGCGTTGATCCTCGAATCCGCCGCGTGCATCCTCTTTGCCATCGACCGGGATCCAGCCGCGATCGGCCGTGGAGCCGCACTCCTCGCGCGCTATCCCGGCCGGATGACCCTGATCGAAGGCCGCTTCGGCGCCATGCTCGAACTGCTCGGGGAGGTCGGTGTCACCCACCTCGACGGCGTGCTGATGGATCTCGGAATGTCCTCCTTCCAGCTTGAGGAGGCCGCCCGCGGCTTCAGCTTCCGCCTCACCGGGCCGCTCGACATGCGGATGAGCCGCAATGGCCCTACGGCCGCCACGCTCGTCAACACGCTGCCGGGATCGGAACTTGCAAACCTGCTGGCCGACTATGGAGAAGAACGGCACGCGAGAAGGATTGCACGCGCCATCATTGCCGCCCGCGCCCACGCGCCGATCACGAGCACGACCGAACTCGCAGGCATCATCAGGGTCGCACTGCCGCCCTCTCACGAGCGCATCGATCCGGTCACGCGCACCTTTCAGGCGCTGCGGATCCGCGTCAACGACGAGTTCGACGAGATCGTGCGCGGCCTCGCCGCTGCTGCCGGCCTCCTGTCGCCCGGCGGGCGCCTGGTCGCGATCGCCTTCCACTCGCTCGAGGACCGCCTGATCAAGCGCTTCATGCTCGAGGCCGCCGGCCGAACACCGAAACCCTCGCGACACGCCCCACCATCTGCACGGCCGACGCCGCGCTTCCGCCTGCTCACTCCGCGCGCGCTCCGCCCCCAGCCCGCGGAAATCGCCACCAACCCGCGCGCCGCCTCGGCGCGTCTGCGTGCCCTCGAGTGTCTGGCGCTCGCCGCATGATCCGCCCCTTCACCCTCCTCACCGCAGCGCTTGCCGTCGGCAGTGGTTACTACCTGTACCAGGCGAAGCACCGCACCAAGTTGCTCGACGATCAGGTCGAAGCTGTTGAGCAGCAAACCGCCGCTGCCGAAACTCGGATCGCCGTGCTGCGCGCCGAATGGGCGCTTGAGAACTCGCCGACCCGTCTCGCCGATCTCGCCTCGCGCTATCTCCTGCTGGCGCCGATGCAGCCCGAGCAAGCAGTCTCCATGGCCGATCTCGCCTCCCATCTGCCCCCGCCGTCTGAGCCCGGCGCTGTCCCGCCGCCCGTTGCAGAGCCGGATCTTCCACTGCTCGCGGGCCTCCCTGAGCCTGGAATCTACGCCAGTCTCGATGACTTCACGCGGGCAGGCACCGAGACGCACCCCGCGTCCTCACCGCTTGCTGTCGCCGCGGTGCCCGCACCCTCCCCTCCGCCATTTTCCACTGCCCTCTCGGTGTCGGCTCCCACGATCCGGCCAAGCACTGCCACGACCCTTTCTCCGGCCTCCGTGCCCGAGCCTAGTCCGGCGCAAACTCTGCCGGCTCAATCCGTCCGAGCGAGTCATTTCGGTGCGGTCCCGGAACGGCTGGCGCTACCCCACCTGCGGCCTGCCCCAGTCCTGACCTCGGCGCTCGGCGGTGCCTATCCCGATCTCCCGCCACCCGCGCCGCTCTCCGGCTCTCATTGACCTGGCCGATGCGCGAACATCAGCCCGATCCCCCGAACCCAGGTGCGCTGGCGCACCGAGCGGAGGCACGCGCGGCTCCGGTTCGCCCACCCGGTACTCCACGCGACGGCGCGATCCCGCGCCTTGAAACGGTCCGCGTTACCGCCCCCGATCTTGCTCGCCGCGCGACCCTGGAAACGAGCCGCCGCCGTCTGCTCGGTGCCGCCGCCGGTTTCACCACCCTGTTTGCGGCCCTTGCTACCAAGCTCACCGACGCTACGATCCTCGATCCCGTAAAGCCGCCGCCGGCGCCGAAGAACACGTTCTCGACCGTAGCGCGCCCTCTCCCCACGGCAGACCGGCCGCGAGCGATGATGGTAGATCGCAACGGTGAGATTCTCGCCGTCTCCCTCCCCACTGCCGCCGTCTATGCCGACCCACGGCAGATGATGGACCGCGCCGACGCAGTCCGCCGCCTGCAAAACGTGCTCCCCGGCCTGAACGGCCCCGCCCTGCTCGCCGAGTTTACAGCCCCGCACCGGGAGTTCGTCTACGTCGCCCGCGAGGTCGGGCCGGAGCAGGAACTTCGCATCAACGACCTCGGCATTCCGGGCGTGAACTTCCTTCCTGCCGAGGCTCGGCACTACCCGCTGGGGCGCATCGCTGCCCAGACCATCGGTGCGGTCGATATCGACGGGCATGGGATCGCCGGTCTCGAAAAATCCCAGAACCGCCGTCTGCGCGAAGACCCGAACCCGCTTCGGCTCGCGCTCGATGTACGCGTGCAGGCCGTTCTGCGCGACGAGATGGCCAAAGCTCTCGACGATTTCCAGGCCATCGGCGCCGCCGGCATCGTCATGGACGTGCACACCGGCGAAGTGCTCGCCATGGTGAGCCTGCCTGACTACAACGCCAACGATTTCGCGTCCGCCGTACCCAAGGCCCGCTTCAACCGCGCCGCCACCGGTGTCTACGAACCGGGCAGCGCCTTCAAGCTGCAAACAGTCGGCATGGCGCTCGATCCAGGCCTCGTCCATGTGTGGGACCGTTTCGACACCACCCATCCGATCGATATCGGCCGCTTCGTGATCAAAGACTACGAGCCGATGGATCGCTGGCTCTATCTTCCTGAAATCATCGCCTATTCCTCGAACATCGGCGCCTCCCGAATCGCCCTCATCGTCGGCAAGGCTCGCCAGCGGGCGTGGCTCCGCAAGCTCGGTTTCTTCGAGCGTTGCCCGATCGAACTGCCCGAAGCGGCGATGCCGCTGGTGCAGTCCGACGCCGAGTGGAGCGAGGCCACAGTGATGACGGTCTCGTTCGGCAACGGCATCGCGATGACACCGCTCCATCTCATCAATGGGACCGTCGCGCTGGTGAATGGCGGCGTGCTGTTCGCCCCGACCCTTCTCTATCAGGACCCCGCCACCCCGCGTCCCGGCAGTGCCGTGATGCAGCCGGACACCTCTGATACAGTGCGCAAGCTGATGCGCGATGTCGTCACGCACGGCACCGGCACATTCGGCCGGGTTCCCGGCTACTTCGTCGGCGGCAAGACCGGGACTTCGCAGGTGGTCCGCTCTGGCGGCTACCGCCAGCACACCAATCGTGCCGGCTTCCTTGCCGCCTTCCCGATCAACGCGCCGCGTTACGCGTTCTACGTCATGCTCGACTCGCCGCACGCCAATGCCCTTTCGCAGGGCTACAGCACCGGCGGCGAAATTTCCGCGCCCGTGGTTGCCCGAACCATCGCTCGCATCGCTCCGATGTTCGGGCTCCTGCCGGTGACCGATCCCGCCGAGAAGGCTGCGATCGAGAGACAGATAGACCTGCCCCTCCAGCCTCAGCCGCCGCCCGGGGTGATTGCCCTCGGGCCCGGGCATCCCTACCCGCCCGGGGCGGCAGACGCCCCTGACGACCTCAGCCGCAAGCGGACACCGGCTGCAAGCGGTCACGCTCTCGCTCCCCGTGCGCCGCGCCGCTACGCGTCCTCCCATGCATCCGATCAAGGGCGCTGAGCTGATGCAGCGCCTTGCCCCGGAACGCCGCCCGGCTGCCGCCAAGGGCAACTGGCCTGCGCTTGCCGGACTCACGCTTGCAGGCATCGCCGCCGACAGTCGCTGCGTGCGACCAGGTTTCCTGTTCGCCGCATTGCCCGGCCTCTCCGCTTACCCTTCCCACCGCGATGGCCGGGCCTTCATCGCCGAGGCCGTCGCCAACGGCGCGGCCGCCATCCTCGCACCGCCCGGCACCGCCTGGCCGCCCGGCGTCCCGCCTCGCCCGCTGATCGAAGATGTCGAACCCCGCCGGCGCCTGGCCGAACTCGCCGCCGCCTTCGCCGGCGCCGCCCCGCGCACCATCACCGCCGTGACCGGGACCAACGGCAAGACCAGCACGGTCGAGTTCCTTCGCCAGCTCTGGCAAGAGGCGGGTCATCCGGCCGCCAGCCTCGGCACGCTCGGTCTCATCACCGCCGATGATCACGTCCCGGGTGCTCTCACCACCCCGGATCCGGTGGCACTCGCCGAAACCATGGCCTCTCTCGCGGAGCGATCCGTCGATCACGTAGCAATCGAGGCCTCCTCGCATGGGCTCGACCAGTTCCGCCTCGACGGGCTTCGCCTCGCCGCCGCCGGCTTCTCGAGCTTCAGCCGCGACCATCTCGACTATCACCGCGACATGCAGGCCTATCGCGCCGCCAAGCTGCGCCTGTTCGCCGAGCTTCTTCCTGAAAGCGCCCCGACGGTCGTTTCCTCCGGGCTCGATCGCGCCACGCTTGCTGCACTGTCGGTGATCGCCGAGCGACGCCGGCTCCGCCTCGAGACGGTGGGCGAGGAAGGCAGCCTGATGCGCCTCGAACGAGTCGTTCCGGTTCCCGAAGGCCAGCATCTGACGGTCTCCGGCACGGACATTCTGCTGCCTCTCCCGGGCCGTTTCCAGGCCGAGAACGCATTGCTCGCCGCCGGCCTTGCGCTGGTGCTGGGCGGAGAGAGCCCGCTCGAAAGCCTGGGCCGCCTCCGTCCCGTGCGCGGCCGGCTGGAGCGCGTCGCGACTCTCGCCAACGGTGCCGCCGCCTACGTCGATTATGCGCATACGCCCGACGCGATCACGAACTTGCTCGCGGCGTTGCGCCCGCACACAAAGCACCGCCTGATGATCGTCTTCGGTGCCGGCGGGGACCGCGATCCGGGCAAGCGCCCTGTCATGGGCCGCGCCGCTGCCCGTGGCGCCGACCGCATTATCGTCACCGACGACAATCCACGGAGCGAGGATCCCGCGCTCATCCGCGCCGCGATCCTCACCGGCTGCCCAGGCGCCATCGAGATCGGCAATCGTGAACAGGCGATTGCTGCCGCCCTTTCCGATCTCGCTCCGGGCGATGTGCTCGCCGTCGCCGGAAAGGGCCACGAGCAGGGCCAGATCGTCGGCGACCGCGTCCTGCCCTTCGACGACGCGACCGTCATTCGCCGGCTCGCAGGCTCCGCATGAATGCCCTTTGGTCGCCCGATACGCTCGTCATCGCTGCCGGCGGGCGCGCCACGCAGCCGTTTGGCGCGAATGGAGTCTCGATCGACAGCCGCACCCTCCGCCAAGGCGATCTCTTCATTGCACTCCAGGGCGACCACCGCGATGGCCATGAATTCGTGGCCGATGCACTCGCTCGTGGCGCTGCCGGCGCAATGGTCAGCCGCATCCCGCCAGCACTTCCACCCGATGCGCCGCTGCTCCTCGTCGCCGATACGCTGGCAGCGCTCCATCGCCTCGGCGAATTCGCGCGCGCGCGCTCCCGCGCCCGGGTTATCGCGATAACCGGCAGCGTCGGCAAAACGACCACCAAGGAAATGCTGCGGCGGGTGCTCGAGGCCGTCGCGCCCTCCGCTGTGCATACGGCACGCGCTTCCTACAACAACAGGTGGGGCGTGCCGCTCACTCTCTCCGAATTGCCTCCGGACGCCGCTTATGCGGTGATGGAGATCGGCACCAACCATCCGGGCGAGATTGCGCCGCTCGCCGCCCTTGCCCGTCCCCATGTCGCCGCCGTCATCGCCGCCGAAAAGACGCATATCGGTCAATTCGGAAGCCTGGAGGCGATTGCCGACGAGAAGGCTTGCATCCTTCCTGCGCTGGAGCCGGAAGGGACCGCGATCCTGCCCCGCGACACGCCCTTCCTGCCCCGCCTCATGGCCCGGCTGCCATCCGGCCGGCGCCTCGTCACCTTCGGCGCCGGGCCATTGGCCGAGTCCCGACTGATCGAGGCCGAGGCTGTCGAGGGCGGAACCGACGTCCTCGCCTCTGTGCTCGGCCGGATCGTCCGTTTCCGTCTCGCGGCCGCCGGGCGGCACCTCGCCATCGATTCGCTTGCCGCCCTTGCCGCCGCCGTTGCGCTCGGGCTCGACCCCGAGGCCGCCGGGACAGCACTTTCCGGATTCACCGCCCTTCCCGGCCGCGGCGCCCGCCGCCCGCTCCAGCTTGCCGGCGGCGAGGCGCTTTTGCTGGATGAAAGCTACAACGCTTCGGCTGCCTCCGTCCGCGCTGCGCTTGCCGTGCTCGCTCTTGAGCGGGGCCGCCGCATCGCCGTGCTCGGTGACATGCTCGAGCTCGGAGAAATGGCCGCCGAGGAACATCTGAGCCTGGCGCCGGACGTCACCGAGGCAGCCGATCTCGTCTTCGCCTGCGGGCCGATGATGGGCCTTCTCTACGAAGCTTTGCCGCCACGCCTCCAGGGCGCCGCAGCCGCGGACGCGGCCAGCCTTGCCCCGATCGTTGCTTCGGCACTTGCTCCCGGCGATGCCGTGCTCGTCAAAGGCAGCCTCGGCAGCCAGATGCGCGTCATCGTTGATGCCCTCCCGGGCAGCGGCTCTCACGCACCCCCGCGCGCCTGATGCTCTATCTCCTCACCCATCCCTTCGCGCAGCGGGTTCTGTTCTTCAACCTGCTGCATTACCTCACATTCCGCTCAGGTGCGGCCTGCCTCACCGCGCTCGTGGTGAGTTTTGTCCTCGGACCCGCCCTGATCCGTCGCCTCCGCCAGGTACAGGGGAACGGGCAGCCGATACGCACCCTCGGCCCGGAGCGGCACCTGGTGGAAAAGGCCGGCACGCCGACCATGGGCGGGGTACTGATCCTGATTGCCCTGATCGTCTCGACGCTGCTCTGGGCCGACCTCGCCAACCCCTATGTCTGGGTGATCCTGGGTGTCACCCTCGGTTACGGCCTGCTCGGCGCCGCCGACGATCACCGCAAGCTCGTGCTCCGCAACCACCACGGCGTGCCCGGCCGGATCAAGCTCCTCATTCAGGCGCTGATCGGTCTCCTCGCCAGCTACGCGATCGCACGCACCACGGGCGGCGCGCTCGGCACCGGACTTGCAGTGCCGGTCTTCAAGCACGCGATCATTCCGCTGGGTCCTGCCTTTCCTGTCTTCGGCACGCTGGTGATGATGGGCTCTTCGAACGCCGTCAACCTGACGGACGGGCTCGACGGCCTTGCCATCGTCCCAACCATCATCGTCGCCGGCGTCTTCGCCCTGATCGCCTACCTGGTCGGCAACCGCATCTTCTCGGCCTATCTCGAGCTCGATAATGTTCCCGGCGCCGGCGAACTCGCCGTCTTCTGTTCCGCGCTGATCGGCTCCGGCCTCGGCTTTCTCTGGTTCAACGCGCCGCCTGCCGCGGTCTTCATGGGAGATACAGGCTCGCTTGCTCTTGGCGGCGCCCTTGGTGCCGTCGCGGTCGCCACCAAGAACGAGATCGTACTCGCCATCACCGGCGGCCTCTTCGTGGTCGAGACCGTATCCGTCGTCATCCAGGTCTTCTGGTACAAGCGCACCGGCCGGCGCGTCTTCCTGATGGCTCCGCTTCACCATCACTTCGAAAAGAAGGGCTGGGCCGAACCCACCATTGTCATCCGCTTCTGGATCATTTCGATGATCCTGGCGCTGGTCGGCCTTGCGACCCTGAAAATCAGATGAGCGGCCAGGCGAACATGGGGCGCCCGTTCCCTTCCGTCTTCGCCGGCCAGCGCTTCGCCGTGATGGGGCTTGGCCGCAACGGCCTTGCCGCCGCCTCGGCGCTCATCGCCTTGGGCGCCACGGTCTCCGCCTGGGACGACAGCCCCGCCCCCTGCGAGGCTGCGGCCAACTCCGGCATTCCGCTCTCCGCCTCACTCCTGGACCCGCCGTACCCGCAAGCGCTCCTGCTCTCGCCCGGCATTCCCCACGCCCTGCCCACGCCGCATCCGCTGGCCGTGCGCGCCGGGAAACTAGGCATACCCATCCTCTCCGACGCAGAACTTCTCTTCCGCGCGGTGCGCGCCGCCGGTTCGCGCGCCCGCTTCATCGGCATCACCGGCACCAACGGCAAATCCACCACCACCGCGTTGCTGGCGCACCTGCTCAACGCCTGTGGAGTCCCGTCTGCTGCGGGCGGCAACCTCGGCCCAGCCGCGCTCTCGCTGCCGCTGCTCGCGGACGGCGAATGTTACGTTCTCGAGATGTCATCATACATGTTGGAGCGAATCGACAAGCTCGGCTTCGATGTCGTGATGCTGCTCAACCTCTCGCCCGACCATCTCGACCGCCACGGCGGCATGGCAGGCTACATCGCGGCCAAAAAGCGCATCTTCGCGCACCGCGCGCCGGGCGGACTTGCCATCATCGGCATCGACGATGCGCCCTCCCGCGACATCGCGGCCGCCCTCACCTCCCCCGTTCTTCGTATCTCCGCCACGCAACCCGCCGCTGTCTGGTGCGACGGAGACATCCTGCGCGAAGGAAGCAGCGCCATTCTCGCGATGCGCGAGGCACCCGCCCTGCTAGGTGCCCACAACGCCGAAAATGCCGCTGCTGCTGCCGCCGCCGCCCTTCATCTCGGCCTGCCGCGCCCGCGCATCGCTGCTGCCCTCCGCACATTCCCCGGCTTGCCGCACCGCCAGAGCCGTATCTCTGCGATCGACGGCATCGCCTTCGTCAATGACAGCAAGGCAACCAATGCGGACGCCGCCGCGCGCGCGCTTGCCTGTTATCCGCGCCTCGTATGGATCGCCGGAGGCATCGCCAAGGAAGGTGGGATCGAACCCCTTGCACCCTTCTTCCCGCGCATCGCCGAGGCGTTCCTGATCGGCCGCGACGCTCCTCTCTTTGCCTCGACTCTGGCGCGCCACGGCATCCCGCACCGGATCCTCGCCGACCTCGAGGCGGCGGTTCCTGCCGCCTTCGCTGCCGCCCGTGCTTCGGCGGCCCCGGTCGTCCTCCTGTCTCCCGCCGCCGCGAGCTTCGATCAATTCCGCAACTTCGAAGAGCGCGGTGAGCGCTTCGCCTCCCTCGCCCGCGGCCTCGCTTCTGTCGAAGCCACGCCCGTTCGCCCGCCAGCAGGGAGGGCCGCCTGATGCCCGCCCTCTCACGCGCCGACAACTCCCTGCTCGGCCGCTGGTGGTGGTCAGTCGATCGCTGGACGCTCTTCGCCGTTTCGACGCTGCTCGGCTTCGGCTATCTGATGGTGCTCTCGGCCAGCCCATCGGTTGCAGTGCGGATCGGCGATCCACGCGACCTCCTGATCGTCAAGCAGATCACCTTCCTCGCCCTGGCCGGGGTCGAGATCGTCATCGTCTCTCTGCTCTCACCAAAGGACATCCGTCGCATCGCGCTCGTCGGCGGGATCGTCACCTTGCTGCTGACGGCCCTCACCCTCGTGCACGGTGTCGAGATCAAAGGTGCGAAGCGCTGGATCGATATCCTCGGTGTCTCCCTTCAGCCAAGCGAGTTCCTGAAGGTCTTCTTCATCATCGTGAACGCCTGGCTGCTCTCCGAACAGCGCCGCCGCCCTGGCCTCAACGGCACGGCGATCGCGCTTTGCCTGTTCGCGATCATCGTCCTCCTGCTCAAGGCGCAACCCGATGTCGGCATGATGGCGCTGATCGGCGCGATCTTCCTCGCCCAACTCTTCCTCAATGGGCTCAATCTCGTCTGGGTTGCCGTTGGCGGCGCACTGTTCTGCGCCGGCGGCGCCGGTTCCTACATCATCTTCCAGCACGTCCGTGAGCGCGTGCAGGACTTCCTGCATCCGAACGCAACAGGTGCCTACCAGGTGCACGTGGCACTCGAGGCCTTCGGCAACGGCGGCCTCCTCGGTACCGGGCCCGGCGAAGGACGGATCAAGGACATTCTGCCTGACGCTCACGCCGATTTCGTGTTCGCCGTCGTTGGCGAGGAGTTCGGGCTGATCATCTCCCTCCTCGTCGTCGGCATCTTCGCCTTCATCGTGCTGCGCGGCCTGCTGCGCCTGGTCGCGGAACACGACCTTTTCACCCTGCTGGCTGCCGGCGGCCTGCTGATGAGCTTCGGGCTCGAAGCGTTCATCAACATGGCGACTGCACTCTCCCTGATCCCCGCCAAGGGCATGACTCTCCCGTTCATCTCCTACGGCGGTTCCTCCATGCTCGCGATCGGCCTCGAAATGGGAATGCTGCTGGCGCTGACGCGCCGGCGGCATCACGCCGACCTATGATCGCGATGGCCCGACGCCGAAGCCCGGCGATGCCGATCCCCGCAGCCTCCCGCCAAGGGCCGGGCCCTTGGAGCCGCTCACCGGGTTCAGCGGACGCAACGGCGGAGGCAGCGCCAATCGTCATCGCAACCGGTGGTACCGCGGGGCACGTCTTCCCCGCTGCCGCTCTCGCCGCCGTGCTCCGCTCGCGCGGCCTCCGCCCCGTCGTTCTCACCGATGCCCGCGCCGCCAAGCAGGATTTCGCCGGCGCCGAACGGCACGTGATTCCGGGGGCAGGCATTGCCGGCCGCGGCCCTCTCCGCGCGCTTGCCGCTCTCGGGGCCATCGCCTCGGGAACCATTGCCGCGCGGTGCCTGCTGAGAGGTCTTCGCCCGGCGGCCATCGTCGGTTTCGGCGGCTATCCGTCACTTGCCCCAGTGCTGGCCGGGCGTCTGCTCCGCCGCCGCCCCGTGATCCTCCTGCACGAGCAGAACGCCGTGCTCGGCCGCGCCAACCGCGCGCTTGCCCGCCTCGCCGACACCGTTGCCGTGAGCTTCGCTTCAACCCGCCACGCGCCTCCCGATGCGATGCTGACCGGCAACCCCGTGCGCGCCGCTGTCGTTGCTCTCGCGCACCGCGGCTACCAGCCTGCCATCCCCGAACAGCCGGCCCGCCTCGTCGTGCTCGGCGGCTCGCTCGGTGCCCGTGCCTTCTCCGATCTGGTGCCCGCCGCGCTCGCCCGCTCGCCCGATCTCCACCGTCTCGAACTGAGCCAGCAATGCCGACCCGAGGACCTCGCCCGCGTCGAGGCGGCCTACGCTGCCGTCCGCATCTGTCGCGCCGAAGTGGCCGCCTTCTTCAGCGATATGCCCGCCCGCATGGCCGCCGCCGACCTTGTCATCGCCCGTGCCGGCGCCTCCACCGTGGCCGAGCTTACCGTGATCGGCCGGCCCTCCATTCTCCTGCCGCTGCCAGGCGCGATCGACGATCACCAGCGCGCCAACGCGCAAGCACTTGCCGCTGCCGGCGCCGCGATGGTGCTGGAGGAGCCCGGCCTCACCCCGGAGCGCCTGGAAGCCGAAATCACCGCCCTCCTCAACGATCCGCCACGCCTTTCCGCCATGGCCACGGCGGCCGAGCGCCTCGGCCGGCCCGACGCCGCGGACCTGCTCGCCGATCTGCTGCTCACCCTGGCGGCGCGGAGGCGCGGCCAATGAGGGCGCTGCCGCTTTCCATCGGCCCCATTCATTTCGTCGGCATCGGCGGCATCGGCATGTCCGGCATCGCCGAGGTGCTACACAATCTCGGCTATTCGGTGCAGGGCAGCGACATCGCCGAAAACGCCAATGTCGGCCGCCTGCGCGCCGCCGGAATCCCGCTTGCCATCGGCCATGCCGCCGAAAACCTTGGCGCCGCGCAGGTCGTCGTGGTCTCCAGCGCAGTGCGCCCTGACAATCCGGAAATCCTCGCCGCCCGTCAGCGTTTCCTGCCTGTTGTCCGCCGCGCCGAGATGCTCGCCGAACTGATGCGGCTGCGGTGGTCGATCGCGATCGGCGGCACGCACGGCAAGACCACCACGACTAGCCTGATTGCCGCCGTGCTGGAGGCCGCCGGCCTCGATCCAACCGTGATCAACGGCGGCATCGTCAACGCCTATGGCACGAACACCCGCCTCGGCGCCGGAGACTGGATGGTCGCCGAAGCCGACGAAAGCGACGGCAGTTTCCTCCGCCTGCCGGCCGTGATTGCCGTCGTCACCAACATGGATCCTGAGCATCTCGATCACTGGGGTACCGTGGAGACAATGCAGGAGGGCTATCGGCAGTTCGTCGCCAACATCCCGTTCTACGGCTTCGCCGTGCTCTGCCTCGACCATCCGGGCGTGCAGCAGATGATCCCCACCCTCTCGCATCATCGCCTGGTGACCTACGGCTTCTCCCTCCAGGCCGATCTCCGCGCCGAACGCGTCATCACTGACCGGCTCGGCGCCACCTTCGAAATTGCCACCACCGACCGCCAGACTCGCCGCACGCGCCGGCATGGCCCGTTCCGCCTCCCCATGCTCGGTTCGCACAACGTCCAGAACGCACTCGCGGCCCTCGCTGTCGGCCTCGAAATGGAGATCCCGGAGGCGACCTTGCAAAGCGCGCTGGCCGCCTTCCGCGGTGTCAAGCGGCGCTTCACCAAAACCGGCGAAGTCGGCGGCATCACTGTCATCGACGATTACGGCCACCATCCGGTCGAAATAGCCGCCGTGCTCAAGGCCGCCCGCCAGGCCGGCGCGCGCGAGGTGATCGCGGTCGTCCAACCGCACCGTTACACCCGCCTTTCCTCGCTTTTCGACCAGTTCTGCACTTGCATGAACGATGCCGACACGGTGATCGTCGCCGAGGTTTATCCGGCTGGCGAGGCGCCGATCCCCGGGGTCACTCGCGACGCGCTGGTCGAGGGCCTGCGGGCCCGCGGCCACAAGAGCGTGGTTCCGCTCTCCGGCCCCGAAAATCTCGCTGAGATGGTCCACGCGATCGCGCGGGCCGGAGATTTCGTTGTCTGCCTCGGCGCCGGCTCCATCACCCAATGGGCGAACGCGCTCCCGGCTCAGCTTACCCTCCTGCAGGCAGCACCACGTGCCGCTGCGGCAGCCAGGCGATGAGCGCAGCCTTGGACTCCGCCATGCTCATCGACAGATTGCCCCGGCTCCGAGGTCGCCTCAGCGCCGTCTCTCCGCTTGCTCCCTTCACCTGGTTCCGGGTCGGCGGTCCGGCGGAAGTGCTGGTGAGGCCTGCGGATGCCGAAGACCTGGCCGCATTCCTCACGGCACTCCCTCCCGAGGTGCCGCTCACGGTCATCGGTGCCGCCTCCAATCTCATCATCCGCGACGGCGGCGTTCCCGGCGTCGTCATCCGCCTCGGCGGCCGAGGCTTCGGCGCCGTAACTGTCGATGGAAGCGGGGTACTGGCCGGCGCCGCGGCACTTGATGTCGGCGTTGCTGAGACCGCCGCCGCCGCCGGCCTCGCCGGTCTGGAATTCCTCTCCGGCATTCCGGGCAGCATCGGCGGCGCCGTCGCCATGAACGCGGGCGCTTACGGCGGGGAGCTGAAGGACGTGCTGGACTGGGCCGAGATCGTCAGCCGCTCGGGCGAGTGGATCAGGCTCTCCGCTGCCGACCTCGCACTCGCCTACCGCCGATCCTCGCTGCCGGCCGGCGCGGTCCTGGTACGGGCCCGGCTGCACGCCCATTCGGGCGACCCCACTACCATCGCCAGGCGTATCGCCGACATCAAGAGCGCGCGCGAGGCAACCCAGCCCGTGCGTGCCCGCACTGGCGGCTCTACTTTCCAGAACCCCCCAGGCATGAAGGCCTGGGAGCTGATCGCCTCCGCCGCCTGCCGTGGCTTGAAGCGCGGCGCGGCGGAAGTCAGCGAGCAGCACTGCAACTTCCTGATCAACACCGGCGGCGCCACCGCCGCGGACCTCGAGGCCCTCGGCGAAGAAGTGCGTGCGCGCGTGCGCGCTGCGACCGGCATCACTCTCGAATGGGAGATCCGCCGCCTGGGAATCCCCTCCCGGGAGCAGGAACGATGAAGCGCGTCGCCGTGCTCCAGGGCGGCATCTCCGCCGAACGAGAGGTCAGCCTCTCGACCGGCGCTCAGGTTACCGCGGCCTTGAGCGAGGCAGGCTTCGACGTGGTGCCCATCACCGTGGGCCTGGACCTTCAGCTCCTGATCACCGCCCTTACCCCGCCACCCGACGTTGTCTTCAACGCCTTGCACGGCCGTTTCGGCGAGGACGGCACGATCCAGGGCGTGCTCGACTGGCTTGGCATTCCCTACACCCATTCCGGCGTCCGTGCCTCGGCACTCGCCATGGACAAGATCGCCGCCAAGGCCGCTTTTGCCGCCGCCGGCCTCCCTGTCGCCCGCCATGTGCTCATCGCCGTGGAAAGCCTTGCCGATGGCGACCCGATGCCGCGTCCTTTCGTCGTCAAACCACCGAACCAAGGCTCCTCGGTCGGGGTCGCCATCGTCCACGAAGGCGACAACCGGCTGGCCGAAATCACGGCCGGCTGGGGCTTCGGCCCGCTCGCCCTGGTCGAGGAATTCATTCCAGGCCGGGAACTCACCGTCGGCGTCATGGGCGGCGAGCCGCTTGCAGTCACCGAAATCCGTCCGGTCGATGGCTTTTACGACTATGAGGCCAAATACGCTCCTGGCGGCTCCCGCCACGTCATCCCTGCCCCGTTGCACCCAACGGCTTACGCCGAGGCGATGGAAATCGCCGCCGCGGCCCATAGCGCACTCGGCTGCCGCGGCGCCTCCCGCGCCGACTTCCGCTACGACGACACGCGAGGGGAGCCCGGTCGGCTCGTCCTGCTCGAAATCAACACTCAGCCGGGCCTCACGCCCACCTCCCTCCTGCCCGAACAGGCGGCTCATCGCGGCATGAGTTTTCCCGCTCTCTGCACCTGGATGGTGGAGGCCGCGTCGTGCCGCGTGTGAGCCGCTCCCCGCGCAACAGCATCAAGGATCGGCCGCGGAGGCTGGCGCTGGTGCTGCGCCGCCAGAAGGGCCGCCTCCGCGGACTCACACTCATCAGCGCAGCTATCCTGGTCCTGTTCGGTCTCTCTTCGATCGTGCGCGCCATCGCACCTGCCTCGAGTCTGGTCGGAATGCGCGAGCGCTTCGGCAGCCTCGCCGCGCTCGCCGGCTTCCGGGTCCGGAACGTCATCATCCTCGGTCGGGACCACACGCCGCCCGCCCTTCTGCGCGCCGCCCTCGGCGTCAGGCCGGGTGATCCGACCTTCGGCATCTCCCTCGCTGCCGCACGTGAGCGCGTGGAAAGCCTGGCCTGGGTCAAGAGTGCGGTCATCGAGCGCCGCCTGCCGGGCACCATCGTCGTCTCGCTGACCGAGCGGCGCCCCTTCGCAATCTGGCAGAATGGCGGTCGCTTCACTGTCATCGACCGGCTCGGCGACACGGTCGACGAGAGCGACTTCAGGGCCTTCCGCGGCTTACCGCTGGTGGTCGGTCCAGGCGCCCCGCAGCGCGCCGCCACCCTTCTCGACGCCCTCGCCCGCCTGCCGGCACTGCAAAAGCGCCTCGCCGCTGCGGTCCGCGTCGGCCGGCTGCGCTGGAACCTTGTGTTCAAAAACGGCACCACGCTCGAACTGCCGGGCGGCCACGCAGCCGAAGCCCTGCAAAGGTTTGCCGAGTTGGAGGCCCGGTACGGCCTGCTCGAGAGACCACTCGCCGTCGTCGATATGCGCCTGGCTGACCGGCTGGTGCTGCGCGCCTGGCCGGAGCACCCCGCCTCGCCTGCCCGCCAACCCTCGGACCCCTCCGGTTGAGAGGCGCAGCGGATGAACGATTTCTCCCCTCGCCGCACCTTCCCCCCGGACACCGCCGCCGAGCCGCCACGCAGGCTCGCCCGCGGCGGCTTGTTCGGTGTGCTCGATCTTGGCTCGACGAAGATCACCTGCCTCATCGGCCGTGCCGAATCGGACGGCGCGCTCCGTGTCATCGGCTTCGGCTGGCAGAAAGGGCGCGGTGTGCGCGGGGGCGGCATCACCGATCTTGCCGACGCCGAGAAGGCGATCCGCGCCGCCGTCGGTCAGGCCGAGGACATGGCTGACACCAGCCTGCGTGCCGTCACGGCCAATCTTTCCTGCGGCCAGCCGGAGAGCAGGCTTTTCAACGTCCAATGGCCGGTCGGCGGGCGCGCCGTCGGCGCGGAGGACGTGCAGCGCGTCGTCTACGAAGCCCGTGCCCGTGCTCTGTCCGAAGGCCGCGAAACGATCCATGCCCTGCCGCTCGGCTTCGCGGTGGACGAGACGAGCGATGTCGCCGATCCGCGCGGTCTCTTCTGCGACACGCTCACCGCGCGTTTGCACATCATCGACGCCGCGACCTCGGCACTTCGCAATTTCGGGGTCTGCCTTTCGCGCGCCGAACTCGATATCACCGAGATGGTCTCCGCTCCGCTCGCCGCGGGCCTCGCCGTCCTGGTCGAAGACGAACGGGCACTCGGCGCGACCGTCGTCGATATGGGCGGCGGCACCACCGGCATGGCGGTGTTCGGTGAGGGGCAGCTCCTGCACACCGCAAGCCTGCCGGTCGGCGGAATGCACGTCACCAACGATCTGGCGCGCTTGCTCTCGACACCGGTTGCGCATGCAGAGCGCCTGAAGACGCTTTACGGCAACGCCGAACCAAGCCCCGACGACGAGCGCGAGATGCTGCCCGTGCCGCTGGTCGGCGAAGAGGAGCACCAGATCGCGCGCGTGCCGCGCTCCATGATCGTCAGCATCATCCGCCCTCGCCTCGAGGAAACCTTCGAGATGGTGAGGGAACGGCTCCAGGCGAGCGGGCTTTCCCGCATCGCCGGCACCCGCGTCGTGCTCACCGGCGGTGCGGCTCAGCTCTCCGGCGCGCGTGAGATGGCCGCACGGATCTTCGGACGCCAGGTCCGGCTCGGTCGCCCGCACGGGCTGCGCGGCCTGCCCGAAGCTGCCTCTGGTCCCGCCTTCGCGACCGCCGCCGGCCTCCTCGCCTGGGCTGCCGGCGCCGGCCAGACCATGCCTGACATCGACCTCACCCCCGAAGCCTCCCGCGGCTTCGTCAGCCGCCTCGTCGACTTTCTCAGGCAGCGCCTCTGATGCCTGCCCTTCCCTCCAACCCGGGCGTCGGTGCCCATTGACTTTGAGAGAACCCCGCCATGACACTCAACCTCACCGTCCCGAAACAGCTTCACACCGACTTCACCCCGCGCATCACGGTGATGGGCGTGGGCGGCGGCGGCACCAATGCCGTCGACAACATGATTGCCTTCAATCTGCAGGGCGTCGATTTCGTGGTTGCCAACACTGACGCCCAGCAGCTCATGCATGCGAAGGCGGATCGACGCATCCAGCTCGGCCCGCATCTGACGCAGGGCCTCGGCGCCGGTGCCAAGCCCGAAATCGGCCGCGCCGCTGCCGAGGAAGCCGCCGACGAGCTCGAGCGCCACCTCGAGGGCGTGCACATGCTCTTCGTCACCGCGGGCATGGGCGGCGGCACGGGCACGGGCGCCGCTCCGGTGATCGCGCGCATGGCCCGCGAGCGCAACATTCTCACCGTCGGCGTCGTCACCAAGCCCTTCACCTTCGAGGGTGTCAGGCGCGCTCGTGCCGCCGAGGCCGGGATCGAGCAGCTTCAGCAATATGTCGATACCCTCATCATCATCCCGAACCAGAATCTCTTCCGTCTCGCCAACGAGCGCACCGGCTGGCGCGAAGCCTTCAAGATGGCCGATCATGTGCTCTACATGGGTGTGCGAGGCGTCACCGACCTCATCGTCTCCCCCGGCCTCGTCAATCTCGACTTTGCCGACATCCGCACCGTGATGGCCGAGATGGGCAAGGCGATGATGGGAACCGGTGAGGCCGAGGGCGAGAATCGCGCGGCCCGCGCCGCCGAGGCCGCGATCAACAATCCGCTCCTCGAAGACACCAGCATGTCCGGAGCCAAGGGCCTCCTTATCAATATCACCGGCGGCGAGGACATGACCTTGTTCGAGGTCGACCAAGCGATGAACCGCATCCGCGAGGAGGTGGACGAGGAAGCCAACATCCTGTTCGGCTCCGCGATCGACGATAACGCCCAGGGCCGCATGCGCGTCTCCGTGGTGGCGACCGGGATCGACCGGCCGCAAGCCGAGCGTCCGCGCCTTGTCGCCGTCGGCGGCGGCCTCGCCGTGGATGCGATCGGACCCGAGACGAGTTTCGTCGGCCACGGAGTGTCACCCGCCACTGATCCCACTCTGCGCCCCGCACCCGGTTCTCGCCCGCTCGGACTCCCCTCGACTGGCTTCTCCCCGATGCCCGCCGCACACCCCACGGCTGGCGCCCCCGAATTGAGGCAACTCAGTCTGGTGCAGCCGATCCAACCCGCCGCGCAATCGCTGGCTTCCGTGCCGTCCGCTGCACCGGCCATCCCGCCCGCGCCAGGCGTCCAAGGCACTCCGGCAGTGCATCCCCATGCGCCGCTGCCCGGTGCGACGTTCCCGGCAGCGCCATTTGCGACCGGCCGTTTGCTCGCCGACTCTGCCCCGCCTGCCGCGGTCGCTGCCCCGACCCCCGCCGCACCACCGCAGCCGCGCCGAACCAATCTCTTCCGCACCGTCACAGGCGTTCTGCTCGGGCTTCCGCCCTCCCCACCGATCCCGCCCGCCACCGAGGGGCCGGCCGCTCCACCGGCGCCGGAGCAGCCGCACGCCTCTGTCAGGCTCGCCGCGAGCGATGATTTCGGCTTCGATATCCCCGCCTTTCTGCGCAAGCAGACGTCCTGAAATGAAACGGAGAGCAATGCAAAAAATCCCTCAAATCGAGATGCTTAGCCGGTAATATCCCGAAATAAACTGTGTCTTTCCACCCCGCTCGGACGCCGCCTAGCATCGCGGGATGGACGGCTCGATCCACCCACTCGGAAGCGAGGTGCCTCGTCAGCGCACATTGCGCAATCCGATTGGCTGCACCGGCATCGGTCTGCACTCCGGGCTGAGGATTGCTCTGGAACTCGCACCGGCGCCAGCAGACAGTGGCATCGTTTTCCATCGTTGCGATGCTGGCATTGATATCCCGGGCCGTTTCGATCGCGTTGTTGATGGTCACCTCGCCACCCGCCTTGCCGCCATCGGCGCGCCGGACATCGGCATCGCCACGATCGAGCATCTGATGGCGGCGCTGGCCGCGCTCGGGATCGATAATGCCCGCATCAGCATCGATGGCCCGGAAGTGCCGGTGCTGGACGGTTCTGCCGCTCCCTTCGTGTTCCTGATTGACTGCGCCGGAACGGCGCCACAGGAGGCGCCACGTCGCGAAATCACCATCCTGCACCGTGTCCGCGTCACGGAAGGCGATGCCTTCGTCGAGCTTTCGCCTGACCCCGCTCCCGGCCTCTCGATGGAGCTCTCTATTGCCTTCGATGCCCCGGCGATCGGCCGGCAGGCTTTTTCTCTTTCATTGACCGAGCAAGGCTTCCGCCGCGAACTGGCCGCCGCCCGCACCTTCATCACCGCCGATGCCATCGCTGGCCTCCGCGCCGCCGGCCTCGCCCAAGGTGGAACGCTCGACAACGCCGTCGTCGTTGAGGATGCGCGCATCCTCAACCCGGCCGGCCTGCGCATGCCCGACGAGTTCGTCCGCCATAAGCTCCTAGATGCCGTCGGTGATCTGGCCCTCGCCGGGCTCCCCATCCGTGGCCGTTTCCGCGCTTACCGTTCGGGCCACGCCCTCAATCACCGTCTGCTCGAGGCGCTCTTTGCCGCGCCTGACAACTTTCGAATCGGCTTGGCAACGCTGCGCGACGCCCTGGCTCTTGCCGCCGCCTGAGCTTACCGGACGGTGCGGGCTACCGTCTCTTTCGCTCCGTGACCCCTGAGGCCCCCGAGGTCAGCACCCGCGCGATCCGACCGGTGGGCCCGCATTTCTCAGTGCGCTCCAAAGGCGCGGTACACCAATAGAGGAGCTTCCATCCGGGATATGTCGGTAGGGCCTAACTTCGGGTGCCCTGATTGCGGCGCAGCAGGCCGACGCGCATTCGCGCGCTCCTGGGCCTGGGCCTTCCGCTTGGCCAAATTGGCGCGAAGCGCGGCCGCCTGACGCGCGAGGCGCGCGATCTTCTCAGGGTTCGGCGGCCGATCAAGCATGATCAATCCATTGGTGCGGGCGATGCGCTGTCAAGCCCAGCATGCTTGCCGGGGTTGCAGTTGCAAGACTATATCGCGACTCGTGCTGCTGTAGCTCAGTGGTAGAGCACTCCCTTGGTAAGGGAGAGGCCGTCAGTTCAATCCTGACCAGCAGCATCCTGAATTTCCTCACTTTTCTCTTGACTCTGTGGCTCCGTTTCCGCGGCCATTTGCCGAGACAACAGCGGCGCCAGCTGAGCGTGCGCCACGATGCATTCGCGAGCATTGTCTCCACCGCAACCGGCTTGCTGCCCGGAATGTGCCGCTTGCACGGCCTGCCCCGGTCCGCGACCGGAAAGATCAGCGCCACATCGGCGAGATAGACCTTCTGTTTGCATGAAATGCCAACCGTCCAACGCAGACCGCGTGCACTGAGCGCCTGGCGGAATGGCGCGCTCAGGCCATAGCCGACATCGGCCAGTACGCAGCCGAACCGTGCGCCGGTGCCCTTGATATGGTCGATCTCCTCGATCGCGATCTCCAGCTTCATGCGGAATGCCTGGCGGTCGGCCAGCACGCGCGCCTTCCTCATGCAGACAGGATCGCTCGTCCGGCTCTCCGGCAGGAACAGGCGCAGCCCGATCATCACCAGCACCTCGCCCTGCGCCAGCGTCGTCGAGACCAGCGTCTGACAATTCGCATTCTTGCTCAGAGCCGAGACGTATTGCGGCGCCACCCCCACCGAGTGCCGCGCTTTTCGCGACAGCGGAGCGTCCCACAGGAGATTCGGGAGAATATGCGGCGATGGCCTCGGCTCTCACGAAGGCTTGCTTGAGTGGAGAAGGCTTCGGACTCGCATTGACGACGTCCACAGCGCCGTGACGGTATCACTGCGACCGCCGACGTGGCAGGCGAGGGCATCGGCGTCATCGTGGTTCGAGGCGTCGAGATTCGACGCCACCGGGGTCGCCAGAGGGATCCGTGGCCGCGGATCCGAGAAGCGTTGCCGCCACTGCGCTCAAAGGCGCTGTGCGACCATCGCATTCGCCGAGGAAGAAGGAAATGTAGCGATCGAGAACGCCGAGGAAGTGTTCGCGCTCGGCCGCCGTGCGGACATAGGGAGCGGCTCCCGGCAAGAGCGAGGAGCTGTGATACGTGAGCATGAAGAGCCGCTCGCCCTGAAGGAGGGCCGCACGGGTCAGGCGCATCATGTCATCCAGTTCGTGGCCCTCTGGAGAGAGCCTAATTCGCTCGATCAGGCGGAGGCGGGCGGCTGCTCCCGGAAGGTGCAGGAACCGGCCCCACCTGCTCGAGAGACGCGGGTAAAGCCGGGGCCCGAGCCCGGCCAGACAACCAGCGAAATGAACAGAAAGTGGCAGCACCAGGATCCCTTCAACGGTCATGAACGGTCCAGCAGGCAGGCCCGTGAAGACAGGGCCGGAATGTGCCGAGAAATCGGCGTACGGAACAACGCTCGTGTCGATACGATAGCCGAGGCCTGCGAGAATTCTTCCGGTTGCTGACCCAACCCCGTAGCGGCCTGCCTTATAAATTATTGGCCGGTGCCCGAACCCCTCTGCGATGCAGTCCGTCAGAGCCGAGAGTTTCGAGCGCTCCAGTGCGGGGTCGAGATTGCCTGGGTAGGAATGGAAGGCATCGATCGGCTCTCCGGCCGGCGGGTTGACCCAAGGATGGAGGTGCGCACCAACCTCGCAACGGCCGGAAGCAACAAAGCTGGCGAGCACGGCGCGGGCCGTTTCCGAAGCAGCGACCGGGTAGTCAATGACATAGGTTGGTACCACGCCGTGGCGATCGAAGATCGTTTGCGCGAGCGGCTGGTAGAGAATATTTTCTGTGGACGTTGCCGCCGGATTGAAGGGCGCGGACCAGTCAAACCCCTCCTCAGTATCGATAACGACAGTCAACGTCGGTGCCAGGTGCTCGGGCAGATAAAGACGTCGTTCCACGGCAAAGACGCCGCTAGTGCCTTGGCGGATCATTCCGGCGCGTGCAGCATAATCGCTGCCGCGAGGTCTTGCACTGCCACGGCGATTGCAGCATACGTCCGCTCGAATGTCGCAAGATCGGCGCCGTCCGGGTCCAGGATTTCGCATTGTGCGCCCCGACCATCAAGAAAGCTTCCGAGCATCACTGTCTTTTTTAGAAGCGCCGGATTTCGCGCATGGAGATCGTCCAAGTTGCGGCGATCGAAAACGACGACGAGGATCGCATTGTCTGCGGACTCATCGGAAAGGTAGGTTGAGCGGTGGGTGGTAAGATCGATACCGAGCTTTCGCGCGGCAAGAATCGCCGCCTGCGGTGAGCGGGCCCCTTCCCGTGGCAGCATCCCCGCTGACACTACGGTGAGGCCGGGAGCGCGCCCGGCAAGGTGCCGACGCAGCGACTCCGCGGCAACGGGGCTACGACAGACATTGCCCTGGCAGAGCATTGCCACAGTGGCGTGTCCCCTGTGGCGTCCGGTCATGATCCTACGCACTAAACGTCGGTCGCGCTGGCCAAGCAGGAGGCGACTCCCAGGCGCACGAAGTAACAAGTGGGATGCCGCTGCTCCACCTTCACGGTGGAACTCGAGTAGTCCCGGGTGGGGATCATCGGAAACGAGTACGTCCAGATGCTCCCGCCCGATCAGGAGGCGGCCGAACTCGCTGCCGGCGGCAAAGAGACGTCGGATCATTGCGCGGGGGTTCGACCGGAGATCGCGCGCTTCGGCCAGGATCTGGCGTGCGTCCTGCATGAGGTTGCGGCCAAAGACACCCGGGCGGTAGGTGACGCTTGGCGTTTCTTCGCCACCGACGAGGAGCTGGTACCAGCGGTAGGGAAAGTCGACGCCGAGGGCCACCGCGAGTGGCATCGATCCCCACGGCCGTGCATTGACTTCAAGCAGGATCCAGCCTCCCGGCGGCGGTGCCATCTTGAACTCGAACATTGCGACCCCGGTGAAGGTAATGGCCGCTGTCATCCGTTCGACTGCCGCCAAAAGATCCGGAGCCAAGGGCTGGCTGACGCGGTAGAAGCCGGCGCCGCCGCGCTCGCGAGCGCGCCGATGCTGGAAGGCCTGCAAGACACGGCCCCGACTTGCCAAAATGCTGATGCCGACGCCTTGGCCCACGAAGTAACCCTCCACCAGGGTCGGACTGTCTGCGATGTTGGCGAGAGCCTTGCTAAGTGCCTCCTCGCGCTCGCAGATTTCGACCCGCGCACGCGCATGAAGCGCATCGAGCCGAAACGAGCAGCACGGTTTCAGAACAAGCGGCAATCCAAACTCAGCGATCAGCTGGTTCCCATTGGCGCCTGCCGTGATGCGGCGCCCTGGCGCGACAGGTACATCGCACAACGCAGCAAGCTCACGCGTCTGCGCCTTGTCGAACAGTACCTCGAGCGAGGTCGGGTCAGGAACCGCCACCCGGGTCAAGTCGGCGAAGCGATGGCGATGCAGATCAAACGGCAGGATCGACCGCTCGTCGCAAGGAATGACGAGGTCGAACGGCTCGCGGCGAAGCAGCGCGGCGACCGCTTCGCACCAGTCGGTGCCGTCTCCGAGGTAGGGCGGGAGACGGTGAAGGGCCCTAAGATAGCGGGAGGCGAGGGCAGGCGAGGTGAAATCCGCTGGGGCAGCGTGTACCTCGATCCGCTTCCTGCCGAGGGAGCGCACGATTGTAAGGAAACTCCGAGTGTCGTCCCCAAATACGAGGGCGCGGCCGCGAGCTGTCAAGGTTTGAGCTCCCTGACAGCACGGCGGGTAGCCGGTACTGCACCGCGATGCGCGGCGCGCGCGACCACCCCGGTCCGGCCCTTCCGGCGAAGCCGCGGTTCTGCGGGCATGACGACTGCCTGTCCCCTTGCGCCTCCACGCTCCCATTAACCCAATCGCAGAATGCTGAATACCGTTCTCGCGCCCGGCCGATTCTAACGACCTGTCTGCGCCCGGAGCCATAACCAAGCGGTATAACCCGCCCATTTGAAGCCGGGCTCGGTACCGAGCGCCTGGAGGGCGTACCAAACAGCCTCCGGTCTTCGGCCCGAGGCGGCGAGGGTCTCGGCGATCTTCTTGACGGCGTACGCCTTATGGCGCCTGCCATGGGCGCGAATCCCGGGATGGCGGGCGAATAGGGCCGCGCGATCGAGCACGCGAATCTGGAACAGTCGTCGCTCAAGCTCGGAAATTGCCGTTGTCATGTTAGCCGTTCCAGCCGGATCGGGGATGTTGTGGCGCCCTATCGTAACCGGCAGATATCGCATTAGTTGAGCTTGGTCGATCAGGCGGAGATAGAGATCGCGGTCACATTCCCAGCGGATCGTCTCGTCCATGCCGCCGATTTCCTGATAGATCGACCGCCGTACGATAAGCGTGTTCAGGTGGCAGAATCCGTGGCTCTGGAGGAGATCGTCAACCGTGACAGTGTAGGCACCTAGATGATCCGGTGCTTTCCCTGCCCGGGTAAGGATGCTCGGCAGATCTTCGACCCAGATCGGGCCGGATTTCCGCTCACCTTTGAGGAACGCAGATTGGTTGGTCATAACAAGATCGGGCGCCTTCTGATCGGCTTCGATCAACGCATGCACTCGTTCGAGGTGGCCGTTGTCCGTCCAGCAATCATCATCGTCGAGGAAACAGAGGTAGGGCCGTGTTGCCGAAGCGGCTCCGACATTGATCGCGTAGCTTTGACCGTGACCATTGAGGCGCTGGAGGAGCGTAAACGTACGAATGCTGACACCGGCGGCTTGGCGAAGGATGACATCGTAGGCGGGCTGATGTTCGGAGGCGGATCCGTCATTGACAACGATAATCTCGATGCCGCGGAAGGACTGAGCCAGCACTGAGGCGAGGGCTTGGGCGAAAAGAGTCGGTCGGTCGCGTGTCGGCATGACGACAGAGAACACGGCAACAATGCTCCTGCCAGGTGAGGCCCGGGATCAGTCCTCTGAAGAACGGTGGATGTGGGCGTCTATGTGCATCTGCTCGGCAGGAGGAATCCCGCAATATTCCAGGAGGTCAGCCTGGAACGGTATCTGATTTAACCTTTCAGTATCGACAATGCGGAACATCTCGCCGAGCTTCCGTTGCAGGATCCCGGCTTGTTCGTAATAGTGATCCCAGTACATCCCGATCGCCTCGCGCTTTGTCCTGGCAACGAACTTCGGGAAGCACTTGTCCCAAACGGGATCCTTCAGCCATCGGCTTCCGTCATGATCCATCCAGAAGTTGCGTGACTCGTGGTAATGCTCACGGGTGATCAGGCTGGAGAGGCGGTCGGCAATCCGTTTCGAACGCCAGCGTTCGACCGCCGACTTGCGAATCCAGCTATTTACAGTCTGCTCGCGATCCCGGCGCAGGCAGATAAACCGAATGTTCGGGTTATGACTAGCCAGCAGTTCGACGTAAGTTAGATAGTAGAAGGCAATATCTCCAATCGTGCGCACGCGCTGCATTCTGCAGAGTTGGTCATATGCCTTTGTCACAACACCACGCGAGAGATCGACCGTTAGCATTGCCGGGTCGCCGCCATCAAGGATGGCTTGGAATTCATGGATCGTGTTGAGAAACGGCCGCGGCGTGCCGGAGAACCGGACGGCTGAGGGATTCATTTCGTGGAAACAGAGCGAGTCCCTTTGCGCATTGAGAAGCTTGGCAAGCGAGGCTGTCCCCGACCGCCCACTGCCGAGCCCGATCACGATCATTCGCTTACTCCCGCGGCCATCCGTCCCCTCACGCCGCCCGGCGGATAACGTCGCCGTAAACGTCACTTGGGAATCCGGCCTAGGACCCTCCCCTGATCTGTCCTGCAAATCAAATTCCGAGCAGGCGTCTCTCAGCACCATCTCGTGCTTTGGATGGGGATGGCTGGCGAGGCGGGCGCGGCGAGGACGACGGCGTGGCCCGACGGCTTGGCAGAGGGCCGCAGTCCATCCAAGGACCTGTTTGTTTTCAGTATCTTGGCCATCCACATGCCGAACCTGTTGTGGAGTCCGAGCCAGCCGCCAGACCGTCAACCACACCGTCTGCTCCGGCCCACTCGGGCGTGCTGAAAAGAGGGGTAGCGGCTCTCCTTGCCTTGCTCACCAACGGGATCGATGAATATGGATGCTGCCTATCCCGGTCGGCGGGGCGGGCTTTTTGTGCCATGTCTCTAAATCCTCTTGCGGTGGCTGCGGTAGTGCCACCCCTGGCGTTTCTGCCATTGCCCGTCGTCGGTGCTGTCATTGGCCTCCGCTGGCGCCGCACGGGATTGTTGGTGGCCGGGATAGGAGGGCTGATGCTGATACTCCTCGCGATGCCCGCGATCGGTCTCCCGTTGCTGCTTTCGCTTGAAAACGACCTGCCGCTGGCTCCGCTGACCCGTGCTCCGCCTCAGGCGATCGTGATTCTCGGGGCCGACATTTCCCGCAGTGCTGGCGCGCGGCCTTTCGGGGTGGGACCGCTCACGCTTGAAAGGCTGGCCGCTGGCAGCACACTGTACCAGCGGACGCATCTGCCCATTCTCGTATCGGGCGGCAAACCCTACCCGCGCGCCGATTCGTCTCTTGCCGGCCGAATGGCCTCCGTTCTTGTGCAGGAATTTCACATACCCGTGACCTGGGAGGAAATGGGTTCGGATAGTACGTGGCAGAACGCCGCCCCCAGCGCTCCAATACTGGCCCAGCACGGCATTCGATCAATTTATCTTGTTACCCATGCATGGCATATGCGACGGGCCATTTTCTGTTTCCGGCGATTCGGGCTTCTTGTCACCGCTGCGCCGGTCAGGCACGACCGCTTTTTGTTCGACGCGTCAGAGTTTGTGCCGAGTATATCTGGCTGGGAGGATTCCTATTTCGCCTTTCACGAATGGATTGGCCTTGCCTGGTATCACCTACGGCACTGAAGGGGTTGAGCGTTCGCAGGTTTCAGCCCATGCCGCGCTCGGCGATCTATCGGCTGCGTCGGTTCGGCTGTTTACCGATCCGACTGAGGACCTGTTCGCGAGCCAGCTTTGGTACGCCACCCTGATCGCCCACGCCCGGCCGGAGGGTTGGGCGCCGAAGATTGTCCAATGGAGCGCGGAAGGGGTTCCCGCGGCGCTACTACCGCTGGTTGGCACCGAACAGCGCGGCAGCGTGCTCCAGAGCCTGACGGGGCCTTATAGTCTCACATTCCGACCCTTGCTCGCTCCGGGTGTTTCGCCGGCGGAGAGCGGCAGGATGTTCGGACAGTTCTGTCGTCAGGCCGGCGTCGTGCGCCTCGAGGCGCTGGATGCGGAGAGGCCTGACCTTGACGAATTCGAAGCCGGGCTTCGACGGGCCGGGTTGATCGTACAGCGATTCGATCATTTCGGAAACTGGTGCGAGCCGGTTGCAGGCACATCGTTCGGGGAATTCCTCGGGGCACGGCCGAGCGTTCTGCAGAGTACGGTCCGCCGAAAGATGCGCCGTGTGCTGGCCGCCGGCGACTTCGCCGTGGTCACCGGTGAGCCGAATCTGTCGAGAGCTATTGAAACCTACGAGGAAGTCTATGCGCGTAGCTGGAAAACGCCGGAGCCATTTCCGAGCTTCCATTCGGCACTGATGCACGCAACGGCGCCCCTCGGCTTACTCAGGCTGGGCGTTCTGCGCCTTTCAGGCCAAGCGGCAGCAGTCCAGCTCTGGATCGTCTCCGGAGGTCGCGCCATCGTACTCAAGCTTGCGCATGATGAAACTCTTGCAGCCTTTTCACCCGGCACAATACTGACCGCCCTCATGATCGAGCGGCTACTCGGAGAAGAGCGGGTGATGGAGCTTGATTTCGGTCGAGGCGATGATGCCTACAAGCAGCTTTGGACCACGCATCGTCGACAGCGAATCGGCTTCCTCCTCGCTGACCCGCTGCGGCCGGCTGGCCTGGTCGAGATTGGCCGTTCGCTTCTGGGTACCGCCCGGAGAAGGCTTTTAGCACCTATGGGGCGTGGGCGACGTGATGCGTAACCGTGCTGCAAATGGAGCGCAGCCAGTGGGAACAGCACGCCCGAAACGGTGGCGATAGGTATCATTGCATGCGAATCCTCTACAGCCATCGGATCCAATCCCACGATGGACAGTCGGTGCACCTCGAAGAGCTCGTCACTGCATTTCGGGTCGCCGGGCACGAGGTGTTGGTTGTCGGGCCAAGCTTTTATGCTCGCACTGAGCTCGGGGCCGAGAGCCGCGCGGTGGCCCTTGCGCGACGACTGCTGCCGGGTGCAGTCGCCGAGCTTGCCGAATTGGCCTACAATATTCCTGCATGGCTTGCGCTTGAGCGTGCCGCGGCAGCCTTTCGCCCCGACATCATATATGAGCGTTATAATCTCTATTACCTGGCTGGTGCCTGGCTCGCACGCCGGCGCCGTATCCTGTTCTATGTCGAGGTCAATGCGCCGCTTGCCGACGAACGCGGGCGCTTCGGAGGGCTCCGTCTTGGCCGCATTGCTCGCGGCGCGGAGCGCTTTGTATGGCGTGCGGCGGATCGCGTATTCGCTGTTTCCGGCGAGCTAAAGCAGCGCATCTCCGCCGCCGGCGTGTCGGAAGCGTGCATTGCTCTCACTCCCAATGGCGTCGTGCCGGAGCGCTTCCGTCCACAGATCAGAGAGTCTGGTTCTGACGCCGGACGAACAGTGACCCTTGGTTTCATCGGCTTCGTCCGCGCATGGCACGGCATTGAGACCGTTATTCGTGGCATGGCGGAGACAGCGCAAGATCTCCTGTTCGTGGTTGCGGGAGAGGGGCCGGCGCTGGAAGATCTCGAGCGATTGGCTCGGGAGCTCGGCTGCGCCGGACGCGTCCGGTTCAGCGGCCTGGTCGGGCGCGAGGAGGTGCCGCAGTTGCTGGAGAGCTTCGACATCGCGCTTCAGCCGCACGCCCTTTCCTATGCGTCGCCGCTCAAACTGTTCGAGTATATGGCGGCCGGCCTGGCGATCGTTGCTCCTGATCAACCCAATATCCGCGAGATCGTTGTGCACGAGGAAAGTGCACTTCTATTTAATCCTTCGGAGGAGGATGCGCTGTGGCGGGCCATCATCCGCCTTGCCACCGACCATGCCCTCCGCGTCCGTCTTGGCAGGGCTGCGCGCGAGGTGATTCTTCGCCGGGACTTCACCTGGCGCGGAAACGCAGTGCGCGTTACGAGCATGGCCGAAGCCGATCTATCCCAGCGCCACGGCGCCGCGGTGGCGTTGAAATGACACCGAATGCCTCAGATGGGGGACTCCTGCTTCATGTCTTCCCCAGCTTTGCAGCGGGCGGAGCGCAGATGCGATTCGTTGCGTTGGCGAACGCGTTTGGCCCCGCCTTCCGTCACGCAGTGATCGCACTGGACGGGGATTATTCCTGCCGATTTCGCCTCTCTCCCGAGCTTGCCATCTGCTATCCGCCGTTGGCGCGCGCGAGCTTTTCGATTGCCGGACGACTACGCCGTGCCAGGGCCCTGCTTTCTCGGCTACGGCCGGATGTGCTTGTGACCAGCAACTGGGGCACCATCGAGTGGGCGATCGCGAACATGCTGCCGCTCGCACGGCACATTCACACCGAGGATGGCTTTGGTGTCGAAGAGCGGGATCGGCAACTTCGCCGCCGTGTGCTAGCACGCAGATTGGCCCTTCGGCGAAGCGTCGTCGTGGTGCCGTCTCGCACTCTGCAAAACATCACACTGGACATATGGCGCCTGCGTTCGGTGCAAGTCCGTTACATTCCGAACGGGGTCGATCTTGCCCGGTTCGCACCTACTCCAGCGCCGCGTCGTGACGATGTTCCCGTGATCGGTTGTGTTGCCGTGCTGCGACGGGAGAAGAACATCGCCCGGCTGCTCCGGGCCGCCAAACACGTTGCCGCCAAGTGGCCGCTTCGGGTCGTCATCGCCGGTGACGGGCCGGAGCGTCCTGCGCTTCAGGCCCTTGCTGCAGAACTTGCCCTCGACATCGAGTTCCTGGGCGATCTTGCCGACCCGGCGCCGATTTATCGCCGCTTTGATGTTTTTGCGCTGGCTTCGGACACCGAGCAGATGCCGCTCTCGGTTTTGGAAGCGATGGCCTCGGGCCTGGCGGTCGTCTCCACCGATGTCGGTGACATCGGAACCATGGTCGCGCCGGAGAACAGGCCGTTGATCTCGGGGCACGATGCCGGTGCGTTGGCACGGTCGCTCTGCAACCTACTGGAGGTGCCTGAGTGGCGCCTCTCGCTTGGGGTTGCGAACCGGCGTCGCGCGGAACGAGAATTTGACCAGCAACTCATGTTTCGGCGCTATCGAGCGCTACTGGATGCGAGTGACAAGGAGACGAGGGAGACGTGAGCACGTTCCTGGTGACCGGTGGAGCGGGATTCATCGGATCGCATCTGTGCGATGCGTTGGATGCGGCAGGACATGATGTGCGGGTACTCGATGATCTCTCGACCGGGCGGCGCGAGAATCTGCCGCCGAGGGCGACGCTGATCGAGGGCAGCGCCGCCGATCGAGCCCTCCTCGGCAACGTACTCGAGGGGGTGGCGGGGTGCTTTCATCTGGCTGCGATCGCGTCCGTAGAGCGTGGCACCAGGGAGTGGCTTTGCACCCATCAGACCAACCTTGGCGCGACCGTAGCCCTCTTCGAAGCCGTTGCTGCGCTGCATCGGCCCGTTCCGGTCGTGTACGCTTCTTCGGCTGCCGTTTACGGTGAACCAACTCTTCTGCCGATCACGGAGGATGCACCGAAACGGCCGCTTTCCGCATATGGCGCCGACAAGTATGGTAGCGAGCTGCATGCTCACGTGGCCACGCACGTACACGGGATACCGACGGTGGGAGTGCGTTTCTTCAATATCTATGGTCCGAGACAGGATCCACACTCGCCCTATTCCGGCGTTATTGCGATCTTTGCGGAGCGGCTCATCAAACGTCAGCCGATCACGATCTTTGGCGACGGCACGCAAACTCGAGACTTTGTCTTCGTCTCCGATGCTGTTCGTGCTCTTGTTGCGGCGATGATACTTTGCCCGCCTGGTGCGCCCGTGTTCAATGTATGTACGGGAGAGTCGGTCTCGATCCTGGAGTTGGTGGGTCATCTTGGATCCATTGTCGGGACCAGACCCGTCATCCAATACGGTCCGGGGCGCACGGGCGAGATCCGCCATTCGACGGGCGCACCAGGCGCGGCCCAGCGCGCGCTTGGGCTTGACCCGCCGATTGCGATCCGCGAGGGCTTGGCACGGCTGCTGGCCGGCCGAGTGACCGCATAAGGCGGGTCGGTCCGACGGTGGTCAGCACCCGAACCATCAGCGAGAGAACCCCGATGAAACCGGCTCCGTCGGCCGGCAGAACGGCCGCCCGCTATGAGCGGCACAAGCGATGGTCCTCTGGAGCGAGTGTTTGGTGACGAAAGCGCACCGGCCATTCGTTGCCCGGCTGACCGAGGGTGAAGCGATGAGCAATCTCTGCCGGGAGTTCGGTATCTCGGGGAAGACCGGCACCTGATTTTCAACCGTTAATCGTTACAGGGAAGTGAGGCGCGGCGGCGGTCGACGACCGCTTCCGCCGGCCGGCACTGATCACCTCCACGAGCCCGCCCGCCCGCTGCGCGGCCCCGAAGCACTCGTCACCCATGTCTTGGGAACGAACTGGTGCTTGTCTGTCCGCCTGGATGTCCCCGAGACGTGACCAGACGCCAGGACACAAACCTTGAATGGCGACATCGTGAACGGGTGCAGGAACCTCAGAGCGGGGAAATCTGCTAAGAGCGCCCAAATGTGTGGTCTTGCGGGAATCTTCCGCTCTCGGAATCGGGGCGGGCGGGCGAATCTCGAGCCCGTTTCGACCGGCCTTCTTCGCCGAATGACCGAAGCCATTGCCCACCGTGGTCCGGATGGCGAGGGGTACCATTTCGAGCCCGGTCTTGGTCTCGGATTTCGTCGCCTGGCGATCATCGATGTGGCCGGTGGACGCCAGCCTATGCAGAACGAGGATGGCTCGGTCATCTTCGTCTGCAATGGCGAGATATACAACTTTTCGTCGCTCCGCCGTGAATTGGAGGCACTTGGACACGGTTTTGCTACTCATTGCGATATCGAGACAGTGATTCATGCCTGGGAAAGCTGGGGGATCGGTGCACTCAATCAGCTTACCGGGATGTATGCATTCGCGTTGTGGGATCGTCGGCAGGGTCGGCTGCTGCTCGTGCGTGACCGGCTGGGTGAGAAACCGCTTTACTATGCAACTGCTCCCGACGGATCCTTGGTTTTTGGGTCCGAAGTGCGCGCACTGGCGCCGGTCCCAGGCCTGCTCGATCGTCTCGATGCAACGGCGATCGAGGATTTCTTTGCCTACGGTTATGTACCGGACCCGGGCTCGATCTTCGCAGGCGTTCGGAAACTGCCGGCAGGCCACTATCTACTGATCGAGGACGGCCGGCCGGTGCCGGAGCCCGTCCGGTATTGGAATGCAGCACCAAGAGGAGAGGTTCCGGCCGGAGGTGACTCTGCCGCCCAGTTACGCACGCGCCTTTCTTCTGCAGTGGGTACGCGGATGGTGGCGGATGTTCCTCTCGGTGCGTTCCTTTCGGGCGGGATCGATTCGAGCACCGTGGTGGCGTTCGCTGCGCTCCAGCATGACTGTCCGCTCGATACCTTCACGGTCGGCTTTCCCGGTGCGGAGGACGAACGCGGCCCCGCGGGATTGATCGCCGCGCGTTATGGAGCGCTGCATCACACGGCAGTCTCCGAGCCATCGGATATCATCGCAGCTGCCGAGAATCTGGCGACGATCTTCGGAGAGCCATTCGGCGATCTTTCAGCGGTACCGACCTTCGCGGTGTCGGCGCTCGCACGCCGCCATGTGACAGTCGCGCTTTCCGGGGATGGCGGTGACGAGGTATTCGGCGGCTACCGCCGCTATCGGTGGCATTGCCTCGGTGAGGCGGTACGCCGACACTTGCCAGCCTCCATTCGCAGGCGCGCGTTGCGGACGTTAGCGAGACTTTACCCTAAGCTCGACACAGCACCGCGCTGGTTGCGCGCAAAAAGCACGCTGACGGAACTGAGTCTCGAATCCGCACTGGGATATGCGCGCATGGTGTCCCATGTGCGGGACGAGAGCCGGCGTGGACTCTTCTCTGCGACCCTCTGCAAATGCCTCGACGGATATGATCCGGCCGCGCGCATTACTACGCTTGTCGACCAGTACGGCGACGCCCAGCCGCTGCAGCAGGCGCAGCACATTGACCTGACGACCTATCTACCAGGCGACATTCTCGTAAAGGTCGACCGCACCAGCATGGCGAACGGCCTGGAAGTTCGTGCACCGTTCCTCGATCATGACCTGGTCGCATGGGGCCTGGGCCTGCCGACGTCGCTCAAGCGTCGAGGGAGCGCGGGCAAGATTGTATTGAAAGAAGCGATGGCGCCGCTTCTACCGAGCGAGATCATCAGTCGGAGCAAACAGGGATTTTCGGTTTCTCTTGCCACCCAACTACGTCGCGAACGGCCGCGGCTGGAGGCTCATTTACTCGGGCGTCCGATGCTGGAGAGCGGACTTTTCAATCGGTCGGCGCTGGTGCGGCTGATAGAGGAGCATGTCGATGGCCGCTTCGACCGCAGCCAGCCGCTCTGGTTGCTGCTGGTCTTTGCGGGATTCCTGGCGTACCGACAGGCCGGCGTAGAGCGGATCAATCCGGCAATTCGTGCGTCGGAGCCACACTTGGCATGAATGTGAAATGGCGTGGGGCGCCAGAGTCCGCTCTAACGAGAAGCGCCGGCTCACTGCGTGGTCAGCGCGAATAAATCCTGCACAGTGTGAGACGAGTGGCCGATCATCCGCAGCGATCAACCCGACTGCGGTCTCTGCGACACGAAATTTTTGATTGACCTGCAGCGGTCGGTCGGCATGGGCATTCTGAGTGCGATCCATGGTCGCACATCAGGCGGGTTGGTTGGGAATCAATCATAGATCCCGCGCTAGACACTATTTCTTGCCTGAGTCGTAATGACCATTCTCATCAGCACATCAAAGTCGGTGGTGTTGAATATCGACACGAGACTGCCATCAGCAGGAGGGTTCGGCTGCAGGTTCCGCGCCGTACTACTTCGCTTGCGCGGGCTCATTGGCGCGCCAGCAGGGCCAGTACGCCCGCCCCGTCATGCCACCATCTTGGCATTCGTCGCGTAGCCGGCGACCAACACAGGTGCGCTCCCGCGTCGCTCGGGGACGAGCTCGAGTAGGCGTCATTGTTCGAGCGCTACTATGAAGAACTCATGCCACGGTGCCCCTCCCATGGCGGATAAGTATCGCGCCACCACACTTAGGAACCAGGCATCTCACCCCGACGACGAACGCCTTTTGGCCGGCTGGTAGAGCATGCATCGGATCTGCTTGCGGTGACAGGACGCGTCAGTCGTTGGAATCTGATGCGCGGGAGAGCGGCCTGGTGTCAGAGCGTCCACTCTCTCGTCCGCCTTGCTTTCGCGGCGGGGCTTCACGGCCGCGGCATGCTCGGCGAGAATAGCGCGATCACCGCCAAGCCAGCTTTCGGGCTTTGTCGCTCCACGCCGCTCGGTTGAATTTAGCTCCCGATCGTGGCAATTCTATAACCTCTGGTTGCGGATGAGGGCAAAGGAACAAGGCGCCGTGCGCTGGTCCCGATTGATGGGCCGATTTCGCGCTGGCAATGCGGTTGGGCGCTCAGAGGCGGTGGCATCTCGGCGGACGGCGGGTTTCGCTGGGGGCTCTACCGCTGGGCCGGTTCCGCCGGGTCGCGGAGCCACTGTTGCAGCGGCCCTCGGGACGGTTGTCCAACCAGCTCAGTCCTCTTGCGTATCTATCTGGCCAAGCAGGTCAGGGGTCCACGATGCGAAGGCGAATCTTCCATTCCCCAGCACTGGACCAAGCGGCCATCGAGCGCGGATGCGCGACGAACTTCTCTCGCGCGGTCCAGATGCACTGGTCGATTATGGGCTCCTCGAAATGCTGCTATTCTTTGCCATGCCGAACGGCGAGACCAAACCGCTTGCGAAAGCGCTGATCAATCAGTTCGGGAGCTTTGCTGACGTGGTTGCTGCACCGCCGGATGAACTTCTTTCGGTTCGTGGGCTCGGTGTGCATAGTGTTGCAGCGATCAAGCTCGTGCAGGCTGCCGCGGTTCGGCTTTCCCGCACTCAGGTACTGGACCAGCGAGCACTCGATTCCAGTGCGACGGCGCTGATCCTTGTGCATAATCGCCCAAGCGGCGATTCGACGCCATCGCGTCAGGACATCGAGATGACGCGAGAAGTCGAAGGGGCTGGCAAGTTCCTTTCGGTGGTCCTGCACGATCGCATCATCGTGGGTAAGGGAAAATGGACGAGTTTCCGCCAGCACGGTTTTTTGTAGAGCGGACGATCGCATACCGAGGAACGGCGCGGACGTCCCATCTGCCATGGCACCTGCCAACTCCGCGCCACCGGGATCACGCCGGCTTTCCTTTTCAGGTCCTTGCCACGCAAGGCACCGGCGGCGAGCCTTTTTGCAGACGGAGTCAAGACCGCAGGCCGCACGGTGGCGGGCATCGTACCCAGCTTTGCGATGGCGTCCCGCAGCGCGACCGAGAATGCGGCCATCAAATCAGCTACGGCCACTTGTACCGCAGCCGATGAGCGCCGGTAACGGGTGCCGGCACGTTCCAGCCTGGGCCATTGCCGCATGATTCTTCGAGCCGGAGATGCGGTCGCGATCATTGCGCCCGCGGCCCAATCTGCTGATGCTGACGCCGAATTGATCGACCATGCGGTCGACGTGCTGGAGGGATGGGGTCTCTCTGTGCGGGTCAGGATCGAAAGGACGCACCATTTCTACCTTGCTGGCACGGACCGAGCACGAGCAGGGCATCTGCAGGATGCGTTGAAGGATCCCGCCACGCGCGCGATCTTCGCCGCTCGTGGAGGATATGGCTGCATGCGATTGTTCGCACATTTTGATGCGACCATTATGCCTACGGAGAAGATTCTGGTCGGATACAGCGATCTCACGGCACTCCACCTGGCAGCTTCCAAACTTTGGCCACGGGTCGAGTTGCTTCATGGCCCCAATGTGGCAACCCGACAATTTCTCGATCCGGGACCTTCGGCTGAAGCCAATCGCGCTGCGTTGCACGACGCCCTCTTCGCCCCCGTGTACGAGGTTGATATCCCGGTGGAGTTCTTGCGGGCAGGATCGGCAAGCGGGCCGCTTCGCGGAGGTTGCCTCTCGCTTGTCGCCGCGACCCTCGGATCGCGATTTGCTCCGGCAACGGAGGGGGCGATTCTCCTTCTCGAAGATGTCGACGAGGTGCCCTACCGCATCGATCGGCTGCTTGTTCAGCTCCGCAACGCTGGTCTCTTTACCGATGTTGCCGGCGTTGTGTTCGGCGTCATGCCGGATTGCGTTGACGGCAAAAATGACCTTCGCGCCATTATCCTGGATGTGCTGGCAGGCTATGGGTTCCCGATCGCCTTCGGCCTTCCGGCGGGGCACGGAGACAACAATGTTGCGCTGCTGCTCGGGAGTCCTGCCACACTGGACGGTGCTGCAGGGCGATTCCAACTTCGTCGATGAAGGGAGTTCAGTCTGCCGCGGCCGTGCGATGCTCCATCAAGCGCGGCATGAGCTCAACGAGATTGCAGGGTCGGTGGCGGCTGTCGAGCTGATAGAGGAGAATGTCGTCCCACGCGTCCTTAACTGCGTTGGGGCTGCCAGGCAGTGCGAAGAGGTACGTTCCGCCTGCAACTCCGCCAAGTGCGCGCGACTGGATAGTGGAAGTGCGGATCTTGTTGTAGCTGAGCATGCGAAACAGCTCTCCGAAGCCCTCGATCTCCTTTTCGAGAACTCGTTGGAATACCTCGGGCGTCACGTCGCGTCCCGTGATTCCGGTGCCGCCGGAACTGATGATAACGTCGATTGCGGGATCGGCGATCCAGATGCGAAGCTTACTTTCGATTCGGTCAGGATCGTCAGGCTCGATTGCGCGCGCGATCAATCTGTGGCCTGCTCTGGCGATTCGCTCGGCAAGAGCATCGCCGGAAGTATCATTCTGTGAGGTGCGGGTGTCGGAAACGGTTAGTATGGCGATGTTGATGGGCTGAAACTGACGGCTTTCATCGATGCCGGCCATAGAAGGCTCCCCAGGCTAACTATCTTAGTGCAGGATATCCACCGCCAGCGTCATTCTGCCCGGATCTTCCTCGGCCGTGAAGCGCGGGAATTGCCCCTGTGCCAATGAATCGAGGCTTGGTTCCGGCAAGCCGAGGCGTTCGGCATAAAGCCAAGTATAGGTCAGCGTTGCTTCGACGAAATGCCGGGTTTGACCATTTGGAATCGCTGCGATGAAGAGCAGCGGGTCCCCCTGATCGCGAATTGATCGGACCCAGGATGCGAAGTTCCCTGGCCCGCCATTATAGCTGCCAAGGACCTTCAGGAGGTCCTGCTGCACACTCGCCTGCCCAGCGAGGTAGGTAATATAGCGTTGGCCAAGCTCGAGATTAACGGCCGGATTATCGAGAGGGCTCCCCCAATGCCCTGCCACGGCGGCCGCTGTACTTGGCATGAGTTGCATCAACCCGCGTGCGCCTGTCCGAGAAACAGCGCTTGCGTCGAAGTTGGATTCCAACCTCGTCAGCGCATAAACGAGTGCCGGATCGACCGTGAAGCCGCCTGCCGGTGAGAGTAACGGTGGGGCTGGTACGGGCGGCCTGGCCAACTTGTGTTCGGGTGTCGCCGAGAGGAGCTCAGAAATACGTGCGGCGAGGCCGAGCAGTCCGGAGTGGGAGGCAACCAACACGACGGCTCTTCCGAACTCGTTGTCGGATCGGATTTCGGGCCAGAGGGTGGCGAGTTCGACCTCGGCCAACCCGGGTTGGCCGACCTGTAGGAGGGCGAAGGCGCGCCAACCGGCGGCGGTCGCAGCCACCGCGTCTATATCGGCTTCACCGAGGGTCGGCCGACCCCCACCCGGATCGAGACCGTATCCGAGCATGCGTGCGGCCAGTAGCCCATAGAAACACTGCCGCTCAGCGGCTGCGCGTTGGATCCAGGCCAACCACTGGGTGGGATGATTGAGGTGCAGTTCCGCACGCGCCATCCAGAATGAAGCGGCGGCAACCAAAGGCGGCCTTGCGTCGTTTGCTTCAGCGGCAGCTTTGAAAAAGTCGTGCGCAGTGTCAACTTGGCCGAGACGCCAAGCGGCGAGCGCTGCGACATAGGCGGCGGCACCGTCTGCCCGACCAGCCGCGCGGCTTGCCGCGCCCGCGAGCGCGAGCGCCTCACGATCCTCGTTCTGCGTGAAAAGTGCACGGGCTACGATTGCCTTCAGCGCGGCCACATGCGCTGCCGTCAAGCCGTGAGTGGCAGCTATGAGTGAGAGTGCTGAGCCGATTTCACCGGCGGCGGCGCGATCTGCAACGGACACCGCCAAAGCGGAGATTCCGTCCGTTTCGGCTTCCACGGGGCTGGAGATGCATGTTTCCTCCGGCCCGGATGCGAAGATTGGCGAAGGCAACCCAACAACCTTAGGCGGCGGAGGTAGAGGTGCCCTTCGCGGGAGCTTGCGCAGAAGCAATTCATAGATCGCCGGTGCCGGCGCTTGCTCGCCATATTGCTGGAGCCATGATTCAAGTTGCGCCGGGGTCGTGACAGTGTAAGGACCCAGGTATCGTTGGGCCAAGAGGCTGCCGACCAGTGTTCTGTCCGAAAGAGCGTCGGTTGCCTTGCGGGCCGCGGCAATCCGTCCTTGCCTTTGGAGTGAAAAGATTAAGCGAACTGCTGCCGCTTGACTTGGCGAAAGCGGTTGAGGCAACGCAATCTCGGCGCCATTCGGTGGCACGGATCGCGGCACGGCCATGGCAGTTTGCGGGAGACTTTGTGCGTGCACGGCAGAAGCGGTGGCACCGGCCACTAAAGCGGCTCCGGCGATCATCGCCCGGGCAGCGAATACGCGGGAAATCGTCTGACCAGCCACAAGCATGGCTGGCGGCCCTACAGGGCGCAATCCTGTGAGGCAACCATCGTCGGGGAGACGAATCTCAAAATGTGAGATGCTGCAGCGCAAAACCGGGGGTTATCGTGGGATTTGGTGCTCACAAATTCGTGATCAGTAACTTTGTGATGATCTAGGTCTGCGGCTCAGGAACTGAGGGTCCTGCGCAGCAGGAGCAAATCGCGCCAAGCGTCCCGCTTCGCTGCCGCAGTTCGCAAGAGATAGGCCGGATGATAGGTGGGCAATGCCGCAACCGGAGCCGGCAAGCCCGGCACATCCACTTTGGTCCACCGCCCGCGCAGCCGACTGATACCTTGCGTCGTTCCGGTCAGCGCACGCGTTGCCATTGCCCCGAGGAGGAGAACGTAACGAGGCCGCAGGAGTACGAGATGGCGGATGAGGAACGGAAGGCAGAGCGCTATCTCCTGATCGGTTGGCGTCCGATTGCCCGGCGGGCGCCAGGGTAATATATTGGTTATCAAGAATTTTCGCCGGTCGAGTCCGATGCTGGCCAACATCGTATCAAGAAGCTGGCCAGACGGTCCGACGAACGGCAGTCCGGAGCGATCCTCTTCGGCGCCGGGAGCCTCCCCGATCAACACCAGCCCCGCATCCGGATTACCATCAGCGAAGACAAGATTGGTCGCGGTGGCACGGAGCACGCAGCCATCGAAATCGGCCAACCTCCGGCGCAGTTCGTCCCGGGTCGCTGCACTGTTCGCCAACTTCCAAGCTCGCGCAGTTGCACCATCCTCGGGGATGCCCGGCCGCGCTACCGCCTCAAGAGGAGGGGGCAGCGGGGTGAGCTGATCCCGCGGAGTTGTCGCCAGCGCCTCATCAACTCCCCACGCGAGATGCAGCCGTAGGGCTGCGCATGCGTCCATTGTTACATCCCGGCTTGCTGATTGCGGATATTCCCCCAGAGGCCAGCCAATGTCTCATCGCCGCCGCCGATTCCGTGCAAAGCAAAGCGAATTTCGTCAACCAGCACGAAACGATCCGCGGCCCTGCCGACCTGATAGTGGGCCGGAGAGATCAGTGCCAGAGTAGGAGGGAACTCGTGACCCTTTGGCGTCGTGCCGGCCTCCTCGCCTTCCGGGATGGGGTCGGCTATCCTGTGGAATAGTGCAAGCGTCCCATCGGTGCTGAGGCGGGTCGGAAGCGGGTGGGCGGCGATTGGGTAGCTGATGCCGGTCAATCCGAAGTTGCCCTCAGTGGCCGACGTCGGGTTCGGCCCGCGGGTCCCAGCAATCGACTTGGCCAGCCCTTGTCCTCGGGCAGGAAGAGCAAATCCCAGACCCGCGATCGAAATCGAAAGCCGCAGAACCCATCGCATTGCCGTCTTGATCTTATTTACGTGCGGCCGCGTTTGCTCCAGCGGAGGGCCGATATATCGCTATGCGACAGCGACAGGTGCTTGCTCAGTCGTCTTCGGCGCCCGTAATGCCAGGCACGGATTGGTTCGGGGGTGGCCAGATAGCGGGTGACAGAATAGGACGATGAGGTATGACCGACGCTCAGGAGGCGATGCTGTTCGACGTGGTGATCGTGGGCGCAGGGCCGGCCGGCCTTGCCGCAGCGATCCGCCTCAAGCAGTGCCGGCCAGAGAGCGCCATCTGTGTTCTGGAGAAGGGCGCGGAGGTTGGTGCGCACATCCTTTCTGGTGCTGTGATCGAGCCGCGCGCGCTTGATGAACTGCTGCCAGCATGGCGTGAGGATGATCCGCCGCTTGCGACCCCTGCACGTGAAGATCGTTTCCTGTGGCTAACGGCCGAACGCGCAATCCGCCTGCCGACCCCGCGTCCGATGCACAATGAAGGTAACTTTGTGGGCTCGCTTGGCAATCTCTGTCGCTGGCTTGCACGTCGTGCTGAGGCGCTTGGCGTTGAAATCTTTCCCGGATTCGCTGCCGCCGGATTGATTGAGGAGGGGGGGCGCATCGCAGGTGTGTTCACGGGGGATAAGGGAGTCACGAAATCGGGGGCACGAGGGGCAAATTTCCAGGCGGGCATAGCCCTCCGGGCCCGCTTCACGTTGTTTGCCGAGGGATGCCGCGGATCGCTGACCAAGCGGGTGCTCGCCCGGTTCGGTCTGGCCAAGGGCTGCGACCCGCAGACTTATGCCATCGGCGTCAAAGAACTCTGGGAGGTCCCGCCGGAGAGACATCGACCCGGACTCGTGATTCACACTGTTGGTTGGCCGCTTGATAGAAGCACATACGGCGGTTCGTTTCTCTACCACTGGGGCGAGCGCTTTGTTTCCACAGGGTTCGTGATCGGGCTAGACTACCGCAATCCCTGGCTTTCGCCATTCGAGGAAATGCAGCGGTTCAAGACCCATCCCGCTATTCGTGGCCATTTCACTGGCGGTCGGCGCATCAGCTACGGTGCGCGCGCATTGAATGAGGGCGGGTTGCAGTCCATTCCGCGGCTCGTCTTTCCTGGCGGGGCACTGATCGGCTGCGCGGCTGGCTTCCTAAATGTACCAAAAATCAAGGGCACACACACGGCGATGAAATCCGGCATGCTCGCTGCCGAAGCCGTAGCGGTGGCTCTTCAGAATGGCGGCGTGACGATGCTGTCCGGCTACGAGGAAGCGCTTGCGGCGAGTTGGGTGTGGACCGAACTTGTCAGAGTGCGCAATGTACGACCTGGCTTTGCTCGCTTCGGTCTCTGGGGAGGACTTGTAAACGCGGCGCTTGAGACGTATTTACTAGACGGCCGATCGCCCTGGACATTCCATCACCGGCATGCGGATCATGTGACGCTGTTCCAGGCGGATGACGCGCGGCCTATTACGTATCCAAATCCCGATGGGATTCTGACCTTCGATCGCCTTTCCTCGGTCTTCATAAGCAACACCAGCCACGAAGAAGATCAACCATCGCACCTTAGGCTTGTCAAGCCGGAGCAGGCGATCGCGGTGAACTGGCAGCGCTACCGGAGCCCGGAGGTACGCTATTGCCCCGCTGGCGTCTATGAAGTCATTGGGGAGAAGTCCCCATCCCTCGTCATCAACGCTCAGAACTGTGTTCACTGCAAGACCTGCGACATCAAGGATCCCACCCAAAATATCGACTGGGGGGTGCCGGAAGGGGGGGGCGGTCCCAATTACCCGCCTGGCATGTAGCCCTCTCCAGGCCGCCTCTGCTATAGGATTTAGGTGATGCCGAATCTGTGCCTCCTAAGCCGTGTCACCCTACTTGCGCTCAGCCTGCTTTCCGCATGCGCGGCGCGCGGTGTCGCGGTAGACGACCCATCGATCGCTGGTCACGGGTACGGCGCCTTTCTTGACGCGCGCTTCGCCGACAGCCAATTCGCGCTGAATGATGCGGCTCGCTTTTACCAGCGGGCTTCCGCTGCGGACCCGAGCGATCGTGTTCTGCGTCGACAAGCATTCCTCTCCAGTTTCATGGCTGGTGATCCGAATGCCATGAAGCTTGTGGCAAGTGTGCCCGATGATCCGGTGGCGATGCTCGTTCTGATCAGCGAGGCGGCGCGCAAGGGCGATTGGTCGACGGCAATTGCCCGCATCCATGATCTCCCGCAGGGCGACCTGACGCAGATGCTTTCTCCGCTTCTCCTTGCCTGGGCCGAGCAAGGTGCTGGCGAGACTGATGAAGCTCTTGCGACTTTACGGCCCTTCCTTTCCGGGCCTGGGGAGCAGGGAATCTACGTCCTTCATGCCGCGTTGATCGCGGACCTCGCCGGGCGTACCTCCGTCGCCAAGAGATACTACGCAGCTGCCCAGACGAGATTCGGTGGACCGAATTTGCAACTTGCAACGATTCTTGCAAGCTGGCAGGCTCGCCAAGGTGAATTAGAAGCGGCGGAAGCGACGCTTGCTGCACTTGGCGCCGAGAGCAGTGAGGTGGCCATAGCCGTCCCCGGGATTGCGGAGAAGTTGTCAGAGCGGCCGGTCGCAAGCGCCACCAATGGCATTGCCGAGGCCTTTCTTGCTGTCGCAGCTGGCCTTCACCAGCAAGACTCGCCGGATTTCTCGGTCGTCATGCTACGTCTTTCGCTGGCCTTGCGCTCAAACCTCACCGCGGCAAGACTGTTGCTCTCCGATGTTCTTGAAGCGCAGGAGCAACCGGCTGCGGCTCTTTCGGTGCTGGCGCCCGTGCCAACGTCAGATCCTCTGATAGCACTCGTTCAACTCCGCCGCGCGATGCTCCTCGACGCAACCGGCAAGACGTCGGAATCACTCGGGTTGCTCGATCGTCTCGCTACGCGCTACCCAGAAAGGCCAGAACCGCTAGGGGTAAAGGGTGACATTCTCCGTGCGCACGAGCGCTGGGACGAGGCTATCGACGCATATAGCGGGGCGATCTCCCGGCTCAGCCAGCACCGGCCGTCCGATTGGACCCTGTTTTACGATCGGGGTATCGCCTACGATCAGGTGCACAACTGGCCTAAGGCGGAGGCTGATTTTCGAGAAGCTCTCGAGCTTGCGCCCAATCAACCTTACGTTCTCAATTATCTTGGCTATTCCTGGGCCGTGCAGGGCCGACATTTGGAGGAGGCGCGGCAGATGATCGCCAAAGCTGCAGAACTTCGCCCGAATGACGGTGCAATCCTTGACAGCCTTGGCTACGTCATGTTGCAGCAAGGAGATGTTCCCGGTGCAGTGCAATGGTTGCTACGTGCCGTGACCCTCGAACCGGATGATGCAACTATCAACGGCCATCTTGGTGACGCATACTGGGCAGCTGGCAACAGGCTCGAAGCTTGGTACCAATGGCAACACGCGCTGACGATGAATCCAAGTGCAACCGAGGCGGCGCTGCTGGAATCGAAACTCAGAAGCAAATATGGAGGTCTTGGCGGCGCTGCGGCTCCCCAACCGCTGACACCGGAGAGGCAGAGCCCTTGACCTGCCGTGTCTGAAGAAGAAGCTCCGGCAAAGGTCAATCTATTTCTGCATATCACCGGACGTCGGCCTGACGGCTATCACATGCTCGATAGCATGGTTGTGTTTGCAGATATAGGAGACAGAGTGACCGTGACGCCGGCACCTAATCTCCGGCTCGTGATTGACGGCCCCTTCGCGATCGGCCTGCCCAGAGGCGCTGACAATCTGGTAATGCGCGCGGCCCGAACACTCGCCACCGCGGTCGGCAGTGCGGGGGGTGCATTGCTTTGCCTGACGAAAAGGCTGCCGCATTCCGCCGGCCTTGGTAGCGGCTCGGCCGACGCAGGAGCAGCGCTTCGACTGCTTAAGCGGTTTTGGAGGTTGCCCGATGGGTGCGTCGACTTGCTTCCTCTTGCCGCCAGCCTAGGCGCGGATGTTCCAGCCTGCCTTAAATCGTTTCCTGCACGGACGAGCGGCATCGGCGAGGTGCTTGGCCACGCTCCTGCCTTGCCGACATTCGGGCTTTGCCTTGTCAATCCGGGGTTCGCGCTTCCAACACGGGCAGTTTTCGCGGCTTGGAGCGGGCGTTTCTCGAAGTCGGCAAGTCTTCCCTCTTCCTGGCCTGATGCTGCCGCACTCGCTGCGTGTTTGGCCGACCTGCGGAATGACCTCGAGACCACAGCAATAACGCTCTGCTCGCCGATCGCGACGGTCCTGAATGCGCTAAGTGCCGAACCGGGATGTCTGCTTGCGCGGATGACAGGTTCTGGGGCGACATGCTTTGGTCTGTTTGCAGATGCAGCAATTGCTAAGCGCGCAGCCGACCGGATCAGTCGTCCTGATTGGTGGTGTTGGGGGGGCGGGCTGGTGCATATGCAGCCTTGAGCGTTTGATCTTCTTCCTGGAATCCGGTCCGGTCGGGGGTTGAGGTTTCCTGGAGGCTGAAGGAGGGAGCTGCAGCCGTGAAGTGAAGCGGATTTAGCGAAGAATAGATTGTCGAGATTCTGAGGGTGATCGAGGCCGGGGCCGTCGGCGCGGGGTCAGCGAGCAGATGCTGCGCAACTGGTCGCCAAGTACTGCGGGATGCAAGTATCGGATTCCTGGCGGCTGCACCAGCTCGAGGCGGAGAATCCGGAACTGAGAGGTTCGGTGGCAGGTCTGACCCTGAACCGAGAGGCGCTGGAGAGGTTGTCGGCAAAAACTGGTGAGACTCGCGACGCGGCGACAACCGTGGCCAGGATCTGCTGGCGCTTGGCGACCAGATCGGTAAGCAGCTGGGTCTCGGCATCCGTCAATGGACGGATCAGCGGATCGGTGGCCGCGACGAAGTGGCCGATCACCGCGGCATTGATCGGATCGGCCTTGGCGCGTTTGCCGAGCACGTGAGCGAACGCACGCACCTCTGCCGGATTGACGACGATCACCGGCAGGCTGGCCGCGCCCAAGTTGGCCGCAACCACCGTTTCGAAGCCGCCGGTAGCCTTGAGCCAACCGCCTTGGCGTTGAGCGGAGCGAGGCGATCAACCAGGGCCGCGATACCTGAGGCGTCGCGGGCCACCGCGAAGGCCTCGCCGCTCGGCCGTACGTGAATATCGAGATGGTCCTTGGAAACGTCGATCCCAACGATGATGGGGTCCATGTTGTCCCGCCCTTGTGCAAGCGGGCTTCGCAAGCCACCCAAGCGACTGTTCGGGTTCAATGGAACGGCAGGCGAGAGCCATCGCTCACCCACGGGCTTGGCCTCCCTCGGGTCATCTGGCTTCCCGCCTGCCACCGCAATCCGCACCTTACCCGATGGGGACCGATCAAAGTTACAAGGGTGCATCGGGCGCGCGGGCTTGTCGCTCTGCACCGTTCGATGGTGCGCTTTCGGAGATGACCGCGGGATGATGAAGCGCAGCGAAGGAGGCAGCGGGAGCTGAGAGTCGAACATCAGCGCTATGGCTACCTGCGCCTGCACGTGCAGATGCGGAACGAAGGGTTGATCAAGAACCGTAAGCCAACCTCTCGGCTTTACCGGGAGGAATAATTGAGCGTGCGGCAGTGCCGCCGGGAGCGGCTGGCGAACCGCGAGCGGGTTCACCTGCCGCCGATCGAGCGACGCAATCAACGCTGTACGAGGGACTTCGTCAACGACAGCCTCTGGGCCGGCCGGTGGTTTCCATCACTGGTAATCGTCGATGGGTACAGTGCTCAGGCGGGTCGGCGTCCACGACTTCACTTTCGAGGCCTGCTCAGGCTTCACTCGCGTTACGGCCTACCAGATTGATCGGCCGCCCTCGGCGAGCTTTGTCACGAGGCTCCCGCCCACCCGGTGACTGGGCTGGGCCGCTCGTCAGCTACCAGGCCCTACCGACAACTTCCTGCCTGAATCCCCTTTCCCTGATGAACCGCGCCATGCAGGCGTACTGAGAATTTAGGGTCAGACGCCGAATAGAGCGGGCATGGAACAGGCGGTTCTCGGGTCACCACGAAGAAGGAGCGCGCAAGGTCACCATTGGCGGGGAGCCGTACGGGCCTCCGCCCGCGGCGGGTTCGCGACCGGACCCAGCCGCTGCTATAAGGTCGCCAATGACCTTACCATTCCTGCTGCCTGCCTGGACGCCCTGGTGGCTACCCTTTCTGGTGCTTGCGTTGGGTGCGCTTTACCTGCTCGTGTTCCTGCTGATGCCTTTCAGCGTGTTCGGATTGAAAGGGAGGCTGGAGGGGATTGAGGCGCGGCTCGACGAGATCCAGACGGAAATGCGCCGCTTGGCGCTGCGGCTCCCGGAGCCTCCAGGGAACGGCGAGTACGAGGAGGAGCCCCTTGCGCTGCCCTTGCATCCTAGTCGTTTCGTGGCCGAGACCAGACACCCACCCATCCCTCCGGCGCCTCAGGTTGCGCCTGCCGAGGCCTCAGTCCGGTCCGTATCCGGGTCGGGCCGCCGGCACAAAGTCGATGCGCGCGTGGCGCGCGAGCGTGCCGAACCACGCCTCGACTGGCCACAATGACGCGCCGCTGGGCGGCGGCCTCTGGCACGTGACAACAATCCTTGCCCTCGACTACCCTGCAAATCGGACCGGCAAAGACAGGCTGCGGCATGCGGTTTGAGCAATGGAGGCGCGCTTCTCAGCTACAGCCGAGATGCCGGTCGCTGCACGCCAACTCCGATAGGCCTGAAACCGAGGTAGGCAGCAGTGCCTAAGGACGGCCTCTCTGGCGAAACCTCACGGGAGCTGGGAGAAGCCGGGCGGCGTTGGAAGGTGGGTGGCCGCCCGATCGACCCGGTAGCGGTGGTGGTCCGTCGGTTGGATGCCTTGCTCCGCCGTCGTTACGCCATACAGGAGTTCTCTGACGAGCCATTGTGCATTCTACGTCTTTCGCGCGAGCGGGCATCGCGGCGGCTTCTGCTCTCCGATGGCACCGCGGTCCACCCCGGCGAGCCGGTGGGTGAGCTCCATTTCTGGAGCGAACACATGGCGGCCTTTGCGCGCTGTGGGCCCGACCTCGCCTGGGCCGTGGAAACCTACCGACGCCTGAGGCTGTCGTTCGGACTTTTAGCGGCCGCGCTAGACAGTGATTCCGAGTGGCGCGACATTCGTGCAGTGTTCGCGCGGTGGGCTTTCGCGGGTGCTTTTGATGCCAGTCATCAACGACGGCTGATAGAAGAGTTTGGGCTCGATATTTTTCCACCTGATGGTAGGATCGCACATCGCCTGCACGACCTTATGCAAGATTTTCTGCTTTGGGGAATGCTGCGCGCTTTCAATCCTGGGGCGCTCAGGAGTCACGATTTTTTCCGCTCGCGGCAAGAGCTTTGGATTTCCCGGCCGAGCCTTCTAGCTCGTTTCCCGCCTGAGCATCCTTGTGGTCTTGGGGTCGAGCGAGATCTAGGACCTTGCGCGGGTCGTCGGCCGGCTTATTGACTTCCGGGTTCCGATCCGATGAATGGACGACTGGAGGGAAAGGCAATGCGTGTAAGTGTGGTGCAGATGAGTCCCAGCCATAACAAGGCGGAGAATATCTCGCAGGCTGCACGCCTGATCGATGGTGCGGTGACTTCCGATCGCCCAGACATGCTTGGTCTGCCCGAAATCTGGACCTGCCTCGGCGGCGATCATGCGGCAAAGTTCGATCAGGCCGAAACCCTGCCGCCACCAGATTCGAACGAACCGGGGGGACCGGCCTACGAGTTCCTCCGCAGGATTGCACGCGAGCGGCGAATCCACGTGCACGGCGGTTCCATTGCGGAGAGGGTTGGCGAGAAGCTATTCAACACTACACTGGTGTTCGACCCGAAAGGCCATGAGATCGCGCGTTACCGCAAGATTCACCTCTTCGATATCACGACGCCAGATGGCGCCGGATATCACGAAAGCAAAACGTTTGGTGCGGGAGAGAAGGTCGTTACCTGCGATGCGTGTGGCGTGCGAATCGGGCTTGCAATTTGTTACGATCTTCGGTTTCCAGAACTTTTTTTTGCGCTTAGGCGTGCCGGTGCCGAGATGATCTTTCTGCCGGCTGCGTTCACCCTAGAGACCGGGAAGGACCATTGGGAGGTGCTGGTTCGGGCACGAGCCATAGAGACACAATGCTGGTTTGCTGCCCCGGCGTGCTGCGGGAAGTACCTGGATACGAATGGAGCGTGGCGGTGGACCTACGGCCATTCGATTCTTTGTGATCCTTGGGGTCATGTCGTGGCAAAGGTCTCCGATGGCATTGGCTGGGCTACGGCACGGATTGATCAGCCGGTAACTGCGCGGGTACGATGCAATATGCCAATTCTAGAGCACCACAAGCTCATTTAGCCCGGGTCGCTCAGGCCTGCATGGCCTAGGACGCGGGAACTCTGGACCGACCGGGGGGCCGGCAGGTGTCAGATATTGCCTTCGTTGCCTCTGCATCGCCGTTGGCGCAGCAGAGGTTAGATCGGCTGGTTGCGCGGTTTGGCGCGCTTCCCTTGAAGCACGCGAAAGTCGTCGTCTCTCTCGGTGGCGATGGTTTCATGCTCGAGACGTTGCATAACATGTTAAGCCACGGCCTTCCAGTCTACGGGATGAACTGCGGTTCAGTCGGCTTTCTGATGAATGGCTATACTGAGTCGGGCCTTTCCGATCGCTTGGCGGAGGCGCAGAGGACGACACTTCATCCGCTGCGCATGCAGGCGACGACCGCGCAAGGCGAAGTTGTTGAGGCCCTAGCATTCAACGAAGTAAGTCTGCTCCGGCAGTTGCGCCAAGGCGCAAAGATCAGGATCTCTGTGGACGGTCGGGTGCGGCTCGAAGAACTGATGTGCGATGGAGTCTTGATTGCGACCCCAGCTGGGTCCACTGCATATAACCTTTCTGCACACGGACCGATTGTCCCCCTTTCGGCCGACCTACTGCCGCTGACCCCGATCAGCGCGTTCCGCCCTCGGCGGTGGCGGGGTGCACTCCTGCCGAGCACTGTCGAGGTGGTGTTTGACGTCCTGGAGGCCGTGAAGCGTCCTGTCGCGGCGGTGGCCGATTTTACCGAAGTACGTGATGTGGTGCGCGTCCTGGTTCACGAAGATCGCTCACTCTCGGTGACTGTTTTATTTGATCCCGATCAGGCACTTTCGGAGCGTATTATCGCTGAGCAGTTCACGGTCTAACACGGATTGCAGAGGGGGCCGATAAGTCGGCGTCGAGCAGGCGCTGATTGTTGACCAACATAGAGCAAATGAACGCCCAGATGAACCGGGGAGGCGATCAGGATCAGGGTAATCGGGTGAAGAAGGTTAGTGACAAACTGAGGAAGTGCTGAATCCAAGGCGTCTCTCGATTCGCGGGAGGGGAGCGAGCCATGGCGGAGGCGGCATCGGACGGCGCGGCATTCGACGGAACAGTTGTTTTCCTGGGTCATTTCAGGGACCTGACCGACTCCCGCCAGCAAGCGAAGGTGGCCTACCCGCTTCCGGAAGTCCTGCTCCTCTGCCTGCTTGCCGTGCTCGCCGGGGCTGAGACCATCACCGACATCGCTCTGTTCGGTCGCAAGAAGTTGGATCTG
>JASHOA010000078.1 GCA_030041375.1 Acetobacteraceae bacterium
CCTTGCTTGCGTGCCGTATGGTGATCAGCGTCGCGCTGGCTGCGCAGACGACGCTCTCCACCACGAAGCCGCGCGGCACCAGGGCAGACGGACGGAAGCTTGGTCGCATACCGTTGGATTCCCTCAGAAAACCAACGCAGTCCGCTCCCCAATCTCATCAAAAGTGAGTCAGAGCCAATTTTGCAAGCCGAAGAACATTCAGGGGCCGGTCGGCGGCTCTCGTTCGCGGTTGGATCGATCTGCGCTCCGCGCCGGAACCGGCAGGCGGGCACTAATTTCGGCTTTGCTCAACCGGGCGAGTCGCGGCACCGCATCCGTGGCAAGAATCCCTGTTTCCAGTCCGAACAACGGCTTACAATGTCGTTGCGCGCGCGAGTCGTGCGCAAGGGAAACAACCGGCGTCACGTGCACACGGCGATCGGAGCGTCGCAAGCGGTCAGTGACCATACACAGGGCAGGACGGCCGTGGGCAAAGCATCCACGTCGGGGTCTCGTAGCGTAAGCGCGAATCATTTTTTGTCCTCAGAATCGAAAGCGGGGACGAAACGCGGAAAACGAATCAGTCGCGCCGAACGGTCCTCTACCGACAGTCGAATCCGCAAGGCAAAAGAGCGGATCATATTCGGAGAAAATATCCGGCGCGCCCGTGAGGCCCTGGGCCTGTCGCAAGCCGAACTTGCAGAACTTTGCCTGACAGATCAGGGTTATGTTTCCGCGGTCGAGCTCGGCAAACACAATGTTTCCATAGATCGGATGTCACACTTCGCCAAAGTCCTCGGGGTTCCCATCGATTCCCTCTTGCGCCTCGGATTCGGCCAACGTAGTAATGGCCTTAAGCGGCGACTGCAAGCGCGACTCTCTTCACAGAGTGTGCGCGAACAGTTGCTCCGGACAGCGCAAGGACGGAGTCCTGACGGATGATGGAACGGCCTGGTGAATCGCGGCAAGCATTCGGAAGAACCTGCCGATATGCCGGCCGCTTTCCGCCAGGTCTATTTCTACTTTCGCCGCGGCGGTTGAGCGGTTTTACGAGCCGCCTGTTTCCGTTGCCGGGCCTTCCGGGCGCGGCTCTGCGGCATCACAGGTTCGACGCCGATTCCCGCGAGAACCGTCTTCCGCTCCTGAACAGCACGGCGGATCGCGCTCAGACAGAAGTCCAGTTCGCCCTCGCCGACCAGAAGATACTGCCGGAGATCGGCATAAAAATCCTGGGACCGCCGGGCGATTTCCGATTCGACTGCGCTGCGAATGAAGCTCGCCCGGTCTTCGTCCGGCCGCAGCACCGCATCGACCTCCGCGAAGGTACCGTCGGGGAACCGCGCCATGGTCATCTCGGCGAATCGCTTAGGCCGCGCCATCCGCCGCGTATCGCATAGTACCGCGCACCTGTTCAACCTAAGCCTTTGAAACTCGTAAGGGATACTCTTGTTGACGTTATCGGTATCCATAACGTAAATGCGAATCATGAGATGGAGAAGCCTGATCTGGCATCAGCTGGCCGCGTGGAAACGAGAGTTGCGATGATCGTTCCGCTGGCTCTGTTCACCCGACTGGCCGGCACCTGCGCGCCCGAGGTCGCACCCGGGACGCTGGCGGCGCTTGCGGCGGTGGAAAGCCGCTTCGATACGCACGCGATCTACGACAACACGGCGCACGCGGCCTTGCACCCGAAGGATCGGGCAGAGGCGATCGCCCTGGCCCGGCAGGCGATCGCGGCGGACCACTCCGTCGATCTCGGTCTCATGCAGATCAACTCCCGGAATCTCATGCCGCTCAACCTTTCCGTCGCGGACGCCTTCGAACCCTGTCCGAATCTCCGCGCGGCGGCGGCGCTGCTGGTAAAGGACTATGACGGCGGCAGGACGCCGGCCGAAGAGCAGGCGGCGTTGCGGGCGGCGCTCTCCCGCTACAACACGGGCACGACGCGCGGTGGATTCGCGAACGGCTATGTCGCCAAGGTAGTCAGCGCGGCGAAGCGGGTGGTTCCGGAGATCGACCCCAGTGCGGCAGCCGCAACGAATCCTCAGGCGATAACCCCGAAGGACTGGAACGTTTTCCCCGATTCGCCCGGCCCGGGACGGCTGCAACGCCCGCCCTTGGACCGGCTCGCCGCGACAACAAAACCGCCTTCGCAGCCGGGTGTCACGAAACCCGCCGCGCCGGCATGGAATGTCTTTCCCCAGTCGGTCGGGCCGGACCGCCTGGTAGCCCGGCCGCCCGTGATGCTGACGGGGCATTTTGCGTCAGCAACCAGAACAGCAAACGAGGAACCCGATGAATGAGAGAAGGCCCATTGGCCTGGCAGGGCTGCGGGAAATCATGAGGCATGCGCCCTGGCAGGGCGGAAGGGACATGCGCTGTCGCCTGGCGATCGCCGTGCTGACGGGGCTCATGACGCCGGCACTGGCGCACGCGCAGGTGGTCACGGGCGGCACCAGCCCGACGACGATTCTCAGCAACATCGCAACCTTCATCCTGGGGCCGTTCGGGGAGAGTCTGGCGGTGCTGGGCGTGATCGGAGTTGGGTTCGCCTTCATCCTGGGCCGGGCTTCGCTCGGCCTGATCGGCAGCATCATCGGCGGGCTGGTGCTGATCTTCGGCGCGAGTTTCCTCATCACTCAGTTCGTGGGCGCGGGGTGATGGAAGAGCTGGAGGAAGCACCCCTGTTCGTCGCAGCAACACGCCCCGCGCTCGTCGCCGGCCTGCCGCTCGGCGTCGCCGTGGCGTTCATCATGCTCGGCGGATTCATCATGATCCTCGGGCAGAACCCGCTCTACGAGCTCATCCTGCTGCCGCTCTGGCTCGGTGCGCGGGCGATCCTGCGCTACGACTACAATGCCGTGCGCATCGTGGCACTCTGGCTCAGATCGTCCGCCCGCTCGATCGACGCGCATCTCTGGGGTGGGGCCTCGCCGTCACCGTTCCCCGCGCGGCCATCACTCTATTGGCAACGAAGGGGCTGGACCCTGGTTCGCCGGCCGCGTCTGCCGCGCGGAATCTTCGATGCCTCTTGATGCGGCTTGGGCGGAGCGGTCTGCCGAATCGTATCTGCCGTATGTCGGCCATGTCGGCGCGTCCGCGGTGCTGCTGGATGACGGCTCGGTGCTCGCGATCGGGCCGCTTGCTGGCGTGCCAACGGAACTCGCGGCCGACGAGGAAAGGAACGCTCTGGCACGGGTCCTGAACGGCGTCTGGCGTAACATCGCCAATGACAACGTAACGATCTACGTGCACCTGGTCCGGCACCGGCGCGTCGATGATCTGCCACGTGCGGCGTTCCGCAATGGTTTCTCTGCCGAGCTCGACCGGCTCTACCGGCAGCGTGTCCTGGCGGGCCGGCTGTTCGAGAACACGTATTTCCTGTCGGTGCTCGTCTCTCCGCGCAATCCGCTCGGCGGCACGCTCGGCGCTCGGCGGGCGAAGCTTGTCCTGGCGCGGATCCGCAAGGGCGATACGGGCGGCTCCCGCGAGCTGCTGGCTGAGCTCGAGGACATCTGGGGCACTCTTGCCCGCAGCCTCGAGGGCTACGAGCTCGGAAGGTGCGGGTTGCGCCCAAGAGGCCCGGCACAGTTCTCCGAGATCGCCGAGGCGCTGCGGCTGATCCTGACCGGGGAATTCCTTCCCGTGCCGCTGGTCAGCGGCCTCCTGGGGAACGTGATCTACACCGACCGCGTCATCTTCGGCCGGCGCGCTTACGAGATCCGCTCGCCCGGAGCCTCGCGCTATGGCGCCCTGTTCGGCTTCCGCGAATATCCGCCGGCGACCTGGCCGGGCATGCTCGCTTCGATCCTGGCGCTGCCGTGCCCGCTCGTCGTCTCGCAGAGCTTCGGCTTCCTCGCCCGGCCCGACAGCCTTGCCATGCTGAACCTGCGCGAGCGGCAGATGGTGGCCGCCGGCGATAAGGCCGTCTCGCAGATCGCGGGTCTGGCCGACGCGCAGGACCAGGTGGCTTCGAGCGAGTCGGTGATGGGGACGCATCACTTCTCGCTCGCGGTCTATGCCGACAATCTGGCGGAGCTCGACCGGCACGCCGGCACGGCACGCGCGGAGCTTGCGAACGCCGGCGCCGCGGTCGCTCAGGAGTCTCTGGCAATGGAAGCGGCGTATTTCGCGCAGCTTCCCGGCAACCTTTCCTGGCGGCCGCGGCCGGGCGTGATCTCCTCGCGCAACTTTTCCCATCTCGCGGGGTTCGATGCGTTTCCGCGTGGCAAGCCGCGCGGACGCTGGGGGCCGGCGATGATGCGGTTCAGGACAACCGCGGCGACCCCTTACGACTACGTTCCCCACGTCGGCGATGTCGGCATGACCGCGATCTTCGGCCGCATCGGCGGTGGCAAGACCACCTTCCTTCTGTTCCTGCTGGCGATGTTCGACCAGTACATGGCGGCGCGCGGCGGCACGGTCGTGTTTTTCGACAAGGACCGCGGCGGAGACTTGCTCACCCGCGCGGTTGGCGGGCGCTACCTGATCGTGCGGGCGGGAGAGGCAAGCGGTCTCGCGCCGCTCCGGGGCCTCGACGACACACCGGCCTCTCGCGCGTTCCTGGTGAAGTGGCTGAAGGCGCTGATCGTGCTCGACGGCCACGGCCCGTTGCCGCCGGAGGATGACGCGCGTCTCGCCCGCGGCGTGGCGGCGGCGATGCGGCTGCCGCCCAGCATGCGCACTCTCGAGGGACTGCGGCAGTTCCTCGGCTGGCGCGATCCGAAAGGGGCGGGGGCACGGCTCGAACGCTGGTGCCGCAGCGGTTCGCTCGGCTGGGCTTTCGACGGCGAGCGCGACGAGGTGGCGCTCGATGCCGGCATGACGGGCTTCGATCTCACTTCCATCCTCGGCGATCCCGGGATCGTCGAACCCGCGGCGCATTACCTCCTGCACCGCATCCGCACCGTCGTCGACGGGCGGCGCTTCGTCCTCTCCTGCGACGAATTTCGTGCCTACCTCATCAACCCACAGTTCAGGGAGATGTGGGAAGATTTCATGCTGACGGTTCGCAAGAGCAACGCCGTCGTGTTGCTCGTGACCCAGCAGCCCGAGCACGTGCTCACCTCGACGCTCGGAGCGACCCTGGTCGGCCAATGCCTGACAAAGGTGTTCTTCCCGACCCCGACCGCCGACGAAAAAGTCTACCGCGAGCAGCTCCATCTCACGGCCGGCGAACTCCGCGCGATCCGCGAGGAGATGCTGCCCGGCTCGCGGCAGTTCCTGATCAAGCGCGAGACCGGCTCGGTGATCGTCGATTTCGATCTCTCGGCGATGCCGGAGTGCATCGCGGTGCTCTCCAGCCGGGCCAACACGGTGCGCTTTGCCGAGCGGCTGCGCGCCGACGCCGGCACCGACGATCCGGCCGCGTGGCTGCCGGAATTCATGGCGCGGCACCAAGAGGCAGTGGATTGAAGGAGAGGGCGATGCGACGATCTTCGCGCTGGGTCGCACTCGGGGTCTTGCTTGCCGGCGTGGCATTGCCGCCAGCGGCGAGGGCGCAGACGGCGGTGATCGACAACGCCTCGCTCGCTCAGCTCGTCAATGCGGTGCGGGAGGCACAGCAGCAGTACCAGGAGCTCGTGCAGAGCTATCAGCAGCTCCGCGCGACCTACCAGGCGCTCGTCCAGGCCGTGAACCCCAACCAGTGGGCGCAACAGCTCGAGCAGACCTTCCTGCAAGACCCGCTGCCGAACACGAACATCCTGCCCGGGCTCCTCGAAGGATTGAGCCCCCCGAGCACGCTCGGCGGCAATCTCGGGAGCCTCGCGCAGCAGTACCTCACGCAGAATCAGGTTTATCAGCCGGCCGGCCAGGACTTCCAGGCGGGGCAACTGCGGAACGCGGCGTTCTCGACGGCCGATCTCGAGGCCGTCGCCACCCAGAACCTCCAATCCCTGCAAGTGCGGGAGGCTGCCCTTACGCAGCTCCAGAGCCAGCTCGGGTCGGCGACGACACTCCAGCAGGTGGCATCGATCCAGGCCCGACTCATCGCCGAGCAGAACTATGTGCAGGCGCAGACCGCGCAGGCCGAAAACCTGCAAATCCTCGCCACCGAGCAACTGGCGCAACAGCGCGAAGCACAGGAGCAGGCGGCACGGCAGAGTGCGGATCAAGGTATGCGAGACGACTGCGCCGCTCTGGCGCAGCTCGGCGCTACTGATCCGGGATGTCCGTGATGTCACGTATGAAACTGATTGGTGTTCTCGTCGTAGCCTTGGCTATCGGGGCCGTTGGGATAGCTGTCCTTCGAGCAGAATTCTTCAGTACCACAGTGGTCAACAGAAAGACGACGATTGTGCCGCCGAGTGCCGATTGGTTGGAGCAACATATCCGCGCCGCGGATCAGGCTGCCAACCAGAGTGCCACCCAAGGAATGCGAGACGACTGTGTCGCCCTCCAAAAGTTGGGTGCTACTGACCCAGCATGCGCACAGTTCAACTCACACCGTTGAGAGTGAGTTGTCATGCAAATGAGTGGGTTCAATGTTTTCGAGTTCATCTACCAGACCTATGTGACGAGCATTGCTGGAGCGATCACCACCAATGTCGACAAGGCGCTTGCGGCAGCGCAGGTGCCGCTCGACGTCACTCTGATACTTCTCTTGATGTTCTACGGCTATGAGGTGATCGCCGCTCAGGGAACGACGTTCGGGCACGCAATGAGGCGGTTCACGAGGATAGCCGTCGTGGTGTTTCTGTTGGCCAACACCTCAGCCTATAACCATTACGTGGTGTCTTTCTTCACCACCGGGCTGCCGGACTTCTTCGCACAGTACATCGCAGGTGCGCCCGGAGGAACGAACCCAGGGGCTGCGTTCGACAAAGCGCTTGTCGATATGTGGTTCAAAACTACAGCCGTTTGGAATATCTCGCCCGGCTGGATCAAGGCGATCTTCTTCGACATGGCATCCCTCGCCGCGTTCGTAATCGTCGCCTGTTCACTGGTCGTGATGTTCGCAGTTTTCCTCGTGGTTCAGATGCTTATCAGCTTGGCGGTTGTGATCGGACCGATCCTGCTTCTTGCTTGGCTTTTCGATTACACTCGCAAGATCGTCAACGGCTGGATCGACGTTCTAATCACCTTGTCGTTGTTGACACTGGCAATCAACGTTCTGGTCGAGCTTCTGGTCTCGGTAATCGGAACGGCCTTGACCAGCACTCAACTAACAGGTCCTGCAACGGACCAGCTTATGGACTTGCTCGGCGTCTCTCTCTTTGTTCTCGTTCTAAGCGCGTCGGTTCTGATTCTTCCCCGCGTGATCGAGCGGATTGCCGGCGGGGTGGCAGCCGGCGTTGGCCTGGAAGGCGTGCGGCACTGGATTCACGGAGCGCCGGCTTGGCGCGCCGGCGGACAGATCGTGAGCCAAGGTGCTCCGGTGGTGGGATCGGGTGCGCGCCGCGGAGCCGCGGCTGCGGCGCAGAACGCACGGCGCATCGCGAACCGGCTGAGCGGTCGGAAGGAAGGGTGAGGGGAGGGGCATGCGCGCCATTCTGATCCTCATCCTTGTGGGCGGCCTGCTCGCCGGATGCTCGAACGGCGAATCCTTGCCGCAGGCCCGCGGACCGCTGTTCCCGCTGAATGCCGGGCTTTGGCACCCGACACCGAGCGATCTCGCGCAGGTCCCGAAGGTGGCGCAGCAATGAATGCTGAGATGCAGGCCCCGCCGGTCGATGCCGCCCATCTGGCCGATTACTTCCGGGAGGTCGAGAGTTTTCAGGCGCACCGGGCGCGGAGCGCCAAACGCACCGCAAGGGTAGCTTTCCTTGTCGCCGGGCTCTCCTTGCTCGCGAACGTCGCCCTGGCATTCACGGTGGCCTCGATGCTGCCGCTCGAACGCCTGGTGCCACTGCCGATGTGGGTGCGGGCGGACGGCACCGTCGATGTTCTGCCAAAGATGTCAGACCTACCGCCGACGCAGAGTCTCGCGGTTACGCGCGCGGCGATCTGGCAGTACGTCCGCAACCGCGAGGGCTACGATTTCGCGGATGCACGGTACCGCTACGACGTGGTCTCGATGATGTCGGCGCCCGATGTCCGGGATGCCTATCAGCAGTGGTTCCTGCCAGGGAACAGGGCGAGCCCGCAGAACACGGTCGGCCGCAAGGGCCAAGTCGATCTCCGCCTCGTGAACATGTCGTTCGTTCGTCCCCAGGTGGCGCTCGTGCGCTACCAGCGCACGGTGCTGATGTACGGCGAAGCACCGGAGACGACCACCTGGACGGCAACCGTCGGCTTCGATCGTGTCGAGAGCCTGCCCGTGCAAAGCCGGCTCTCGGACCCGGGGGGCATCGTCATCACCAACTATCAGAACTCCGAGGATTCGGCGCCATGACCCGGCGCGCCAGCCTGACGAGCGTCGCGTTGCTCTCCCTGGCGCTGAGCGTGCCGGCATTCGCGGTGGAATATCCGAAGGCGGGAAGCCTCGACGGCCGCATCCGCTACGTGCCGTACGAAGCCGGGAATGTCGTCGATATCTGGACCGCACCGGGCGCGGCGATGGCGATCGAGTTCGCGCCCACGGAAGTCGTCCAGCAGGTGGTCGAGAGCGACAGCGCGTACCTCCAGGCGAAGCCCGCCGGCAACTTCGTCTTCTTCAAGCCGATGGGGATCCTCTCTGCGCAGCCGGTGCTGATCGTGACCAGAAGGGCGGACGGGTCGCTCAGGCGCTACACCTTCCAGTTCGAGACGGTGCAGAGCAAGCTCGGTGCCGGCGCCAACGTCGATTACACGGTCGTCTTCACCTATCCGGAAGATGCGGAGAAAGAGCGCCTGGCAGCTGCCGGCGCAGCCGCGGCCAAGGCCGAAAGCAAGGCGGCACGAGCGCGCCTCGCGGAAGTCACGAACGGCATGAAAACCGGTGCGGTCACTCTCGCCGGCGGGGGCCACAATTATCGCTACGTCGCCCGCGGCGACCGCTCACTCGCGCCTGCCGAGGTCTCCGACGACGGCTACAGCACGGTGTTCGTTTTCCCCGGCAACGAGCGCATCCCGGCGATCTTCCGGATCGATCCGGACGGCAAGGAAGCGGTTGCGGAGACTTCGGTGCACGGAGATGCCGTGGTTGCCACCGGCACGGCGCGCGAGTGGATACTGCGCGACGGCCGCACCGTGCTCGATGTCTACGATCTCTCTTACAATCCGATTGGCAGCACGCCGGGAACACACACGATCAGTCCCGGCGTAGTGCGGACGCTGCGGGAGTCCGGCAATGCCGGGTGAGTCGCAGAGTCCGCCCTGGGGGCGGCCGGCAGGTGAAGCCGCTCCGGTTCAGAATGACGTCTCGGCGGTCGGTGCCGGCCGTGCCTTTGCAACGGCCGGCCAGAGGGTTGGATTCCTGATCGCAGGCTCAGTGCTCGCGTTCGGCGCGATCTTTCTTTTCGGGTGGCCGGGGCATCATCAAGCGAATCAGCCAACGCCCGAGAATGGTGCGACCGGCACCGGCAGTATCGGGCGCAGCTTCGAAGCGCCGCGCGCAGGGCCGCCGCCAGCCTACCCGGCGGCGGGTACGCAGTCGCCGCCAGTGCCGCATGGATCGCCGTTCCTGGCCGGGATGCTTCCGGTCCATCAGGAAAGCCCGGCCGAGAAGGCGCTGAATGCGCCGCTGTTCGCTTACAGTGCCGGCACCATGGTTTCGCCAGGGCCCGCATCTCCGGAGGCCTCCGTTACCGTGAACGGCGCGGGTCAGCCGGCCTCGCGGGACCCTCTGGCGAAACGTCTCACCTCCACGAGCCTTGAGGCGACCTATGCGAGCTTGCTCGCGCATCCGAACCTGACCATCCCCGCCGGCACACTCATCCCCTGCACTTTGCAGACCGCGATCGACAGCGGGCTGCCCGGGTTCGTGACGTGCGTGCTGCCGGAGGCGGTGCGGGGCGCGACCGGCGCGGTGACTCTGCTCGATCGTGGAACGAAGGTACTGGGAGAAATCCAGTCCGGACTCGTGCGCGGCGAGGATCGCCTCTTCATTCTCTGGACCGAGGCGCGCACGCCCGAGGGCGTGGTGATCAGCCTGGCCTCGCCGGCGGCGGGTCCGTTGGGAAAGGCAGGGGTGTCCGGTGCCGTCGATGACCATTTCTGGCAGCGCTTCGGTGCGGCGCTGATGTTCACCATCCTCGGCGGCAGCCTGCAGGCCGGCGCGAACGCCGTGCAGAACGGCACCGGCAACACCTACTTCCAGTATTTCGTGCCGGCGGCAGGCCAGGTCGCGAATACTTCGCTTGAAGCCCAGATCAACATCCCCCCGACCCTGAAAAAGAACCAGGGCGACAGCGTCTCGATCTTCGTCGCCCGCGACCTGAATTTTTCCGACGTCTACAAGCTGGAAACCACCGCGCGATGAACGCGGAGCCGGCGCCCGGGACCCGCACAGAACGCCTCGCGGCACACACGCTGCAGGACCTCAGGCGCATCGAGACATGGCTTGCCTGGTTCTGCCTCGACGTGCGGCCGGGCTCGGTGACGGAGCGGGAGAGACGGAAGAACCGTGAGGAGTTCCTGTGGGCGACGCATGAGCTCACCGGCTTCTGCGTTCTCTTCACCGCTGCCGTGATCTTCCTGGAAGCTCTCGTGGCCCGGTTGTCAGCAGAGGTGGGCCTGCCTCATCCCTACGGCGCTTCGTGGCTGGTAGCACTTCCGGTGCTCGGAGTGTGGGGTCTGAAGGCCAGCCAGGTCGTCATGAACCGCCGGCGGCGGAAGATCTGGCGAGGCACATGGTGATGAGCGTGCTTGCGGAGCCGGTTCGCATCGAAAGCCCGGCCGCACCGCTGTTGCGGTTCCTGCTCGCCCCGATCGGAGAGTGGCTTGCCGATCCGGCAACCGAGGAGATCGCGATCAATCGCCCTGGCGAGGCCTGGGTGCGGCAGCGGGGCCGTTTCGAGCAGCATGACGTTTCCCTCGATCTCGGTGCGCTCGAGGACATCGCCGTCCTGGCCGGCTCGCTGAGACGACAGGAAGTCGGCCCGGCGAGCCCACTCTGCTCGACCGAGCTGCCGGAAGGCGAGCGGCTGCAGATTTGCATACCGCCTGTGGTGCCGCACGGCACGGTGAGTCTCACCATCCGTAAGCCGGGTGGCTCGGTGGCGCCGATCTCCTCGGTCAGGGGACGCTACCAGCTCGACGGCTGGAACCGGTGGAAGCGCTGTAAGGAGCAGCGCGACCACGGCCCCTTGCTCGCCTTGTTCGACGCCGGCGAGATCGAGGGGTTTCTCGCGGCAGCCGTGCGGGCACGGCTGACCATCCTGCTCTGCGGTGCGACCGGCAGCGGCAAGACCACGATGTCGAAGACGCTGATCGCGGCGATCGATCCGGCAGAGCGGATCATCACCATCGAGGACACTCTGGAGCTCGTGGTGTCGCAGCCGAATCACGTCCGGCTGGTCTACAGCAAGGACGGCCTGTCTGCCGCAAACATCGGCCCGGAGCATCTCTTGCAGGCAAGTCTCAGGATGCGTCCGGACCGGGTGCTGTTGCAGGAACTCCGCGACGACGCGGCCTGGACCTACGTGAACGAAGTGGTCAGCGGACATCCCGGATCCATCACCACTATCCACGGCGCGCACGCCGACCAGGCGTTCAAGCGCCTGTTCGCTCTGGTGAAAGGCTCGGCCAAGGGCGCGCAGTGGGATGACCGGACCCTCTGCGAGCTGCTCGCTTCGGCGGTCGATCTGATCATCCCGTTCCGCAACGACGGCTCCGTTTACGGGATCGGTGAGGTCTGGTTTGCCGCCGACGCGGCCCGCCGCGGCGAGACCGCCTCTGATCTTTTGCGGGAGTTCTGATGCGCGCACTCCTCACGATTCGTCTCTGCGCCCTTCTCGCGTTCTGCCTCGGCTCGTTCACGGTGATCGCCTCGCTGATCTTCCTCATCGGCACCGGACTGATCGGGGATTTCGCGCATCCGTTCTGGCAATGGTGGCTCTACCTCTTCGAGATGAGCGGCAACGCGACGGTACGACATTGGCTGGTCGGCAGCGCGGTTCCCGCCTCGGCACTCCCGCTCGCGGTCGGCCTGACCGTGGCGATGCGCGGCCGGCACGTCCAGGGCTGGACGCTCAGGCGCGATCATCCGGCGGCGAAGCCGGTCAACGGTCCGATCCGCAGCCCGACCGACAATCACGGCCATGCCCGCTGGATGACGCTCGCCGAGGCGCAGGAACTCTGGCCCGGGCCTGACCCCAAGTTCGGCGGGGTCGTGGTCGGCGAGGCCTACCTCGTGCATGAGGATGCTCTCGCCGGCGTGCGGTTCCGCCCCGGAAATCCCAAGACCTGGGGGCAGGGCGGCAAGGCGCCTCTGCTGATCGATCGCTGCGATCAGGGCCCGACGCACAGCCTCCTGATTGCAGGCTCGGGCTCCTATAAGACGACGAGCGCGGTCTCGACGTTGTTGATGTGGACCGGCTCGGCCGTGGTGCTTGACCCCTCGACTGAGCTCGGGCCGATGCTGCGCGAGGCACGCGAAGCCATGGGGCATCGGGTCTTCGAGCTTCATCCCGGCACCGCCGATCGGATCGGCTTCAACGTGCTGGACTGGATCGACATCATTTCTCCGGAGGCTGAGGCGGACATCCGGGCCGTGGTCGAGTGGATCTGCGGCACCGTACGGGGCACCGACTCCAACGCCGAATTCTTCAACAAGCGCGGCAAGCGGCTTGTCACCTGCCTGCTCGCGCACATGCTCTGGGATGAGAGCCTGGCGCCGGAGCACAAGACGCTCCGGACTCTGCGCGCGGCAATCGCTTCATCCGAGGACAACGTGCGACGGCTGCTCACGAAGATCCACCGCTTCTCCCAGAGCCGGCTCGCACGGGACCTCGCCGGCGGTCTCAAGGATATCGTGCCGGAAACATTCTCGGGCATTTACACGAACGCGGACGAAGCGACCGAATGGCTGGCGACAGAGGCCTACAGCGCCCTGGTCTCCGGCTCTTCGTTTCGGAGCGCAGACGTCGCCGCAGGCAAGACCGCCGTGTTCGTCTGCATCCCGCTGAAAGCGCTGGAAACTTCCCCCGCAGTTGCGCGCACGATTATCGGTGCCCTGCTCAATGCCGCCTATGAAGCGAACGGCAACGTGCAGGGCCGCATCCTCTACCTGCTGGACGAGGTGTTCCGTCTCGGGCCGATGAAGGTCATCACGACGGCGCGCGATGCCGGCCGGAAGTACGGGATCACCTTGCAGCTTCTCTACCAGTCGGTCGGACAGATCATCGAGCAGTGGGGCCCCGAGGGAAAGCGCAGCTGGTACGACAGCGTGTCCTGGCGTTCCTATGCAGCCGTTAAGGATGAAGAAACGGCGCGGGAACTCGCCGCCACGGTCGGTGAATACGGCGTGCTGGCATGGTCGGAAGGCGACAACAAGGGGAAGCATTTTCGGGGGTTCGACTTCGGCTCGCGCTCGCGCGGCGAAAGCCGCAACTACCATGAGGTGAAGCGGCTGCTGATCCGCCCGGAGGAACTGATGCACGACACACGGGAGGATGACCAGTTCATCGTGCCGAAGACCGGCCGGCGGTTCCGTTGCGGCAGGGCGATCTACTTCCGCCGGCCCGAGTTCGTACGCTGGGTAAAGAGAAGCCGGTTTGCCGGAGAACCGAAGGGACCGGAGACGCCGAATGGGAAATGACCGTGCTGCCGAGGCGGACAGGATTGCGGCGGCCTATTGGGCCTCCGTCACCCGGTTGGGTGAAAAGGCCGGGGTTTCGGACTCCGTGGTCACGGAGCAGGCGGAGGCTGAGGCGCGGCGCACACTTGCAACTGAGCAGACGCAGGAGGCCGAACGAGCCGGATCGGCCGATAGTGATGAAACGAAGCGGCGGGCGAAAGCAGCCCTCCGGCCCCGCCTGCGTCCACGGTTGTAGCCAAGGGGAGGCGAGGGATGCGTTACCTGCTTCGTGCGGTTCGTCTTGATCTGGGCTGCGGGACCCACCCGTGAGCGACATTCTCGTGGTGACGACCGACGAGGTGGCGAATGCGCGAATTGCACGGGTCATAGGGACCGTCTTCGGCACTTCTATCCGCAGCCGCTCGGCACTCGGCAACGCCTTCGGTAACATGCGCGCAGCCTTCGGCGGGGGTCAGTCGGGATACGTCAAGCTGATGAACGACACCCGCGCCGAAGCGATCTCCGCGCTCAAGGAGCAGGCAGCCGCCTCTGGAGCGAACGCCGTCGTCGCCATGCGCTTCGATTCGGGAGAATTCGACAGCGGACGCGGGCAAAGCATGGCCGAGATCACCGCCTACGGAACGGCGGTGATCCTGGAACCGATTGGCTGAAGCACGTGCCGGCAGAAAGTGTTACGGCAGGACGTTTCCGGGGTTCGCTGCGTTCGGCGGCGTCGCTCCTTCGGGGCGATGACGATCCGTGACGCCCTGGTGGCGTTATTCCTGCCGAATACTGCGGGCCGATGGTCAGAGCCTCGGGTCCTCGGCCCGGCTTGACTATCTCCACACTTGTATCTACATAGTCAATGATCTTCGAATGGGATGAGGCGAAGCGGGAAAAGGTGCTGCGCCAGCGAGGTATCGATTTTCGTGATCTCGCCGCTTCCCTCTTCGATGGTCGTCCAGTCGTCAGTGTTCCTTCGTCGCATGGCGGCGAGGAGCGCCTCATCACGATCGGGCTGGTGAACGAACGCATGTTTGCCGTGGTGTGGACCTGGCGAGGAGAGGCGATACGGATCATCACGGCGCGAAGGGCAAGAGATGGCGAGGAAAGAGCGTATCGCGCACTACACGGCCAATGAGCTGAAAGCCATGGCCAAGCGCGGTCGATCGCGTACTGACTGGGCGAGAGTCGATCGCACGACGCCTGAGGAGATCGAGAGGCAGGCAGCAGAGGACGATGCGGAGCTGCCCGCGGACTGGAAGGATTCGGCGACTCTGGGTTTGCCACCCCGGAAACAAGCGGTAAACATACGCTTGGATGAGGACGTTCTCGCATGGTTCAAGCGGCTCGGGCCAGGCTATCAGACGCGGATCAATGCGGTCCTGCGATCCTTCGTAAGGAGCCGCCGCACCAAGGAGCGCGTCTGACCTCACGGCAGCAGATGACGGCCTGGCCATGGCCAAGCTCCTTGGCCGCATCAAACGGAGGTTGAGCCAGGACGAGGTTGAGCGAACCAGATTTTGACAGGGATGCGCCCATCCTCTCGGCCGTATCGAGAAGGATATCCTGCAATGCACCACTCGCGTTTATGCGCCATTCTGATCGACTGTAAGACCTCTGATGTAGACGAGGCTGCCGCCTTCTGGGCCGAAGCGCTGGGCCGACCGGTCGACCCCAGCCATCCGAGCAGCCACGGTAATTACCGCATGCTGAAAACCCCGCCCGACGAGCCCATCGTGGAGATCCAGCGCGTCGACCACGAAAGCCGCGTCCATATAGACATCGAGACCGACGACATCCCTGCCGAAGTGAGGCGCCTCGAAAAACTTGGCGCCAAGGTGGTGAACGAGCTGAAGCGTTGGGTGGTGATGCTGGCGCCAACCGGCCAGCGCTTCTGTGTCGTTCGGGTGCAGCGCCCCGGCTTTCCGAAGAACGCCAACCGCTGGGACTAGAAAATATCCCGTGCGATGTGCGGAGGAGCCTCTCGTGTGCCCTCTCAACTGGGCATCGTTTTTGGGCTCCTCGTTCGCGGCGTGCCCAATCACATCGGTACTGGCGCTGCGGCTCCCACTTTGGCAGAGTGCATAGCGCGGCCCCTGGCGGGTACCATGGAAGCGAGTTAGTTGAATGGATAGTCTCTACGAGAGCGACATTCTTGCCTGGTCGGAGCAGCAGGCGTGGTTGTTGCGCGATCACGCGGCCGGCCGCGAAACTAACGATGCCGAGATCGACTGGCCGAACATTGTGGAGGAAATCGAGAGTGTGGGCCGGGAACAATTGCACGCGGTCGAATCCCTGCTCACGCAGGCGATGCTCCACTTGCTCAAGGCAGAGGCGTGGCCTCTCGTGCGCGATGCGCCCTCCTGGCGGGCCGAAGCGATCCGGGTCCGTGCCGACGCGCGGCGGCGCTTCGCACCTTCGATGCGGCAGAAGATCGACCTCGCCGGTCTCTACGCCGACGCGCTCCACGCTCTGCCCGAGAAGCTCGACGACCAGGCGCCGTTGCCGGTGCCGGAAGTCTGCCCCGTCACGCTCGACGAGCTGCTGGCGGTGCCCTGAATGCGACGCTAGCTTGACGCCCTCCGTGCCGGGAGTGACCAAGCGACGGACCTGTGCAAGAGTTTCGTCATGACCGCGGTGCTCAAGATCCCCATCCGAATGACGGTCGCGGAGTTCCTGGCCTGGGACCCGCCGGGCGGACAGACGTGGCAGCTCGTCGACGGTGAGCCGCAAGCGATGGCGCCGGCAAACCGGGCGCATGGGGCAATACAAGCGGAACTCAGTGGTCTGATTCGGGAGCATTTAAGGGAGCGGGGCAGTCCGTGCAGCGTCGTGGTAACGCCGGGGGTGATTCCGCACGTCCAGTCGGACACCAATATGCGGGTACCCGATCTCGCGGTAACCTGCTCGGGTTACGAGAACGAAGAGACCGCACTCACCGATCCGGTGTTGCTGATCGAGATCCTCTCGCGGAGCAACCAAGCCGAGACTTGGGCCAACGTGTGGGCGCATACGACTATCCCGAGCGTGCAGGAAATTCTTATCGTGAGGACGGCGGCCATCGGCGCAGAACTTTTGCGCCGCAATGCGGATGGAGCCTGGCCGAAGCAGCCGACCACGATTGAGAGTGGGGATCTGACGCTCCAAAGCATACACTTCCGGCTCCCGTTGACCGCGCTCTACCGGACGACGCGGCTGGCACGTTCGTAGTTGCCTCGGCCCGATGGGGGGCGAGGCCTTCGGTTATAGGTACATCCCAAGCCGGCGGCGCCGTGTCGCATTTGGCCTGGCATCCTGCGATTCTTCATTGCGCTCGGCGATCTGAGCCCGTGCCCGCGGAAGAAGTGGCTGAAGCTCGCGTGCAAGATCGAAGACGCGTTGATCGGCCAGGGCGAGCTGCTCGATAGGGACGACGGCCAGATCGCCGACATCGTTGGTCGGGTGCGGGCGCGGCGCGCCCGCTGTCACCGAGATCACGAGGTCCCTGTTGATCGGCAGCCGGCGCGCTCGCCTCCGTAACGCTATCGTCCGTGCAGCCTCTCAGGCCAGCAAGGCCGCGGATTTCCTTCTCGGCTTCCTCCGTCTCGAACCCGAAGGGGCATCATCGCCGAAAACCATCAGCCCTGAGCCGGCTCTCAATCGGCTTTGTGCCCAATGAGCGCCGCGCCGATCGGCCGCGGCGGTTCGCTGCGCAGCACGAGCGACGTCGTGACCGCGCCATAGCCGGCAATCCGATCGACGATCGTCTCCAGCTCTTCAGGGCTCGGCACCAGCACTTTGAGGACGAAGCAGTCCTCTCCCGTGACACGGTGCACCTCGACGATGTTGGCAATCTCGGCGAAGCGCTTCAGACAGGCCTTGATATGCTCGTGCGTCGTCCGAAGCCGGATGATCGCCATCATGCCCAGGCCGAGAGCGCGATAGTTGATGCGCGCGCCGTAGCCCTCGATGACGCCGCTCTCCTCCAGACGCCTCACCCGCTCCGACATTGACGGCTGAGAGAGGCCGATCTGCCGTCCTAGCTCAGCCAGCGGCGCACGTGCGTTGCGCTGCAGCGCCTCGATGATCTGCAAATCCTTGCGGTCTATCGTGCCGATGCGGTTCATGTTCTCAACCTGGTTTGCCTTGAAACCATCGGTAAGCTCGTGAGATTTCCGATGAATACCCATATAAGAAGCTGCGTGAGCCAGCCATAATGCCCGGATCGACAATGAACTCAAGGTCCAAGAATGCAGGCTTTCATCACGCTGCCGGGCATCGGCGGCTCTGGCGACGCTCACTGGCAGAGCCATTGGGAACGCGCCGACGAGCGCTTCAAGCGGTTCGAGCCGGCCAGCTGGGACAAGCCCGACATCTCGAATTGGATCGACGCTGTCGACACCGCTCTGCTGGCGGCCAAGACGAGTCCAGTGCTTGTCGCCCACAGCCTCAGCTGTCTGCTGGTCGCACACTGGGCTCAGCGGGCGAAGAGGTCAGTGACGGGCGCCTTTCTTGTTGCGGTCCCGGACCCCGCGGGTCCCACATTCCCGGCAGAGGCGGCATCCTTTCGCGACGCGCCTGCGGCGCCACTTCCGTTTCCCGCGCTGATCGTCGCCAGCACCAATGACCCCTACGGCACGAGCGCATATTCACGGTCGAGGGCGGAGGCGTGGCGCGCGGGCTTGGTCGAGGTCGGCGCGCTTGGCCACATCAACGGTTCGAGCGGCGTCGGCGATTGGCCCCATGGCCGGCAACTCCTCGACGCCTTCTGTGCTGGTCTCAGAGTGTCAATCGGCTTGCAAAATTGGCTCTGACTCAATTCTGATGATCAGCAAGCCGGCTCGTTTGCCAAGGACGCCCATGCCGACGTGAGGTTCAGCGGATTGAATGCCTTTGGTGCGCCGAACGCTCCGGCGGGTGCCAATGTACGCGGCTTCCGAAGCGATATCAATATCTTCTCTTGCGCCATCCTGGAACGACCTTCACCAAAAGTGCGTCAGAGCCAAAATTGCACGCCGAAGAACACGATCGCCGCCATCGAGAGTGGCGTCCCTCTGCTCGTCGAGGCACGCGCGATCATCACCGCCTTCCAGACCATGATCCGGAGGAAGACCCTTGCCGAGCTCGAGCCGTGGTTGGAGCGAGCCCGAGCGAGCCTGGTCGCCTCATTCGCCAGCGGCGTCCTCAAAGATCGCGAGACGATCAGTGCCGCGATCACCTCGCCCTGGTCGAACGGCCAGACCGAGGGACAGATCACCAAGCTCAAACTCGTCAAACGCCAGATGTATGGCCGAGGAAAGCTCGACCTCCTCCAGGTTCGCGTGATCGGCCCCAGCTAAAGCCACATCACCAAATTTGCGTCAGAGCCAATTTTGCAAGCCGATCAGAGGTCACTCACCGGCAGAGTGTTACCGACTTCGAGGGTAAAGCCGTCGCATCGGATCACCCTGAATCCCGCCGCGCGCACGAGGGCGAGAGCCGCCGTATTTTGCACCGAGATGTAGCCGAAGAGATGGGCCAAGCCGCACCGCTCGGCCCATAGCAGGGAGCACCCAAGAAGGAGTCTGCCGATACCGCGGCGCTTGTGGTCAGAACGCGTTATGACCGCAATTTCCGCTGTCGGGGTGGTAAGACATTCGAGATTCAGAATGCCGAGTACCGTGGTTCCGGTGTCAGTTGCAGCAAACGCTACACTGTGTCGGCCGCGGTCAATTCCGGGAAGCAGATACCGAATGGAGGGCCGCAGAGAACCAAATCGTGCTCTGACGTCTTCCGGCTCGAGATGAAGGAGGAAGGTCATGATTGCTTCTTCCTCCCGACTATGTAGCTCCCGGATGCTGATCTTCGAGCCAAGGGTCCGGTTCGTCGCTCCGGACTCGGCGGTGCCGAATGTCATCGGTTGCCGCGTTCGGATGGGGGTTTGCGGCGCTCGGCGAATTCAAAGGTTAAGTTGGGATCGAACACGTGTTCGATGTCGGCCCGGGTGAGCCCGATGTCACGCAGCTCCCGGCAGGTCATCCGGTAGAGCTCTTGCCTTTCCCTCTCCCTCTTCCGCAGTTTCGCCACGATCCGCGTCAGTCGGGTGAACGGCGAAGAAAAAGAGAGGCGATTGCGTGTAAAAAGCATGGTGTTGCCAGGCGAGTGCGGCCATTTCGGCGCGAAGCCAGGGGACATGGAGCGCTCCTTTCCTGGTGCCCGACCTCTTGTATTGCGAATGTGGCCGCTGCTGATGTTGGCAATAATGCTGCCCTTCGGCGATATATCCTCCCGCGGAACGAGAGAGTACGCTGATGGGTACGATTGAGGAGTATCAGGCGTTGGTCGCCGTGCTTGACCGTGGCAGCTTTACCGGGGCAGCCCGCCAGCTCGGGCGCTCATTGCAAGCGGTCAGCCGGGGGGTGGCGGAGCTAGAGCGCGAACTCGGAGTGGAGTTGATCCGGCGCACGACCCGGCGCCTGCAGGCGACCGAGGCCGGCCTGCGCTTTTACGCCCGGATGCGGACTGCACTCGCTGATATTGCGGCCGCACACGCGGAGGCCACGGAATCAGCCGCGACGGTTAGCGGGCCGCTTCGCGTTGGCGGGCCTCTCGTGTTCGCGACGGTGTACCTCGTACCCGCACTTGACGCTTTCCTGCAGCGCCATCCTCGGGTGAGCGTGGACCTGCAACTATCCAATGAGTTTGTGGACTTGGTCGCAGAACGAATCGACCTCTCTGTCAGGGTGGGGGAACTCGAAGACTCGGGGCTGCGAATGCGGCGCATGGGATTGGCTCGTCGCGTCACTTTCGCCGCGCCGTCCTACTTGGCGGAACGGGGGCGGCCCTTGCATCCGCAGGATTTGTCGAACCACGATTGCGTGGTGCGCAGCTCTGCGCGGGATGCCTGTCAATGGGTCTATGAGCGGGACGGCATACGGGAAAGCGTGCGGGTGCGCGGACGGTTTACCGCCTCTTCGGCCGACGTCTGCACCGAGGCAGTCGCTCGCGGGCTTGGATTGGGATTGGCACAAATGTGGCAGGTTCGCCCGCTCCTGGACAAAGGTCGCGTCGAACTTGTCCTGACGGAGTTCGAGCCTCCACCTGTGCCCGTCAGCGTGGTTTGGCCAGCCGGCAGGACAATGCCCGTACGAACGCGTCTCCTGATCGATTTTCTGGTATCCCGCCTCGGCGCGGAACGATGGTGAAAGAGAGACGCGCCGCATTCACGTCCTCTTCACGGGGTCATGGCCAGATCAATCGGCTGAAGGCGCCGAGGCGTGCGATGGCCGGGGTGCGGACATTGAGTGGCGTAAGGCCAGACCGACGCCGATTGGTGAACTCCCCGATCACCGACTTTGCAGGTGACACGCCCAAGAAGCGATGTAACACTGACCTTCATCCAGCAGTATACATGCCGGCCTATGAGAAATGGGCCAGCCCGCCGGTCACCAACTTTGCGAATGACCCGTCCAAAAGGCAACGCGATACCGAGCAGTTTGGCCCAAAGCCGAGACCCGGGGTGACGACGCGCGCGTTCGGGCTCCCGCGGCGATTTTGGCCCGCGCGCTCAGCACCCCGCTAACGCAGGTGCGTGGCGGCCCTGGTCCTGGACGTCGTTCCGAAGTCTGAGGCCAAGTGGGGCTGATTTGAGGCGCCCCATGCCACCGGTGCCCCGGCGCCGAACCTGTGGTAGAGTGCCGTCATGATAGCGGTGCTCAAGATCCCCATCCGGATGACGGTGGCGGAGTTCCTGGCCTGGAACCCGCCGGGCGGACAGACGTGGCAGCTCGTCGACGGTGAGCCCCAGGCGATGGCGCCGGCCAATCGGACCCATGGCGCAATCCAGAACGAGCTCGGCCGCCTGATTAGCAATCATCTGGCCGAACGAAAGAGTCATTGCACCGCCGTGACCACGCCCGGTGTGATTCCGCACGTCCAGTCGGACACCAACATGCGGGTGCCCGATCTCGCAGTGACCTGCTCGGCCTACGAAACCGAAGAGACAGCCCTGACCGATCCGGTGCTGCTGGTCGAGATCCTCTCTCCGAGTAACCAGGCGGAAACCTGGGCCAACGTGTGGGCTTACACCACCATTCCGAGCGTGCATGAAATTCTGGTGGTCGAGGCGGCCACCGTCGGTGCCGAGCTTTTGCGGCGCAATTCCGATGGAACATGGCCGAAGCAGCCGGTTCGGATTGAGAAAGGCGATGAGGTAACGCTCGAATGCATTGGCTTTCGGGTGCCCTTAACTTCGCTTTACCGGACGACTCGCCTCGCGCGCTCGTAGTTGCCTCGGCCCGATGGGGGGCGAGGCCTTCGGTTAGAGGTGCATCCCAAGCCGGCGGCGCCGTGTCGCTTTTGGCTTGGCACCATGCGATTCTTCATCGCGCTCGGCGAGCTGGCTCATCGACTCGTAAGCCTTGGAATAGATTTGCGCCCGGACGTCTGCGCGTGCCCGATCGATGATCGGCCGCGCTCGGCGGAGTTGGGACTGGACCGCCTGGCGGAGCCGGGTGCCGAGCTCGCTGAGGCGTGCGATTGTACCCTGGCGATGTCTGGCTGCGGCCTGGAGGCCCTCGGCAAAGTGCGCGTTCTGCCGCGCCTCGGCGTGCACCCGCGCGTGCAGGAATTTCTCCCACAGCACATTTCGCCTGGCGGCGGTCTCCTGCTTTGCTTCGTGCCGGGCGAGGCCCTTCAAGAAGTGCTGCGCGGTCTCACGACGTGCCTGGTCCGCTTGGCTCACGATGTCCGTGGCGTTCAGCTTTTCCGGCCGGCGGCCGATATTGCGTGCCCAGTTCATCCAGAGGTCGGGCTCCCGCACCGAGCGCGGATCGCCGAGGAGACGGCGGTTCACCACTTCCTGCTTCTCGGCACCTTCGGAGGTGAGCCAATAGTCGCGTTCCCGGTGCCGCGAGCCGGAAACGTAAGCCTTGTGCCCTTCGGTCGCCTGCGAGCCGCCCGGAGTGACGAAGATATGCTCGGTCGAGGTCGCGCCCTGGGCGGTGTTGGTCGTCATCGCGTAGCCGTAGGTGAGCAACGCGCGCCCTGTGCGCGCATCAGCGAGGGTCTCCCACCGGACCATTCCTTCGGTGCCCTTTTCGTTGCGCAGCACGAGGCCTCCTGAGCGGATGCCGCAGACCTCGAGGACGGAGCCGTTGTCTCCGATCACTCCGGAGCGGCCTTCGCCAAGACTTGCGTTCGTCCGGCGGAACAGCCGGACGCGATCGCCGATCGCAAGCGGCAGCTTGTAGTCGGTCCCGGCGTTCGGATCGGTTGCCTCGAGCACCCTGCGGTTCCGGCCGAGCTCGCCCGTAGCCTGCAGCCGTGCACGGATCGCCTCGCCGATCGCCCGGGCATCGTCGTTGGTCGGCGCGCTCACCGTGAGCGTGTAGTTGCGGCGGCCGGCATTGGCGGTCTGGCGTTCGTGCCAGAGAGCGGCGGCGCGAGAGATGATCTCCCGGTACCCGCCCGGCACGATCGAGGCGGTGCCGTCCTCGCGCTTCATTTCCAAGGCCGCCGCGGCCTCGTTTCGGCGAAGCAAGGTGGCGATCTCGCGTGCCCTGAGATCGGTCTGGCGGACCGTCGTTTCGATCGATGGGATCGAGCCGAGCGCCTTCTCGATCAGGCCGGTCACGAAGCCCGCCTCGATCGACTGGCACTGCTTCGGATCGCCGATCGCCACCATCCGGAGCCCACAGCGGTCCTGCAGGCGAAGCAGATCGAGGAGCTGCCACACGCCGATCGTCGCCAGCTCGTCGATCACCACGACGCTCTTGTGGGTCAGGGGAAGCCGCCCCGACTCCACCCGTTGCAGGAACACGCTCGCCGCCGAGAAGGTGTCACCGGCGTCCAGTTTGAGCCCGGAGCTCAGGAGATCGCGCGCCTGCCGCCAGGCGAGGCTGATTCCATGGATGTCCGCGCCCTTCGCGTGCCAGGCCGCCACAAGGGGTTTGAGCAGCGTCGTCTTGCCGCTTCCGGCAGCCCCGATCGCCGCCGCGAAGCGCCCGCTCATGCCGAGATGGTTGATGAGGCGGCGTTGGGCCCGCCCGTGCTCGCCCGAGAAATCCAGCCCCGAGGCTTCCGCCGCGCGCTTGATCTCCGGAGGCGTAAGCAGGCCGCGCCGGTCTCTCCCGTGCTTGCGGGCAAGCGCGATCAGCTCGCTCTCCTGCGCGACATGCGCCTTGGTGGTGAGCCGCTCTTCGGTCACCGTGACGGCCTCGTTGTTCGGATCGGGAACACTGATGGGTACCGCGATCAGCGTTGTGTTCGTGACCCCGTCCCGATGCGGCGCGACGCCGCTTTGAGGGATCCCGCGCTCGGTGAAGGTCTGGCGCACACGATCGACATCTTCGGCCGCCTGGATCCCGGTCGCTATCAGTCCGCGCGCGGCAGCGACCCGCGCGTCTTCCTCCTTGATGACGGCACGGCGCCCGAACTCGCGCGCCAGCATCCGCGAGCTGGCGGCATAGGCTTGTTCGATGCGTTCCCGCTCGGCGAGCTTTGGCACTGGTCGGCTCGGGTCGAGGACGCTCTGGTGCCGGTAGCCGAGGGCCTCGGCTTGGCGCTGCCAGGAAGCGAAATCACTGAGATCGTCACCTTTGGCGGTCCGGCTGGCGAAGGCACCGCCCTTGAGCAGCTTGATCCGCTCATCGGGTGACATGCGATCCCAGTCGGCGCCGGCGGATCTCGCGTAAGCTCTGGCATCCGCGGTCGCATCGCGCGTACGCTTGGAGAATGCCGCTCGCGCCGCTTCCGGAATCGCCGTGAGGCGCGCTGCGCCGAGGGTCTCGTCCAGCACGACCTCTGCGCCCTGTGCCCGCAGGTTCTGAGCAAGGTGGGCCTGGTAAATTGCGCCCCATTCGTGGATACGGCTGTGCATCCGGATCGTGTCGAGTGAGCCCACCCGGCTGCTCGGACAGAGCACCACGTTGGGCACCGCGACATGGGTGTGCAGCTGTGGGTCGCCGGCGACCTTCACCGTGACGAGTTCGGTCTCCACCGTGCCGTCCGGCTTCGTGACTACGATCTCGAGCGTCGGCCGGGCGGCATAGTGATCGAAGCTGATCCAGCCAATCGCGCCCAACTCCCTGCCGTCCTTGCCGCCCTGGCCCTTGCGCGCCTGACCGACGGTCTCGGCGACGTGCAGCATCGTCGCATGCACCGCCTCGCGATGTGCCTGTGCGATCAGGTTCCGTTCCGCTTCGGTTGGCGCGAACGCCCAGGCCAGGGAAACCGACTTATCCGCGCTGAACGTGAAATCGACGTAGCCGACCGGGGTGCGCGCGTGGTTCACCGCCTCCCGCCAGGCAAGCACATCGAGGGGTTCGCCGCTCGCGGTGAGGCCGGCAAGAATGTTGGCTTGCTCGGTCTCTGTGAGCGCCTTGCCGTTCTCTGCCCCGAGTGCCTTCGCGAATCGAACGAGGGCCGGTGCCGCAACATCGGGGCCGAGCGCGCTGCCGTCGGCCCGGCGGCCGGCGAGCACGTTCGCGAGCTCCTCGTGCGTTGCGAGGCGCATCGGATCGAGGCCGAAGATTTCCGAGAGGGGGAGGGTAGCCTTCTGGTATTGCTTGCCTGCGATCTTCTCGCCGTCTGCCCGCAAGCCCGCGAGCAGAGAGGCGATTTCATCGCGGGTCGGCGGCCGGGAGAGCTCGAGACCGAGCAGCGCCGCAAGGGCACAATCCATGTCCCGGCGCGGCTCCGGCGCCATGCCAGGCATCTGGGCATCAGTGGCTTGCGCGTGATCCTGGCTCTCGATCGCGCCGGCGGTGATACCCCGCTGATAGTAGGTCGCGAGCGCCTGCGTCGTCGCCGGCAGTGTCTGCGTGATCAGGTGGTCGGCCATCTTGCGGGCCGCACCGACCGAGCCCGCCGCACCGGCACGGAAAGTCAGCATTGCGCGTTTGGTGCCGCAGGTCGGGTCGCAGGCTCAGAACTGTCACGGGCGGAACTCTGGTCCCGCGCCTCGCTCTTCGTGGCCTCCGAGGTGGGCCGCGCGTGGGCGCGGCGCTTGTGCGGAGACGGGTCCTTCGTATCGACACCGAGAGCGCTGGCGAGCCCTCGCATGACTCCTGCTTCCACCTCGCGACCGAGACCACCGATCTCCGTCTCCACGCGCTCCATCACGGTCGTCTGATCGTGCAGTGCGCCGGCCACGGCAGCCATCGCCTCTTCGAGCGGATGCGGCTCTTCGCTCGGGGTCGCTGCCTCGATCAGCTTGGCCAGCATCTCGGTCTGTGTGCGCTGCGTCTCAATCATGAGTCTGAGCGCATTTTTTATTTGATGGAGCTCGTCTGAAACGGAGTGCGTCTCGTGAGAAGAAAGGGCCGTCATCGCGGCTCCGACGTTAGCGGCGCGAGTCGTGCGCATGCAAGCGCGAAGACGCACCATAGGTGCAATGGTCTGTTGCCGACCTGCTTTCTTCCACTGACCCGGATTATCACCGAATCCGTCCCGACTATGACCCGGACAGTGACCCACTTACGACCCGACTATGACCCGGATCCTTCCCGATTCCCACTGCCATATTTCCCGAATCTGAACCGGAATCCTACTGGATTCTTGACCGGACTCTTGCGGGCAGCTATCTGCGATGTGATCGATGAACAAAGATCCGCGGATCGATTTCGACGAACTGGCAGTGGCGCTGAGGGCCCCGGGCGCACGTGCGCCGCTGGTCGTCTGGATGATCGAGCACCATGACGAGCTGGCCTCGATGTTGGCCCGGACACGTGTGAACTGGGCAAGCTTCTGCGCTTACATCGACAAGCAGGGCTTCCGGAATGCCAGGGGAGAACCTCTGATCCCCGACACCGTTCGGCAATGCTGGAAGCGCGCTCGCGCGGCAATCTCAAGAGAGAAGAAGGCCGCTGCGCGCCGGCGGCTGAGTGACGGCATCGTCACGCGCAGCTCTGCCGAGGCCGATCGTGTGCCGCGGTCGCTTGGCGTGGGTGGCACGAACGGATCGGGAGTCGAACTGGTGCCGCGCGCCAGGCCGGCGCGCCCGATCGCGATCGAACCCGAGTTCGATACGGGCGAGCAGGGTGATCTCGCGCTCAAGCCCATTCCCGGCCGGCTGAGGGGATGGCAGCCGCCTTCCGCGGAGGCTACCGCCGCACACGAGGCAGCGGAGCTGGCACAGCGGGTTGCAAAGCCGAAGAGAGCGAAGGATCCACCGAATGGATGATGTGAAATCGGACGCACGAATACCAATCGTGCAGCTCGCCGACGATGCCGATGCGATTCCCGAAGTGGCAGTGGGGCTGAAGCGAACGGTCGTGAGCGCAGGGCAGGGGGCGCACGGGCGACCGGTCAAGCTTGATCTCTCGAAACGACGCAAGGTCTGGTTCTTCGTCGGTCGCGGTCGCACCGGCAAGACGACGCTGATTCGCTGGATGGCGGAAAAGGCGTCTACCGCATCGGCGCCCGTGGTCTGTATCGACATGGATCGCACGAACGCGGCCCTCACCAGCTATATCGAGGGCGTTCAGCGCCTCCCGACTGTCGACGACACGGCTGGAGTGCAATGGCTGCAGAGAGGTCTGGACGCGATCGCGCGCTCGGGTGCTTCGGCGCTGGTCGATCTCGGCGGTGGCGACACGATTCTGATGAAGCTGGTCGAAGAGGTCCCGTCTCTTGCGGGGATGCTCGGCGAGGCCGGCCTCGAGGTCGTGCTGGTTTATCTCCTGGGACCGCAACCGGATGATCTCTCGCCGCTTGCGACCTTCGCGGAGCTCGGTTTCGCGCCGCGGGCAACTGTGCTCGTGCTGAACGAAGGGCTTCTTGGCCCGGGAGTGCCGCCGGATACGGGGTTCGACGTCCTGCGCCGGCATAGCATCTTCCGCAAGGCGGAAGCGGCGGGTGCGCCGATCGTGCGCTTCCCCCGCCTTTCACCGGCGGCGGAAATCGAGCGCCGGCGGGTGCATTTCGCGCAGGCCCGGGACGGGCAGGGGCCGGCGCCGCTCGGTCCCTTCGACCGAGCCCGGATCCGTCACTGGCTCGAACGGATGGACGAGGAGTTTGCGCCGCTTGGAAGTTGGATGCCCTGATGGCGGACGGTGATGCTCGGGCCGCCGGGCCGGTACCCGATCTCGATGAGAGGCTACGCACCACGGCGAGGAAGCTCGCGGAGAGTATAGAGCTATCGCGGATCACGAATGATCCGCTGGTCCACGTGCTCGCGGCGCTCCGGGATGTGGTCGCCGACATGGCGGCGCTCCACGCCGCGCAGAGAGAAATGCACGAAGCCGAAAAGGATTTGGCCAACCGGCGCCTCGATGTGCTGGATGCCCGCCTCGACGAGATTCACCAGATCCATGCCGAGCTGAAGGAGGCGGGCCAGGCGGTGAGCAGCGCAGCCAAGGCCGAGATGGCAGCGGCCCAGGCGGAGGTCGCCCGTCAGGCCTCAGGCGTGATCGCTGCGGCGGCCGCGCAGCGGTTTCGCGCGATGACCCGAACCGCCTGGCTCCGATCGGTGGTCGCGGCCATCGGTGTGGTGCTCGTCGTGTTCGTCACCGGTGGTGCCCTCGGGTTCGCCTGGGGCCAGGGGGCCGCAGCACGCACCATCCGCGCCGCTGATCCGGTCGTGCAGTTCGTTGCTCGTGAGGAAGGCGCCGGCGCCGTGCGCGATTGGAACACGCTGATGCGCTATAACCCGATCAAGTCTCTCTGGGCACAATGCTCCGGCAACAAGGTCGCCGTACAGAACGGCCAGAAGGCATGTAACTTCTGGCTCTGGATCGGCCCACCCGGGCTTGCGAGCGCGAAGGGGTAGGCGATGCGGGCGCTGCGAACGATCCTCATCCTGTCGCTGATCGTGCTGCGGCCGGTCCTGCTGGCCGTGCTGTGGCCAGTGGCGGTGCTCGCGCGCTTCGCGACTTTTGGTAGCCCACTCGTGCTGTTCTTTCTCGTGGTGGTCTTGCTGCACACCGCGGACCCCGCACAGCGGTCGTTCGCGTGGTCCCTGATCGCCACGATGGCAGGGTTCGCGCTGGCCTCGGCTGGGCTCGCGGATGTGCAGCGCAAGCTCCGGGAGGATCCGACGCTGTGGTTCGGTGGGTGGGAGCCGCGCCAGGAACCGTTTCGACCGTGGCAGGGGCGGGATTTTCGGGCAAGGCCGGGGATAGCAATCGCAGCGACACCCTATCCGCGGTCGCTCGCTCATTTCTGGCGAAGGTGATCTTGATCCTCGGAGGTTTGTTCAACGTAGGCGCAAGCATGGCTCCTTACGGCTGCGCCCAGTATCCAGCCGAATTGGGGGCCGCTCCAACGGGGATGCGAACGGGCGACGCCGCCTCTGGAAGCAGCAGGAGCTGATCGCAGGGATCGCGTTCGCTGGGGTCATGTATTTGCGAGCGCCAGCCGGAGTGTCCGGCCGGATATCTGCGATAGGAGCAGGGCCAGGCAGTTCGGTGAGCGCCTATGCTGCCTGCGAGAATAGAGCAGGCCCCCCAATGGCGGGCGCCGTGTGCTCTTACCTTGACCGCACATAGAAACTTCTATATATCATCTGCCGACATGAAATGAGCGATCAACCGCCGGACCATGCACTCGAGTTCCTGCTCGCCTTCGACGGTCGCGTTCATCACCTGGAGGAAGGCTATTGGCTCAAGTTCGAGATCAAGCGCGTCACCGCGACTGGAGAGCGACCGCACGGCCTGTCGTACTCGTTTACGCTCCACGCGCCAGACGGAACGCGACTGGTCGGCTTTGACAACGCCCACGGGGTCCCGGCACAGGGTTCGCCCTTCAAACGGCCGGAGACGGCGAGCGATCACTGGCATCGCACCGAGACCGACCCAGGGCGTCCATACCGGTGCAAGAATGCAGAAACGCTGATCGACGACTTTTTCGACGAGGTGGAGCGAGTGTTGAGAGCGCGCGGAATCGGCATGGTGGTTGTCGCCGTCGAAGAGAAGTCGAGGCCTCAATGACGACTTACAGGATTCAGAGTCTGTGGTCCCTGAGAGACGAGATGAAGGCCGTCGCGCGCGGCGAGCGGCCCGCGCCAGCCGATGCAGCGAGGCCGAGCTTCAATTCGGTCGAAGCAGTCGTACGGCTCTTGACGCCCGAAAACCGTGCGCTTCTTGCCATGATCCGCGACAAAAAGCCCCAGTCGGTTGCGGAACTGGTCCAGCTGAGCGGGCGATCGCAACCGAATCTCACCCGGACATTGGCCAAGCTCGAAGCGGCCGGCTTCGTCAGAATGAAGTCGCTCGGCCGTCGGAAGGTGCCCAGCGTTGCCGTCAGAAAGATCGTAGTCGAGATTGATCCCTATTCGACCCATGATCAGCTACGCGTCGCTTAGCCCTTGCAAGAAGCGTCGTGGAGGCCGGGTAGTAATATGTTCGTTCTGGCCAGGAAACGCGCTCCGTCGGAAGAGCGGACGTGGGGGTCGGCCGCCGGCCCGTGCAAGCTCGTAATCAGCGGCAAGCCAATGCTGGACAAAGCTTCTACGGATCGCTGGGCTGTCTCCATTATCGATCGCTCTTTACTCGCGCGGGCCGGAATAAAGGTTCAGGGTGGTGGTCCGCATCAATCGAAAACGATGATGTTGGCCGAGCTTAGGGAGTTGCTTTCGAGCGTCGCGGCCGATCGCACAGAGGACGCGAATATCCACGATAATCTCCCTGGCAAACCCTCGATTCGAGCTCGTAAGGCTGCATTCTCGCGTCTGCGGCAGCTCTCCCCTTCGGCATGAACCATCGCACGGCTGATGACCATCGGCCGCGACGCTCTCTCCAAGACGGAGACCGTCACGGTCGCCGCGATCGAGAGTGGCGTCCCGCCGCTCGGCGAAGCGCGCGCGATCATCACCGCTTTCCAGACCATGATCCGGAGGAAGATCCTTGCCGAGCTCGAGCCGTGGTTGGAGCGAGCCTGGTCGCCTCATTCGCGAGCGGCGTCCTCAAAGATCGCGAGGCGATCAGTGCCGCGATCACCTCGCCCTGGTCGAACGGCCAGACCGAGGGACAGATCACCAAGCTCAAACTCGTCAAACGCCAGATGTATGCCCGAGGAAAGCTCGACCTCCTGCAGGCTCGCGTGATCGGCCCAAACTAAAGCCACATCACCAAATTTGCGTCAGAGCCAAAATTGCACGCCGAAGAACACTTGAACTGCTGAGCGGGCTCAAAGCCGATGCGTTCGGCTGGGGGGACACGGCAACGGAAAGGGCTGCGGCGCTGGCGAGCCTTGGCACGGGGGCATCAGCATGACCACACGCCGCCGCACACCGCCCCCTGAGACGGCGACCATCGTGCCCTTCCGGCCGCGGCCTACGCCTTCCCTGCCTGCGCCTAGCCCTGATAATGCTTCTGATGTCCTACGTCGCCTGTGCGGCGTGCTGGTGGGGCTCGGCGAGGCCGCGGCCGAGATCAGGAACAATCCCGACATGTTCCGCGCCGCCGAGGACGATGCGCCGATCAAACCGGCGTCCTGACCCGCCTTGTCCGTACTGCCGCCCGGTGCCAGCCGGGCGGTTTTTGTTTTGCTAATGCGGACTATTGCAGGTATGTAAGCCATTGCTCCACGAAGGGCGCCAAGGCGGCAAGCTAGGCGCACTGCCCATAACGGGCCGCTCCGAAGGGGGCGGCCTTTTTTCGTCCGGGCTGCACGGATGGCTGGCAACTGTCGCGTGCTCCTGCTCCGCCGCCTCAACCACCTTGGCGATCTTCTCGACCGTTCGGCCGGAGACACCGGCGAAGGCGCCGAGGCGGTCGCGGGTCTTCGCTCGGTCAGCTTGGTGCGAGATTTCCACCATGCTGCCGTGGCGCGCACGGCCGCCGGCCTTCCTTCCTGTTGCCGCTCTCTCCCGCCGGCCTTCTCTACCGGCTCCATCGCCCGCCGGATCGCCTCGATCTCGGAGAGGGACGCACGGGGACTGGAACAGACCCCGTGTCCGGTGCCATGTATTATTCTGATACAGCCCAAGTGAGGCAGGATGGCCGTAGAGAATGGCCCGCCGAAGGCGCAAATCATCCGGCCGATCAGTTGGAACAGCCTACGGGCAGATGAGGCCGAGCGCGAGATCAGGCGGCGGATCGAGGTAGTTAGTCCGATCATCCGCGATCACACCTATGACCGCATCGAAGAACGTGGCGACGAACGGCTGCTCGACTCGGATGTGCTGAGGATCCTGCGAGAGGGCAGCGTACGCCAGCAACCGACGAGGGTGCTTCATACTGCTCATCTCGTCATGTCCTTATAAAAGCGCGAGATTTTGTTGGTGATCATCAGGCGCCGGGCGTCGTGACCGCCGCGCGCTCGCTTCATTACGGACCGATGCGCATGCCAAGTCAGCTTGCCGGATGATCCAAGGCGCGCCCTTGCACGGTTGGGTCGCAGGCAGAGCCCCGCTGGCGATCAGACGACGAACGGTAGTTGCGCTGATGTCCAGCGCCACCGCCGCCTCGTTGATCGTCGCCTCACCGCGTTCGGCGCGTTCGCCTGGTCGGTGGATGGCGACAGCATTCTGATGCCGTAGGGAGCAGACGCTGCCGCGCGTCCAGCTGTGGCCGTGGCTGGTCGACTTGCCGAGCCGATTGAGTACGGCGGCGATCGTCTGGTCGGGCATGTGGCGCGCTAAGGCGCGTACGAGATCAACGATATCGTCGTCAGTGCACCAGTCCGTTCGGCCGTGGCGGTTCTTCTTCACCGTCAGAGCCGTGTGGTCGCCGCCTTGCCAGTGAATGACCAACTCCAGGGTGTCGCCAACGACATCGACGATGATCTCCGAAATGACGGTGCGGATGATCTTCTTGTGCGTCGCCGGCGTGGCCCCAGGGCTATCCCAGGCTATGGTCAGGTCTCGCCCGAGTGTCATGAGGCGTCCCCGATCGGCGCCGGTGACGGCTTGCTCCGTTCCTGCGGAGATCTGGTCAAGCTCGACTTCGAGCTTGCGCACCGCAACGAGGCGCTCGTTCCACCGTCGCTCCAGCTCTTCGGCGACAAGCCGGTTGTCCGGATCGATGGCGTCATACTGGCGCTGCGCACGAACTGCCTCATAGCGCGTTTGTCGCAGGGCAAACTCGAGCTGAGTTCGCTTCTCCGCGCTCTTCTGGCTGCGGGCATCGATCCCGGCGAGAGCCGCTTCGACGCCCAGGGGTTGGAGCCGGTCCAGCACCTCCTTGGACACCATCCGGTCGGGACGCGCTCCGCTGAAAATTATGCACCGCGGTGCGGCGAGTTGATTGAAAGCGCCGACGCATTGGTACCGCGGGGCTCCATCGCTGTATCGGACATGCAGCTTCCGCCCGCACCGCGCGCAGCGAAGGAGACCAGCCAGCAGAGCTTCGCCGCGGCGGATGGCACCACGGCTCATGAACCGCTTGCCGTTGGCGTTGTCAGCGATCAGGTGCTGATTCCTCTCGAACTCGACCCAGGGAATGTAACCCTCATGGTGATCCGGAATCAAAACACTCCAGCAACGCCAGTCGCGCTGCATGCTCCGAATGATACGCTTGCGCCCATCCTCGATGACGACGCGCATGGTCCGACGACCGAAGGCATATGCGCCGGCGTAGACCGGGTTGGTCAGGATGTGATGGACCGTCGGATATACCGGGGCTCGCCAGATAACTCGATCCGCCGCGTCGCCGACGGTCAGGGCGGGTAGCAGTATCTTCTCCTGCCGGAGCCACACAAGGACCTGCCTGATCGTCTGCAGCTCCGTGAACTTGCGAAACACCAAGGCGATTGCTTCCTGCACCCGCCGGTCCGGATCCTTCTCGATGTTGTCGCGACCGCCCTTCACGTAACCCACGGCGACAGTCAGAAAAAGCTCGCCCCGGCCCGCCTTCTGCTTCATCGCCTCGATGGAGCGTTGACGGAAGACAGACAACTCCATTTCGCTCATCGTGCCCTTCATGCCGAGCAGGAGGCGATCATTGGGAGACGCTGGATCATAGACGCCGTCTTCATCAATGATCACGGTGCCAACCAGGCCACAGAACTCCAGCAGCGTATGCCAATCGCGCCCGTTCCGAGCCAACCGGGAGGCCTCCACAGACATCACTGCACCAACACGGCCCTCGCAGATGGCGGCAAGCAGCCGTTCGAAACCCGGCCTTCTGGTGCCGCCTCCGGATCGACCAAGGTCATCGTCAATCACCTCGACATCTTGCCAACCCAGTTGGCGGGCGCGGTCCGCCAAACCATACTGGCGTCGCTGACTCTCCAGGTTATGGGCAACTTGCATGGCGGTCGACTGACGAATGTAAACGAAGGCGCCTCGCGCCAGATGGTCAGGCGTGATCTTCGTCATCACCCGCCTCCCATCGATCCTGGACGCCGGCGGCGACGTGCGGTGCTGCCATCGCCTCCATCAGCAGCACCCGCAGCTGATCCACCAGCTTCGCCCGCTCCGCAGGGGTGAGCGTCATCCGCGGCGGCGGAGTCTCGAACAAATCCGGCTGCGGAAATACCCGACGCATCGCCATCGACGCCTCCTTCATCGGGGGCTTCTTCCCCCGCTTGAGAGGCTAGAACCGAGTCTACGAACGCTCTCAGCTCAAAGAGCCGGCTGACCGGTAGGCACGGCACGTCAACGACCTTGACGCAGAATGCTTCGTCCTGCGTCATCCAAGCGGGCACCAGAAACGGGGTGCCGTCCTCCGACCGAAGGTTCAGATGGCGACAGCCGTCATGGATCTGATCAGCGACGACCATCGCGGCCTGCCCGGCGAGCGGATGGTACGGGTAGAACACCTCAACCTCGCACCCCAGACTCCGGGCATCATGAGGTCGCCTCGGAGGAAGGAGAGGAACGGATGGAGCGTGGTGGTCGAGCGGCGAATGCCGGGAACACGAGACGCGGGCGTGGTGATGGTGATCGTCCATCCCGGCGAGGATCTGACCGTGTTAACGGTCGATTGGATGGACTGGCGACCGCGATAGAGGGCGGCGAGATGCTCCACTACACGAATTGCGGTCTCGACTACGTTTGGCTGTTGAACGGCTTCGAGCACGTCGAGACCCCGCAGGGGCGCGGCGTGCGTATCCATGACCTTGAAGGGTTGCTCAAGGTAATTGCCGATCGCACGATCAGCGGGCCAAGGCGGCTGCGCGGACAGGAAGTGCGTTTTCTGCGTTCCATGCTCGACCTATCGCAAGATGGCTTGGCGCGCGTCCTCGGGCAGACGCGCCCGACCGTGGCGCGTTGGGAAGGAAGCCGCAACAAGGCGATCCCCGGCGCCAGCGATCGCGCCTTGCGGCTCTTCTATGCCGCCCAGGCAGCCGGTGGCCGGGCTGCTAGGCAGGTGAGCGAGCTGCTCAAGGAGTTGGACGAGATCGAGCACGGCGCGCGCGAAGAGCGCTTCCGGGAAGCTGATGGCTGGAAGGTAGCAGCCTGACGATGAGCAAGGCAGCATACAAGAAGGTGGCGGCAGGGCTGCGCGAGGCGCTGGCGGTGGCCAAGGGCGAGATGAAGCCGGCACGGCTTTATGTGCCGTCCAAGATCGATGTGAAGGCGATCCGCCGGCGCACGAGGCTTTCCCAGGATGCCTTCGCCATGATTTTTGGTTTTTCCGTGCATCAGATCCGGCATTGGGAACAAACCCGCGTGTGCCATCTGGGGGCGATGCGCGCTTACCTGCTGCTGATTGATCGCGACCCAAAGACGGTAATCGCTCTGCTCCGACGCTCGCGGGCGAAGCGCCGAGCAGCCTGAACGAAAAAAGCCCCGGCGGCGCAGCACCGCCCCCGGGGCGATCGACCAAGGACAGAGAAGATGGCCGACGCAGGCAAGGATAGCACAGGAAGCGGCGGCCGCAAGCTGACTCAGCATGACAAGAAGCGGCATGAGATCGCCGAGAACGCAGCAAAACGGCGTGCCGCTGCCCTTGATGCCGCAGCCGCCAAATATGACCGGGACAAGGGTTGCGAAACGCCAAGGATGGGTATGGAGGGCGATGCTGAAGATCTGAGGATCGAAGGCCAAGACCACGCCCACGAAATCCGAAAGCTGATCCGGGCCGGCCACCTCGACCATCCGGCGGTGCAAGAGTGGGCGGGCGCGCAGCGCGCGCTTGGGGAGAGCGGTGAGCAACGGCGCATGCTGAAGAATGTGCGGGAGGGGAGGCTCAATACGCTCCTGGATGGCGGCAAGATGTCATCGCTTGCCGACCTTTGGCTGCGCATGCACGTGCCAACGCTGTCCCCCGGAGAAGCGCCGGCGATCAAGCCCCTTGTTCAGAAGCTGAGGGCTGATCTCGAAAGCGCGGATTGGGATGACGGGCTCGACCGGATCAAAAAAATCGAAGCAGCGAAGCTGCGGGAAGATCTGCGCCGCCGGCTTGCAGCATCGCCCTAGGCGCTTGAGAAGTGGATCATCAAGGCGGGAGTGCACGATCCGGCGAAAAGGAAGTAGCACTCGGCTGAGTAACCCCCTACCACAAGTTACAACCGGAATTGTCCCTCGGCCTCCACAAGCTCAGCGCCCTCGAACCCGCCGCACCGATCCGCCGCTACGAGTGCGCGAAGCCCGGCGAACTCCTCCCCATCGACATCAAGAAGCTCGGCCAATTCACTCGGATCGGCCATCGTGTCACGCACGATCGCACCGGCCACAGCAAGACGCGCGGCAGCGGCTGGGAGTTCGTGCACGTCGGCATCGACGATGCCTCCCGCATCGCCTTCACCCAGATCAAGCCCGATGAACGCAAGGGCAGTGCTTGCGCCTTCCTCAAAGCCGCCGTCGCCTACTACGCCAGCCTCGGCGTCAGGGTCGAGCGCGTCATGACCGACAACGGTTCGTGCTATCGTTCCGCAGCCTTCGGCAAACTCTGCAAGCGGCTCGGCCTCAAGCACATCCGCACCAAGCCCTACACGCCAAAGACCAACGGCAAGGCCGAACGCTTCATCCAGACATCCTTGCGCGAATGGGCCTATGCCCGTGCCTATCCAACCTCAGCCGACCGCGCCGTCGAACTGCCCATCTGGACGCACCACTACAACTGGCATCGTCCTCATGGCAGTATCGGATCACAGCCACCCGTCAGCCGCCTCGCCCTGACCGGGAACAACCTGTTGAGACTCCACAGCTAGCCTGCCGCCGTAACGACCGAGCAGGCGCGCGCCTGCTCGAAGTTGGGGGAATCGTCGTCCATGGAAACGCACGGCAAAAGTCCGGGCCTCCTGCTCGCCCGCCTCGACCGCATTCCCGTCTGGGCCTTGCCCCGCCTGTTCGCCTTCATCATCGGCGTGGGCTTTCTCTTCACCTTCTACGATATCTTCGACATCAACGTCTCCTTCATCGAGACCTGCACCGCGCTCGTCCCCGGCTGCACGCCGCCCCATGCCGCCGCCTATATCGGCCTGCCCGTGCTGCTCAATCTCGTCGGCTACGTCATCGGCACGCTCGCCTTTAGCCCGCTCGCGGACCGCGCCGGACGCCGCGATCTCCTGGTGGTGACGATGGTCCTCACCGGTCTCGGCTCCGCCCTCACCACCGTGGTCGACACCTATTCCTGGTTCATCGTCGCGCGCCTCGTCACCGGCATCGGCATCGGTGCCGACCTCACTATCGTCAATGCCTATATCGGCGAGCTCGCGCCGCGCGCCGGTCGCGCGCGCTACATCGCGATGATCTTCATCTTCTCCGCCCTGGGCGCGATGCTCGGCATCTGGACCGGCCTCCTGCTCACCACGCCGGCGACGCCGCTTCCTTTTGGCCTGCCCTTCGCACTCGCCTCTCCCGCCTTCGCCGGCGGCTGGCGAGTGATGTACGCCGTTGGCGCGCTGCTCGCGCTGATCGGCGTTGCGCTGCGCTTCCAGCTCCCCGAATCGCCGCGCTGGCTGATCGCCAATGATCGCCTCGATGAAGCCGCCGCCGTTATCGGCGAGATGGAGGCACGCGCTCGCGCGCTCGCGCCATTTGTTCCTATATCAGTGCAACATCTCCCCTCGCCGTCCGTCCCGCGTGAGCTGCCTTTCTCGGCGATCTTCCGCAACCCGCTCTATCTCCGGCGCACCCTTCTCCTCGTCCCGATGTGGTTCTCCGCCTACATCACCATCTATTCCTTCGCCGCCGGATTCACCACGTTGCTTGCCGCACTCCGCTACCCGCCACCAGAGGCCGGGCTGATCACCGCGATGGGCACCTTTGGCTTCGTGCTTTGTGCCGTCACTGCCTACGCTTTCGGCGAACGCCTCGAGCGCCGCGCTTGGATCCCCCTCGCGGCGGTCGTCACTCTGGCGGGTGGCGTCCTCGTCGCGCTCGCTGGCACAGTCTTCCTGCTCGCCGTCTTCGGCTCCATCATCATCTTCTTCGGCTTCAACCTCTGGATCCCGATCGCCTTTGCCTGGTCGATCGAGCACTACCCCACCCGTGCGCGCACCACCGGCTTCGCCCTGGTGGATGGTGTCGGCCATCTCGGGGGCGGCGTCGGCCTGCTTCTTATCGCCCCGCTCATCCCGGAGCTCGGCGTGCTCTCCGCCATGCTGCTGATCGTCGCCTTTCTCTTCATCGCCGCGATCATCGCCCAGTTCGGCATCCCCACACGCGCGCTCCGGCTCGAGGAGATTTCTCCCTAGGCAAACGTAATGTCCTCGCATGGGGGTGGGTTCGATCAACGGCAATCATTGAACGCCACCCGCTGTGCCCTAAGCCCTCGCCGAACCACCGCCCGCCGCCAGTGCCAGCAGAGTAAGAATATGCTCAGCGTGGTCTTCAGGAAGTCCTCCTTTCGAGTTGCTTTGGCGAAGGTGAAGCGCTGTCAGGGGCGTGCCGCGAGGTTGGTGACGGCCGCGGCCGGCCGCGCCTGCCCGGCGGTTTCGAGGTAGAGCCCGTCAGCGTGGCGGACCAGCCGCACCTCGACCGGAGGCTCGCCAACGCCACGCGGGGTCGAGAACGTTACCGACTGCTCCGGAGCGAGCGTGACGACGGAGCGCAGGACAGTCTGGTCCTTGCCGTCCTGAAGCGTGGCGACGACGTGATAGCCGCCGGCGTCCCTCGTGTAATAGACGATGCCGGTCACGCTGCCGAGGCTGAAGGTTCCGACCTCAATCGGCTGCAGTGCTTGTGCGTGAGCGCCTGTGGCGGCCAGCGTCAGCAAGGCGAAGGCGAGGAGTGCAAAACGATGCAACATAGCGGATCTCCGAGTAAGCGCTAACTTCTGCAAGGCCGTTATAGTTGCGATTCGATGGCGTGTTCTGGCACGCAGAGCGTTCGTTTGAGCCGATGACCAGCGAGCAGCTCGGGATTTTCGATCGCCCATTGCTCGAAGAACGCGATCTGCCGGATGTTGCAGGTTGAGGCGGGCATCGGCAGATAGAGCGGATCGACCGTCTGGCAGGCGCCGCCGTGCAGCGCGCAGAGAACGAACAGCAGCTTGACCATTCCGACTTGATAAACTTAGAGTGTCAGCGCAATGTCTAAAGTCTCGTCAAAAGGGCGTCAAAAACACAGCGTCGCCGCCGACCTGCGCGAGTTAAATCTGCGGTCTTGGGCGCATCGGCTTCGAGTGCATACGAAATGTCGGCTCGTTTCCGCCTGAGCCTACTGGGCACATTTGCGCTTGAGGCCGACGGGCGAGCCGTCGGCAACTTGCCGCGTAAGGCGCAGGCCCTGCTCGCGCTATTGGTGCTGCGCGACCGTCCAACGAGCCGCGAGAAGGCGGCTGACCTACTGTGGACGGCGAGCGCACCCGACCAGGCGCGACACAGTCTGCGGCAGACGCTGTGGGTGCTCAACAGCCAAGCGGGCGGCAATCTCATCTTCACAAAAGACGGAGGCCTCTGGCTTGACCACGACAGTATTGTTAGCGATGCGGCCGAATTCATCGTGCTCGCGAACACTGCGGATCGTGAGACACTGTCCCGTTGCGCCGCGCTTTATCGCGGCTGCCTGCTAGAAAATCTATCTTCGGTGTCCCCGGGTTTCGACGAATGGCTTCTATCCGAGCGAGCACGCCTATCCGACCTGGCGATTCAGGCGCTCCGGCGGCTAGCCGATGCCGAGGCGGCCGCGCGCGATTTCGATGCGGCGGTCACGGCTGCGGCGCGGCTCGTCGCGCTCGACGAGCTGCGCGAAGACGGACACCGCCTCCTGATTCAGCTTCTCGCAGCGGCTGGGCGGCGAGGCGAGGCGCTGCGCCAGTTCAAGGTTTGCTCAGGCATACTAAGGCGCGAGCTAGATGTGGCCCCCGATCCCGACACGCTGGCGCTCCTCCGGCAAATCCGTGGCGGAGCGGTGCGTTTGGACGCCGGCCGGGGCATGAGCCCGACATCCCCAGCGCTATACCGGGTGGCCGATGACGAGAGGCGACCGACTGCCGATCCGATCGCTCCTTTCATTCTCGCACCGGCACTGGCCGAAAAGGCGCGGATCGCAGTGCTTCCATTCCGAAATATCTCGGACAATCCGGACCATGGTCATCTTGCTGTGGGCGTCGCCGAGGAGATCATCACTGCGCTTTCCCGTGTCTCTTGGCTGTCCGTAACCTCGCCCAACCTCTCCTTCTCGTACCACGGCCCTACAGTAGACTTAAGGCGGATCGGGTATGAGCTCGGGGTGCAGTATGTTGTGGAAGGATCGGTCCTAGCGGCCGGCGGGAGGTCCCGTACCACTTACCGCCTCGTCGAGACCAAAACCGGAGAGTGCCTCGCATCGGACCGCTTCGACCTGCCGCTGGACGATATCTTCGATCTTCAGGAGAAAGTCGCGCTCGGGGTTACCGGCGCTGTTGAACCGGTGTTGCAGGCCGCGGAAGCCACGCACTCCCTTGGCCGCCCGGCGGAGCTTCTGACCCCTAAAGACCTCTATCTTCGCAGCTTCGCAATGGCGCTGTCGTCGGGGGCCCGGTTTCGCGAAGCGCTTCCCTTGCTCGAGCAAGCGATGGCCCAAGATCCGCACTTGGCCCCAGCGGCGGCCTGGGCATCAGTCGGGCGCATGAGGCTGGTTGAAGACGGCCGAAGCGACAACCCGGCGTCCGATTGCCAGAAGGGAACAGATCACGCTTGGCACGCGCTCGAAGTCGCCAGCGACGACCCCGGTGTGATTACAAACTGCGCGCTGGCCCTCGCCTATTTCGGCGAGGACATTGGGTTAACCACAGGTCTGATAGACCGTGCGCTAAAGCTCAATCCAGGTCATGCCAGAGGTTGGCATGTCAGTGGCATGCTCCGGTTCTACGCCGGCAATCTCGACGACACGATTCAGCACGTCGGGACGTCAATGCGTCTGAGCCCTCGATGGCGTGTGGGCTGGGGTAAAACCTGGATCGGCGCTGCTCACTTCCTGAGTGGGCGGTTCAATGAAGGTGTAGCAATGCTTAAATTGGCGATCCAGGAGGATCCGAGCTTCCCCGATCCTTACCGGTTTTTAGCAGCCTGCTATGCACATATGAACCGCCTCGATAAAGCGAGACAGATCGTAGCACAGCTATGCAAAATCACCCCTGCGCCGATGCCTGATACGACCCATATGCGAAGTGACGGACAGCGTGAGATGTTGGTTACCGGTCTAAAGCTGGCTGGGATCGCGTCCGTGAAGCGGGTGTAAATCGGACGGCGTGCCTTAGCCGTACCATGCGGGTGAGCGCGCCATGTTTGTGCGTCGCCTTCTGCCTTGCGACGAATCTCGCACTCGCTCGAGGGCCGTTCGTGCCGCTCCCCCTCCCGGAGAGCGAAGGCGAGCCGCCGCCGATCACCCCGATCCCGCAATGATGGCTGATGTCTGGTATCTCGTCGCCTGTGCCGGTCTCGCGCTGGTCTTTTGGATCTCGACCCGGCCACGCAGCGCTTGGGACAATATCTTGCTCTTCTGCCGGTTCGTGTACGTACTCGTCGTGGCGGATGCTTGCGGCGGCCTCGAAACGCTGTTCGACGACAATCCGGGCAATGTGTGGGGTATCGTCGGCTTCCTCGGCGCGCCGCCCGTCATCGTGTGGGCGATCGGCAAGGTGCTCGGGAAGATGTTCTGTCAGGCGTCGCTGCCGCCGTCGCCGAGGCAGATTCAAGCCAAGCTGAATCATTAGCCCGAATGGGCGCCGTACAGTGAGGCGGCGCGAGTTGGTCTGTACGAAGACGCCGCGAGATTCAGCGAGTGACAGAACGCGCCATACAACCTGAGCCTTCCGTGGGCCGGTGCCTGGCGCGCGTGGGTATGTCGGCGAGAGGGGCGCAGCAGTGACAGACGGGCAGGCGGCGCTACCGGAGGCAGGATGAGCGAAACGGCGAAGCCTGATTGGTGGCCTCTGTACCATGAGGAAGGCTCGACTGAGTTCTCCCGGATCGGCAAGGACTGGAGGACGCTGCGCGTCGCCGAGCTGGAAGCGCTCGGGCATCGCAAGCGCCCGCTGCTTTCCCTAATCCGGCAGAATTGCATCGACTGTGGCGGCGGAAGCGAGGCTGAGGTGAGGCAGTGCGCGATCGCCCGCTGCCCGTTTTGGCCGTATCGGATGAACACGAATCCGATTGCGGCGCCGCAGTCGGAGGAAAGGCGAACTGCATCGGGCGAGAGGCTTCGTCGGCTGCGCACAAAACAGGCCGACTTTGCCGAAAATTCGCCTTTGGCGAGTTCGTTCGCGGCCGCCGAGGCTTCGGGTGGTGTTGAGATAGCAGCATGAGCGACTTCACCGCGCACGACGGCCCGAGCTGGGCCGAGACCGAACCTGTCCCGGATTCCGAGCGGGCGGGACGGCCCCGCCCGCGCGACGAAGCCATGGCCGAGATCGTCGCGCATCGGCAAGCGGTGTTCGAGCGTGATCTCCGAGGTGGCGAGAAACCCGCCGACCCGCCCCCGGAGCCGCGGCGAGAGCCGAGGCGCGACCTGCCGTCCGCACCCGCGCTGCCCGAGCGCCGCGAATTCGATCTCGGCGATGGGCGCCGGGTCAACCTTACTCAGGCCGATCTCCTGCGGCTCGCCGAAACGGGCCTTCGGATCCCGCAGGTGGCCGCCGCCGCCCGTGAAATGCATATCGAGAACTGCCTGAACACGATCGCGAACGAGTTCCCCGACATCTTCAACGACCGCGACCGGGCGCGGCTTACTACAATTCAGCTTGCCCATCTGCGAGAGCAGGATGCCGCGCTCGGCCTACAGCGTCCCGATCTCGAGGCGATGCGGGAAGCAGCCGCACGGACCCGGGCGCTCATCGGCCCGCGGGCAAAGGCGATGCAGCATCGCGCCAGAGGGCTACGCCGGCGCCGAGGCAGCCGATTGGGCGCGACGTAGTGGCTGGGATGCGGCTTCGCCGCGGACAACATTGGTGAGGACAGCAAAATGAAAACGCGCAATCAGAATGCCATCGGGGCCGGCTACCCTAACCAGGATTTCTCAGGGTTCCCCGAAGCCCGGATCTCATTGTGCATTCTGTGAGCCGCATCAAGCATTTACGGTGCGTGTCACATCACCGACCGCACGAGACGCAAAACAGGCTGTTTCCTTCTGGCTTCGGATCGAATTCCTATAGCACGTTGATTTCAGGCTCAAATCCGGAATATCTGCCCGCAATCGCTACGGGCGTTTGAGAAATGGGGGCCAACTACGCAACGTTTCTCTACCAACAACGCATCAAGGCCCAGCGCGAAGCGCGGGAAACCGACGCGCTGGCAAAGGCTGAGCACTAGCGTGACTTGCAACAGCGGCGGACGGCGGTGCAGCTACCGAGCCCACACATTTTCACCGTGGTGGGTGGTGATCCCGAGGCCGCCCGGGCGGCGCTGGCGGAGAGACGCGTGAATTGGGGCAGCGGGCGGAGGAGGCGGAAAGCGGCGCGACGGAAGCGTGAGAGGCCTACTGCCGTGATGGCGGGGAGATAATCCGAATGACTGTTCGACCCGCCTAACCACCACCCAGTGTTTCGGCCATCGCTTCGATCACCATCTTGACCTCTCGAAGCGAAAATGCAGTGCGATCTACAATTTTGCCGAGCTGCTCGGCCGTTAGGGACCGCAGCCCGTGCGCCGTGATGGCCGCCAACTGATCCGCTGGGTTTTCCCGCCGGCAATTCGGTTCGCCGGAAACACCGCCAGCCACCCCCAGGGGCATCGCATAGAAAGATTCCGCGTGCCACTGGGCCTGGTCCGTACCCGCTGCCTCAGTGCCAGCGGCAGTCGCCTTCTTACACTCGGCTCGGAGAGCGTCCGGTGAAATGGGCGCCTTGATCTCCGGGCGACCGCCCCGGACACCCACTTGTCGTCTCCCGTGTGAGGTTGTGACAAAATTGTGGCCGGCCCACGCTGAAAGACAAGGCGACCCGCCTCAAGTGAAATGTGATTCACTGAGTTCGCGTTTTCGTGAGGCTCTAAAAAATGATACGCGAGCAATAGGGGTTCTCGGCTCCGATGTGCAGAAAGTGTTGGGGTGGACGGGTGCGCCGGGAGACCGGCGGGAGGTAGGGAGTAAAAGTCTTCTACGGTGAAGGCGTAGCGAGCCACACCGGTGTCAATCGGCGTCCAAGCATGACCCTGCGAAGCTCTTTCGAAACAGTAGCTTGTCGTGCCGATCGGCGCCGACTCCCCACGCCGAATCACACGTAGAGAGGCTCACGGTCTCTTGACAAACTTTGGCAAAAACTGCCATAAGCGCCCCGGAGAGTCCGATGGCAACCATGAACGTGTCCCTGCCCGCCCCCCTGAAGGACTGGGTCGAGGCCCAGGCCAGGGCGGGTCGGTACAGCAACGCCAGCGACTACGTCCGCGACCTGATCCGGCGCGACCAGGAGCGCACCGCGAAGCAGCAGGAATTGCAGAAGCTCATCACGGAAGGACTCGAAAGCGGCGTCAGCAACCGGTCGATGGTGGACATACTGAAAGCCGCGCGCAAGGCGGCCGTCGGCCCCGCACGGGGCCATGACCTATAGGACCACGCGACAAGCCGATGCGGATATCGTCGACATTTATCTCTGGGGATGCCGGGAGTTCGGCCGGCACCAGGCCGAGCTGTATCACCAAGGCCTGGCCGCGACGTTCGATCTGATCGCCGCTCACCCTCGCATGGCCCGCGAACGGCCCGAGTTCAATCCGCCCGTCCGCTTACATCCCTACCAGTCGCATCTCATCGTTTATATGCTTGATGACGACGGCGTCCTGATTGTCCGTGTGCTGCACGGGCGCCAGGAATGGGAAGCATGTCTGACGACAATCGAGCCCTGAGCACACGAGACATACGAGTGGCCGCCACCCCGGGCGTGCCGGCCCATGCCGCGGCGCGCGGCCTCGTCGTGCCCGCGATCGTCGACGACGCCGGAGAGCCTGCGGCGCGTCGGTTCCTGGAATTCTTCGCCGCCACCATCAGAAACAGGAATACGAAGCTGGCGTACTACCACGCGGTGGCCCGGTTCCTCGCTTGGTGCGAGCAGCACAAGCTCGGCCAGCTCGCCGACATCGAGCCGTTGCACGTCGCCGCTTACATCGAGGCGCTCGGCTACGATTACGAGAAACCCTTGGTCAAGCAGCACCTCGCAGCGATCCGCATGCTGTTCGACTGGCTGGCCTCGGGCGGCATCATCGCCGCCAACCCGGCCGCACCGGTGCACGGCCCAAAACACATCGTCAAGCGCGGCAAAACCCCGATGTTGACCGCCGATCAGTGGCGTGAACTCCTGGACAGCATCGACACAAGCACTCTGGTCGGGCTGCACGACCGGGCGCTGGTCGCGGTCATGACCTACGCCTTCGCCCGTATCGGCGCAGTCGTCGCCATGCGGGTGGAGGATTATTTCGCGAACGGCAAGCGCTGGTGGGTCCGCCCGCGCGAGAAGGGCGGCAAGCGGCACGAAATGCCGGCGCACCATAAGCTCGAAGCCTACGTCGACGAATACATCAAAGCAGCTGACCTCGGCGAAGACGCCAAGTCGATGCTGTTCCGCTCGGCGCACGGGCGCACGAACTCCCTCTCGTTCCGCGGCATGGCGAGGATCGATGCGTATCGCATGATCCGCCGACGTGCCGAAGCGCTCGGCATGAAAGTCAGGATCGGCTGCCACACCTTCCGGGCCACCGGCATCACGGGCTACCTCGAAAACGGCGGCACGCTCGAGAACGCCCAGGCGATGGCCGCGCACGAGAGCCCGCGCACCACGAAGCTCTACGACCGCACCGGCGACGACATTACATTGGATGAAGTGGAGCGGATCACAATATGATCTGCGTACCCGAAGCAGCAGCGCGTCGCACTGATCGTCAGGAAACGCGGACGGACTGTAAATAGTTGGATGTAGATAACGTACCGGCTTTCATGCTCGGAACCCCAATCGCACAAGCTGGTTTGAAGTTGCCCCGGTTTCGTGGACATCAGAGAATTTGTGTCCGAGGAGTCTGCGATGTCGACAAGGAGAACAGCGTATACGCCCGAGTTTAGGCGACAGATGGTTGGGGCTGGTGCAATCCGATCGGACGCCGGAGGAGCTGGCCCGGGAGTTTGAGCCGGCAGCGCAGTCGATCCGGAACTGGGTTACGCAGTCCTGGCGCGACGCCGGCCGCGGCGATGGTGGCCTGACTACAGCGGAGCGCCCGGAGCTCAACCGCCTGCGACGGGAGAACCGCAATCTGCGGCTTGAACGGCAGATTCTGTCAAAGGCGGCGGCTTGGTTCGCTCGGGAGACGAACGCGATCCTACCCAAGGGTTCCGCTTCGTGAGCGATCACCAGGCAGACTATCCAATCGCCGGTATGTGTCGGCTGCTGGGTGTCTCCTCAAGCGGCTATTACGCATGGACGGAGCGCTCGGCCATCGCGCCGAGCAGCTTTCTCTGGCCCCAAGCGGTGCCGCCCGCCTTGTTTGTATTGTACGCAATGTCATCCCCCGATTAGACCCCTGAATTACTGCGTGCAATATGCCCGTAGCAGGGAGAATATGCCAGCCAATCACCATTGCACACCAAGATTGCACGCAATAAACGGCCGCTTCGTGCCGACTTCAGAACGGACTCGGCCCGCTACCCCCAAAAATGCGCGGAATGCACGCGATATTCTCGCTTCTTACCGTACGAAATCGCTCGCTTGGGCGTTCCGATCCAATCAGGCCCGGATCGAATGAGGGGAAACGTCAGGCGGAAGCGCCTGCGCGCCACTTCCGCCCGGGAACGGCCGCCAGCAAGGCTCGGGTGTACGGGTGCTGCGGCTCGGCGTAGACGCGCCCCACCGCGCCATACTCGACGATCTCGCCGTATCGCATGACCGCAATGCTGTCGCACACCTGCGCCGCGACGCGCAGATCATGCGTGATGAACAGCATGCTCAGGTGGAAGCGGTCGCGTATCTCGGCGAGCAGTTGCAGTACCTGCGCCTGCACCGACACGTCAAGCGCGGACACCGGCTCATCGGCGACGAGAACGTCGGGCTCCAGCGCCAGCGCCCGGGCAATCCCGATGCGCTGGCGCTGTCCACCCGAGAACTCGTGCGGGTAGCGCTCCGCGGAACGACGATCGAGCCCCACTAGATCGAGCAGAGAAAAGGCGCGGGCGAACGCCTCGGCTTCCGGCACGCCATGAATCATCGGGCCTTCGGCAATCAGCTTCCCCACGCTGCGGCGCGGACTGAGCGAGCCATAGGGATCCTGAAATACCATCTGAATGTGCCTCCGATGCCGGCGGAGCTGCCTGCGGCCGAGCTTCATCAGATCCGTCCCCCGCAGCACGACGGACCCATGGTCCGCCTCGATCAGGCGCACGATGCACCGCGCCAGCGTCGACTTTCCCGATCCCGATTCTCCCACCAGTCCGAGCGTTTCACCGCGGCGGATGGAGAGAGTGACGGACCTCGCGCCGTGAACCGACCTGCTGCTAAACCAACCCGATCCCTTCCCCGAGCGATAGGTCTTGGTGAGCCCGCTCACCTCCAGTACCGTGGGCAGCTCGCCGCTCACAGTACTCGCGCAGGGCACCAGGCCGGGGACCGCCGCGATCAGTGACCTGGTGTACCAGTGTCCCGGTGCATTCAGCACTTGCCTAGCCTCTCCGAACTCGACCAGCCTGCCCTGCTGCATCACGGCTATCCGGTCCGCAATCTCCGCCACGACGCCAAAATCATGAGTGATGAACAAAACCCCCATGCGGCGGCTCGCCTGAAGCTCACGGATCAATGTGAGCACCTGCGATTGCGTGGTGACATCAAGCGCTGTGGTCGGCTCGTCGGCAAGTACCACTTGAGGTTGGAGAACCAGCGCCATCGCAATCATCGCGCGCTGGCGCTCGCCGCCCGAAAGCTGGTGCGGATAGGCGCGCAGCACCCGCGGCGGATCGGCAAGGTTCACCGCCTCCAGCATGGCAACAATCCGCCCCACGCGCGTCTGACGTGACAAGCCCGTATGCAGCGCGATGACTTCATCAATCTGCGCCCCGACGGTCTTGACCGGGTTGAGCGCGGTCATCGGCTCCTGAAAGATCATCGACATGCGGCTGCCCCGGATTTCGCGCATCCGTTCCGGTGAAGCCTTCAGCAATTCTTCGCCCGCGAACACAATGCTGCCCGCACGTACACGCAAATGCGGAGCGGGCAGCAGACCCATGACCGCGCGCGCCATCACCGACTTGCCCGAGCCTGACTCCCCGACCACGCACAGGATCTCGTCGCGCCGAAGCTCGAGGCTGACATCGGAGACTGCCTCCGCACGGTCGGCCCACCCCGGCAGTTCGACCGTCAGGTTGCGAATCTCGAGGATCGGATCGTCCACCGGCTCCCGACCTACACGCGACGCAACCGCGGATTGAGCGCGTCGTTGAGCCCGTCACCCACCAGGTTGACCGCCAGCACCGTGAGGAGAATGGCAACCCCGGGCATGGCACACAGCCACCAGGCCCGTTGCAGGAAATCGCGCGCCGCGCCTATCATGAAGCCCCAGCTCATGACGTTGGGATCGCTCAGACCGAGGAACGACAATGCCGCTTCCGTCAGGATCGCGGTAGCCACCATCAGTGAGCCGGTGACGATGATCGACGGCAGGCAGTTCGGCAGGATGTGAACGACCACCACCCGCCGATCACTCATTCCCACCGACATGCAGGCCTGCACGAATTCACGGCTCCGCACTCCCTGGACTTCGCCGCGCACCAATCGCGCCATCGGCGGCCAGGAAACGATCGCGATCGCCCCGATGACGCTGCCGATCGACGGGCTGAGGATGGCCACAATCAGGATGGCGAAAATGAATGACGGAATAGTCTGGAAAATCTCCGTCACTCGCATCAGGCCGTCGCCGACCGCTCCGCCGTAAAAGCCCGCGACGCTGCCGACGAGCACCCCAAGAACCGTGGCGAAGGCGGTAGCCGCCAGCCCGATCATCAGCGACGTACGAGCACCATGGATGATCCCGGCCAGCTCGTCACGACCCAGCATGTCAGTCCCAAGCGGATACCGGCCGAACGGCGGCCGGAATGGCGGCCCGACCAGTGCAAACGGTGATCTCGGATACAGGTACGGTCCGGCAATCGCGACGACCACGATGACCAAAAGAAGGGCCAGCCCGAGCAACGCCGCACGGTTGCGGGCAAAATGTCGACAGAACTCCCGGACGTCTACCCGCGTCATCGGAGCTGGATCCGTGGGTCCAAAAAGGAATAGATGACATCGACCACGATGTTGACGAAAATCACGAGGCAGGCGGCGATAAAGAAGATGCCGAGCAGCAGGTTGAAATTGCGCGCGAACACGGCGTTGAATGCCAGCAATCCGATCCCTGGCCATCCGAACACCGTTTCCACCACCACCGAGCCGCCCAACAGGTTGCCGATCTGCACTCCCGCCATGGTGACCACCGGCAGGCTGGCATTGCGCAGGACATGCCGGTAGGTGATCGCCCGCTCCGTCAATCCCTTCGACCGCGCGGTTACCACGTAATCCATGCCGAACTGTTCCAGCATCGAAGAGCGCATCAATCGGACATAGAGCGCCATGTAGAAAAGCGAGAGCGTAATCGCAGGCAGGATCAGGTGACGGGCCACGTCCCCCACCGCCCGCCAACCCGTGTAAAACGCCGCGATATTCATCATCCCACTGGTCGGCAGCCATCCCAGATGGATGGCGAACAGCACGATGAACATCAGGCCGACCCAGAAGTTGGGAGTCGCGTAGCAAACCAGGGAAAACACCGAGAGCACGCCGTCGCGCAAGGAGTTCGGGCGGCTCCCGGCAATCACGCCAAGCAGAATGCCGATGCCGATCGAGAGCACGATGGTCGTTCCCATCAGCAGCAGCGTCGGCTCCAGCCGCTCAAGGATCAGCTCCCTCACCGGCATGGAGTCCCGGAAAGAGTACCCGAGATTCAGCGTCAGCACGTTCCTGACGTAGTCCAGGTACTGGATATAGAACGGCCTGTTCAGACCGAACTCGTGGCGCAGGAAGGCCATATATTGCGGCGTCGCCGAGCCCGATTCCCCGGCCAGCACTTCCGCAGGGGTACCCGGTGCCAGGTGCACCAGGAAGAAATTCGCGGTGGCGATCAGGACGATCGTCGGCACCGCCTGGGCGAGCCGATAGCCAATATACCACGCGCGCTCAGTGGCAACGCTCATGAGCCCGGACGATACGCCCGGTAGTCGGGATCGCGCCTACGCCTCAAGCCACGCCCAGTTGAACGGCGCGTAGGTTCCCAGCGGACTTACCGTCAGGTCCCTGAACTTGGTGTCGAATACGGTAACGAACTCCAGTTCCGACACCCAGATCAACGGCGCCGCCTCTACCACCAGCTGCTGAAATTTATGATAGAGCTGAGCCCGCTTGGCGAGGTCGATTTCTACCCCGGCCTCCCTCATCAGTCGGTCGGTTTCCGGACTGCTCCAACCGGAATCGTTCACGAATACGGTGCCCTTTCTGATCGACCAGGAGGAATAGAGGCGGTCCACCCCGATCACCGGATCGGCGAGGGTCTGGATCCAGTTCGAAGTCAACTGAAAGTCATAATTCGTGTAGACGCGGTGCAGCCACGTCGGGACATCCTCATAACGCAAGGTCGCCTTGATTCCGACTTGTGCAAGCGCCTGCTTGACGTACTCGCCAAAGCGTTTCCATTCATCGCCGTACGGCGTGATGTCGTGGACGATCTCGAACCGCACGCCGCCGACCTTTCTTGGATAGCCCGCGTCATCAAGCATCTTGTTCGCCACCTCGGCGCCATTCGGTACATTGTAATTCTTCACATCCGGCGTATAGATTCCGCTCACCGCGAAGTTCGAGCTGATCGGACCGGTCGCCGGCTTGCCAAAACCGAACCAGATGTCATCGATCACGAATTTGCGGTCTATGGCATAGGAGAGCGCTCGCCGTACCCGGACGTCGTCGAACGGCTTCACGCGGGTATTGAAGTCGAGCATGATGATCGGCGACTGCATTTCATAGCCCTTGGTCGTCGCCGCAATCCCGTTTCTCTTGGTCAGCCGCCGGACGTCGAAATAGGGTACCGCCGCAAATCCGCCGTAGTTGATCTCGCCGGTCTGCATGGCCGCGCTGCGCGTCTGGGCATCGCCGATGAAGCGGGCCACGATGCGCTCTAGATGCGGCTCGCCGGCCCGCCAATATTCCGGATTGCGGTCGAAGCGCATGTACTGGCCGCGCTGCCAGGCAATGAACCTGAAAGGCCCGGTTCCGACGGGGCTATTCGCGTAACGGCTATTCAGGATATCGGTCCCGGCAAAGAGATGCTTGGGCACGATTGGTGACTCGTACCCAGACAGCGCCATCATCATGTACGGTGCGGGCGTGTTGAGGTGAAATATCGCGGTGTGCGCGTCCGGCGCCTCGATGGCGTCAAGCTCCCGGAAGGTGTTCGTACCGCGCGGGTGATATTTCCTCAGCACCTCCATGATCGCAAACTGGACGTCGGCACTGGTGAAAGGCTTCCCATCGTGGAACATAACGGACTCGCGCAGCTTGAACGTAATCGTCTTGCCGTCCGCACTTTCCTGCCAGGACGTGGCAAGGCTGGGAACCGGCTTCAGATTGAAGTCGTATTCGCACAGCCCATCGTAGACCTTGGAGGAAACCTGACCGATGGGGCCCGCAGTGCTGACGTAGGAGGCGAGCGTCGGCGGCTCCGGCTGGACCACCATGATGAGCGTAGCGCCCTGCTTGGGCTGGGTCCCTGCAAGGCTTGCTCGGGGAAGCAAAAGCATACCCGAAGCGGCGAGCATTTGCAGAAAGTCGCGGCGGCTGTTGCCAGACATTTGGCCTCCCTGCATGACAATAGGGGTGTGCGCCAGCGACCTTTTGTTTATGTTTTCGGTCGCTCTGGCATACGGTCTGTGCAAGCCTAGGTTTGCGGTCGGCCACTGTCAACGAGGCTCGCAACGGGGACGACCTGCTGGGGGTTCTCGTCTCCCGCGTGCAGAAAGTGACGCTAGTGCGCCGGGGACGACAACCCCTTGGCGGATATCCTCCGGTTCAAGTTCCGGATACTCTCGGCGAAGATCATCCCAGTTCGGATAGACCGCGAGCGCCTCGATGACACGCCGCACGGAAAGGCGCATGACACAAATCGTGGGCTGCCCGCTGAGAATGTTCGGGTTAGAGGTGATTCGATTGAACGAAGCCTTGGGGTTTGCCCCGAATTCCCGCTCTGGCGAGCATAAGTCGGGTGAGGTGGTGGAAACAACGCCTCTGCGGTTCGAAGCTGGCCTTGGTCGCGAACCGAGGGTGGGAAGTACGGGGATTTCAGGGGTGCCCCGAAGTGACGGGCAGGGTGAGAGTGACTGGCGGGGCTCTGTCGGCATGATCACTTCTGGCATCCTCATGCTCCCCTTCATCCCTCTTTCCCGTGGTCCGCATTGCCTTTCTGCTGCTCATGTTGAAGGCAAGCAGGCGGGAGCCTTGCGGCTCCCGCCTGGTCCTCTCAGCCGAACGCCTCCATCTCGGTAGCCGCGGCCTGGCGGTTGACGCTGCCGGATGGGGCAGTGGGCCCTTCGTAAGGCTTCCACGTTTCGCCGGTGATCTCGGCGTAGGCATGGACGGCGCCGGTCGCAGCGGCAAGCAGTGCGTAGGCGGTGAGGCCCGCCGCGGCGGCGAAGCTTCGGGCACGTGCGGCCCGGGAATCGAAGCCGAGGACGCCCTCGCGGTCTTCGTCGCGATCATCGTTGGCGAGCCTGGAGGTAAGATCGCGGGCCTGGGTGACCTTGCTGCCGTAGAACGTAGCGGCACCATGCGCCGAGCTGACGAAGGCACCGACGACGCGCTGAAGGTGGATGCGAAGCGCCGTCTCGTTCAGGGTCGGCTGCAGTGCCTTGGCGGAGCGCCCGATCTGCTCTTCGGTCGCCTCGCGGATGCCGTCGTAGTCCACGGGGTCGAGGGCGAAGCAGGTGCCAATCGTCTCGGCCTGAACCGCGGTAGGGGCGAGCCGGGTGACGAGCTCAAGGGTGATCGCCTGGCGGGTCTGCGGGGCGCGGACGGGTTTCTGCGCGGATTTCTGAGTGGTCTTCGCGGCCATGTTCGGGTCTTTCAACTCCCGGGAGGCTCGCAGGCCCCATGCCTGCGTCTTTCCTCCTTGGGTGCGGTTCATTGCGGCCGGGCATCAGGCGGCCGGCGTGAAAGGCGCGGCGCGGACCGGACCCGGCATCGGCGTAGCCAGGCCGGGAGGACCAGCCAGGCGCCGCGGGACCAGAGCCACGCACAGCCACGCGGAGGACGCGTTTGCGACCGACCACGGCGAGCATGGCGAGGACCCGCCCTTTCCTCGCCGGCCGCCGCCCGGCTGAGAACCCGCACCAGACGAGGGGGAATGCAGGCCCTGGGGTCGGTGGCTGCGCAGAGGTGAGAGAAGATCCGGACGGTGGCTGCGAAGAACGCGATCAGAAGGACTCCGCGAGGAGGCTGCCCTGCTAAGCCGCCAGCCGTCGCCGCCGTCAGCGTGGCCTCCCGTCTTGCCGGCCAGGCCCAAACCGCCGCTGCTGTCGCTCGACGCGGGCAACGGCGCCGCGATCGGTGAAGGCCGAAGAGCAGGCCGGCATCTCGTCGCGCTCCCCTTGGGGCTGAACGAGACGATTGCTGCCATCGCCGCGCCGGCGGTGCTGTCGCGGATGGCGCGTCAGTGGCGATGCCGTTCTCTCGGCGGTACGGGTGCACTGGCCTGCTCTTCACCGTGCGCGCCGGCGAAGCCGCAGGAGACCGCGCGGGGCGGAACGGCAAGAGACCCGAGTTGGGTGCACTTGCCTTGATGCCACGGCGGGCCTCGCCGCCTATGCTCTGCTCGCTGCTGTTGGCGCAGACGTAAATGCGCTGCGCGAGGCACAGGAGAAAGTGCCAGTTCTGCGAGGCCACTGTCGCCTCGGCCATGCGTTCAGCCGTCAGGCTGCGGCGGCCGAGATGGAGGTCGGCTTAGAGAATCAGGCGAGGCGGCAAGGCAATCGCCGCCCAACCGCCTTTGCGCGTCGCCTGCACCAGGGACCGTTACGCGAGTGCGCAAAGACCCGGAGGGGCCCGGTGAGCGACGCGAACAGGCCCCGGTCCCGCGCACCAGAATGCGCCCGATTGCGACTCGCTGTGCCGTCCGATGGTGTCGTTCGAATGGCCCTGCAAAGGGCACTACGCACTCGGGTTGTGCCCAACCGTTACGATGACCGGATGTTGCCAAATAACGTCAAGTTGCCTGGTCCGCCTTCCGCCTCGATCCCGGCGAGATCGAGCCGCAATTCATCAGACGAGAACGGCCGCCAGGATTTGCCGTACGGCAGGCGGCTGACAAACCGGAACTTGAACTCCTGGTAAAGCTGCAGCGCCCGTTCGTCGTCGCCGAGTACGTTGGCGACAAGGGCCAGGGCGAGCTGAGCTGGACTGCTGTCGCCGTAACCTCACGAGTAGCCGGTCGAAGAATGATTCCACAAATCGAGGCGAGGATCGACGGGTTTCCGATCCCGGGGCGCTGTCACGAAGACAGAGCCGCCGGCGTCGCCGTGGTAGTATCGTGGCCCCGGGCATTTTGTCTTTGTCATCGTTCGTTTTCTTACGGCATGAGTGGCTCCCTACCGGCGGCTTCACTACCCGGCGAGGTTTCAGTCTCGATGAGTTCGATTTCCTGAACCAGCCATCACGTGCTGCTACCTTGCTCGTTGGCGATTGTGTGGATGGTCGAGACATGAACGCCGATCGCGTCTTCCTTGCTCACGACGGAGTAGAGGTCGGGCGCGACGGCGGAATCGAGCATTTCCTCGTCGAACTGCCGGAGGAGTGCGGCGTGGTGGCTCGCGAGGGCCTGTGCGCAGCGGATCGCATGCGCGCGCTCGGCGTAGGCCACGAGGACTCTGGTCTCGTCCTCGCTTTGCTTGAGGACGGTGAATAC
>JASHOA010000079.1 GCA_030041375.1 Acetobacteraceae bacterium
TCGCCGGTGAATGGACGCTGGTGACCCTCGCTTACAACTGCAGGCGGCTTCACCGCCTGCAGGTCGCCTAACCTCCCCCCTTCTTCGTTGACGTTCACAACGCCGCGCCAGCGCCAATCCGACACGCTGCTAGAGCAATTTCCGTTCGCCATGGCTCACGGTAACTGCTCTAGCTCTTTGTTTTGGCGAGCATCTTCGCGCGATCAGCCGATTCCGTCTGATCGCGATCTGCTCTAGCCGTAACGGCGGCAAAACCGCAGGAACCATCGCCACCCTGCCATGGGACTTCGCTAACCCCCTGCCCCGGTCTCCTGGCGGCAAGCGTCCGGCGGTGCCTCATGTGTTCCAAAAACATGAAATCAGCGTGGCCGCGCCCCCAATTCGCCTCAAACGGAGTAGCGTGTTCTCGGTCCTCAGGCGGACACGGGAGTTTCGTCATGGTCCCACGGATCATCATGAGTGCATTGCTTGCGGCCTGCCTTGTGTTGCCGTTCGAATCGTCACGCGTGCTGGCCCAGGCGGCGACGAATGCCACGACTAGCTCGACCGAAGTCGAGGCGCACATCAAGTCTCTCCAGACCGAGCTGGCGATCACGCCGGCAGAGATGCCGCAATGGACCGCCTTTGCGGACGTGATGCGTCAGAATGCCGCCACGATGCAAACGCTCTACCAGCAGCGTTCGCAGAGCACCGGAACCATGAATGCGGTCCAGATCCTGGAATCTTACCGCGACTTTGCGAAAATGCATGTGGCCGATCTTGACCGGCTCGTGCCGGCCTTCGCGAAGCTTTACGCAGTGCTCTCGCCCGAGCAGCAGAAGACAGCGGACGCCCTCTTTGCCAGCCGGCCCGCGCACCGGAACCGAGGTGCCCAGTAATGCGTCCTGCAATCGCACTCGGCGCTGCACTCGGGCTGTGCCTTGCCGTGGCGGCTGAGGCCCAACCGCACGGCCCGCCTCCTCCCCCCCGGCCGCAGCCGTGGGGCCATCCCGGCTATTACCGTCCCCCGCCGCCGCCACCGCATTGGAACCAGCCCCACCCATGGCAACCGCCGCCGCCGGCTTGGGGATTCTACGCACCTGGGGGCTATTATGCCCCGCCACCGCCGGTGGTTTATGCGCCGCCCCCGCCAGCGCCGGGTCTCGGCATCTATCTCAATATCCCCTGACGGGCGTTACCGATCGGGGCCAGAGAAGGTAAGCCGGGAGAGGAGTGCGGACAGGTTGGCTTGCAGAGAGCCGCATGTCGAGCGCACCCGGGCAGTAATACCTTTCCGGAGGGAGAACAGGACCGGGGATTCTCTGCTGGCCTGGGCTGCGTTCCCTCGCCGAACCGGACAGCCGCGGCACCCCATACGATCGGAGTCCTTCGACTCCGGTGAATGGGCAGTGAAGGCAGGATCACCATCCGTTCATCATCATCACAACCGGGCCGCTGAAATAAAATATAACAATACTTATTAGATGCAAAGCCTATCTTGTCTTCGCCGCCGACGCAGCAACCGTGCTGTCTGACCGGCGGTGGATTTGGGAAAGATTGGCATGCGGCCGGGCCGGATTGTCACGATTGTGGTTGTCGTCGCCGGAATCGGTTTGGGCGGCTGGCTGTTTCGAACCCATCGAAGCGACCGCTCGCTCGCTCCGCCACCAGACCCGCCCGTTCCGGTGACCGCCGGCGTAGCCGAGGCGCAAAACGTGCCGGTTTATCAAGTGGGCCTGGGCACCGTGCTGGCCATCAATACGGTCAACGTGAAGACCCGGGTCGACGGCCAGATCATGCAGGCCTTCTTCACCCAAGGGCAGGAGGTAGAGGCGGGTGCGCCGCTGTTCCTGATCGACCCGCGGCCGTATCAGGCAGCACTTGATCAGGCCAAGGCGGACTCCGCCAAGGACGAGGCGCTGTTACAAGGCGCGCAGCGCGACCTGACCCGCTACGGCAAATTGGTGGGCAGCGGCTTCCAGACCCGCCAGAGCTTTGAGGACCAGGCGGCGACCGTCGGGCAGTTGCAGGCCGCAGAGCAGGCGGACAACGCCGAGATCGAGACCGCGCAGCTCAACCTGGGCTTCACGATGATCCGGTCGCCGATTGGCGGCCGTACGGGCGCGCTATTGGTCGATCCCGGCAACTACGTGCAAGCCAGCGCCGCCACGCCACTGGTGTCCATCACCCAGATCAAGCCGATCTTTGTCAGCTTCACGCTGCCGGCGACCAGCCTGGCAGTGATCCAGAAGAACCAGGCAACGCACCAGCTGGAGGTCGATGCATACGACTCGAACGATAGAACATTGCTCGCCAAGGGTGTGCTCACGTTCATCGACAACCACGTCAACACGACGACCGGCACGATCGCGCTGGAGGGTACCTTCGCCAACGCCGACGAACGGCTCTGGCCTGGCGAATTCGTCAGTGCCCGCCTGATCCTGTCGGTGCACCACAATGCCGTCACCGTTCCGGAGTCGACCGTGATGGCCGGGCAGAACGGCGAATACGTTTATGTCATCCTGCCGGACGATACGGTGCAGCGTCGCAGCGTCGAGGTTGCCAGCCAGCAGGATGGGATCGCCGTGATCTCCAAGGGTTTGACGGCCGGAGAGAAGGTGGTGGTCGCCGGGCAGTATAGCTTGGCCAACAACGTCCGGGTCCGGATCGAGACCAGCGGCAGTACGGCTCCCGCCAAACAGCGGGCTGGTTGATTGCACGATGAGCATATCCGAGATTTTCATCCGCCGGCCGATCGCCACCGCGTTGCTGATGATGGGCATTCTGGTGTTCGGGCTGGCGACCTTCACGCTGCTGCCGGTCGCCGCACTGCCAAACGTGGACTTCCCGACCATCGAGGTCACGGCGACGCTGCCAGGCGCCAGCCCGGAGACGATGGCCGCCTCCGTGGCCACGCCGCTTGAGCAACAGTTCGCGGCGATCCCGGGCCTCGCCCAGATGACATCGACCAGCGGTCTGGGAACGACCATGATCACGCTGCAGTTCGATCTCGCTCGCAACATCGATGGCGCAGCGGAGGACGTGCAGACTGCAATCAACGCGGCGAGCGGCCTGCTGCCGAAGGATATGCCCTCGCCACCGACCTTCAAGAAGACCAATCCCGCCGATCGGGCGATCCTCATCTATGCCGTCAGCTCGGACGCCATGCCGGTCCAGGACCTCGACCAGTACTCCTACAATGTGCTGGCGGAATCGATCTCGCGGGTGGATGGCGTCTCGCAGGTGAACATCGCCGGCCAGCAAATCCCGGCGGTGCACGTTGAGGTCAACCCGGATGCGATCGCATCCCGCGGCATTAGCCTCGAGGATGTGCGTACTGCTCTGATAAATGCCACCACGGATCTTCCGAAGGGCAACCTCGAGGGCAGCAAGCAGGAATTCACGCTGGGCATCAACGACCAGTTGTTCAGTGCCAAGGCGTTCAGCGACGTGATAGTAGCCTACCGCGACGGAGCACCGGTAAGAGTGAAGGATGTCGGCAACGTCATCATCTCCTCGCAGGAGGCGCGCACGGGGGCCTGGTACGGCCAGAAGCGGATCGAGCTCCTGCTCATTGAGCGTGAACCAGGGGCGAACACCATCAAGGTGGTGGATCAGATCAAGGCGATGATGCCTGGATTGGAGGCGTCGCTCCCGCGTTCGGTGCACGTGGACCTGGTTTCAGACCGTTCGATCAACATTCGTGATTCCGTCGCCGATGTCGAGATGACGCTGATGATCACGATCGGTCTGGTGGTCCTGACGATTTTCCTGTTCCTGCGCAAGGTGTGGGCGACGATCATTCCCAGCGTGACGGTGCCGCTGGCGTTGGTGGCTACTGCCGGCGTGATGTACATGGTCGGATTTAACCTCGACAATATTTCTTTGATGGCGCTGACCATTGCGGTGGGCTTCGTGGTGGACGACGCCATCGTGATGATCGAGAACATCGTCCGCTACATCGAACAAGGCGAATCGCCGTTTGCGGCGGCGCTCAAGGGTGCCGGCCAGATCGGCTTCACCATCGTGTCGATCACCTTCTCTCTGATCGCCGTGTTCATTCCGCTGCTGTTCATGGGTGGTATCATTGGCCGGCTGTTCCGGGAGTTTGCGGTCACCGTCAGCGTGGCGGTGGTGGCCTCGGCGTTCGTTTCGTTGACACTGACCCCGATGTTGTGCTCGCGCTTCCTGGCGCACGAGGACGAGGAGAAGAAGGGCCGGGTCAGCCGCTTGGCGGAACGGTTCTTTGATGCGTCCCTGCGGGGCTACGATCGCGGCCTGATCTGGGTGTTTCGCCACCAGCGGCTGATGCTGGTGGGCACCCTGGGGCTGATCGTGCTGAGCGGATATCTCTACGTTGCCATCCCCAAGGGGTTTATTCCGCAGCAGGATACCGGCTTCATCTTCGGTGCGCTGCAGATGCGCCAGGACGCCTCCTTCGCCTCGGTCGGCGAGATGGAGAACAAGGTCGCGGCGATCATCCTTAAGGACCCGGCCGTTTCGGGCGTAGTCGGATTCGCCGGTGCAGCCGGCTCCAATCCGAGCGAAAGTACCGCCCGGATGTTCATTCAGCTTAAACCGTTCGACCAGCGGGTCGGCGTGCAGAAAGTGATCGACCGACTGAAGCCCGAGATCGCCGGACTGCAAGGCATCAAGTTCTTCATGCAGGCAGGGCAGGACGTGACGGTCGGAGGAAGGCTGGAGCAGGCGCAATACCAGTACACGCTCACCGACAACGATACCGCCGAACTCAATCACTGGGCGCCCATTCTGCTCGAACAGATGCAGAAGATGCCTCAATTGACGGATGTCGCGTCGGACCAGCAGATCGCCTCGCGCAATGTGCAGATCTCAGTGGATCGCGACGCGGCGTATCGGCTGGGACTCTCGATGGACGCGATCGACCAGACACTGGACGATGCATTCGGCCAGGAGCAGGTGGCGACGCTGTACACCGACACCGCGCAGGAATACGTGATCTTGCAGGCGGAGCCGCAGTTCCAGGACAACCCGTCGGCGCTGTCGCACATTTTTGTGGCATCCTCGACCGGCACCCAGGTGCCGCTGTCGGCGGTGGCGCATTACAGCTACACGGTGGTGCCGGAGGCGGTGAACCACCAGGGCGTCTTCCCGGCGGTGACGCTGTCGTTCAACCTTGCCCCCGGCGTGGCACTGGGGCAGGCAGTGGACGCCATCAACGCGATGCAGGCGGCCGTGCATGTGCCGGCTACTCTGCAAGGTGCGTTCCAGGGAACGGCGCAGGCATTCCAGGCGTCATTGTCCTCTACGCCGCTCCTGGTCGCCGCGGCAATCCTTGCTGTGTACATCGTTCTCGGCATGCTCTATGAGAGTTTCATCCACCCGATCACCATCCTCTCGGCACTCCCCTCGGCCGGCGTCGGCGCGCTCTTGATGCTGATGATCTTCGGCTACGACCTGAGCCTCGTGGCACTGATCGGCATCATCCTCTTGATCGGCATCGTGAAGAAGAACGCAATTATGATGATTGACTTCGCGCTGGTCGCCGAACGGGAGCATGGCAAGAGCCCGCTGGAGGCGATCCACGAAGCCTGCCTGCTCCGTTTCCGGCCGATCATGATGACCACGATGTGTGCGCTGTTCGGCGGCCTGCCGTTGGCGATCGGGCAAGGCGCCGGCTCGGATCTGCGCCAGCCACTGGGCATCGCCATCGTCGGCGGGTTGCTCGTGTCGCAATGGCTCACGCTATACACCACGCCGGTGATCTACCTCTATCTCGAACGGCTGTCGCAGCGGATGGCGCCGCGCCGCCGGCCTGCACTCGCGCCTGTTGCAGAGCACATGCGGGACGCGGCCGACTGATGCACTCGGCCCCTCAACCAGCCCATCGGTCACTTGGCTTCCTGCTGCGGGATACATCGCGATTGATGCGGCGGCGCTTCGTGCAACGGGCTCGCGAAGTGGGGTTGCCCCTGAATCAGTCAGAAGCCTCGGTGCTCGTGCGTGTCGATCGCGAGCCGGGCCTGAGCCAGGCGCAGCTTGCCGAGCAAATGGACATGGAAGCGATCTCCGTGGTCCGGTTGATCGACAGCCTGCAGCGGGCGGGCCTGATCGAGCGCCGCTCGCACCCGTGTGATCGTCGCATCCGTACGCTGTGGCTGACCGAGGCAGCCTGTCCGATCCTGCAGCAGGTGCATGCGGTCGGGGCGGAAGTGCGCGCCCAGGCGCTGGGCGGGGTCCCGGAGACGGAACGGGAGATGCTGCTCGACCTGCTGCTGACCGTGCGATCGAACCTCGCAGCCGGTGTGTGGAATGGCTGCGATTCGGATCTTCAGGCGGATGATCTCCAGAGAGCCCCGGACAATGGCGCTCCGTTGCCGGCACGACACGAGATGACGCCATGACGCGAATCGGCGGCCAGTCATGCTGTATGCGGCTCGCCCTGACGGTGAGGGAGCCAGCCCGCGATCGCCCGAGGTGGCCCCGTCGGAGGGCGTGAATCGCGGGCTCGAATAAACCGCTAGTACCCCAAATCAAACGTGAGTGGCACATATCCCCGCGCCATTCGCATCATTCCCTTCTCCCTCTGGGAGAGGGGTTGGGGTGAGGGCCGGGGCGAGCGAATCACGCCTGCTCATTTCTGTCTCGTTCCAAGGAGTTCGAGCACCACGGCGGCGGCGGCTTCCGATGGTGTGCCCGAGGGAGGTGCGAGGCTTGCCAGAACCGGCGCGAAGGCGGCGCGTTGCGCGGTGGCGGCCGGGCGATCGTCGAGGAGGGTTGCAAGGGCGGTGGCCAGATGCTCGGGCGTGCACTGCCCTTGCAACAGTTCCGGCACCACCTCCCGCCCGGCCAGCAGATTGACGAGCGAGGCATGCCGCACGGTGACGAGGCGGCGGGCGATCAGGCCGGTGATCGGGTTGAGCCTGTAGGCGATCACCATCGGCACGGCGCCGAGCGCGAGCTCGAGCGCGGAGGTGCCGGATTTGCAGAGTGCCGCCGACGCCGCGGCGTAGGCGTCAGGCTTTTCGTCCTCCCGCTCGAGAATGACGGGCACGGCAGGCCAGCCCGCAAGCAGCGAAGGGAGCGAGGAACGAACGGCCGGGGCCGCCGGCACGACGGGACGCAATCGCGGGTGGCGGGCCAGAACGAGGCGGAGTGCAGCGCCGAAGATGCCGGCATGCCGCGCCACCTCGCCCGGCCGGCTGCCCGGCATGACGATCAGGGCCGGCGTCTCGGAGCCGATCCCGTGGCGGGCGCGGAAGTGCGACCCGTCGCCTTTGTCGGCCCCGGACTCCAGCACCGGATGGCCGACGAAGCTCGCCGCCAGCCCGTGGCGGGCGAAAAAAGCGGGCTCGAAGGGCAACAGGCAGAGCAGGCGCTCCCAGAGGCCGGGAAAGTGCCGGACCCGGCTCTCCCGCCAGGCCCAGACCTGCGGGGCAACGTAATGCGCGCGCGGAATGCCGAGCGCGCGGATGCTGCGCAATAGCCGGAGATTGAAGCCGGGGCTGTCGATGGTGACGACGGCGGCGGGCCTGAGACGCGCGATATCGGCAACCGACTCGCGGAGGCGCCGGCGGATCAGGCTGAGGCGCGGCAGTACCTCGACCAGCCCCATCAGCGACAGATTCTGGAACGGAAAGAGACTGGCGAGACCGCCCGCCTGCATATGCGGGCCGCCGACGCCGGCGAAGCGGATTGCGGGAACACGCTTCGAGAGTGCAGCCATCAGCCGCGCCCCGATCAGGTCACCGCTCGGCTCCCCGGCAACGAGCCAGATCAGGGTCATCCGGCGCTTCGCGCCTGCGCGGCAGAGAGCCTCACGGCGCGGCGGCGCGCGGCGGCTCCTCCGGGGCGCGCATGGCCTCTGCTTCCGCGCGGAGACGGCGGAAGCTCCGGCGACTGTAGGGCAGCATGCCGAGATAAATGAGCGCCAGGAGCGCCAAAGCGCCCCACGGATCGGCAACCAGGAAGGCGGCATAGGCACCGGTGCCGAGCATCAACGGCAGCACGTATTCCGCCGGCACCTTGAAATTCTTGAACGACCAGACCGGCAGAGTGGAGACGAGCAGGGCGGCCGTGCCGATCAGCACAAAGGCGCAGAAGATGGGAAACTGTGCGGCCTCCTGGAGCCATCCCCAGCCGAGCGATTGCGCTTCCAGCCCGACAAAGAGGGGAAAGAGCGCCAGCCCCGCGCCAGCCGGCGCGGGAACCCCGGTGAAGAAGTTATGCACGTAGGCCGGTGCCGGTGTGGCATCGAGGGCCGCATTGAAGCGTGCGAGACGCAGCGCCATTGAGACCGCGAACAACAGCGCGGGGACGAAACCGAACCCGCGCCAGGCAGCGAGCGACCAGAGATAGATCGTGAAAGCGGGTGCCACACCAAAACAGAGAAAGTCCGTGAGGCTGTCGAATTCAGCGCCGAAACGCGAGGTGCCCTTCAAGAGCCGGGCCAGGCGGCCGTCCAGCCCGTCGATGCCGCCCGCCACCACGATCGCCACGGCGGCGAGCGCAAAGCGGCCTTCGAATGCGAAACGAAGCGCTGTGAGCCCGGCACAGAGGCCCAGCAGCGTCATGATGTTCGGCACCACCCGATTGAACGAGGGGCCCCTGAAGCGTGGCCGTGTGCGTGGGCGCAGCCGCCCGGAAATGCGCCGTATCGACGAGACGCGGCCGGGTTCGGGGCGAGGCCAACCGGAGGGGCTCATGCAGGGGCGCTCATCGGCCGAGCTCGGCAACCACGGTTTCGCCGCCGACCATGGTTTGCCCCTCGGTGACCAGTGGCTGAACGCCCTCGGGGAGGTAGAGGTCGGCGCGGCTGCCGAAGCGGATGATACCGAAACGGGCGCCGGCGACGACGGCATCTCCCTCGCGCACGGAGCAGACGATCCGTCGCGCGATCAGGCCGGCAATCTGAACCACCGCGATCTCGCGCCCATCGGCAAGGCGGATCGTGACGGCGTTGTGCTCATTCGTCGCTGCGGCATCGCGATCGGCCGCATTGCGGAAGCGGCCGTGCCGGTAGGCGATGCGGGTGATGGTGCCGTCGGCGGGAATACGGTTGACGTGCACATTGAAAATCGAAAGGAACGTGGCAACGCGCCAGCGTGGCGCTGCGCCAAGCCCAAGCTCCGCCGGCGGCACCGTGGTGGCAACCGACACCACGTGCCCGTCTGCCGGGGCGAGCAGGACACCGTCGCGATCCGGCGCTGTACGTTCCGGGTCCCGAAAGAAATAGAGAACGATCAGGATGCCAAAAAAGGCCAGCCAGGCGAGCCAGTGCGCGAGCAGAAGGCCAAGCAGGAACAGGATCGCCGCGCCGATCAGAAAAGGTCGGGCAGCCGGATGCGGCGGAGAAAGTTGCCAGGGTTCGACGATCGCCATGCGGAGGCGTTTATGGGAGCGGGGGTGGCGCGCTGCAAGCGTCGCGCGCGAATCAGCCGTGCGCGCCGGCCGCGCTGGCGGGCGCGGGAAGCGTGAAGACCTGGCCGGGATAGATCAGGTTCGGATTGCGGATCTGGCTCCGGTTGGCCTGGAAGATCAGGGTAAAGCGCAGACCATTTCCGTAGACGTGCTGGGCAATCAGCCACAGGCACTGGCCGGGCTGCACGACCGTGATTTCGCTGGCACCGGGCGCCACCGGCAACGCCGCGCGGTCGAAGGGCACGGCGAGACGCGCCAGAACCTTGCCCGCCGGGGAGATGCGATCGAGCCGGACCTGGTGCATGCCGGGCGCGACCTGGCGATCGAGCGCGAGCGACCAGTGGCCGCTCGCATCGGCGCGCACATCGCCGAGCAGGTGATTGTCGAGATAGATGCGGAGTTCCGTGCCCGGTGGCGCCCGCCCGGCGAGGCTCACGGACCCTTGGGTGCCGTACTGGATGAGGTCGAGGCTGAATGTGCCGACTCCCCCACTGGCCGGCGGCGGGGCCTCGATCAGGCGTGGCCGAACCGGAGAGTCCAGCAGCGCCACCGGGGGCGCCGCGTTCTGGTGCGACACCACAACGACCACCTTTTCCGATCCTGCGACGGTTGTGCCGTTCGGCAGGCTGGCGGAAAGCGCCAGGGTGCGGCCACCGGGGGGCAACGGCTTGTCGGGCGCGAGCACCCATTGACCATCCGGGTCGGAACGGGTGGTGCCGACGACTGTGCCGCCCGCGGTGACCGTCACCGTGGACCCGGCGGGCGCCCGGCCGGCAATGACCGTATTCCCGGACGGATCGACGCGGACGACGTCGAAGCTGGGCCCGCTATGCTGTTGCAGCGTGGGCCGTTGCAGCGTGGGCCGTTGCAGCGTGGCGGGAACCGCCGGCGCGGTGTGTGCGCTCGGAGAGGTGTCTGCCAGCGGCGCCGCTGGCGTGCCTGGCGTGCCGGGCGCCGCCGATGCGGCGGGCGCGTTCCCGGTCATGCGCGCCAATGGCGCGGCGGCCGGGTTGGCGGTTGTCTCTGCCGGCCGCGCGCCGGGCGGACTCTGCGTGCTGCGCGCCAATGGCAGGGCGGCCGTGTTCCTGCTGATCGCGACGCGCGGAGCGGCCGGCCCGCTCCGCGCGGTGCGCGCCGGCGGCAGGGCGGCCGAAGGCGGAGCGGGGGATGGCGCCTCCGGCGGCCCGGTCACCACAAGCGGAGGCTCGGAGGGCCCGAACAGAAAGGACTCCCAGCGCACCAGGGCAACACCCAGGGCGATGCAGATGAGCCCAACCAACGCCAGAAACACGGGGTTGCGCGCGGCGGGCCTGCTTCCAGGCGAGCGGCCTTCTGCCATTTGTCCAGGCTAGCCCTTTGTCATCGGCTTCGCAATGATGCCGGACATGAAAGATGAGACGATCCCAGGGGCAAAACCGAGCCCCGGCGCCCGCTGTCGTGCCGGCGAGGAACCGAAGATGCCGCCGCCAAAGCACCAGGTTCGCGTCTGGGACCTGCCGACCAGGCTCTTCCATTGGGCAATCGTGGTGCTCCTGGCGGCGCTCTATGTGACCTGGCGAATCAACTGGATGGGCTGGCACGTGCTGGGTGGAGAGGTGCTCCTCGCCCTTGTCCTGTTCCGGGTGCTCTGGGGATTCTTCGGCGCGGAAACAGCGCGTTTTGCTCGATTCGCGGCCTCGCCCCGCAACGCGCTCCGCCATCTGGCAGAGTTTCCCCACCGCGAGCCTGACACGCGGGTCGGCCACAACCCGGCGGGCGCGTGGATGGTCTTTGCCTTGCTCGGCCTGCTGCTCGCCGAGGTGCTGACGGGCCTCTACATCAACAACGACGTGGCCAACGAAGGGCCGTTCACCGAGATCGCGCCGGCCTCCGTTGCCAACACGATCACCGATCTGCACGCGATTCTCTGGGAGGTGATTCTCGGTGCGGTTGTGCTGCACATTTTGGCGATCGTGGCCTACGCCGCCGTCAAGGGCCAGAATCTCGTCGGCCCGATGATCACCGGGAAAAAACGCCTGCCGGAGACGATCATCGCGCCGCGCCAGGCTTCTCTCTGGCTGGCGCTTCTCCTGCTCGCGCTGGCGGCGGGCACCGCCGCCATCATATCGTATGTGATCTGATCCGGCGAGTGTCCTGCCCCCGACGTTTGCTGCCGCCGGCAGCAAACGAAAGGGGATCAGCAGGCCACTGAACACAAAGAGGTGTGTGCCGACCGCTAGGGTGCATCCTACGGTATCAAGCGTTGGCGACGGCACACTCGAGCGGATCGCGCTTGACCGGAATCCGAGAGCGATCCAGCAGCGCCTGAATCCGCTAGCCCGCGATCGCCCGAGGCGGAAACGTCGGAGGGCGTGAATCGCGGTCTCGCCTCACACATTGAACCGGAACAGCATCACGTCCCCGTCCTCAACGACATAGTCGCGCCCCTCGACGCGAAGCCGCCCGGCCTCCCGCGCGCCGGCCTCGCCTCCGCCGGCGACATAATCCACGTACGAGATCGTTTCGGCAGCGATGAAGCCCCGCTCGAAATCGCCGTGGATCCGGCCTGCGGCTTGCGGCGCGCGCGTGCCGCGCTCGATCGTCCAGGCGCGCGTCTCCTTGGGCCCGGCGGTGAAGAAGGTGATCAGTTGCAGAAGCTCGTAGCCGGCGCGGATCACCCGGTCGAGGCCGCTATCGGCAAGACCGAGCAGAGCCAGGAACGCGCCCCGTTCGGCCGCCGGCAGGTGGGCGATTTCCGCCTCGATCGCTGCCGAAACGACAACCGCACGCGCCCCCTCTTCTGCCGCCCGCCGCGCGACGACTTGCGAGAACGGGTTGCCCGTCGCGCGCGCCTCCTCCTCGACATTGCAGACATAGAGCAGGGGTTTTGCCGTCAACAGGTGCAGCTGCTTGAGCGCCGTGCCGGATACCCCGGCCACCGAACGCGCCGGCCTTCCTTCGCGCAGCGCGGCCAGAACCGGCGCGATCAGTGCGACCGTCGCCTGGCTTTCCCGCTCGCCGCCGCGCACCCGTTTTTCGAGCCCGGGCAGCCGCCGCTCCAGGCTCTCGAGATCGGCGAGCATCAGTTCGGTCTCGACGATCTCGGCATCGCGCAGCGGATCGATGCCACCTTCCACATGCACGACATCGGGATTCTCGAAGCAGCGCAGCACGTGCAGGATCGCGTCGACCTCGCGGATATGGGCCAGGAACTGGTTGCCGAGCCCTTCTCCCTTCGAAGCGCCGCGCACCAGCCCGGCGATATCGACGAATTCGAGGCTGGTCGGCACGATGCGCGCCGAGCGGGCAATTTCGGCCAGCACCGCGAGGCGCCGGTCCGGCACGGCGACACGGCCGATATTCGGCTCGATCGTGCAGAACGGATAGTTCGCCGCCTCTGCCGCCGCGGTTTCGACGAGGGCATTGAAGAGCGTCGATTTGCCGACATTGGGCAGGCCGACGATGCCGCAGTTGAAGCCCATCAGGCCGGCCTCTGCACGGCCAGAGCCACCTTGGACATGAATTCCTCCGCCCGCCCCGCCACCAGGAGCGGGGCCTCCCTGCTGATCGCTCCGAGCAGCCCCTCGAGCCATTCCTCGCGATCGGCGCGGGAAAAATCGCCGAGCACGTGCCCGAGCACGCGTTCCTTCTCGCCCGGATGGCCGACACCGAGCCTGACGCGCCAGTAGCCGCTTTCGCCCAGTGCGCGATCGATGCTCCTGAGGCCGTTGTGCCCGGCAGCGCCCCCGCCCTGCTTCACCCTGACCTTGCCCGGGACAAGGTCGATGTCGTCATGGAAGACCGTGATGGCAGCCACCGGGAGCTTGTAGAAATGCGCGGCGGCCTGCACCGATTCGCCGGAGAGATTCATGTAGGTGAGCGGCTTCAGCCCGATCACCCGTTCGCCCCCCACCACGCCTTCGGAAACGAGGCCGCGGAAGCGCCGCCGCCAGGCGGAGAAGCGGTGCGTCTCGGCGATCACGTCGAGCGCCATGAAACCGATATTGTGCCGGTTCAGGACCATTCCGGGCTCGGGATTGCCGAGCCCGACCCAGAGCAGCACCGCTTACCCCGCCGGGCGCGGCGCGGGCAACGTCACTCCTTCTTCGCCGGGCCGGCAGCCGGCGTTGCGGCGGCGGCTGCGGGAGCAGCGGCAGTGGCGCCGGTCGTGGGCGCCGCCGCGGCGGTCTCGGTCGTCGCCTCGACCATCTTGGTGGGCGGCGCTACCGAAGCGATGACGAAGTCCCGATCCGCAATGATCGGGCGGGTGCCCTCGGTACCGCGAAGGTTCGACCAGCGGACGGTATGATTGATGTCGAGACCGCTGAGATCCGCCTCGAAATGCCCGGGCACCTGGTCGGGGTCGCAATAGACCTCGACATTGTGGCGCACGACGTTGAGCACGCCCCCGCGCTTCAGGCCGGGGCTGGCAGCTTCGTTGGTGAACGTCACGTCCACCGCCACGCGCACTTTCTGGCCGGCGACGAGGCGCTGGAAATCGATGTGGCGCGGCGCATCGGTAACCGGATGGAACTGCACCTCGCGGATCAGGGCACGGGTCGCGGCTCCGTCGAGGCGGAGCTCGTAAATGCGGGACCGCCAGCCTCCACGGTGCAACTCGCGCAGCACGATGCGCGGGTCGAGCGCGATCGCGACCGGCGGCTCCTTCGCGCCATAGAGGATTCCCGGCACCTTGCCGGCCCGCCGCACGGCGCGCGCGGTGCCCGTGCCGGAACCGGCGCGTGCCTCGGCCACGATCGTCACCTGCTCCGCCATCGCACCCTCGACCAAAGCATCAAGCGCCGGCCCCCGCGGGAGCCAGCGCGGGCGGTCATCTAGCGGATCATCAAGAGCGGCGCAACGGTCTCTATCAGAGCGCGAATCGCTTCCCGCCGCCGACGGCAGCACGACCGGCTCGCCATAGGCGCAAGCTGCGGCCGCGAATCCTCCTCTGTCCGGTTCAGCCGCTGATGCCCGGCGGACCGACGATCGAGAGTGCGCGCGGCGCCCGGAGCGACCAGGGCGCCGTCGGCATGGAAGGTGCCGGCGGATCGCAGAAGATCGGCACCGCGTTGGGAGTGCGGACATCGGGAGGCAGGCGCATCGCCAGGCGCAGCGCGCGGAAGAAGGCGCCGTGCGAGACCACCAGCACCGGAGCCGGGGCGCCGAGCGCGCGTGTCACGGCGCCTTCGGCACGCGCGGCAAGTTCGGCGAAGGACTCGGCTCCGTCCGGGGTGGCGACGCCGGCGATCCAGTCTTCGTACCAGGCGCCGATCGGCTGGCCCTCCTTGCCGGCGAAGAACACCTCCCTGAGTTCGGGGTCGGTGCCGATGGAAAGATCGAGCGACGCCGCCACGATCTCGGCGGTGCGGCGGGCGCGCGCGAGCGGCGAGGCGATGATGCTGGCGATGCCGCTCTCACGCAGAAGCTCCGCGGCACGCCCGGCCTGCGCCTCGCCGTTCGCATTGAGCGGCACGTCGGCCGCTCCTTGCGAAAGCCCTCGTGCGTTCCAGTCAGTCTCGCCGTGGCGGAGGAACCAGAAGCTGATCGGCGGCAGCATTCAGGCGGCGAGTCCTTCCTGCGAGAGTGCGCGCGCAACCGCGGGCCGCGCCTTCATGCGCGCAAAGTGGGCGGCGCAGTTGGCTGGCAGCGCGATCTTCATCGGCCCCGCGGCCCAGAACTCGACATAGAAAAGGGCGGCATCCGCGATCGAGAAGCGGCCGACGATGTACTCCTTGCCGGCCAGCGCCTTGTCCATCAGGGCGAGACCCTTCTCGACGATCTCGCGGCCGCGCGCCTTCACCTTCTCTTCGTCGCCGGGGCTGGGGCCGAAATTCGCGGGCCCGAACAGGCGCGAGAAGCCCTGCATGTGGATCGTGGCAACCACATAGTCGAGCGCCTCGAGCACGCGCGTTTCGCCCTCCGCGTCGGTTGGCAGCAGCCCGGCATGGGGATTGGTCCGCGCCAGCCAGAAGGCGATCGCCGGGAATTCGGTCAGCACCGAGCCGTCGTCGCGCACCAGTGCGGGCACCTTCGACTTCGGATTGACGCTCATGAACTCGGGCTTGTACTGGTCGCCGCCCCTGAGCGAGACGGCGCTCTTCTCGTACGGCTTGCCGATTTCCTCGAGCAGCACGTGGATGCCGAGCGAGCAGGCGCCGGGAGCGTAGTAAAGCTTCATCGTCAGGATTCTCCTTTTCAGTCGAACAGCGAACTGACCGAGGTTTCCTCGCTGATGCGACGCATCGCCTCGGCCATCAAGGGGGCGATGGTGATCTGGCGGATATTGTTGGCGAGCCGCACCGCTTCGGTTGCGAGAATCGAATCGGTGATCGCCAGCATCTCGATCGGCGAGGCGGCGATGCGGGCGACGGCACCGCCCGAGAGCACGCCGTGCGTGACATAGACGCTGGCGGAACTGGCGCCGCCCACGATCAGGGCGGTTGCGGCATTCACCAGCGTGCCGCCGGAATCGACGATATCGTCAACCAGGATGCAATCGCGCCCCTCGACGTCGCCGATCACGTTCATCACCTCGGAAGCGCCGGCCCGTTCGCGGCGCTTGTCGATGATGGCAAGATCGCAGTTGAGCCTGGTCGCGATCGCCCGCGCCCTCAGCACGCCGCCCACATCGGGTGAGACGATGACGACGTTGCGCCCCGCGTACCGCTCCTGGATGTCGCGGCTGAACAACGGCTGGGCATAGAGATTGTCCACCGGGATGTCGAAGAAGCCCTGGATCTGTCCGGCGTGCAGGTCCATCGTGAGGACGCGGTTGGCGCCGGCCTCGGTGATCAGGTTGGCGACCAGCTTGGCGCTGATCGGCGTCCGCGGCCCCGATTTCCGGTCCTGCCGCGCATAGCCGAAATACGGGATCACCGCCGTGATGCGCCGGGCGGAGCCGCGGCGCAGCGCATCGAGCGTGATCAGCAGTTCCATCAGGTTGTCGTTCGCGGGGTAGGAGGTGGACTGGATGACGAACACGTCCTCCCCGCGCACGTTCTCATGGATTTCGACGAACACTTCCATGTCGGCGAAGCGGCGGATGGCAGCGCGGGTCAGCGGCAGATTGAGCTTGGCGGCAACGGCCTCGGCCAGCGGGCGGTTGCTGTTGGCGGCAACGATCTTCATCGAGGAGGAGCCCGGTTGGGAACGCGCCGGCAAGGGGTTGGGCGCAGCCGCCCGCCTTCTAGCAATCGGACCTCGACCTGTCCATGCGCGGGGCGGCGCGTGCCTTAGCCCGCGATCGCCCGAGGCGGAAACGTCGGAGGGCGTGAATCGCGGGCTCGAATAAAGCACTAGCCCGCGATCGCCCGAGGCGGAAACGTCGGAGGGCGTGAATCGCGGGCTCGAATAAAGCACTAGCCCGCGATCGCCCGAGGCGGAAACGTCGGAGGGCGTGAATCGCGGGCTCGAATAAAGCACTAGCCCGCGATCGCCCGAGGCGGAACCGTCGGAGGGCGTGAATCGCGGGCTCGAATAAAGCACTAACCCGCGATCGCCCGAGGCGGAAACGTCGGAGGGCGTGAATCGCGGGCTCGAATAAAGCACTAGCCCGCGATCGCCCGAGGCGGAAACGTCGGAGGGCGTGAATCGCGGGCTCGAATAAAGCACTAGCCCGCGATCGCCCGAGGCGGAAACGTCGGAGGGCGTGAATCGCGGGCTCGAATAAAGCACTAGCAGCGTGTCGGATTGGCGCTGGCGCGGCGTTGTGAACGTCAACGAAGAAGGGGGGAGGTTAGGCGACCTGCAGGCGGTGAAGCCGCCTGCAGTTGTAAGCGAGGGTCACCAGCGTCCATTCACCGGCGACATGGGCGATACCACGCAGGTGGAAACGGATGAAGCCGATCGCATTCTTGATGATCCCAA
>JASHOA010000080.1 GCA_030041375.1 Acetobacteraceae bacterium
CGAGGTTGGGGAACTGAGAAGACAGGGAGGGCGCCGATGCGCTCGCCTGGGCGGCCGAGCGTCAATCAGCGGGAGGCTAAACGGGCGTTTTGGGGGCGCATCGCTGCCGGGCTGTCAAGCGAGGACGCCGCGCTGGCGTGCGGCGTGTCGCAGCCGCTGGGCACGCGGTGGTTTCGCGACGCCGGCGGGATGGCACCAATCCATTTGGGACCTTGTTCCGGGCGTTACTTGTCGTTTGCTGAGCGTGAAGAACTCGCCCTGTTAAGAGCCCAGAAACCCAGTGTTGCGACGACCACTTGAACCTAAGCTGTTCGCCGCCGCGCGGCGAGCGCGCGTCGAATGAAAAGGGACGCTTCCCGTCCCGACGCTTTCAGGCGGTCACAGCAGCGGAGGGCGGGTCAAAAGCACCGCGCTCTTTCGCGCGGTGGGAGCGGAGCCACGCGCAGCCCTACCTTTGCCGGCAAGCATGGCGAGCACCCGCCTTTCGACGCGCCCCAGCGCCGTGGCACGGCTTGCCCTTGCCTCCACCCGTACCGACGGATTGATCGGATTGTCTTCGGTCATGCTGTCACGCCCGGTGAAGGGGACAAGCTGCCCACTTGGCCCGCGGCTTGCAGTTTCCTTGGATAAATATCCCGGGGGGTTCGGGGGGGCAGAGCCCCCCGAGGTAATAGAGGACTCTGCGCGCCTTTGGCGCGCTCCGCAGTTTTTTGCTTGCTGGGGATGGATTGGGGCATGCAGTTAGAGAGGAAAGAAACTTGGAGAAGGTTTCTTCGCACGGCATGCAGTCCAGTAAATCACTGAGGATTTCGGCTCACGAGGGCTCGCCCAAGCCGTGCGAGCGCCACAGCGATCCTGTCGCCGGGATCAGCCTCGAGGATCTGCACCACCCGGCCTAGGCAGGCGCCGGAGGCCTGCTCCGTGGCCGCCTGGGTCAGCGGAGAGGGGAGGGGAGGGGGGGGAGCCCCCCAGGTGCCAGGCGCCGGGCCAGGCGGCGCCGGCAGCGGCCGGTAGCCGCGCCACTGCGCCGGAGGCAGCACCGCATAGGCGTTGGTCTCCTGCTCAAGGATGAAGCGCCCGTCCTGCCAGCCCTTCGCGCATCGGCGCACCCAGTTGAGGATGCCGAGCCCGCGCAGGCGCTTGAGCGCCGTGGCGACCGTCCGCTCGCACACGTTCGCCTTCCGGGCGATCGCCGCATAGGACGGGTCGAGCCGGCCGGTCCGGAAGTTGAGGAAGTCGAAGATCAGCGCGTGCAGCACCTGTAGGGCGCTGTGTCCCATGGCGCCGCCGTGGCGCCCAGGCTGATGCGTGCGCCGGTCGAAATCGCGGGCCTGGTGCCAGAGCCGCACCGCCGCCTTCTTCGGCAGCGGCTGGAAACGAATCTCTTGGGTGGTGCTCTCGGACCACACCGGCCAAGCGGCATAGGTCTGCGGCCCGGAAAGGCAGGGCAGGGCAGGGGAGGCGTAGGCCAGCGAAGGCATGACTTCTCCGTTCGGGCTGCCAGCAGCCCGCCGGGTGGGTCTGAATTCGGCACAAAAATCCCCGTCAGCGAAAACGGACTTTTCGCTTGACTAGGAACCTGAGTTCGGGGAAGCTCGCGATTGCCACATCACCAGTTTCCCCGGCCTCGGCCGGACATAGACCCCGCCTCTGGCGGGGTTTGCTGTTTCTGGGTCTCGAACTCTCCAGAATGGTTGACGACACGGCGGCACGAATCGACTCAGTCGTGCACGCCATTGGTCAACCTGCCGCGTCCCGTGAGTCGTGTCGAGAAGATCCTCGCGCGCGGCACGAAGATTCAGTTGCAGAGCATTGCAGGTGCACCGCTGCGCGGCGCGCGGGGCCTCATTGCCGGCCCCGCACCCCGCTAGGATACTTTTCGCAAGGAAATTTTCCGCTGATGCCCGGCGAATCGTGCTATGCTGTGCGCACGGTACAGGCGGGGACGCCGATGACCGTCAAGGAAATTGAGCCCGCCGCGGCAACACGGCGGGCTTTTTTGTGCGCCCGGAACTCCTTATGCAGCGGCCCGCTCCGGTTCGGTGCCCGCCTGGCGGGGCTGAAGCGCGTGCAGGTAGTCGGCGGCACGTTGCGCATGGCCGGCGACAGAGAAGACAGAGCGCTTGTCGTTCTTCAGCACCTCGAGCCATGAGCCGATGTAGGCAGCGTGATCTTCCCGCACCTCGGGGGTGATGCCGAGATCGGCAGAGAGAAAGGCGGCTCCGAGTTCCGCGACCAGTTCTTCGCGGGCGTAGCCCTCGTCACCCCATTTCACGCGGCCCATGTCCCGAGCGAGACGAGACCTGTGCTTCGTCCAGTGGACGAGCTCGTGCCCGAGCGTGGCGGCGTGGCTCTCGGCATCACGAAAGCTCTCGAAGGGCGGCATCTGCACATAGTCCGAGCCCTCGGCATAGAAGGCGCGGGGGCCGCCATGGCGGATGTCGGCACCGGTTGCGGCAAAGAATCGGTCGGCGTTTTCCAGGCGCTGCCGCAGGGGAAGGGAAGGGGCCTCGGCCCTTGCGTAGCAGTGCGGGGGCAGGCCCTTGCACTGCTCGGCGTTGAACACGGTGTAATCGGGTCGTGCGGCTGATTGGAACGGCCTACTGACATAAGGGTTTCTGTCAGCGATATCAGGGGCTTCTCCGGGCAGTGTTATGATATCGCACTGAGTGACCCAGACGAAGCGAAACATACCGCAAAAGCCGAAGAATTCCGCATCCGACTTTTGCGCTCTGTATCCCATTGATAATACAAGGGCTTCATCTCACCAAAACCCAGCGCGCGAATGTCTTAACTTGTGGATCGTCGAGCGAGCCATTGGTACTCGTACCCGAACCACGCGCCTTCGCAGAGCCCAGCCGTCGCCAGCATCACGTCCGACGCAGACGCTGCCAACTCCCACGAACCATAGCGTTCGGCGCGAAGGCAGAACCCGAAGAGATGAATGCCTTCCCAGCCCATCGTGGCCTGAATAACGCCGTGGCGCTCGCGCAAGGGGAAGGGTACCGGCACCAGCACGCGCCGCCACGCATCCACGTGGGGCGGCTCTGGACGTCGCCTCATCCTTGCAGGCTACCGCCTACCAAGTCGCCTGTCTCTGCAATCCCACATTTTCCGGTGCTTCCCTTGCTGACCAAAATCGATTAGCATATTTTCTCTGCGATCATCGTGGGAGTGTCGGTCCGGTCAACCTGAAGGGATTGTCGATCGATGAGTGCCGTCAATTCAAAATTGCCCGACTTCCCGGGCTTTGCAGTGCAATATAATCCCAAGGACAAGCCATACTTTCGGTCCATGGTAGTCGAGGATCTGCGGCGTATCGCCACAAAAGAAATTGGCAGGGAACTGCTGAAGCGAATCGCCAATGCACGGCCGCGGGCCAGATCGGCCCGGGCCAATGCCTCCGCCGAACTGAAGGCTATTAAGTTTTCCAAGGGAATCAATGTCGTCGTGATTCCGAGTGCGGTGCAGTTCACCCAGTCCGGGCAAAAAATGGCCTATACTGGCGTGGGCATGCAACAGTCCTTACAACCCTCGGCTGCGGCGCATCATAACATAGAAGGCTGTCCCTTCCATATTGCGGGTGGAAGCAGCGCCGAGGCCGTCGATCCGACAGCAGATTCAGACGGGACGGGTACTGTTTCGCTTATGCGGTATACCAACGCGCAGATCATTACTTCCAAGGGTGAGTCCACATCTTCGTTCATAGTTCTGGCGCATGAGCTGATCCATTCGCTCCATCACGTCACAGGTACAACGAAGAACGACGGGGAGGAATTATGGACAACAGGCCTCGGTATTTATTCCAATGAGCTGATGTCGGAAAATGCGTTCAGGAAAATGTTCGGCTTGGCGCCCCGCGTTGATTATTACTAAAGCAAGAATTTATCAAATTCGTCGGACTCAATCCCATCGCATGGAAGTGGGCCCCACGGTGAGGACCGCCAGGACCGGGTTCTTGGTTGGAAGCGCCGCCGTTCCCGGTTGCTGACGTCGTCATGCCGCCTGTACTGGGGGTCATGTACTGGGGGTCACCGGACGATTCAAAACTGCACGCTAAGCCAGACCGGTGCGGTGTGCGGCGACGATGCGTGACACAGTCGGGGGGCTGATGTTGTAAAGCCGCGCCATCTCGGCGCCGGTCTTGCGGCCGGAGATGACGCTCTCGGCGATTTCGCGGCGCTTGGCGGGGTCGAGCTTCTTGCGCCGGCCGCCAACACGCCCCTCGGCGCGGGCGGCGGCCAGGCCGGCTGAGGTCCGTTCGCGGATCATGGCGCGCTCGAACTCGGCGAAGGCGCCGACCATCTGCATCATCATCCGGCCGGCCGGCGAGGTGGTATCGATGTTTTCGGTCAGCGAGCGGAAGCCGGCCTTGGCGTCGCCGATTCGCTCCATGATGTGCAGCACGTCCTTCAGGGAGCGCGACAGGCGATCGAGCTTCCAGACGACGACGATATCGCCCTCGCGCAGCTGGTCGAGCATGCGGTGCAGCTCCGGCCGGTCCCAGCGCCCGCCGGAGGCGGCTTCCTGGGGTCACCGGACGATTTGTTCAAAACTGCACGCTAAGCCAGGCCGGTGCGGTGAGCGGCGACGATGCGAGAGACGGTCGGGGGGCTGACGTTGTAGAGCCTCGCCATTTCAGCTCCGGTCTTGCGGCCGGAGATGACACTTTCCGCAATTTCTCGGCGCTTGGCGGGGTCGAGTTTCTTGCACCGGCCACCGATGCGTCCCTCGGCGCGGGCAGCGGCCAGGCCGGCAGACGTCCGTTCCCGGATCATCGCGCGTTCGAACTCAGCGAACGAGGCCACCATCTGCATCATCATGCGCCCGGCGGGCGTGGTGGTGTCGATGTTCTCGGTCAGCGAGCGGAAGCCGGCCTTGGCGTTGCCGATTCGCTCCATGATGTGCA
>JASHOA010000081.1 GCA_030041375.1 Acetobacteraceae bacterium
TCAGCAAGCCGGCTCGTTTGCTAAGGATGCCCATGCCGACGTGAGGTTCAGCGGATTGAATGCCTTTGGTGCGCCGAACGCTCCGGCGGGTGCCAATGTACGCGGCTTCCGAAGCAATATCAATATCTTCTCTTGCGCCATCCTGGAACGACCTTCACCAAAAGTGCGTCAGAGCCAAAATTGCACGCCGAAGAACAGGCGATTCCCCCCTCAGCCCCAGACAACGCTTGGTTCCGCAAAGCGCCTCCCCTACCCGGTGGTCATCGACCCCGCGGATCCCCCGATCCGGCCTGAGCGCCATATCACCAACTCCGTCACCACCCTCCGGACCGTGATCGCCCGCCAACTCGCCCGCTCCCTCCAGCGATGCCCATGCTGTCAGCGCCGCCTCGCACGGCCGGATCATTTATGACACAGTAAGACTAGAACCTGCACCGAAAGTGCACCAGATCCCTCCAAACGGCGACATGACATCAGGCGTGCAATCTCCTCGGGCAGCTCCGCAATGACGCGTCTCTGCTCGGCGTTCTCCCCTAGTTGTGCTGAGCGATCGTCAGGGCCGGCACGGTACAGGCGGCCGTGCTGATGGCCGTCGAGGAAATTGGCACTCCTTGGCGAGGCCGGTCCCGGATGCAACCCTCGTCCCGTCATCGCCCCGGATCATCGACACTCCCCTCACCACAGGCGCAATCTATGTTGAGGCCCAGGAAAATCGCGGGTGACCCGCAAGCCTTCGCCAAAAGCCGGTTCGTCCAGATCGGGAATGCTGTCAAGTATCTCCATCAGCGCCGCTTCGGCGAAGCAGGCGTCTCCGGCGAGAAAAAACTCCAATATCCGCTGCACCGACCGTAGCCTCCAGCGTTGTAGTTCAGCGAGCATGTGAAGCTTCTCGAAGGTGGGCTGGCACACCCTATACATAGAGAAAAGCGCCATTGCGTTCGCAATGCATTCTTCTGCGAGTGCCGCTGTCGCGGGGTCCGGACATCGAGCTCTTGATCCAAAGCGAACCCGCCTTGATCGACGCCCCGACCGTTCCCGCTCTCTCATTTCCTTACGTCCATCTTGGCATGCTTGGCACGTGGTGGCGTGCTTCGTAAGGACTGGCAGGCACGCATAGCTGAAGCGAGCAGCAACCCATACCATACGTGCGCTGTGTCGAGGCACGGGGCTCGCAAAACGCACCTGCGGGCATTCCGTCAGAACGGCATTCTCTCTTACTTCCGGTGCTTGACCTCCTCTCAGAGCTGGAAGCGGATCGGCACCTCGATCAGCAGCCTGGCGACCGGATTGTTTGGCCCGACACCGAGCCCCGCCCCGATATTGACGCTGATGTCCCGCGTTACCGCAAATCCCACTCCGAAATTGAACACCCCAAAGTCAAACGAAGAGCCGCCGAGCGCGACACCGTTTTCGGTCGTCGGCCAGACATGCTCCTGCTGGTAACTAAAGGTCATCGATGTGCGATCATTCACGGCAAAGCCGACCCCGAATGTCCCGGAAATGTAATTGCCTGGCCCGATCGTCGCCGGGGTGGGCGGCGCGCCCGATCGGTTCGCGATCTCGACGCCACGCGCGAAATTGATCCCATAAAGAATGTTTGCAAAGAACACTGCCGGTGAGGTCGGGATCAGCATCGTGACGTTCGGTTCGAGCGAGTAAAACCCCGTGCCGGTTGGCAGCTGTTTCTGGATTCCGGCGATGTAGAGCCCGTTCGGGTCGTTAGTGGTATAGATCGGGGCCGAGAACGGGCTCGACCCCGTAGTGGTCTTGAACAGCACGTTGCCGATGAAAATCGGCCAGCCGTTGTCGCCCGAGTTGACCTGGTAGCTTGCTCCCAATTGCACGTCGCCGATATCGAAGGCGTTTGCCCCTGGCGAGAAGATCTGAGCATTCGGCCCCAGTGGCTGAGTTGTAGTCGAGCCGGTTGCATAAACGATAGGAATCTTGAGATTGAGCTCCAGCCTGTTGGTTACGCCGTAGCGGAATGTCCAGGCCTGCGTGACGTAGTTGGCCTGCACGCGCTGCACGTTGATATTCCCGAAGGTAATGCCGGGAACAATTGTAAAGCCGCCGATATTGACCTGGTTCTCGTTCCAGTAGTCGTACTCGAGCGAGGGATCGACCACAAAATAGCCCTGCGGGGTCAGCACGCCGCCCTTGCTTGAGAGTTCGGACGCCGTCTGCAAAACGCGCCGCGCCTCTTGCTGCTGCGGGCTCGGTCCGGAGATCGGGGCTGCGGTGGGTCCTGGCGTCTCCGGCGCCGGCGAAGCCGCGGCCGCCGCCGCAACGGGCGCCACCGCAGCAGCAGTCGGCTGGGTAGCCCCCACTGTGCCGGTGCCGGTCGCCCGCAGCTTATCGAGTTCCGCGTTCAGTAGGTTCTGTTGATCGTTGAGGCGGATGCTCTCCAGGCGGAGCTGCTGCTGCTCTTTTTCGATTTCCAGCTGCTGCTTTAGAATCTCCGCGCGCAGTTTGGCGATATCCTCCGCGGTCGGCGTCCCCGTGGCTGGCGCCACAGCCTGCGCGTGCGCCCCTGCAGAGAAGCAGAACAAGCCCGCCACACCGAGCAGCGTGCCACCCCAGACTCGGACTGAGCGCGATCGCTCCGAACGAACTTGCCGGATAAACCCACCGGGAGAAGCAGCGGAGGTGCCCCATGTACAGACCATTCCTGTCCTCCCCAGAGCGAGCGCCGACCGCGGATTGGGGCACAGACAAGGCGCGGCCACCGTTACACGACAAAATGACGGTAATGACGCGGAAACTCAAGCGATAACGCAGTAGAATCTTAGTACGAAACACCACCTCGCGATGTCTGAAACGGGCGAACTGTTCACCCTGTCACAATATCCAGTATCGACGCAGGCAGCTCTGTAACACGCCGTTCATTTTGCGGCCCCGGCGTGCTTTCGGGTGCTGCATCATTGCCCGCTGCCGCCCGCTCCGATCGTAACCCTGGTAGCCCCGATCGCCGTCGCCGACACGGCACCGACATCGTCCCAAAGCCTGACGATCGGGGCGCTCGAGGGCATCTGCATCTCCGGTAGTACCCCGGCGCCGCTACCGCGGGCTGTCTGTCGCGCCATCACCTCATCCGCCAGCGGCTGAGCACCATTGAGCATCGCGAGTAGCGTCTTCTCCGCTTGGCTTCCGCTGGCATTCGCCGGTGCAATCGGTACAGCCAACCCGCTCAGAACGATAAAACCGATCCCCACGCGCGAGAGTCGCCGCGGCGCGCTCCGTCTTACCCATCTCAACGCGCGGTCTCCTGCTCTTCCTTCAACCTCGCGCACGGCCATCCCTCCTCGCGGCTGTAAGCCCGCTCCTTGTCCTACTCAGCGAATTCCGAAGCCATTTGTGGCCGAGTTGAGAATGCTTTGTACCGCCCTTGCCGCTGCAACAGATGCGGCGAGGCCGTTCAAGCTGATGTCCATCTCCGTCGTCTGCGTGATGACTTCGTTGTTGAGGGTGTTGCTGATTCCGCTCAGTACGCCGTTCGAGCCAAGTGTCGTCTGGATCGAGGCTGCACCCTGGCCATTTGTTCCGGCTACGGTCGTGGAGACGGTGATCGCCCCGGTCGAAGCCGGCACCAGGTACTCGGTGCCTGACGGCGAACCGCCACCCGGCGAAACTCCAGTGTTGCTGGGGGCCGAGTTCGTCATCTTGCTGCCGGCAACGACCAAGCTGCCGGCTGTCGTACCCTGGCCGGATCCGCTGGTCCCGTTGACCGAGACAGCGATGTTTTGTCCTGAAGCTGCGCCAGATGGCACTGCCACGGAAGCATTCCCTTTGAGGGTCACCGCCCCACCTACGACAAACACTGGGATCTGGTTGCCGGGATTCGAGAGCTGGGGCACGAGAATGCTCTGCACTACTGTCTCGCCGAGTTTTGTGATCTGCTGGAAACCGAAGCTGAAAGTGATGCCGTTCGGCAGCGCGAAACCTCCCCGCACCCTGGCGAGCTGGCCGTCGCTGAGCGCGTACCGCCCGAGACTTGCCAACACAGGTGGTAATGCAGCCGGCGTTCCCGACCCTGCGGTCGGCCCGGCGTTGGCGGTCCCGTTCGCGAACCCTGGGATGGTGAAACCTGCCAGCACAGAGAGGACACCGGCCACACCCACCAAGCTCCTTCGCATCGCCCCTGACGCGGCCGTTGCCGCGCTCCCCTGTCGGTACTCCCTAGAAAATTGTTGGGTTCCCCGCGCTGATTTGCCGTAGCGTCGAAAAATCGACCATGAACCGCGCAAGCCCGAGCGGCGCCTGTGGCGCGACCGCCCAGTTGTGCGGCTCATTGAAGTTCGCGCGTGCTTCCTTCACATGATTGAGGATCAGGAAAAAGATTCCGCTCCACTGGTGCTCGAATACACCGCGGCGGTCGCTTCGTACGCCCACTGCCGGGTCGGCCAGTAGTATCCGCCCGTCCTCAATCCCCGTCACGATAACGAAATGCCGGTAGCCACGCTCGTTGATCAGCACGATCGCCGGCACCCCGGCTGATTCCAGCTTCGAGAGCGGTGCACGGAAGCCGCCCGACGGCAGACCTCGCCGCGCAAGATATTCCTTCATGTCCAGCAGCGAAAACCCATCCTTCTCGATCAGTGCTTTGTTGCCGTGCGCGATCATGCTGCGAAACACGGTCATTTCGTCCACCGGCATGTGGTAGCTGTAGGTCAGCAAAGTCGCCAGCACAGCCGACCCGCAGGAATAGTCAAAGCGTTGTGGAATGACTGTGGAAAAGCGCCGCGCCTGGAAGCTTTGCACCGCCATCCTCGGCGATACGCCGGGTAGCCCGGCGATCGCGCCACTGATCTCAATCTCCGTCGCAGAAGCGCACGGCACGCCTGCACCGGCCAGGGCCACGCTCAGCACCAGGATCCCGACCCCGATCTGCCTCGCTCCGTGCCCCATCGCTCCGCGAGCCTCCTAAGCCCTCCTAGTGCGCGTTGATGAAGATCGCGACACTCGAGCTCATCAGCACGTTGTTGCCGCTGTTCGAGAACTGGCTGATGATCCCTGAGCTGTTCAGAATGCCGTTGCTGGCAAAGCCAGTCGTACCGCCGAGCACGCTGCCGCCGTTCACCGTGCCGCTGCTCGCCGCGTCCACGTTCAGCGTATCGTTCGTCGTGTTGGTCACCACGTTCAGGTTCACTCCGCCTTGGCCGCGCGCGGCCGCGAGCGCCTGCGTTGAGACTTCGCTGCCCTTCAGCACGCCGAGCAGGCCGGTCCCCGGCCCCTGCCCGCCGCCACCAGCGAACGCCGGCACCGTAAGCCACCCCGCCACCAACGTAACGGTAAGGCCGACAGTGAGGTTCCTCCCTGCGTACCCTGTGTTTGGTCGCGACCGAAGACAGTTGCCTGGCCACGAGAAATGACGAACGGGTCGTCCGCTCCGCCCCGAAGCCCACGGCAACGAACGTCCAGCTCGCGACAAAACACCAATTCTAACTCCGCTCATCCTGTTTCCCCTCCCCCGCACTGGCTGTCGCCTTGCCCCGGCAAACAAGGGCTGCACCGTCCCCAGCACGGGACGGTGCAGCCTTCAGGCCATTGGAACCCGGGAGTGCGGAGCTGCTACCTGGTGCCGCCCATCTGGATTCCGTTGTCCACGCCGGTGACGGCGACCGAGGTGCTGAACAACCCGACACCACTGTTCGCGTTCGTCGTGAACACGCCGATATTGCCGTTCAGACTGTTCGACGCGCTGCCCGACCCAGCAAGCATGCCGCCGATACGGCCACCGCTGACCGTCCCGCCAGCGGACGCCGTGGCGAAGGTCAGGTCAGTCGATGTGCTGGTTTTGGTATAGGTCACACTACTAGAGAGCGTGCCGTTCCCGACGACGTTGTCTCCGAGGCCGAGTGCCGCCGCCAGGGTCACGGTCTTCGTGTTGCCGACGTCCTTGTTAACGCTGACGCTCTTCGTATTGCCGACGTCCTTGTTGACGCTGACGGTCTTCGTGTTGCCGTTGTCCTTGGTCACGTCGACGGTCTTCGTGTTGTCGCTGCCTTGGGCGCCGCTGTTGGCGTTGGCGCTGCTGCCTTGAGACGCGGCAGCGTTGGTACCGGAGCCGACAGAGGCTGCGATCGGCACGTTGATCCTCGCACTCGCCGCCGGAGCACCGAGCGCGATCATGCCGAGCGCCAGTACGGCAGCACTCGTCAGAAGCGCAATGCGCATCAATCCCTCCTTCGCTGTTTCTCTCTCTACCCCCTCAACACCATGGGGGCTCTCGCCGCCGCCTTCGCATGCCCAGGTACCTCCCTGGAGGCCTCCAGCGCCGTGCGCTTCTCGGTCGGCAGGATTAGACACGCAAGCAGCGTGCCAACTTCCGCAACACTCGTGTTTTGTGAAAAGTCCCTGATATGTATGAGGAGTTTCCCGTCCCGCCGGTCCGCGCCCAGTTCTTTCTGTGTAACCATGAACGTCACTGTCACTGTTACGTTTACAAATGCCGCGCAGGTCATCCCGAAGGGCTCATCGTGCAGGTTTTCATGCCCCCGCGAGGCCTTCGGGGGCACAATTCAAAGGGCCGTCGGAAATCCCCTCTTTCCCGACCCCCGCCTGCCTACCCCGGCCATAGATAGCCTCCGGGCTTTCCGACCCCTTGCTGACGCCGCGTTCTGATTCTGCCAACCTATGCCGCAAAAAACTGTGGCTCGTCGGTTCCGTAACAGAAATGTGATGATCTGGCCCGCGGCGCTTCCCCAACGGAAAGGCTTCCCACTTATTCGCAGCAGCGCGAAATGTCCGGCCATGCACACCGGAAACCGCACGGAAGGCGTAGAGAAATTCTACCTTAGCGTTCATAAGCCAGTTCTCGTATCCGTCTAGCGTGTATCTGGCCAAGACCTAGCCACCTTGGATTGAAGCTAGCGAGCGTCTTGCTTTTTGTCTCTACTGGGCGTTACCCTTGAACCTGCCTTGCGATGTCGTTCGCCGTCACAAAACGGGGCGACATGTAAGCGGGGCTTGGCTTGTGTGCGTTTCGGGGGAAGTTGCATAGATGATTGACTCCTCCCACGGTAAAGGCACGAGCCTCAAAGGCGGGGGCGAGAGGACTTTACCCGTCGAAGGTATCGCGATTGCGGAAATAGACGCGCCTACTGTTCCACCTCCGCCCGGCGCCGGTCGCGAAGCGCAATTCATGGTTGGCAACAGCTCCGCCATGCACCAGGTGTTCGAGCTGATCCGCCGTTTCGCCCGTACCAACGTGCCGGTGCTCATCACCGGCGAAAGCGGCACCGGCAAGGAACTCGCCGCTCGCGCCATCCATGACTACTCGGCACGCGCCGCTGGCCCCTTCGTTCCCGTGAACTGTGCCTCCTTACCTGCAGAACTGATCGCTTCCGAACTGTTCGGCTACGAAAAAGGCGCCTTTACTGGTGCCGACGCACGTGCACCAGGCCTCGTCGAGGCGGCGAACGGTGGCACTCTCTTCCTCGACGAGATCGGCGATCTCGGCGTTTCTCTCCAGGGTCATCTCCTCCGTTTCCTGCAGGAAGGCCGCATCGTCCGCGTCGGCGGCCGGGTCATGATTCCGGTCGACGTGCGGATCATTTCTGCAACGAACGTCGATTTGGCCAAGGCGGTAGCCGACGGCCGATTCCGCGAAGATCTCTACTACCGCCTCAATGTTCTCAATCTGCACATGCCCCCTCTGCGCGAGCGCGGCGACGATATCCACGTACTCGCCATGTTCTTCCTTCGCCGCCTCGCCGCCGAATTCGGCAGGGAGGTCGTCGGCTTCGACGCCGAAGCGCAAACTGCCATGTGGAAGCACCGCTGGCCCGGCAACGTCCGGGAGCTCATCGCGGCGATCCGTCGCGCCGTCGTCGTCGGCACCACACGTCTCGTCTCAGTCCCGGATCTCGCAATAGAGACTCCGCAGAGCCCCACCCGCAGGCGCATCCGACCACCTGCCGGCTCGGTCGAAGAGCGGGAGGCGCTGCTCGCAGCGCTCGATCGGCATCGTCACGTCGTCGCCCATGTCGCGCAGGAATTCGGGGTCTCGCGCGTGACGCTCTACCGCATGCTATACCGCCACAACCTCCGCCCCTCTCCCCACGAGGCGAGCGGCACAGCGGCATCTCAGGCTAAATCCTACCAACCCGCGAACAAAGAACCCGCTGGTTGAAAGCGCCTGATCGCCCTCTCAGGGCACCACCGTGACGCTGAGCGTCGTCGTCCCGACATTGGTCGGCGGCTGCACCGCCGGCCGGCCCAGATCATCCCAGAGGATCACTCTCGGCCGCCGCGGCAGCGGGAGTGCCGTATCTGGAATCACGCCTACCCCTCTCGCTCCCTGGTCGGCCAATTCCGCGTCGCTGAGCTCGTTCGTCCTGGCAAAAACCAGCTGCGACCCTGTGGAGTCCTGCCGCTCGAGTTGACCCGCCTGCACCGCCGGCGAAGCAATCACCATGCCAGCCAAGCACACCAAAAGCCCCACGCCGGCAAACCAACGCCACTCGCGCTTCCCACCCCCTTTTCCGAAGCAGGGCTCCTGCCTCGCGTGCACACCCATCCGCCTCAACCCTCCCAGGGCTTCCTCCTAATTTATCCATCACCGCGCATGGGTCAAGCGAGTCTGGCCGGAAGACCGCGGCAGGCGGGCGACCGTCATCGGCGGAGCACGGCGTCCGCCAGTCACGCTTCCAGGTTGCTGAGAGGCTGTCTCGAAATCAGGTCGTAACAAACAGGAGTTGGCATCAACGCCGGCTTCGAGCCCGACCATTCTACGGCGCGAGTACGATTATCAGCGTCAAATCAGAAGCTTGCCTTCGTTCTCTGTAACTGAGGCAAAACTCGGGGCGGATCGTATAAAGGGACATTTCGCTGCGGCTGCTGTCAGCGTAACAATGGCGGAATTCGGCCGTTCTACAGACCGCCCCAAGGTCGTACTGCACCTGCGTGCCCCGAGTTTTGCTCCAGTTACGGAGACGTGTAATCGGGGCAAAACTTGGGGCGAGCCGGTGCCGGAGCTAGTACCCGGAATCATACTTGGCTGATACGGCGGTTTTTGAACCGCCGCTGGTGGACTTTTTTCTTGGTCCAGGCGAACGGTTGGGCGGTGTGGTTGTAGGCGGCGATGAAGGCATCGATGTGCTCCTGTAACTGGCCGAGGGCTGCGAACGAAGCCCCGGTCAGTGACTGCTGCTCGAGGATGGAAAACCAAGTCTCGACCTGATTGAGCCAAGATGACCGGGTCGGTATGAAATGGAAATGCACGCTCGGATGTCGCTTCAGCCAGCCCTGGTTCTTCTTGTGGGTGTTGAGGTTGTCGAGGACGCCGTGCAACTCGCGCTCCGGGTAGGCGGCGGCGAGGCGGTTCATGAAGCCGAGGAACTCAATCCGGCGGCGGCGCTTGGAATGCACCGCCATCACTTTGCCGGTGGC
>JASHOA010000082.1 GCA_030041375.1 Acetobacteraceae bacterium
ACAACCACGGCCCGGCCGGTCAACACCATCACACTATCCCCGTCACTGGGCCTGGTTGGGCCTTTTCCAACACCGCGCAGAGCGGCGACCCGCGTAAGAACGATGGGAAAGGCAACTGCCCCACATCCCTCGCCGGAGTCCATACTCATGTCACGGAAGGCGGTGGCAGAGCACACGAGAACCGGCCACCCTACTACGCTCTCGCCTACATCATGTTCACGGGATGATGCAGCGGATCGCCGCGTGGGCGAGGCGCTGTCTCGACGTGATCTCGTTACCCAGCAACTTAAAGGAGGAATCCATGCCTTACCACGACGGAACGCGCGTGAAATATGGAACGGATGACCGGAATCGTTTTTGCAGACCAGGATCCCTCGCAGCATTATTTGGTATGGCCTTTCTTGTCGCTGCAGCATTCCTGACAGCGGCGCCAAGGCCGGCATTCGCGGTCAACTATAAGAAGGATTATTGCGGCGGCGAGGACTATGTCGGTAATGCCGGTAGTAAATATCCTCACCTTCACTGCGGTAAGGACTTTTTGACCCTATCTCGTTCCGGATCCGACCACATCAACTTCAATGGCAGACCAAATTGTAACAAGGTTAATGAGGTTCTGGACGATGTAGCTGGCAATTACGGGTCGGCGAGTGATAAGGCGGCCATCACAAACGCCCTGACCGCCTACAAGAACGCCGGATGCCCATAGTGGTGGGTTGCAGACTACTTCATAATGCCCCCACGGTGATGAGGTTCGTCTGAACAACTGGGGTTGACGGTCACTCACCTTGATCGCCAGCCCCCTCTTTGTTTGCTCCGCACGATGCGGGCTGCCGCGAATTCGCCGTGCTCAGCAAGTTGCAACACCGTCCGGCGGGAGACCCCGAGCACCGGCGATGCTTCCGGCACGGGCAGGACGTCGCCCGCGTCGCCTTTGAACCGAACGGTGAGCCTCGAACGGATGCGCCATGCCGCGTGACCACTCTCCGGGGCCAGCTGAATGCAGCGCCGAAGGTACCTAATGCCCGCCGCTCGAGCGCGACTTCGCGCTCAAGCCCCGCAGTCGCGCAGCGGGGCGCCGATCGCGGTCGCAGCACCATCGGAGGTGCCGCCCGCCTCGCCACAACCCTCCAACTCTATCGAGGCCACCGCCCCGATCGGCCCTTCCGCTTCATCCGAGATCGACCCCAGCTTGACCGACGTAACCTCCGCCGAACGAGCCGACCATGCCGCAGAGACAAGGGCACCCTACATTCCGGAGAGGTACGGGACCTTTGCCCGGACGCTATCAGGAGCTACCGGCTCGCTTTACGTTTGCCCCTGACCATCCCCGCGCCAGCGCCCAGCACCCGTGCCAACGTCTCGCCCATGTGGCGAGTTGGCGCCCAGCGCCGACGACGAGTATTCTCTCCGCGGCAAATGGCGAAGATCCGGTTGTTGCTGATTGTCGAGCGGGTGCCCGTGGTGCTATTTGAGCCACTGGACTGCGCATTCCGGTTGCAACGTGATATCGTTTTAGGTCTGAGAAAGGGCGGTTCCCATGCGATACACGGTCAATCCAGGCGACACGCTGGCAGCCATTGCAAGTCGCCATGGCATTAGCCTCGGCGATCTCCTCAACGCAAATCCGGCGCTGCGAGTCAATCCGGACCTCATCCGCGTGGGCGAGGAAATCGAGTTGCCGGACACCGCATCGCCGCCCGCCCCCGGCCCGGCGGCTCCCCGCGCTACCCCACACGTGCAAGCGGCACAACCGGGGAGCAGGGTCCTTGGGGGCCTCTCCACAAAATACGAGACCGGCGGTCGAGGCCCCACCACTGTTTCCGGCGGCGTTGGCGATGCCGGCGGCGTGTCCTATGGCAGTTACCAGATGACCAGTGCCGGTGGTGGGACCGTCACACGCTTCGTTTCCCAGCCGGATTTCCCTTGGCGCGATGATTTCACGGGTCTGACACCGGGGTCGGCTGCATTTTCCGCAAAATGGGTCGACATCGCCACCCGTTCGCGGGCCGACTTCGAGGCGGTAGAGCACGAATTCATCAAGCGCACACATTTCGATCCGCTCTGTGAAAAGATCTCCAGAGAGGACGGAGTCGACATCCCACGCTGCTCACACGCGCTCCGGGATGTAATCTGGTCCACGGCGGTGCAGCACGGTCCTAACGCGAACGTCGTGCATCTCGCCTTTAATCGGGTGCGCGCCGCCGGGAAGTTCGACCCATCCGCAGTGGATTTCGATCGCAGTGCGATCACGGCAATCTATGGCGAGCGGGGCCGTAAGGACGCAAATGGCGTGCTCGTGCATTTTTCCGGCAATTCGCAAGCGGTACAAGATGGCGTGGCCCGGCGCTTCCAGAACGAACTCGCGGACGCCTTGCGGATGCTGGAGGCGGGTGTCTAGCAGGTCGGCAATCCTCTTGGCTGCGGTGCTGCTCGCCGCATGCACCGGCCGAGCGTGGTCGCACTATGCACCCGAAACTGCCATCGTCGGCAAATACCATCGGGCTGGCGCCACATGCGTGAGCCTGGAGGTCACCCGAGCTAATAACGGGTTTGAGGCGGTGATAACGGGCGGAGGTCCGCCGGCCGATGGTGGGTCAGCACCGGCAGACTGCATAATTCGCACCAGAGGGCAGCTGCGGGAGGAATCCTTAACTGCCGTATTCCAGGCAGTTTCCACCGAGGATTTCTCGTACAGCGAGGCCCAGGCCGTGGCCGAGCGGCGTCGGTTGATCATTGCTTTTGCTCCGGGAACTGCCGAGGTAAAGCGGGCCGATACGTTCGGCTATTGCGGACTCGGAAGTGAATTCCTCGGGCAGTACCGGAGAGTCGACTAGGAAGTCATACGCATGAGCGACATGCCTTCTGTCGAACACATTGCGTCCAGGCCGCGTACGTCTGGTGACGTGATGTGGACGCCAGCGCGCAAGACTGAACTTTTGCCGTCTGGGGACGTCGCAGCAATGGCTCGCCAGCATATAAGTAAACGGCTGGTACGCGAAGTCGAGGCAATGCTGCTGTTCGCGATGGGATCTGGCATCGGGGTGCCGCCCGAGATAATCGTTACCCTCAATCGCGCCGTGTCTGACCGGACCGATGACAAAGCTGCAAACCAGACTCCGGCGGCGCCGCGGGCAGCTGTAATCGAGGCCGAACGGTTGGGTTGGGGAAGAACGCCGAGCGCTGGCGAGGTGTCACCAGGTACAGGGCCGGCTGCTGTCCCAGCCCCGGCACCGGCGGAAGCACCAGACCAGATATCCCTGTTCGCCAATATCCATCTGGAGCTGACCAAGCTGGTCGCTCCAGCTAGGCCAGCATCCCTCCTTTTGTTAAGCGACCAGCGGCGCGACTACCCCTGGCGCCATTCCTTCGGCGCTGTCCCGATGGTTCGCAAGATGCTCGCGCTGGCGGTTTTGTCTCTTATGCTGATGCTGGGTGTCGCTCTGTCGAGCGACGTGAGCGCGGAAAACATGACCAAAGGACTGCTTGCGCTTCAGGGTCTACCGCTGCTGGCCAACGAAACTTTCTTAATCGCCGCCGCGGCGGTCGGCGCAACGCTCGCAAATCTGAAGCGGCTTGATCGTTACGTCTCGGCTTGTACTTACGACGAACGCTATGAGAGCAGCTACTGGACCCGCGTGGTGATGGGGGTGATCTCCGGTGTTATCCTCTCACAGGTGATTTACGGCGTATTCATTAGCGCGGCCAAGGCAAATGCAGCTGGCGCTAGCAATCCTGGGTTTATCGAGATTGGCCAGCCGGTCCTTGCCCTTCTGGGCGGATTTTCGGCTGAGGTTGTACATGACATTCTCGCACATCTTATTTCCGTGGTCCAAAACGTGTTCGGCGGAATCAAACCGCGATCATCGGCCGTGGAGCCGACGAGCGTGGCTAAGTCCGAGCGGTCTTGAAGCCAGGAAATGCGCATCGAGGATCAGGTAGCCTCGGGAGAATTTGCTCCCAAGACGTTCCATGAAACGGGACGGACGAAAAGCGCGGTGGCGACCGCGTCGACCCCAGTGAGGCAACGGCCTGCAGCCAGGGTTCGATCTATTGGGTCGCGGGATCCAACTGACCCGTCGTGACCCGTTGGTCCTGCTTGTCTTTCAGAGTAAATACGAGAGTGCCGTGATCCCCGTGCAACGCCAAAGTGCCGTCGCGGTACAGATCGCACCAGCCTCCGTCAGTGGAGAAGATATTCAGCGTGTAATCGCCGGCGCGCGTGCCTGCATACTCGGTCTTCAGGGAGCAGCTTCTTGGCGCGCCCCAGCGCATCTCGCCATCCCGGGAGCCAAGGACAAGGCTCTTCAAGGTCAACTTGACAACGATATTGCGTTGGCCTGCAGCCACAGTACCCACCCATTGACCGACCGGCGACTGCCCCGTCGAGGCTAAGGCGGGATTTGCAAGGCCGAGCAACATGGGTGAGGCCAACAGGCCGACTATCGAACGTGCGAGGATCGATCGCATCACGGACATCTGGGTCCCTCCTGCAGCATACATAGGCACGGTCGGCTGACCAGCGGGTCGACATTATTGATGTTGCCTCAATAAACGTCGCAGCCAGGTCAGCACTCGGCGTAGCCATCTTAGCTCGATTGTCTGGCCCGAGGGAGCCGGAACGGGGCCTTGCTTCGCGTGATCTCGTACGGGGCCGGTTGTCGCTTGGTCGCAGCTTGCTGACCCAGCCAGGAGAGCGCGGAGCTTGTTCGAATCCTCCGCTGATAGCGTCAGGCGGATGGGTGCCGGGCCCTGTCCTAGCCGGAACCTGGCGGGCCACAACCGTCTCAACGCGAACCGGGAGAATGGTGTACGGTGCGCCCTTCCCCCTCTCCTTGCCTTGCCGGTAGGAGCTTTAGGGTTTTGCCGTCCACCTTGACGACACCCCCGCCAGGCTGACTGCCGAGCAGTCGAATCTTTAGCTTGTGCAGCCGTTCGCGTAGAAAGCTCCGTCGCTTGTGGACGACAAGGCTGAGTCGTGCTTCACCGCCTGGCGACGGTGGCTTTGCAGGCTCGACCGATACTTGCATTTCCAGCGTGAAGTCTGTGACCTGAGGCGCGAGTAACGAGCGCATCGAAGCCAGCGGAAGCCGCATCGGTTGCGCCTCAGCTTGCCCCGCGCCCGCGGGGTCCAGGACGAAAGACCAGTCAAGCCGCTCGGTTCGGCCGTCTTGGTCGACTTGGAGAAGACGCTCCAGCCTGCCCTTGTTCTGGGCCGCGATGCCTGCCTGCGCCTTGGCAAGGGAAAACTGCAAGCCTCGCAGAAAATCATCGAAATCGACCTCAGGCATAACCTCACCATCCGTCACCGGCGAATAACGAGACGTCTGCTATCGGATAGTCTCCCAGGTATCGGCTATTCATTCTCCCACCTTCCGCTGATCCTGCTCGCTTACCAGCCAGTAGGGCTTACGCGGAAATCCGACGTGATAGATGATGCACTGCAGTACCACCTGATGCTCACCGATATTCAGCAAACTGAACGTTTTCTCAATGCCGATAATCTTGCCCTTCGGAGCGTCCGTCAGACAGCGGTTGAGTAACGCCACTGCAGCCTTGATGGCATCCTCCTGGATCAGATTCTCCGGATCGCGGCTTCCGACCACAATCCGCTCGACATAACCGACCTCGGTAAGGTCGAACATCGACTTGCTATCCCAGGGCTATCTGCAAGGCCATGTATGGAGCACGGACCGCGGTCACGGCAAGAGCACCATGACCGCGGACATCGCCCATTACTGGTCGGGGAAGGATTTCATGGAGTGGAGGGCGCAGCCGGCGCCGGCGTGGTTGCGGTGATCTTTTTCGGTGCGATCGACGACTGGACAATGTCGAGCACGCGCGCCAAGCCTTCCGGCATGCCCTTGTCCTCAGCGTGGACTTGAACAGTGTATTTCGCGGACTGATCGCTGGAACGGGCGTTCTCTTTGTGTGAGGACACTGACCCCTCGATGTGGACCGTTAACGAAAACGGCCCCCAGCCAACCTTGGCGTCTGCCGACATTTTTGCAGCGGCGTCGAAGGAGTCCTTGGAAGTTTCGGAATTCTTCACCTCCATCTCGAAGGAAATATCGACAGTGTTGATGCTCAGTGCGGGAACCTTCACGATCGCCAGCAACGGTACTTCGAGTTCGACCGTTTCCGTCGGGATCACGCCGTTGACCGCTTCGGCGGCAGTTCCGGCCGGACGGTTAAACCTGAACATGGCAGTTCGGACGTCTCCTACTGCGGTCGTGGCATTCTGCTGGGGGGGCAGGAACCCGATTACCTTGATGAAATCGGCCGTTGCGTTCGCCAGCTTAACTTGGGCTTCGCACGCGGCCATGAGGGGTCCGCCGATCAGATCGCTCATCGGCAGTCCTTTGAACTGGTCACCCATGTTCGGTAACGCCATCTTCTCCTCCTGGGTTGCTTGGCGCTAAGTGCTCCGTGTCAGCCGTTAGTCCTGTTTGGTGGAGGTTCCCCCTGAAGCGGAAGGGCCCTCGTTGCCACCGGTGGGAGTTGTCCCATCACCGCCCCCGATCGGTATGCCGATGCGTTTATTCAGTTCGATCATGAGCCGTGCCACGCCCTCAGGCGGGTCGTGGCTCTCGACGCGCAAGACCACCTTCGCCGTCGCCGGACGGTCGCGGCTACGTGGCGCGTGCACGTCCAGCACGACGACCTTCTGCGTCGCCGGCCGCTCCCAGCCGGACGCCTGTGCTCCCTGATCCTGGCCCGGTGGAGGGACGGCCGATTGGCCAGATGGTCCGGGTTCCGTCGGCTCCGTCGTCAGCTCCCCGATCTCGATATCCATGGAGATTTCGACGTCCTTGATCGACAGCCGGGTCGCCCCGACCAACGCAAGCAACGGCACCCGGATGCTAATCTCCTCACCTTCGGCACCACCGACCTTCGGCATTCTGACTTCCACGCCGATCGGTCGATTGTTGTCGTCAAAGAAACGCCTGATGTTCGATATTTGATACCGTTCGACCTTGTCTTGGGCGCCGATGACGGCACCCGCGATGGCCTCGATCAGATCGTGCAGCGTCACGCCGTCGGCCATGCGTCTACTCTTCGTTAGGAGCTTTGTTCAGCCGTATCTTTCTTACTCCCATACTCGCACGTCAATGCCGCCGCCGAAGCCTGTAGCCCTGTTCAAATCACTGTGGATTTGGCATGGTTGTCCCGCCACTGGCTGCTGACAGAACCCGGAACCAGCCACGCCGAAACGCTCGATGCGGGTCACCAAAAGCCTCCGTCCGTCAACTTCAGCCGGCAACGTTACTCACCCTCGCCGAGAGCAACGCACGAGCTAGGGGTTCGGGGTCTGTGCGAAAAGTAGCGCCGTCGCCCTTCATGTTGCGTGTTCTAGCCGCATGACATCAGACCTTGCGGTCATATCTCCCGTCTTGTCCAATAATCAGATTAGCCCGCAGTCTGGTCGCGGATCGTTCGTCTGCTGGACTACCAACTTCTGCTGCCCTACTTCGTCCTGTGCGGCTGGCGTCTGGGCGCGCGGAAGATAAGCGTTAACCCTGTTCAGAGAATCAGGCAGGTAGTCCATGACAGAGTCCTGCGGCAGCTGGTGACTATGGACCGCCAAGCTCGGTTGATAATTTTGCTGATACCCGGCCGGGGCCCAGGTAACGATCATTGAACACCAAGGCATGATCCCCCCGACGATCATCTCTTGCGCCGGTATTCTTGTTATGCCGAACGCTGAATTTCTCAGTAGCACATTCAACGCTGAGTTGCAACTCCTAGTTTGCCGGGAGATTTTCGGCAAGTCGATGTACTGGAATCACAAAAATTAGAGATGCGATTAATTTCCATACAGGGACGATTGCGTAGGGGCCGGCCTCCATTTCGAGAGGACAGCCGGTGTAAGCTGGAAGACTTAAGGACATCCTTGGGGCAGCGTTATGTCGGAGGTGCCGATCGAAGTGGTGATCGCGACGCCCCTTCGGGGGCTTTGGTCGACGGGGCAGAAGCTACGGGTCATCGAGGGGAGCCTCGCGCCCGGAGAGACCGTCTCGTCTGTCGCGCGGAGCAGTGGTCTGGCGACGACCCTTCTGTAACGGTGGCAGCGCCCCATAAACGAAGAAGGCGCGAGTGCCGCCGGGTGGGCCCGGCCGGTCCTTGGCGGTTCGCGGAGGTAAGCAGCCTTGGGGAGCGCGTGCGCGAGTTGGAGTGCCTATGAGACCTGTGCGCGGGTGGCTTGAAGCGACGCGGAGGGTTGTGATTCGCTGACACTGTGGGTCGGAGGCGAGGATGGCGCGTCGGCGAATTGGGCAGGAGGGGTTGGGGTTTCTGCATTCGGGGGGCGGGGCGTCATCGCTGGACCAGCTTGCCGGTTTGATCGATTGGCGGCCGATCGAAACATTGCTCGGTGATATTCATGCGGCGGCCAAGGGAGAGCCGGCCTGGCCGCCAGTTGCCTTGTTCAAGGCGATGCTGATTGCCGTTTGGTATGATCTCTCGGATGGGAAGCTTGCCGAGGCGCTGGATGATCGGGCTTCGTTTCGGCGGTTCTGCGGCTTCTCCGCGCGTGAGGCGACGCCGGAGCGGACGGCCTTCGTCCGGCTGCGCAAGGCGCTGGCCGCCCGCGGCTTGGACAAAGCCCTGTTCGAGGCGGTGACGCGCCAGCTGAAAGCGAAGGCGGTCAGCGTAAAGACCGGCACGCTGGTCGATGCGACGATCATCGCCTCGGCGCGCGAGGGCGACGGTGATGCGCGCTGGGTCAAGCACAAAGGCCGCAGAGCCGTGCATGGCTTCAAAGCGCATGTCGGGGCGGACGTGGGCACGGTTTTGGTCGAGGCGGTTGCCATCACGCCTGCGAACGTCAACGACGGCAAGGCCGGCCCGGACGCTCTGCCCGACGATCCCGGTGAGGTGTTCGCCGACAGCGTCTATCGCGGCGAGCACTTCGGCGCCGGGGTGCGGGCCAAGGGCGGAACCCCGCGTGTCATCGCCACCGGCATCCGGGGAGAGAACACGCGAAAGACGCTGTCCCGTCTCGCCGCCTACAACCGGCCGATCCACCGGGTGCGCGGTCGGATCGAGAAAATCTTCGGCACCTGGAAACGCAGCTACGGCCTGCGCCGTATGCGATGGTGCGGACTCGCCAAAGCTGCCGTCCAGGTTCGCCTCACCGCTATCGCCTATAACCTCAAACGCACCTCGACCATTCTTTCTCAATCAGCCTGACCGACCAGAGCAGTCAGCGTCACCCTCCCACAGAGGAATCGATCGCCCGCACGTCAATCACGCCGCCTTCGGCCAACGCCAAAAACATCTGGTTTGTAATGACTCCAGAAAATAACAACAAAATATCCACCCGTGCACAGGTCTCCTTATTGATCCTTGACGAACGCAGCTACGATTCTCACAACGCTGTTGGTGACTTGCAGCGAAGCTGGAATGGCGATGGTACGGTTGGATCGTTGGGAGTTGGAGGCGCGGCGTATTGAAGGCGGCAAACTGCTGCAGCGTGGGGTCCGGCCAGCCGAGGCGGCGCGCCGGTTAGCGGTGAGCAGAACGTCGGTGATGCGATGGGAACGGGCGCTGTTGGCGGGCGGTCGGCGCAATCTGCGTGCGGCGCCGCGGACGGGCAGCGATCGCCGCTGGATGCAACCGCGGAGAAACGCCTGATTGCGGCACTGAAGGCAGGTGCGCTGGCCGCGGGATACGATACGGACCGATGGACACTGGCGCGGGTCGGCGAGCTGATCGAGACGTTGACCGGCCAGCAATACTCTGAGTCGGGCGTTTGGCGATTGCTCAAGCGGCTGGGTTTCTCCAGCCAGCGGCCGAGCGGAGGCGCCAGGCAGCGCGACGCGGCCGCCGCAATCCCCTCCGCCGTCAGCCCAGCGCCGGCCAGCAACACAATCCGCGCCCGCCAAACCACTTTCTGCGGCGTGTTTCGGTCCCGGACCAGCCGTTGCAACCGTTCATCATCAGCCGCGCTGGGCGCAATCCGCTCGATCTTCCTCATCGGCGCAGACCCGCAGGTTCACACCAATTTGTGAATCGTC
>JASHOA010000083.1 GCA_030041375.1 Acetobacteraceae bacterium
TTGCCGGAACTCACCGAGCACGTCGCGCTGTATGGCGGGCTGTGGCTGCTTATCCATAGCTCATTCACCGGCATGCCTCGCCTGTTCGGATTCTTCCTCGATCTGCAGGCAAAGGACGGCAGCCTTGGTTTCGAGCTGGGTGATGGCTTTGGTTACCGCGCGCGCGGCTCAGTTGCAGTGGGGCAGGGCAAACTCTGCCTGCACGGCCATGCGGTGATGCACCCGCATCAGGTCTGGCCGATCTATCTCGTGTTCAACGGCGTGCAAATCTACCGCGCGGCAGTCATCGACGGGTTCATCCTGAGTTGGTGTCGCGACAGTGCCTGCACTCTGACAGCCTTGCGCACCATCGGCTGGCGCCTCGCCCCGCATGTGGCCGACCCTGTCGTCGCGCGCCAGCGGTTCGAGGCGGCAGCGGCCCATATCGTCGTGGAGAACCAGGCGGGCCGGCTGCAGGAGCATCTGCCGGAATGGATCCGTACCGAGATTTTTGACATGCCGCTCCCTCCGGCTCACGGGGCGCTGCGGCTTCCCGTGGAACACAGCCTCGCTGTCGATGAGATGGCCTTGTCCCTCACCGAGCCGCCGGATGGACCGCGACGGCAGGTACTGAGTGCCCTGGGCGCACTGTTCAGGCCCGTCCTCGACCCGGCCTGAGCGTTCCGCGACAGATCGTGGCGGGCGGCCGGCTCGAGCAGGGTGTGCAACTTCACGCCCGTTGCCGCACCTTTGCGCGCGCCTCCCCGGCCGGATAATGTTGCCGCAACAAGTTGCCGCAACAATAAAATCTGGAGGGGCCGTATGCGATCACCCCGCAACGTGGGGTTGTACGTCGCCGTGCCCATGATCCTTGTGGGCGCTCTGACGTTTACGTGGATGGCCGGCGCGCAACAAAGCGCCGCGCCGGCGGGTCCGGCGGCGATGTTCGCGCGCATCGCCACGGTGCTGAGGAGCCCACGCTGCCTGAACTGCCACACGGTCACGGATTTCCCGCGCCAGGGCGATGATCGGCACGCGCACATCTATTTCATCACCCGCGGGTCGGACGACAGGGGCCAGCCATGGGCCCGGTGCACTTCCTGCCACGGCGATGCGAACAACGATGCCACCGGCATCCCGGGCCGGCCCGATTGGCACATGGCGCCGCTCAGCATGGGCTGGGAGGGGCTGTCAGACAGCCAGCTTTGCCACCGCCTCCTCAACCCGGCCGATAACGGGCACCGCTCGCCGGAGCAGATCTACGAGCACGTCGCTTTCGATCGGCAGTTCGTCGCCTGGGCCTGGTCGCCGGGCCGCAATATCCAGGGCGTGCCACGCACGGTACCGCCGATTCCGCGTGATGCATTCACCCAACTCGTCAAGCAATGGGTCGCTGCCGGCGCTCCTTGCCCGCAGTAGGCAGCCGTCCGGCCGCAGGGGAGTAAACCATGCCTTCTCCCATCAGTCGCCTCGTCACCTTCTGTCTCCTCACGGCCTCGCTCGCATGGCCGATCGGCGCAACGGCGCAAGCACCGGGCGACTGGTTCACCATGAACAAGGACTATTCGAGCCAGCGCTACGTCGCCCTCGATCAGATCACGCCAGCGAATGTCGGTTCCATGAAGGAGGTGTGTGAAGTCCGGCTCGATGAACCGGGTACCGCCATCTTCACCAGTGACCTCCTGATGATCGGGCGCACGCTTTATGTCAACACGTTCCGCGCCGTCTACGCCATCGACGCCACCGACTGCACGCTGCGCTGGCGTTACGTGATCGCGTTCAAGGGGCCGTCTACCCAGCCCAGCGGCCACGAATCTCGCTACATCCACCCCAGCAGCCGCGGCTCCGGCTACTGGGACGGCAAGATTTTTTTCGGCACGGGTGACGGCCAGTTGATCGCGCTCGACGCCGCAACCGGCAAGCCCGTCTGGGACGTGGTCAATGCCACCGGGCACGGCGAGACGTTCATCTCGACGCCGATCGCATGGGATGGCAAGGTATTCATCGGCATCGGCGTCAGTGACGAAGGAATACGCGGCCGGTTCATGGCCTTTGATGCCAGCTCCGGCAAAGAACTGTGGCGCTTCTACACGATTCCGCTCGGCAATGAACCCGGTGCGGACACCTGGCACAACCCGCCCTCGATTCCACCTGCGGGTGGCGGGTTCTGGGCCAGCTCCTCGCTCGATCCGGCAACCGGCGAAGTCTTCGCCCCAGCCGCCAATCCGTACCCTGACTACCTGCCCGGGCAGCGCCTGGGTGCCGACCTCTACACCAACTCCGTCCTCTCGCTGGGCGCGAACAGCGGCCAGCTGAACTGGTATTATCAGGGGATTCCGAACGACCAGCATGACTGGGATCTCGGGACCTCTCCGATCCTGTACACGGCACGAAACGGCAGCAGGATGCTCGCCATCGCCGGCAAGAACGGTCTTGTGTACGGCCTCGACCGCGCCACGCACGAACTGGTCTTCGCGACGCCGGGGACCACCCGCGCCAACGACGGGCTGTACGGCACGACTCCCATCCTGGTCTGCCCCGGCACGCTGGGCGGGGCAGAGTGGAACGGCACCGCCTACAGTCCCGACACCGGCATGCTTTATACCGGCATGGTCGATTGGTGCTGGTACTACGCCCAGTTCCCCACCGCGAAGGGTCATCGGGGGACCCCAATCTGGAATTTCAGTGTGCCGCCGCGCGGTCAGATTACCGCGATCGACGGTGCCAACGGCAACATCGAGTGGCAGTACCACACCGCGGCCCCGGTCGTTGCGGGACTGGTGCCGACCAGGAGCGGTCTTCTCTTCGGCGGCGATGTGCGCGGCAATCTGCTCGCTCTCGATGCCAGGACCGGGGCGGTGCTTGACCGGATCGACGCGGGAGGCGCGCTCAACAACGGGCTGATCAGCTATGCGGTGGATGACACCCAGTATGTCGCCGCTGCGGTCGGGGGCGCGGCGCTGAACACCGCAGGGGTGGCCGGCCCTCTACGGGTGAGTATCTTCGGCCTGCACGGCAGCGATACGCCGAGGATCGTCCGGCTCGATCCTTTGCCACGGCTCGGTGCGACACCGGCTGAGCAGGCGATCGACACTTATTTCAGCGCCTGTTCAGACTGCCACGGAAATGACGCCCAGGGCAAAACTTACCCGAGCCTGGAGCGTCAGACCCAGCTTGCCGGCAATCCCGCGGCGCTCAAGGCTTTCCTCGCCTATGTGCCGCCGCCGATGCCGCGCCTCTACCCGGGCCTGCTGAGCGACGAGGATGTCCGGCTCATCGCCCAGCGCCTGAAGACGCTGCTGACCCCTCCGTCGGCGACGCAACCGGCGCCCGCCGCCGAGCCCGCCCCTCCGCCCCGCCCGTGAACGGCGCGCCGCAAGGCGCGACGGATTCGCGGGGCATCGGCGTCATGCTGGCGCCCCGCGTCGCAGCAAGAGGTTTTTCAGCGAATTGCTCTCATGTCCGCCGTCAAGGGGATGGACATGAGGAGCGGTTCCGTGGCGGCGGATGAGTTGAGGCTATGGGGTTCGCAGAGCAGGAGACAGGATCCGAAGACGCCGGTTGAGCAAGCTCTCATGCGCGGGCGGGGTCGGATGGAACGACCCCCGTTTCGACCGGATACTGGGCGTAACGGTGAGGGCCTAGGGTTGCGCCTATGCCGAACGGTACCGAGCGCGTTGAGACTGCCAGCGGTCATGAGCGCCGCCGGCGTTATGGTGCCGAACAGAAGCGGGCACTGGTTGAGCCTCAGAGATGATCCGGGCTAATTTCGAGCACGGCAACTGCCGCGCGCGCCATGCCGAAGCGTCACCCGAGGCGCCGCCGTCGGCCCCTACTCGCTGCAACACGGGATCGCAAAGGCGATGTGCGAGGCTGGCGGCGCAAACAAGCAAATCCGTAAGCTCGCGAGCAATCATGGCGGGATTTCGAGCTCGAGGAGCGGTCCGTACTGCTGGCTGCCGAAAATATCGGCGTCGCCCGGGCTGCCGCTCGGGACGGCTCGGCGGATGGTGAACTTGATCGCGAGCGCCGGGTCGAATTCCACGTGATCGGTGAGGCGATCGGCACTGAGGTCGAAAATCCTTGAGATTGCGGCGCGAGAGAGCGCCCCGCTCCGCCGGACGCGATCGTAGGTTGCCTGGTCGGGGAAGATGACGTCGAAGGTGATGTGATCGACGCCGGCATTCTTGCTGCGAATGGTCTTGGCGAGATCGAACAGCCGCGCGCTTGGCATGGGCGTCAAACTCCGACCTCGAACAATCCGGATTGAAAGAGCGCCATCGGGTCATCGACACGCATCGCGTGGTTCAGCGTCCAGCGATAGGCCGGGCTTGCCGGCAGTACTTCGTCAAGCGCGAAGGCAACGCCGCCGGCGGTCCCTTTCACCTCCGGCAGACGCGCATAGAACATCTGGCGAAGCCCGGTCATGCAAACCTCTTCGGCCGTTTCCTTCATCGGTGCAATCGCCTGCACGACGACGCACAGCTCGTGGCCGGGCCGGTGCCTCAGCGGCTCGAGCGCGCCCATCACACCGTCGCGGCCATAGACCGTGTAGTGGAGCTCGTAGCCGGTTTCGCCAAAACGCTCCCGCACCTGGGTGCGGGCCCACGCAATGACCTCGTCGATATGCGCGATGGTGTAGGGGTCGCGGACTCCCACCATGCCGACGAACCGCTCGCCCACCTTGCCCGCGCCCTCAAGCTTTACCTTGAGTTCGGCTGTCGGGACGAAACGCGATCCGCTGATGCGGCAGGTGCGTTCGTCATATTGCTCGTACACGCATTGGCTCATGTCGAGACAGCCGCCGAGGACATGCTCGTAATACGGCGTTGCCCGTTCGTACATCGCGTGACCGGCGACCGAGGCAATCGTGCAGCGCTGTGCCGGCAGGAGTGCGGTCACCTTGACGTCTTCCATGGTGATTTCACCGAGCACGGACTCCTTACCGCCGTAAGGCTCGGCGCAGAACGACGAGCATTCCAGGACCTTGCCGTAGTAATAAGCCAGGGCTTCGGGAAATCCGGCCCGGATCGCCGGGGCGGCGAAGATTGCGCAGTCGCTGCTGCGACCGCCGATGATCACGTCGGCTCCCGCATCGAGCAGGGCGATATAGGGATGCACGCCGGCGACGGCGACGATCCGGTCAGTCGCGGCGAGGGTCGCGGAATCGAGCGGGGCGCGGCCGTCCAGTCCCACGATTGTCTCTCCCGCCGCCATGCGTGCCTCGATCAGCGATTTCGACACCTCCGAATGAAACCAGCCGATACGAAAGCTGGGCAGGGAATGCTTTTCCGCCAACTCGCGAATGATGCGCACGAAGAGGTCGACGCGGCTGTTGGCTCCGGTATCACCGGCGGAACCGATGATCATCGGCACGCCAAGCCGCCGCGCACCGAGCAGCATCCGCTCGAGATCATGGGTCTGCCAGGCCAGGGGGCTCGACGAGATATCCTGACCGAGCGGGCCGGGACCGATGTCGCAAGATCCGGAATCGGCGCAGACGAGATCCGGATCGGAGCGAAGTCCGATCTCGAAGCTTCCGGTCCTGATCGGTGCGAAGCCGAGATGGCCGTTGGGGCAGACGATGCGCAGTGTCCGGTTGGCGGAACGCCGGTGTTGAATCGAAACGGTCATGACGGATCCTTCGAGATCGGCCGGGTTCTCACGCGGCCACGAGAAAGCAGGCCTCCGGAGGCACGGACCAGAAGACCGCCGCCCCTTCTGCGAGATCGCTGCGCGGCAATCCCCGCGCCCAGATGGTCAGCTCCCCGGCATGGAGGTGGTATTGCACCAGGTCACCGAGATAGTTCGCGGCGGTCAGCGTTGCGGGGAAGGCGCCGGGCCCGGGCTGCGTAGCGAGACGCACGTTGATCGGCCGGAAGCAGACGCAGGCCGGCCCGTCGGGCGCGGGGCCGCTGCAGGCAAGAAGCGCACCGCCCGGCAGGCGGGCGACGGTGCGGCCGCTTTCCTCGGCCGCATCGCACGGGAGGATGTTGCGCACGCCAACGAACTCGGCAACGAAGCGGGTGGCGGGCCGATCATGGATCCCGGCGGCGGTGCCTGCCTGCTCGATGACGCCATCGCGCATCACCGCCACACAATCCGACAGCACCAGCGCTTCTTCCTGATCGTGCGTGACATAGATTGCAGTCAGGCCGAGGTTCCGCTGAAGCTCCCGGAACTCGGTGCGCATCGCCAGGCGGAGTTGCGCGTCGAGGTTGGAGAGCGGCTCGTCGAGCAGGATCACGCCGGGATTGCCGGCAATCGAGCGGGCGAGTGCGACGCGCTGCTGCTGCCCGCCGGAAAGCCGCGTTGCCGGCCGATCGGCAAGTGCCGCAAGCCCGACGAGATCGAGGCTTTGTCGCGCTACCGAAGAGAGATCGCTGCGCCTTATGCCGCGGGCTCTGAGACCGAAGGCAACGTTTTCGAACACGGTCATGTGCGGCCAGATTGCATAGGATTGGAATATCATCGAGAGGCCGCGCCGTTCGGGCGGCAGGTTGATACCGCCGGCGGCGTCGAAGACGGTGCGGCCGTCGATCGTGATGCGGCCCTCTTGCGGTTCTTCCAGTCCGGCGATCGCGCGCAAAGTCGTCGTCTTGCCGCAACCGCTCGGGCCGAGCAGCGTGAGGACCTCGCCGCCGCGCGCCGAGATGCTGATGGCGCGGACGGCGAGCACCATGCCGTGTGCCACCGTCAGCGCCTCAATTGTCACGGGGCCGCGTCTCGCGGCGATCGGCCGAGTGGCCGTCATGCCAAGGCTCGCCGCTGGCGTGCGCGCAGAACCAGCCCCGCAATGACGAAGCTCACGGCGAGCTGGACAAAGCCGAGTGCCGCAACATCGCTCGGGTTGCCGTTTTCCCAAAGGTCGAACACGGCAACCGAGAGGACGATGCTGTGGCTGGTGTAGAGAAGAATTGAGGCGCTCACTTCCTGCATCGCCATGATAAAGAGGAGCGCCCAGGCGCTGAATACGGTCGGCTGCACCAGTGGGAGCGTGATGCGCCGCATGGAGCGCAGCCACGAGGCCCCGGAGACGCGCGCCGCCTCCTCCAGTTCCGGGTGTAATTGCCTGAGCGCCGCGCTGGTGGCCCGGACCCCGAACGGCAGGTAATGAGTGACGTAGGCGATCAGCAGGATGCCGAGCGTGCCATAGATCGGCAGCGGCAGACGGACATAAACCCAAAGCAGGCCAAGAGCGAAAACCATCGCCGGCATGCTGAGCGGCATCATGCTGAGCTGGTCGAGCAGGCTGCGGCCGGCCTGGCGCGTTCGCAGCACGACCCAGCTCACGCCGAACCCGAGCAGCACGACGAAGGTCGCGGAAAGCGCGCCCAGCAAGGCGGAATTGCCGGCTGCGAGCCAGGTCTTCGGATAGCCGAACAGGACGTAGGCGAAGTGCTCGCCGCTCAAGCGCATGAGCTTCGGATTGGCGGTGATGAACGCCATGCTCGCCGCCCACAGCAGCGCGAGCAACGGGAGCACGGTCGCCAGCGCGACGTAGAGCCAGCCGAAGCCGGCCCTAAGGCGCGGCAGAGAGGGCAGGTGCCGAGGGACGCGAAACGCCTTGCCGGTGATGGTGGCGAAGGAGCGGCGCCGGAGCAGGGCGGACTGGGCAAAAGTGAGCGCTGCGGCGAGGGCGAGCAGGAGGATGCCCCAGGCGGTCGCGTCGGCGAAGCGTGGCGGATAGCTTTCCAGGAGCTGATAGATTTCCGTGGTGGCAACATTGAACCCCTCCGGCATGCCGAGCACGGCGGGAACGCTGAAGAGGCCGATCGCCTGGACGAACACCAGCACCGCCGATGCAAGGCCGGCGGGCGCCAGAAGCGGCAGGACGATGCCGTGCAGCACCATCCGCGGTGTCGCGCCATGCACGCGGGCTGCCTCGGTGAGCGAGGCGTCGATCCCCCTGAGCGCATCCGAGATCAGCAGGAACGGCAGCGGCGCGGTTGCCAGTGCGGCAACGCCGATCGTGCCCATTGGCGTGACGGCATTGATGGTGAGACTGTTGCCCGAGGCCGCGTGCAGCAGGAGGTTGACCAGCCCGCTATGCGGAGAGGCGAGCCAGTTCCAACCCATCGCCGTCAAAAGCGGGGTGAGATAAAGCGGCATTACCACGAGCCCTTCGAGGAGCGCCCGGCCGGGTACGCCGGGCGCGAGTGCGAGTGCTAGTCCGCCGCCCGCGATGACGGCCGCGATCGTGGTCCCGAATCCGAACAGCAGCGTGTTGAACACAACGCCTGGCTCGCGGAACGGTGCGAACCCGGCTCCGGCCCCGGAGGTGATGACGGCGGCAAGCGGCGGCAGCGTCAGTGCGCATACGATGAGGCTGACCAGAATGCCGACCAAAGTCTCCGGGCGGGGGAAGCGAGCCATTACGGTGTCGAACCGGGCGCCGCGAGCGCTCCTCTCTCCGTGTGATTCATTTTGCGCGCGGCGCTCGCGCCTGGCTTCAGCAACCGATGTCATGGCTTTCGCGGACCGATTTCCGGGTGCCCGGGAGGCATCGGTGGCCTAATGGTACAGCTCCTGGAAGTGGCGGGGAAAATCGCGGCTTGCCTTGACGTATGCGGTGAGATCGGCCGGCAGCAGCGGGTGCGTTTCGGCAAGCGGCTTCTGGCCTGCGGGAGGCGGCACGTCGGCGCGCATCGAGTACATGCCGTAGAGTTCGGTATTGAGCAGCCGCTGGCCCTCCTCGGAGAGGATGAAGTCGATGAAGAGCTTTGCGGCATTGGGATGGGGCGCCGTGGAGAGCATGCCGACGGGGGCCAGCGTCAGCGGCATCCCTTCCTTCGGATAGATCGCCATCAGGCCGGCCTCTTTGTCTTCCGGAGTATAGGCGCGCCAGTGGTCGAGGGCGGCGCCGAGCAGCACTTCGCCGCGCAGGATGGCATCGGTCATCTGCGCTCCGGTCGCCATCACCACGGGCTTCTGGGCCGCGAACTTTGGTTCGAAATCGGGACCGAGCGCCTGGCCGAGAAGGAAGCTCCAGTTGAACTGGGTGCCGGCGGCGGCGTTCTGGATTGCCATCTTGCGGCCGGCGAAGCGCGGGTGGAGCAGGTCGAGCCAGGATGTCGGTGCGTCGGCGGGGGACAGAATGTGGCGGTCATAGACCGGGATGACGCCGATTGCCTGCGCGGCGGCCCAGTAGCCATCCATCTTGGCGCCGGCAGGAAATGTGGCGTATTCGGGCGAATCGTAGCGCATGATCCTGCCCTGGTGCGTCATGTCGATCCACGCCGCGGTATTGGCGGCGAGCATGACGTCGAATGTCAGTCGTTTGGCGTCGATTTCAGCGTTGACGCGGGCGAGCACCTGTCCCGTCGGGCCGGAATAGAATCCGCTGGCGATATCGAGGAACGGGTATTTTACCTTGAAGGCGGCCATGAATTTTACGAAGTTCTGCCCGGGAGCGGAGTCGGCGACTGCGAGAGCGCCCTCGCGGCGCGCTGCCGCGATGATTGCGGGATCGGCGGCGCGGGCGGATGGCGTGGCGAGAGCGAGAGTACCGATGAGGACAGCGCGGCGGCGGATCATGCTACGACCTCCGTTCGGGTTGCGGGTCGAGGGACCAAGTCGGGCGCGCGAGAATCGTTGCTGCGGAACTCGATGATCTGGCGGTAACGGTCCGGCCGGCAGAACACCTGCGCGTGCAACAGGGCCGTACCTTCGCGCGCGAGGAAAGTACGTTCCAGGGCGAGGAGCGGTGTGTGAACGGCGATGCGGAGAATGGCAGCGGTATCTTCGGGAGCGGCAATCGCCTCTGCCACCTGGATTGCCTTGTGGACGGCTCGCGCATTGGCTTTGGCAACCAGGCCGACGAAGGGCTCGTTCTGCAAATGCTGCTGCCAGTCCGACGGCAGATTTCTCGCCAGCCCATCGGGAATATGGATGATGGAGTAGCTGTAGGGTTCGTCTTCGGCCTCGCGAAGGACGCGAATCCTGAGCGCCCGCGCACGATCGTCGAGTTCGAGGGCTGAGGCGATGTTCGGTGCGCAGCGGATCGTTGCGACATCGAGGACGATCGGCGGGGTCGGGAAGCCGCTCGACACCAGGTCGTCGAGCGATGTCACCATCCAGGTGCCGGCGGCGTGCGGACGGGCGATGACGAAGGTGCCGCGGCGGCGGTAGCGCTTGATGATGCCGTCGGCGACGAGAACATCGAGCGCGGCGCGGACGGTGAAGCGGCTGACGCCGAAGTGCACCATCAGCTCTTCGTCCGTCGGAATCTGCTCGCCGAGTGGCCACTCGCCCTTGGCGATGCGGTTGCGGAGCGATTGCAAGATGCGAAGATAGGCGGGCAGAGGCATCGCGCTTAATCGGTCATTTTCCTCCGGATCTGCATCCTTCCATTTTGTCCGGACAAATGCAAGCGGCGGAAAGTGAGATGGACCCCGCCGGGTGGACCACCCTGGCCGGGTTGTTAAGTGGATTCGCGGGTGCTCCGATCTCCTGATCCGAAATTCGCTCAAGCAGCCTGTAGCTGCCGTGGTGGTGGCTATGGACATGGGACAACGCGCGGGCGTTGTCCAAGCGAAGCGTCATGTCCACAGGCGTAGTGTCGAGATCGCGGCGATGATGCGTCGGGCGTCGAGCGCAAAAGACGACGGAAACGGCCGGTCAGGCGTGAGTGATCCTCGTTTGTCCGGGATGTCGGTAAAACTGGTCGCGGGGTCCGATCCAGCCTTTTCCGACTACCCTCTGCCGGTCCTCCGGCGCGCCATAGCAGGACTAAGACCCGTGTCGGGCTGACTGTGCAGCCCGACACGGGTCTCGTGCTTTATTCGAGCCCGCGATTCGCGCCCTCCGACGATTCCGCCTCGGGCGATCGCGGGTTAGGTGTGAGGTTTCAACAGGTTGTCCATCTGGTCCTGTCCGGGAGAAGCTGAGGGTGTCGAAGCCATAGCTTTCCAGGTTCGCCTCACCGCCATCGCCTACAATCTGAAACGCACCCTGAACATTCTCCCTCAGCCGACATGACCAACTGCAATGCGCCGAGCCTCCTGCTCGCGCCCGCCGCCCGACCTCGATCAACCCTCCCGCGTCGATCAAATCAGAACATCCCCGCCCAAACCCCGACCCGCGCACAGGTCTCCTAAATCGGCTTTCCGGCACTTTTGCGCCAGGCGTCCCCCATGAGCGCATTGCTGGGCAATGACTGGTCCGCAACCTTGCGGGCGGCTTCCGCGCCGGCCACAGGCAGGCCGCGTGGCTCCAGCATCCCGATCTGCACCAGAACCGAGGCCTGATCCCAGTAGATATGTTCGTGGACGAGCTTGTCTCCCTCGAACTGCACGATGGCGACACCGGGAACGCTGACCTGCCGCCCTGTAGGCGGAATGCCTGGCAGCATCCAGTCGATCTCCGTCGTATGGGTGAACTCCATGACGAATTCATCGACGAGACGGTTGGCGCCGATCGTCCGGCTGATGGGTGTCAGCCGGAAATCGGGCGGGTTCGCACCGATGAAATGGTATTTGTAGAAGCGCTTGACCTCGTCATGGCCAACTCCGCCGGTCATGGTCGGGACGTGATTGACATAGGGTTCGCCGACCATGGTGGCCATGGTGGCAGCGACGTCGCGTGTTTCGAACTCGCAACGGCAATGCGCCTCCCAGAGCGCTTCCAGATCGTAATGTGCCACTTTCCTTCCTCCTCGGTTGTCGCGCGATCATCATCGGCTGATCCAGCAACGCGTTCTGATATCGCATTATAGGCGAATCTGCGCGAGCTGTCGGTGACAGGTACGATCGTTTCCGGTCGTGGAAAAGGCTCGCCCTGCCCGCTGCCACCAACCCAGCCGTGGAACATCAGTTACCGGCGCGCGCGATCAAGCCTGTGAACAGGGGCCTGGAATGCTTTCGTACCGCTGCGACGCGCTGCCGAGCCCCCGAGGTGCGGTTACCGGCAGTCCCACAGGGGGCTTGTGTCGACCCGGTCAGACGTGCTGGTTTGCGACTCACATGATTGCCGCGGAAAGGACCCGTGCTCTCTCAGCCGCCACGAATCACGTTGTTCGAGTCTGCCAATCTGAAGGTGACGTACATCCCCTCCGGCGCCGTCGATCGGCTGGTCGTCACGTTCGCAAGTTGGGACGAAACACCGGAAAAGGAACGTCCCGGATTCGCACAGGACTTCCTGATACGCCGCGGCATCAGTGCGGTGCACATTACCTGCAGTGACAACAATTGGTACCAGTATCCGGAAATGGACGCAGCGATGGCGGCTGCCGCGCATGCCCGAATGAGCTTCGAACGCTGCTACACCTACGGACTGTCGATGGGCGGCTATGCAGCGATCCGCTTCTCCGGCGATGTCACCGCCGAAACGGCGATCACGATCGCCCCGCAGTTCGCGATCGATCCAAGGCAGCCGCCGTTCGACACGCGCTGGTCGAAGGACGCGGCTCGCGTCCGCTTCATCCACGGCGAACCCTGGACCAACGTCCGGGCGAAAGTGGTGGCGATCTACGACAATCGCAGCATCGATCTCAGACATATCGTTCTCTATCGCCGTTTCGTCCGTCTGTTCGAAATCGGATTGCCATATGCCGGGCACAATCCGGCACAATTCCTGCTGAATATGGGGCTTTTCCAGGACCTGATCGCCGGATTGCTCGGCGCGCATTTCGATGCCATGAAATTCCGTCGCGTCTTTCGGGAAAAGCGAAAGACCACGCCCGAGTATTTCTTCAATCTGGCAAAGGCCTCGCGACACCCGCCGCGCGCCCTCGCCCTGCTCGACCATGCGCTCAGGCTGGCCCCGGAACGACTGCACATGCTGGGTGCACGCGCCAATATCCTGCTCGCCCTCGGCCGGCCTGACGAAGCCGAATCCACGCTGCGCAGGGCACTCGTCATCGGACCAAGAGAGGGCTGGCTGCATCACGCGCTGGCCATCGCGCTGCGCAGGCAGGGGCGGCTCGACACGGCCGTGCGGGAAGCCGAACTGGCAGTTCACCTCGCGCCCGGTGAACCGGAACACAGGGACCTGCTGGCCCGCCTGTCCGCGCCCCAGAATGTCGGAATGACCCCGGCCTGAAGGAACGTTCCGTTAACCCGCCATTAACGTTGTCCTGATAGGAATGCGGAAACGCTGCCGCCAGGATGGCCCACGGCCCTAACGACCCGCCCGCCGGCGGTCAATATTCCCGGGGATCGGCGATGCCAGGCGATTTGACGATCCAGCCATCTTCACCGCTGCCATCCGCGCAACCAGCACCGCAGAACACGAAGCCGCCCACCGTGGCAGCACCTCCGGTGGGCCCCGCGCTGGCTGCGGTCGTCCCGCAGATCCCCTCGATTGCCCTCGATCCCGAAAAGGGCGTCGTCGTGATCGACTTCCGCAACGACGCCGGGACCATCGTCAACTCGATCCCGAGCGCCCGGCAACTCGCCGCTTACACTGCCAACCAGCCACCGATGCCCGTTACGCCTGCCCCTGCGGGCGCCGAGACAACAACCTCCCGGCAGGACTCGCCGCAATCCGCCCCGCGTTCCTCTCAGCCCCCGCCACGCCGTTGAGGGCAGCCTGATATTCACGCTCAGCGTATGATGAGCCCCTGTCCGGTCGGCAAGGTCAGGATCATCGCGTGTCGCACTTCTGCGAACGCATCGAAGGCGACCTTCCTGGCTCGGTGAGTGGCCCAGGCACCATCATCCGGCAGAACAACCGCGCCCGCTGCAAGCCGCTGCCAGTAAAACTCCATGGCCGCGATCTCGGGCGGAACGATGTTCATGTCGATCGAGCAGCCGACCATCTGCCGGTCGGCCGGAAATGCAGCAGACGAACCCCCTCGGCGGCAGACACGGATCGAGGCGAAGCGGCTCTCCCGAACTCACATCAACCTTTCCGTCCAGGTGCGGGGTGTCCGCCCATTCCTGATTTCGAGCTCGAGATGATAGCGGAACCGCCGTGGCCCGACTTCCTGGATATGCGCGACGACGTCACGCAAGCCATCGTCCAGCCTGCGCGTGGTGCGATAACCGAGCAGGTCGCGTGCCTTCGCGCTGCTGCACCAGGCGTGCTTCACTTCGGCCGGGCGATCGCGCAGGTGAATCGCCTGCCCTTGGAATCCCGTGATATCCTTTAACTTGCGAAACAGCGAATTGACGGAGACGAACTCTTCGTCCGGACCGATATTCACCACCTGCCCGATTCCGCGATCGGTAAGGCCCAGCGCCAGGAGCGAGGAAAGGCAGTCATCCACGTGACTGAAGCAGCGCTGCTGCTCGCCATCACCGTAGATGAAAGGCTGGCGACCTTGCAGCATCAGGTTGGCCATGATGCTCGCCACATTCCGGTATGGATCATCGAACTTCTGTCGCCGCCCGATGATATTGTGAGGGACCGCAATCGCGTACTCGAACCCGTGCACGCGAGCAAGCTCGACCAGGGCCTGTTCCGCCGCCATCTTGGCGATCCCATAGGGATCCTGCGGGTGCGGGCAGAAACTCTCCTGGAACGGCACCTTGTTGGTGCCGTAGCGCGCCATCGAGCTGCAAAAGACAATGCGCCGCGCCTGGTTCGAGATGGCCGCGGAAAAGACGGCAACCGAACCCGTTACGATGTTGTCCATCACCATCGCCGGCGAGAAGACCGAAAGCCCCTCGTACGCCGTGGCGGCGCAGTGATAGACGAGCTCTGCGCCACGCATGAACTTTTCCATCGCGTTGAAGTCACGGCAATCCGACTGATGAAAAACGATGTCGGCGGGCACATTCAGGAGCTCGCCGCCGATCAGGCTGTCGCAGCCGACGACCTCATGGCCCATCGCCAGCAGGCGCTCGGCAAGGTGGCTGCCGAGAAAACCGGCGACGCCCGTGATGAAGATTCGCATGCCTGCCGTCTCAACGTGTCAAAGTGGCGCGCAGGCACTGCCCACCCTTGTTGAATCGCTTTTCGACGGCAGTTGCGGCAAAACCGAGCGACCGCCCGATAGCCCGAATCTTGTCCGCTGTATAGGCACTTCGGTGGAACTGGCCGGGGCCGTTCTGATTGCCAAAAAACATCGTCTGCAGGATGCCCCAGCGCTGATCGAGCGCTCGGCCGCAGCCTGCGTAATCATCGGCGTGCCCGACGATATAGAAGCTTCGCCAGTCATCTTCCGCCTCGAGGAATCTTCGGCAGACCCATTCGAAGTCCGGCACTTCGATGACCAGTTCTCCACCTGCGCGGAGTACCCGTGCCATCTCCCGCCATACCAGCTTTTCCTCGGCGAAGCTGAAATGCTCGAACACATGCTCGGCCAGCACTGCCGTCACCGATCCATCGGCGAATGGCAGCGACGTGGCATCGATCTCCGTCACGACACCGGGCACGCGGCTCACGCGGTCGATGTTGACCCAGCCGGCCAGGACATTGGTGCCGCAACCGATATGCAGCCTGATGCCGGGCCCGGGCGATCCCAATGCGACAATACCGGGGCAAGCACCGAACGCTCCGTCCATTACCATCCTCCCCTCACGCCGCCCCGACGTTGGCGGATCGCAACCGTTTCCCGGTCAGCATCGCGAGGTCGCAGAGGGCGGCGGAAAAATCCACCTCCGGCACAATGGCCTGCACCTGGCAGAGCGAGTCGGCAATCTGCGCCGCTGCCCAAGGCACCAATGCCGCGTCGATCCTGCCGATGGCGGAGAAAAGCTCGGGCAGTGCCCCGCCCAGTACCCTCGCCTCGCCGAGCAGCATCGGCATCCAGCGGGCGCGAAACACATCCGGCACGACGCCCATCAGGCAGCCGCGCAGCGCCTCATCGATGCGCGCGACCGCGAACGTTTCGAGATGCGCATAGGCGGTGGTAATGAGCGGCGTCCGCCATCTTTGCTCGGCCAACGGTCCCGCCAGCGACAGGCGGCGATTGGCGGCCAGAGTGGCACGGCGAGCGAGTTCGTGGACCGGCCGCCCGCCGTCCCGCCGCCAGTAGAGAACCTCCGGGACGTGCCGGATCTCCCCATAAAGGGCGAGTTCGGCCAGCAGCACATGATCCCAGCCGGCACGATAGAGGATGGGGGCCAACCGATCGACGGCCGAGCGACGGTAGACCCCCCAGAAGCTCGGCGAGCTGGTATAGGAGCGCATCACCGCGAGCGCGCGTTCGAACGGACCCGCCGCCGTCGCGAGCAGCCGGTGCGCCGCCGGATAAACCTCTCGCACGTTGCCTTCGCCCTCGAACACCAGACCCCCGGCATGGCACATGGCGCATTCGGGATATTCGAGGAGAACAGCCATCGTCTTCTCGATGAAATCGGGAGCGAGCACGTCGTCTCCCGATTTGGGCATCACGAACTCGGCCTCGCCGGACCAGAAGGCGCGCTGGAATGCCGCGACTGCACCACCGTTGCAGGAAGTGCGACGAAGCTGCATGGCCGGGAATTGGGTTGCGTAATCGGCGAGGATCGTCGCCGTGCCGTCCTTCGACCCGTCGTCGAAAAGCGTGATCGACAGATTGGGCCAGGTCTGAGCGAGCAGGCTTTCGATCACCGGCCCCACGGTTGCCGCGCCGTCGCAGACGAACAGGTTGACGTCAACCAATGGCCGGGCGGGCATGGCGGTTTTCGCACAGCTTCCGTGTCGCGTGGCAGACGTTAGCAATGCGGTCTTGCCGAAGAATTAATGGCGGTTGCTAGCCCGCGATCGCCCGAGGCGGAATCGTCGGAGGGCGTGAATCGCGGGCTCGAATAAAGCGCGAGACCCGTGTCGGGCTGCACAGTCAGCCCGACACGGGTCTAGGCTCTTCGCGCGCTTCGCTGCGACACCATTCGCGCCACGCCAGGCGCAGCGCAGCGGCCAGGCTCCGGCCGAACCGCGGTGCATCGCAAAGCGGACTCGCCGCGACCCGCGCGCGCAGTTTCCGGCGCAGGACCGCGAGGCCGGCCACATCGGTGGCCTTCGCGACGGCAAGCCGCTCATAGTCGACAGGATCGCGCGCCACCCAATCCGCGAGACCGACGTTCGAAAGGTGGCTCAGGGAATGGCGAGAGGCAAAGGTTTCGCCGGGTAGCGTAACGGTTGGAACTCCCATCCACAACGCCTCACAGGTGGTCAGGCCGCCGGAATACGGAAAGGGGTCGAGTTGCAAATCGATCCGATTGTATTCCGCCAGAAATTCGCGGTGCGGCGAGGCACCCGCGAGCACCAGCCTCTCGCCGCCGATGCCGTGCCTGGCAAACGCACCGCTCACCTCTTGGCGCGCCGACGCCTCATCGAATTGGTGGGTCTTGAGAAGAAGACGCGATCCGGCGACCCTGGTCAGGATTCGGGACCAGGTAGCGATCACGGAGGGGGTGATCTTGGCCAGATTGTTGAGGCATCCGAATGTGACGATTCCGGATTGAAGAGCCGGGGGTTCCGTGATCTCTGCCGCGTAAGGTGGTGGGCTGTAGCAGACATAGCCGTCCGGGAGGCGGAGCAACCGCTCTGAGTAGAAGCGCTCGAAGCCCTCGGGCGTCTGCCAGCGGTCGGTCAGAAACCAATCCATTTCTGGCAAACCGGTGCTGTGGCTCTGCATCCCCACCCACTTCACCTGCACCGGTGCCGCACGCCGCGCCAGCGCTGGCATCCGCCCCGAATCGCCGTAGCCGCCCAAGTCGATAACGATATCGATGGCAAGCTCCCGGATCCTGGCGGCGAGCGCGGCATCCTCGAGCCGCCCGACTTCGTGCCACTCGGCCGCCGCGGCGCGGAAACGTCCGGCAATCCAGTCCCGGCTCGTTCGTTGCGTCAGGCCGATCAGCGCGAATTCCGCCGGATCGAGCGCCTCGAACCCGGCCACCGTGAGCCAGCCGACCGGGTGCACGCGAAGAGAGCCGGAAAGAAGCCCAACCCTGAGCCGCCGGGCCGGATCCGGCGCGTTCGAGAACGGCACAACCGGTCCGCGCGGGAGCCGTGTCGAATGTGCCTTCGCCGCGGCGAGAACTTCCGCGCCGCCGACGCCATCGCGGTACGGAAGGGTATTGCAGAGAATCCGGGACGGCAGGGTGAGCCTCGGTGCAAGGCGCTGAGCGCGCACAAGTATCGCCTCGGCCTCCTCCTGCCGGCCGAGGGATGCCGCTGCCGATGCAAGGTTGCAGAGCGGTGCGATGTCATCGCCCCGCTCCGCAAGGAGCGAGGCAAGCACTTCATAGGCCGCCGCATGCCGATAGCGCCGCATCAGCACGGCCCCCAGGATATTGCGAAGATCGGCATCGTCCGGGTGCCCGAGCGCGATGGCACGGCGCAATTCCGTGTCGGCCTCGTCCAACCGTTCCGCTTCCACAAGCCGTCGCCCGAGCAGCGCTGCCATTTCGCCGCTCCGAGGCGCCAGCATGGAAGCCGCTTTCAGGGTATCGATCCCCTCATCCTCGCGCCCGAGCGCGCCGAGCAGGGCGCCCTGCGCAGCCAGCGAGACGACATCCAGCGGGTTTGCGGCGACCACCAGCGCCAGCCTCGCGCATTCTGCTTCGCCGCCTCCGGCACGGCGGGCCATCTCGCCGCGCGCCAGCGCAATGGCAAGATTCTCCGGCGCGAGCCGCTGCGCTTCGGCATAGGCGCCAAGCGCCCCCGCCCAGTCGCCCCCCTCGGCGCGCGCTTGCCCCAGCGCCTGCCATTGGCTTCCCGACCCGGGCGAGCGCCTGCATGCCTCGAGAAGAAGCGCCTCACTCGGCATCGTCGCGCCGGCCGAGCACCGCGATCAGCCCAGGGACCGCCGCACCTTTTTCAATGCGCAATATTTCCGGCGCGACGTGGATCAGGCGGAAGCCCTCTGCGACCGCAGCGCTCTCGAATGCAGCAACGCAATGGGCGTAGCGGCCTTCCGGCCCGAGTACCCAGCCGCGCTCCTTTGCTTCCTCTGTGTTTGTCGTCTCGAGCGAGAGAATGAAGCGGCCGCCGCGAGCAAGCCGAGGCTGAACGATGGCGAACACCGGCTTGAGAGAACCGAACCAGACGAGCACGTCGGCGGCCAGGATCAGCGGAAAGCAACGCTGCTCGGCGGCCAGGAAGTCGATGAGATCGCTTTCCGCCAACTCGGCATAAAGCCCCCACCCGCGTGCGGCCGCCAGCATCCGACGAGAAAGATCCGCACCGACGAAAGGCCCGGGCAGGAGATCGGAAAGTGCAACGGCAACCAGGCCGGCCCCGCAGCCAAGATCGAAAACCGGACCGGATCGACCCTGAGCGTACGCCAGCACCGCCGCGCGAAAGAGGCCGGGCACACGGTTCCTGGTGGCGATCGCTGTCTCAGCGAACAGTGCTGCTGTGGGCTCGAACCGCGCCTTCACGAATTCCGCCGGCGCGCGCTCCGCTGGCGGCACGGCTCCCGCCGCGGCGGCGATGTGCCGGAGCGATTCGTCCGCCGGGGCGAGCTTCAGGGCCTCGCCGAGCCACCTTCTGGCATCTGCCGCGCGCCCCTGGGCTGCAACCGACTGCCCGAGCAGGCGGAGAATCGCTGCATTACCAAGGCCCGCTTGCCGCGCCGCTTCGGCCAGACGCTCGGCCTTCTCCGGATCTCCGCGGCGGAGCGCCAAGCGGATCGCTGCTTCCCGAAAATCGAGGCGGCCTGGTGAACGCTCCATCCCTTCTTCGAGAACGGATGCAGCCAGCAGGACTTCCCCACTCCGCTCCGCTACCTCGGCAAAACCGAGCCGAAAATCCCCGTTCTCCGGTTCCGCCGCCACTGCTTCGGCAAGACAGGCGTGGGCCCCCGGCACTTCGCCCCGCTCCATCAGGAGCATGCCGAGCAGCGCCTTCGCCGAGGCGTCATGGGGGGCGGCGATGACCGCAGCGGCGGCATCGTCGATCGCGGCCCGGCAATCCCCTCTCCGATGCAAAAGCCCGGCACGGCGCTTCAGCAGCGCTGCGTCCGCGGGCCCCGCCGCCAGCGCCGCATCGAGCACCGAGAGGGCTTCCGGAATGCGGCCTTCTGCCTCTTTCAGGCTGCTCTCGAGAAGCGCCAATCCGTCTGCATTCGGTTTCAGGCGCGCGAGCGCCGAGAGCAGCGGACGCGCCGCGGCCGGACGACCCGCGCGGAGCATTGACCGCACGGCCTCCGCGAGGTCATCCGGATCCGGCACGATGACTTCGCTATCCATCGATGGCTCCTTTTGAGCCGCGACCCGAAAGGCGCGCTCTTCGATCAGGCGTTCATACGACCAAGCCCTGCGCCTGGGCCGCCAGCGCCTCAAGGCTTGGTGTCGTGTTGCTTGCGGTCGCGTTCGCCTGCTGTGCGATCAGATAGCGTTGCACGAAGCTTTGGACGAACTGTGGATTCTGCAACTGGCTGATGTCCAGCCTCGAACTGATCGCCTGCTGCTGTGCGGCAAGCGGCTGGTATACAATCTGCTCGGGAATGCCGAGCGCACCCGTCACCACGTCGAACATCGTCTGATTGCCGAGAATCTGATCGACCGAGGTGATCGAGGAGGCCTGGGCGCGAAAGGTCAGCGCATTGGAAAGACCAGGCGTGACCTGATCGAGCGAAGAAAGCCAGGTATACTCGGCATAGCCGTTGGCGATCGTCGAGATCACCGACGGATTCTGAATCACCGAGAGGCCCTGGGTCGCGAAGTCGTATGTCTCTACCACCGGCAGCCAGCGCGAATCGGTGAGCTGGTTGACAAGAGAATTCGGATCGGACGGGTTGGAAAGCAGCGTCTGAGTAGCCAGCGCCGTATAGGGGACCTGGTCGGAGAGACCGTTCGCCGTCAGCAGTACCTGCATCACCGTCGGGTTGCTGAGGAGCTGAGCGGGACTGGTCGCACTCTTCACCGCCGCCGTGAAGGCGCTGATCGCGCGCGCCACTTGTGGTTCGGCCGCCGTGATCGCGATGTCCTTGGACTCGTTCTCCTCCGCTTCATTGAGGGCCGCTACGGGGTTGGTCTCGGATGCCGCGGTCCCCGACGAGCTGTAGCCGTAGAGCGTATCGATCAAGCTGCCGGCCGTTCCGCTGCCGGAGGCAAGGGGGGAGATCAGGGCCGCATAATCGATGCCGCTGGTGATGCTTGTGCCCATCCTGGCCCTGGCCTCTTGTCCGGCCTGCCGCTTCAGCTTCCGCCGGCGAGACCGGCGGCAATGTTCTCATTCACGGCAATCAGGAAATCGAGGTTCGGAACCTCGCGCCCCACCTCGCGCTGCACGGCGAGTCCGACCGAGGCAATGGCACCGCGCAGCGGCAGCGGCAGCGGACTCGCCGGGTCGAAGACGATGTCGAGTACGGCGCTCCACAGCCGCCGATTGTCCGAAAGCGCGCGCACCCGTTCCGTCCCGTTGCCGTTGCGTGCGGCGCGCAGCGCGCCGTTGGCGCGGCGGAATACATCCGCCTCCCGTTCGCGGCTGCTGCGGGCGGCCGCTACCGCCCCGTACGCGCGTATTCCCTTCGCCATGTCCTGCATCGTCAGCTGAACCTCCTTTCTTCCTGCTGCACCGGATGCATCTCGGATCCGGCCCCGGGTACCTCGCCCCCCGCAACTGCCGCGCCGGGCGGCCGACCCAGCACCGCGTCTTCGTGGCGGATGATCCGCCGCGCCAGCTTGAGCGCCTGGTAGCAATCGTCGGCCTCGGCAGCGGCGATCGCCCGGTCGAGAATCTCGCGGGCCAGCAGCGATGTCGTCGCCGCCTTGAATTCGCCAACCAGCAGCCGCGCCAAAGCGAGCCCGCGCACCCGTTCCTCGTCGGTGCCGATATAGGCCGATTGCAGGGCGAAATAGATGCGCCGCGCCGGGCTGTCGGCGGCAGAGGCCGGCATGATCTGCTTGCCGAACAGGAAGCGTGCCTTGGCCGTCAATTCGATGCGCGACTTGGTACGGAAACGGATCGGCGCCCCGTTGACGATCATCACCTCGCCCTGACGTAACTCCAGAACCAGCGTCGACATGCACCTCTTTCCATTCCGCGCCGCTTCCGCCTCGGAAGCATGCGGGAAACCCGGGATGATGCGGCCAGTAGAGCGCGGCAGCGGGCCTTTTGCCCGCCGCCGCAGCGAATTAACCCGTGAACAGCTTGAGCAGGATCGACGGCGCCTGTTCGGCGATCGTCAGCGACTGCGTCGCCAACTGCTGCTGGACCTGCAGAGATTGCAGCAACGCCGATTCCTGAGCCATGTTCGCATCGACCAATGAACCGAGGCCATTGTTCAGGGCATCGATCTTGTCGCTGTTGTAGCTGATCTGGTTGTTGAGGAAATCGGTGGCCGCACCGTAGGTGTTGAGTTCCGTGCCGACCGAGTTCAATTGATTCATGAACGTGCCGGTCGAGGTGATCAGCGCCGCCACCGCGGTCGAGGAAGCGAGCTGCGTCGAGGTGAAAGCGAGCGACGCATAGAGAGCCGAACCGCTGAAGGTCGCGATTCCGTAGGTCGCACCAAGCTCGTTCCGTACCACCGACACCGACTGGAAAGTGCCGTCGCTGCCCGAGACGTTGCCGATCAGCGTCATCCCGTTGTAGCCCGCATCCTGGATGTAGTTCTGCACATTGGAGAGCAGCGAGTTGTACTGGGCTTCGTACTGGGTGCGGGTGCTGCCCTGGGTGCTGGAGGAAGCGAGATTGACCAGCACGTCACGCATGCTCGAAAGCGTGTTCGAGATGTTGTTCAGGCCCGAAAGGGTCGTGCTGAGCAGCCCCTGCACGCCGCCCATCACCTGGTTCGACGTCGTCAGCGCGGAGACGTCGGATCGCACGCTCTGCGCGACCGCGTAGGCCGCCCCGTTGTCGGTGGCATCCGCCACCGAGTAGCCGGTGGAGACCTGCTTCTGGACGGAGTTCAGCTCACTGGTCGTGTTGTTGAGAGCTTCCAGCGCGATGGTGGCGCCCGGATTGGTGTTGATCGAGTTCAAGATGGACATGGTGTCTTACCTTGTTGCCCTGAGTGTTGCGGTTCCCCCGCCTTTTGCGGGCATCGCCCGATTGTCCGGCGAAAGCATTAACGCAGCGTGAAAGGAGGCCGGTTCCGGTCGGGCGGCGGACGGAAGTTTCCTTGCCATCACAGGTAGTTGACTAATGAAAGCGAACCCATATTGGCGATCACCTGATACGACGCCTGAAGCTGGGTCTGCACCAGCGTGAGTTGAGACGCCGTGCTCGCCATGTCGACGTTCTGCACCGCGCCCACCTGGGTCGTGAGCGCGTTCACGGTGTCCGAAAGGGTGCTGGCGGTGCTGGTCAACTCGTTGCTCTGGTTGCCCAGCACCCCCGCGTCCTGGTTCATGGCCGTGACCACGCCTTGGAGCGTCGCCTGGGTGTCGCCCACCAACGTCTGGAAATCCGGGGAATCGACCTGCGACGTGCTCAGCGACCCGATCACGGCCAGGCTCGTCATCAGGTCGCGCATGTAGGAGCCCGTCGTGTTCGCCCCGCTCGAGGCGACGTAGGAGTTGGCGGAGGCCAGCAGCCCGACGCTGACGAACTGCCCCTGCCCCACCTGCACCGTCGGGAGTTCCGCTTGCAGCGTCGCCGCCGGCTGGGAGAGTGCCGCCGAGAACGGCGAGGTTCCGGCCGCATTGGACGAGCCGACCGCGAGCACGCTCGCTTCCGTCGCCGCCGCCCCGTTCGTCGCAAGCCCGGAGACTGCGGCGCTGATCTGCGCGTAGAACCCCGAGGAGAGAATCTGATCGGCGTCCGGCACCGGGGGATTGGCACTGTCCTGGCCGGCGAACACATAGTTCGTGCCGTCGGTCGTGTTCAGCAGATTCGCAACCTGCACCAGCGCCTGCTGCGCTGCGGCCGCCACACTCGTCACCGCAGTCGGATCCGCCGTCCCGATCGTATTGAGCTGGGCGGCGAAGTTCGAGGCGATCGAGCTGAGCTGGCTCACCGCCGTCTGTGTCACCTGCATCTGGCCCTGGGCGGCATTGATGTTGCTCTGCCATGTGTTCATCTGGCTGATCTCGGGGTTGAGATCGAGCGACACGGAAGCCGCGGAACCGAGCCCGGCATAGGTCTGTGAAACGAGGCCGCTCGAAGCCTGCTCCGTGAGCTCAGTCATCTGCTCCCTGATTGCCGCGGCGTTCGCCGCCAGCTCGGAGAGCACCGAATAGTTGGATGCGTCGATGCCGCTGATGCTGCTGCTCATTCACATTATTCCGTGACCGCGTTCAGGAGATCCGTCCACATCGATTGCACAGCCGCAATGATTTGCGCGTTCGCGCCGTAGCTGTTCTGCAGCGCCACCATCTGCGACATCTGCTGGTCGATGCTGACACCGGAGGAGGCGGAAAGCTGGTTCGCCAGCGCCGTCTGCGTTGCCTCGGTTGTCGTAAGATTGCTGGAGGCATTGGCGCTGTCGTTCGCCTCCTGGCCGACCAGGGAGGTCGCGAAGCTTTCCAGCGTCGTCGGGGCAGAAAACGGCAATGAGAGCGTGCCGAGCGGCCCGAGCCCCGTGGTGTTGGGCGCCGGCTGGGCGACTCCCGCCTGCACGTCCGTGCCAAAAGTATAATTGAGCACGTTGCTGATCAGCGTATCGAACCCGGCCGGTCCATCCGGCGGATTGGGCGTGAAGCTGGCGGCCCCGGTCGGGCTGCCGGCGATCGCGTTCGTGCCGTCTTGCACCAGCGCCGGATTGGCGGTGACCGCCGGATTGACCTCGATCTCGGAGGAAAAACCGACATAGCCTGATTGCACCGGACTGCCGCCGCCTGTCGGCACATTGCCCGACCCGTCGGTGAACAGTGTGAGCCCTTGTGCCGCGAAGCGCGTGGCCAGATTTTCCGAGAATTCGTCCAGCCCGGCCTGGTAATCGGGCAGCGTTTGATCGCGCAGCGTGATGTTGGCGCCGAGCGATCCGCCGGTGAGCTGATCGGTGACATCGACCCCGCCCAGCGTGATCGGCGGGATGCTGCCGGGGTAGGCAGCACCCGGCCCGACGGTTGCCGGAGAGACGGCGAGGGCACTCGTGCCATCCGTCGGCAACTGGAGCCCGCTCGCCGTCATCACCAGCACACTGCCATTGCTCTGCGGCAGGAATTGTACGTTGATCAGGCCGGAGAGGGTCTGCTCCTGCTGGTCAAGCTGGTTCTCCAGATCGGCCGTGCTCTCTCCCTCTGCCTGAGCGGCGACGATCTGGTTTGAGATCGTTCCGATGCTGGCGAGTGTCGTGTTGATGGTACCGACTTCGGAGACGATCGCGTTCTCCGCATTCTGCCGTCCCGTCGTATAGGCGGCGCTCAAGGTGTTGATCCCCGTCGCCAGTTCGCTTGCCGCCTGCACCACGGCCTGCTGCTGGGTCGGATCCGAAGGGTCGTTGTTGAGTGTCGAGAAGGCGTTCTCGAGGTCGGTGACCAGGCTGCCGAGATCCTGACCGGAGCCCGGCGTGCCCATCACCGAGTCGATTGCGGAAAGCGCCGTCGTCGTGGTCTGCAGCGCGCTGGCGTTGGCGTTCTCGGAAAAGACCGAGGCTTGCAGCGCCTGGTTGATATTGAGGGTAGCGACGCCGGTCTCGACCCCCATCGGCTGTCCGCCGCTCGCCAGGCTCTGCTGGCTGAGCGATTCCACCGCGTACTCGGGTGTGCTGGCATTGGCAACGTTCTGCGAGATGAGTGCGAGCTGCTGATTGATGTTCCAGAGCCCGCCGGAGGCGATGGCGAGCGCGCCGGTCAGGCTCATCGGATGATCTCGTGCGGCACCCTGAGAGTACTATGGCTACTGGATGATGTTGAGCAGGGACTGCATCATTTGATCTGCCGTGCTGATCGTCTTGGTATTCGCCGAATAGGCCTCCTGCGCGACGATGAGCTGGCTGAACTCCGTCGAGATATCGACGTTGGAGCCCTCGACGGAGCTGGTGACCAAGCCGCCGGCGCCACCGCTTCCCGCACTGTTGGCGATGGCGTCTCCCGAGTCCTCGGTCGCGGTGAAGGCCTGGCCGTTCTGAGACTGCAACGCGTCCGGTGCATTGAAAGTGACCACCGGCACCTGGGCGATGGTCTGCGTCAGGCCGTTGTTGTAGTTGACGACGACATCGCCGCTGGTGTTGATGCTGACGGAGGAGAAAGAGCCGGGCGGAACGCCGTTCTGGCTCAGATTGTTCAGCGTGTACGATGTCCCGGCGTACTGGGTCAGGCCACTGGAGGAGCCGTACGAGCCGAGATTGAGCTCGATAGCTTGTGGGCCGTTACCGAAATTGGCGGTGAAGGAAAGGCTCGCCGAGCCGTTCGCTGAATAGCTCGAGGTGGTCACCGTGCCGGTTCCACCGCTGATGCTGCCGATCGTTCCATCCGCCACCGGATTGCCGCTGCCGGATCCGAACGAGACGTTCGCGGTGCCGAGCGCCGGTCCGTTGGTCGCGTTGGGCGCGCTGATGGCGACCTGCCAATTGTTGGCGGATGTCTGCGTCCAGGTCAGATCGACCGTCTGCTGGTTGCCGAGCCCGTCGTACACCTGCACCTGGGAGGTAACGGGGCTGGAGGATGAGGGCGTCGCCGGCAGGTTGGCCGAAAGATCGACCTCGCTGGTCGCAACCGGAGCGAACGCAGTCTGGCTCACCTGGATCGGGGTCAGCGCATTCTGGTTGACGGTACCGGTGGTCGGATCGACCGACCAGCCGTTGAGATAGTAGCCCGCGCTGTTCACCAGATAGCCCTGGCTGTTCATGCTGAAGTCGCCGGCCTGCGTATAGTACGGCTGGGCGTTGAACACCGGCTGGCCGTTATCGGTGCCGGTAGACTGGCTCACCGCGAAAAAGCCCTGTCCGGAGATCGCCAAGTTGAGAGGGTTCTGGGTCTGGGTGATCGTGCCCTGGACGTTGTTGAGATAATCCGGCAGCGCCACGACCGTGCTCGAGTCGTTGGACTGAGGCGTCGAAGTGGTGAGATAGTCGATGAAGTTGGTATTGACCCCCTTGTAGCCGACGGTCTGGCTGTTGGCGACGTTGTTGCTGATATTGGCGAACTCTGCCGATTCCGCGCTCAAGCCGCTGACGGCGGTGTTCATGGCGCCAAACAGAGACATGCCTCGCTCCTCTGACTCGCCTGCTACGCGGCAGACCCGGTCCTGAAAGGCACCGCGGGCAGGGGGCGTTTTGCCCCCTTTGGCGGGTGCCACAACGAGCTGAAGCAGAAATCGTGCCAGCGGTGAAAAGACCGCGATGCGGGGCGCACCGAGCCCGCGATCGCCCGCGGCGGAAACGTCGGAGGGCGTGAATCGCGGGCTCGAATAAACCGCAAGGCCGGTGTCGAGCTGCACAGTCAGCCCGCCGCCGGTCTCGCACCGGCTTCGGCGTTTCCCGCCGGGTGCGGCAGCCTTGGCCCGGCAAGTTTTGCCCGCTCCGCCGCCCCAGGGACCCGTCCCGGTGCAGCCAACGGCACGACTCGCTTCGCGCCGCTCCGCATCGCACTGGCCCGTCTCTTGCTTGCACTCTTTCCGGCCCACTCTTTCCGGCCGGGAAACGCGATGCCGTCCGCAGCCACTCACCCGACCTCTTCACCCGCCGTCGCGGCGGCACAGAGACCGCCCATTCCAAGGGCGGCGCAGCAGAACTCGCCTGTGCCTGGCACCGCCACCGCGACCAGCAGCGCCGTCGCTGCGAATGGGTTTCTGGGAGCCTTGGCCGGCACGCTCCTGGCCGCGCGGAAATCGCCCCTCCTCACGCCCCCGGCATCGCAGACCGCATCCGGCCCGCCTTCGCCGGCGGCCACAGGCTCCCCGTCTTCGGGCGCAGCCGTCGCTGCCCGAACGACCGCGCTTGAGCCCCTCGCGCCTTCGCCTGCCGCGGTCGCAACTCCGGGAACGCTTGCCGCTCCGCCACCGGTACAGCCTGGCCCTGCCAGCGCACCAACCGCCTCAGCCGCACCTCGGGGCCCCAACGGACCTCCGGTTGCACAGGCCTCTCGGGCTCGGCCAGGCAGCCGGGCCGCAACCACCTCCCCACCCACTTCGTCCTCAGCCGCATCGCGCGCCCCGCCTCCACCCCCACCCTTGCAGTCGGTGGCCTTCGGGGCTCAGCCGGCATCGGCTCCCGCGGCGCCGGCCTCGCCTCCCTCCGACGCGACCGCCTCGGCCACGCCACCAAAAAACCTGGTGGCAGCGCGGGCAACGGTTGCGCTCGCAACCCTCTCGCCTGCCGGGGAGCCATCTCAAGGCGCAGCCCAATCGCCCGTTGACCCTGCCTCGCCCCCCGCCGCCACGAGCCCGACAGGCACCACGTCGAAGGATGGCGCACCCCCTCAGGCGCCGTCGCACCCGGCCTCTCCGCCTTCCGGCCCGCCTTCTTCTCCCGCGCTTCTCGCCGCCGCGACCATCCAGGTGTCTCTGCCGGCTCCGGCAGAACCCGCGCCGGTTCAACCCACGAGCGGCGGCTCCCCACCCGGACCTCCCGCAGCGCCGAATCCAACCGCAATCTTCAATCCCGCCACGCCCGTCCACGGGCCCGAGACAAGCGCTTCGACACCCAATCAGCCGCCGCTCGCTGCGGCCGGCTCTCCGGCTGTTGGTGCGCCACCCGCGCATCCCGGAACTGGAAGCCCGTCCGGACTTCCTGCGGCCCCCGCCGCCACCGCATCAGGGCCCCCCGCATCGGCACCCACCGCCCCACCGGCCGCTTCGCCTTCTTTCTCGAGCCCGGCAGCCGCCGTCCCGATACCGACCCAAGCTGCCCTTACCGCTGCCGCCCACCCCTCGGTGCTCCCGCCGACACCCGCGACAGAGCTGGCTCCGGCGCTCCTTTCATTCTCCCGCACCGATGGTTCGAGCGTGCTCACCCTCCGGCTCGAACCGGCCACTCTCGGCCAGGTCGAGGTGCGGATCGTTCGCCCGCCGGACGGGCCCGCCGATGTGCAGGTCACGGCTACGCAACCGCAAACGCTGCTCCTCCTGGTGCGCGACCAGCCGCTGCTGCAACAGGCGCTCGATCGCGCGGGGATCGCAGTCGATACGCGGAATCTCAGCTTCCATCTCGCCCCGCCGACCCCGCCAACCGCTCCCGCCACCGCATCGGGCGGAGCCATGACGCAGGGCGGCTTGGCGAGCGGCTCGGGGCTCGGCCCGGGCGGCACGGCAACGCGTGACAACGCGCCGCGCCGCCGCCGCACGACCGTTGCTCTTTCGCCCGATGCGGTCCGAAACGCCGCTGCCTCCCATCCGCCTGGTGTGCACTGGCTGCGTGCCGGGCTCGATATCACTGCCTGAACCCCGGTTAGGATCCATGCCATGAGTCTCGCCTCCGTCGCCGCCCAGCAGAGCAACGCCCTGGCCGCCGCCAATGCCGCAGCCGCGGCCGCCGCCACCCCGTCCACGAGCACGTCGAGCACCAGCGCCAGCGCGAACGCCACCGCCGCGGCCGCCGCCGGCAACACCGCGCTCAGTTCCCTCACCAGCAATTTCGGTGATTTCCTCGATCTTCTGATGACGCAGTTGCAGAACCAGGATCCGACCAGCCCGATGGACACCAACCAATTCACCAGCGAGCTGGTGCAGTTCGCTTCCGTCGAGCAGGAGATCAACACCAACAGCGCCCTGACGCAGCTCATCTCGCTCACCCAGTCCGGCCAGTTGATGCAGTCCACCGCGATGGTCGGCCAACAGGTCCTGCTCAATTCGACCACGCTGCCCCTGCAAAACGGCTCGGCCAGCCTGCAATTCACCGCCACCAGCGCCGAGCCGGTGGCGATCGCCATCTACAATTCGAGCGGCCAGCAGGTGTACGACACCTCGCTCAACGCGACTGCCGGAACCAACACATGGACCTGGAACGGCACCAACAACGCCGGCGTCCAGATGCCGGACGGCGGCTACACGGTTGCAGTAGAGGGCGCCAGTCCCGACGGCAGCACGACCGCGCTTCCCTTTACCGTGCAAGGAACGATCACCGGCGTGCAGACGAATTCGTCCGGGGGCCTCGAGCTCGAGCTCGGCGCCACCACCGCGCCCTTCTCATCCGTCCAGCAGGTGCTGACGAACTGACGCGGCACCGCAACCGACCATCGTCCACCGACTTTCGCGTGGATCAAAAATACAAAGTCACCTGCCACCATCAGGCAAGCGGCACACATTGAATTCCATCCGTCCACGCGAACGGTACTGAGCGAGGAGCCCCGGAATCAAGGAGGGGACCTTCTCCGGTCCAACTCTTCCCGGGCATTCCCACGCCACCACTGCTCGTGGGTCAGGCAATACGCCAAAGGTTCTTTGCGGAGGCGCGCTGCTCTTGCCGGGGCGATGGCAATCGTGCGACCAACTATTGAAGGCTGGCGCGTAATGCCGCCATCCGTTGGTTCGCCTCCCTCCGCGCGGCAAGCGCGGTTTCCATGTCCACCGCCACGAAGCGGACCGGCGCATGCGGCTGAAGTTGGCCGATCAGATCCATGTCCGCCGAGATGACGGTTCCGATCATGAAATATCCGCCTCCGGAAACGGCATCGCGATGCAGTATGATCGGTTCCGACCCGCCGGGAATCTGGATCGAGCCGTAGGGATAGCAAGTGTCGACAATATTCGATGGATCGGAGCCAGCACCAAACGGCTGCTTGCGCGGAACGAATTCGAGAGGGCGCCCGCCACGGAAGCGATAGCCGATGCGATCGGCCTCGGTGGCAACCCGCCAAGTTTCGCTGAAAAAGCCTTCCAACGCCGCCTTCGTCACGCGGAAATCATAGAGACCGGGCAGTACGCGCAGTTCCGCCGTCGCGGGCACAGCGCGGCGCAGCGCCTCCGGCACGGATCGCCCGGCCTTCACCGCCGCCGCCGTTTTGCCAACCGCCAGCACGTCGGCCGCCCGCAACGCTCGGCCCTCCAGACCACCGAGAGCGCCGAGCGCATAGGTCGACCGTGAGCCGAGCACAACCGGAACGTCGATTCCGCCGGCGACCGCAACATAGGCCCGAGCGCCCCGCTTCAGGAAATCGAACGCCAGCACCTGGCCCGCCTTTACGGCGAAGCTCGTCCAGATGGGTTGGGCGACCCCTTCGACCCCCGGCTGCATCTCCGCCCCTGTGACCGCAACCACCGCATTCTCGGTCATGCGCAGCTCCGGCCCCTGGAAGGTCGCCTCCAGTACCGCATCCCCTTCCGCATTGCCAACGAGCAGATTGGCGGCGCGGAGCGCGTAATGGTCCATTGCGCCGGATTCCGGAATACCAAGATGGTAGTAACCTGGCCGCCCAAGGTCCTGCACCGTCGTGGCCAAGCCTGGCTTGATCACCTCAATGGCCATCGAGTGCCTCCACGAGCTTAGCGTTGCTGGCGGCCGGGTCGGCATGAAACGCGTCGAGAGAGAAGGTGACGTGACTGAGTCGCGGGTTGAACCGCCCTTCCTGCACCTCGCGGCTGATGGCGTCGTATTCCTCACGCCCGACCGGTCGGAACTTTACGATATCACCGGGATTGAAAAGGATCATGAAGTCGCGAAGGTAGGAAATCGCCTGGCGCGGGTCATAGATCGGCATCGGCGTGATGCCGAACATCTGGTAGCCGCCGGCGCCTCGAACCGAATAGATGCAGCCGAGACACCCGCCGTGCCCGACCGTCAAGCGCGGCGTGTCGGTCCGGGGCCGGAGGTATTTCGGCACTTCGATCTGCCTGCTCCTCTCGACCATCTGATAGAGCCATGGCAGGCCAGCAACGAACCCGACCATGCTCACGAACCAGGGCGCAGCAGCATGCGCTGCGATCAGTGCGTCCACCGAAGCAAGCCCGTTGATCCTCGCCGCGTACTCGAGATCGGTCATGTCCGGGGCCTGGTGTCTCTCCCGGAAACGCATCAGCGTCTCGTGCGTCCAGGGATCGTTATAAAAGACCGGGACCTCGACAATGCGCGTCTTGAGGACCGGTTCCGCCGCCTCGGACGCTCGTTCGATGGCCTCGAGCTCCGCCCGGAGGTCACGCGGAGCGATCTCGTCCGGGTCGAACCTCAATTGAAACGATGCATTTGCCGGGCAAATCTCGCTGACACCACTGACCCTGCTTTCACGCACCGCCTTGGCAAGCGAAAGGGCACGAAAGCAGGCCTCGAGCGACATCTCCTCGTCGAGTTCGACAAAGATGTGCTCGTCGCCTCCGAAGCTCATGCGCGTTTTCATCAGCACTCTGCCTCTGCTCCAGTGTTGGCAAAGGGATTCCCGGCAAGCCATGTCTCGATCCAGCGCGTATGCACCGCCTGCCTGGCAACATCCGGATGCGCCGCCAATATCCGATGCGCCGGGATCGTGGTCCGGATCCCGTCGATGCAAAGCTCGGCGAGCGCCCGTCTCAGCCGTGCCAGCGCCTGCGCGCGTGTCTCGTCCCAGACCACCAGCTTTCCCAAAAGAGAGTCATAGAATGGCGGAACGGCGCAGCCGGGGTACAGCATCGAATCGAAGCGTACCCCCGGACCTCCGGGTACAATGACCGCGTGCACCACCCCGGGCGCAGGGAGAAATCCCCGCTCCGGGTCCTCTGCATTGATCCGACACTCGATCGCGTGACCGCGAAGCGTGATCTCGCCCTGCCGAAGCCCAAGCGGCCTGCCCGCGGCGACGCCGAGCATCTCGCGCACGAGATCCAGACCTGTCACCATCTCGGTCACCGGGTGCTCGACCTGAATGCGCGTATTCATCTCGATGAAGAAGTACTCGCCCCTCTCCTCATCGAGCAGATACTCGAGCGTGCCGGCACCGCGGTAACCCATGGCTGCGGCCAGTCGTACGGCCGAGTCGCAAAGCGCGTCGCGCTGCGCGCTGGTGAGAAAGGCGGCCGGCGCCTCTTCCCACAATTTCTGACGCCGCCGCTGCAGCGAGCATTCACGCTCGAACAGATGCACGGCACGCTCGCCATCGCCCAGAACCTGCACTTCGATATGCCGCGCACGCGGCAGGAACCGCTCGAGATAGATCGCGCCATCGCCGAACGCAGCCTTTGCCTCGGACTGCGCCTCGGCGATCAGCCGCTGCAATACCTCCGCGTTGGAGGCGATGCGGATACCCCGCCCTCCGCCGCCGGCGGCCGCTTTGATCATCAGCGGAAACCCGATGGCGCGCGCGCAGCCAAGCAATTCGTTGATCTCGAGGGAGCCGCCACCGCCGGGCACGATCGGCACGCCAGCCGCAGCGGCAAACTCGCGCGCCCGCGCTTTATCCCCCATCAAACGGATCGTCTCCGGCCGCGGGCCGACGAATACCAGGCCCGCGCGCTCCACCGCTTCCGCAAAGGTCGCGTTCTCGGCGAGAAATCCGTAACCGGGATGCACCGCATCCGCGCCCGAGGCCACCGCAGCACGCACGAGCGCTTCCCGATCGAGGTAGGACTTCGCGGCCGGGGCAGGGCCGACCTCGAACACCTCGTCGGCGAGCCTGGCCGCGAGCATTTCGCGATCAGCCGCCGAAACTGCCTGCACGGTCCTGATGCCAAGCTCGCGTGCCGCACGAATGATCCGGACGGCGATCTCACCACGGTTGGCAATGAAGAGCTTGCGCAAAGTGCGTCCCGAACGCTCAGATCTCGAGCTCGTACAAGGGCTCACCCGCCATCACGGGCGCTTCATTCTCAACGAGAAAACGGCGAATATGTCCGGCTTCCTCGGCGAGCACCGCCGTAAAGGTCTTCATCACCTCGATGAGGCCGACCTGCTCGCCGGCGGCAACCGGGTCACCCTCATTCTTGAACGGCGGTTCCTCGGGCGCCGGCCGCCGATAGAACGTGCCGGGAAGCGGTGCAGCGATCGTTTTCGTAGACATCGCGCGGAATTTCCTCCCTCTCGCCCATGCGCCGAGAACGCGGGCGCTCCCTCATTCACCGCTTCGCCGACTGTGCGCGCTATCGAGCGCTTGCCGGTCAATCACAGGCTGCCACGAGACCGTACCGGGATCAAACCTTCCAGTGTGCGCTCGCGCGCCGGCGGAACATCTCTCGAAACTGCTCTGTCGAACGCTCCAGAAGCGCGCCCGTCGCCCAATCCAGGATCACGCCATACTGGCGCACAACATCGAGCCGGTCGAGTTCTCCGGCCTGGTAGCGCCGTGCGACCTCTTGCGGCGGCTCGGCGAGCCAGTCCAGGCGAGCGGCACGGATCCGAGCCCGCTCCCGCTCCGTTGCATCGACATCGATGGCATATTCCGCGAGATCGGCGTCCACGACGCTGAGCACCACTCCGTAATCCTTGCGCGCACGCGCAATCGAGACATACTCGTCCGCCACATCCTCCCGCACGAGCGACGGGTCTCGCTCGAGCGGATCGCCATAGCCGCCGCCGCCGGCGGTCGGCCTGGAGAACGTATCACCGGTGGCGATCGCTACGTCGGAAAACACCGAACCCAGCCACTCATCGTCATTCGATCCGGCGCGCCTCAGGCTCAGCCCGTGTGGCATCGACGGCAGGCCGCCCTCGATCCCCCAAACCACCGCGCGCTCGCGATCGCAGATATAGGAAATCACGGTTCGATCGGCCTCTCTCAGAACGCTCGTCTTCCTGACACCGGCCCCACCGCGCCATTTGCCGGGACCCGGAGAATCCATGAGGATCTGATACTCCTGCGTCAGAATCGGCGACACGCGCTCCTGGCCTTCCACCGGCTGCGATTGCAACCCGGTGCCGAAACACGCCGTCGTCACGTCGCAGCCGTCCTTGCCATTGCGCCCACCCCAGCCGCCCGGCAGCCAGTCATAGAACATGAAAATCGGCTTCGTCGGAGAGCGCAAATCTCGTCCCCCTGTCAGCAGATATTCCAGATTGAACGCGCACGCGATGGCACGCCGGGGCATGATGCCAGACCAGATTTCGTAGATCGAGTTCATGATCTTCTCGAACGGCATCAAAAAGCCGGTTACGGCAACCGGCCAGCGTGCATTCACAACCGTGTCCTCGGGTGCGACGACTTCGATCGGTCGGTAAAAGCCCGAGTTCAGCGGCAAATCCGGAAAGAACGTCTTCATTCCCGCCACTACCGCGGAAAAGGTCGCACCAAAAGCCGAATTGTAGAGGGAACCGATGCAAGGATGACTGCCGGTAAAATCGTAGATCGCGCGATCGCCGGAGATCGTAAGCTTGACCTTGATCGGGATCATGCCTTCCCCTCCTGCAGGATCGCGGTCGATGAAATCCTCGGTCACCCACTCGCCATCAGGAAGAGCCGTGAGCCGCTGACGCAACGCGCGTTCGACATAGTCCTGCACCTCGGCGAAGCCGGCGAGAGTGGTATTCCTGCCGTACTTCCCGACCAGGCGGAGTATCTCGCGCTCTGCGATCCGCGTCGCTTCCGCCTGCGACTGCATGTCGCCGATGATCGAGGTCGGATCCCGGGTATTGGCCGCGATCATGTGGGCGACATCGCGACGGAACCGCCCGCCATCCCACAGCCGCACCGGGGTGATGCGAATACCCTCCCGGAACATCTCCTTCGCCAGCACGTCGAACGAACCCGGGACGCTGCCGCCGACATCCGACCAATGGCCGTTCGACTGCGCGAAAGCGATCACCTCTTCGCCCGTGAACACCGGGCGGATCAGGCGCACGTCCGAGAAATGGGTGCCCCCGGCATAGGGATCATTGATCGCATAGACGTCGCCGGGCTTCATATCATCGGAGAAAAAGCGGATCACGTCCTTGCAGGTGTAGTGCAACGTGCCGACGTGGACGGCGATATCGTAGTTCCCCTGGGCGATGCAGTCGCCGTTGACGTCATTCAGGGCATTGGAGAAATCACGATTGTAGATGACGAAAGAATAGCAGGTGCGGAGAATCTGCTCCGCCATCTGGTCGACCGTCGTGATGTACGAATTCTTCAGCACCTCGAAGGTGACCGGATCGAGCGAAGGGGAGCTTCGGGTGAGCATGATCAGCCATCCACGCGCATGACAATGTTAAGGAATCGATCCACCTCGAAGCTGGCTCCCGGCGGCACGAGTGTGGTGGAGTCAAGCTGCTCCACGATCGCCGGGCCGGCGAGCCGGCTTCCGGCAGCAAGTTCGTCGCGGCGATAGACAGGTGTCTCAAGCGGCTCTTTGCCTTCGAACCACACTATGCGGAGTTCGGCCGGCGCGGCGAGATGGCCGTTGCCGACATGCTCGCGGACACCAGCCTTCGGTACTATCCCGACCGCACGGAGGTTCAACCTGTAGAAATCGACCGGCGTGTCATCACGGCGGAAATTGTATTCCCGCTCGTGCCGGGTATGAAACGCCGCGATGAGTTCCGCCGTTGGCTCGACGGGCCTGCTCGCCGGGACTGCCAGCGAACGCCATTGCCCCCGGTACATCATGTCGATGCTCCGTTCCATCACGACGTTATCGTCAGCCACGCGCTCATGGCGCATCCGCCGCCACGCTTCACGCTCGAGTTCGGCGAACCCGGAATCGATCGTCGCCGGATCGGCCTCGGCCGCTGGCCGGATATAACTCAGAGACAGGTCATGCTGGACGTCGACCAGGAGACATCCGAGCGCCGACGTCACACCGGGATTGGGTGGTACGATCACCGTGGGTATCGAGAGCTCGCGCGCCAGCGTTGCCCCGTGCAAGGGCCCGGCACCGCCGAACGCGACCAGCGCGAAGTCCCGCGGATCATGGCCACGGCCGATCGAAATGAGCCGTACCGCGTCAGCCATGTTGGCATTTGCTACCTTCAAGATCGCTGCGCCGGCTTCGTGGAGATCCATCCCGAATGGCGCGGCGACACCCTCTCCGACAGCAGCCTCCGCCAATCCGCGATCGAGCCTTACGCTGCCGCCGACAAGCCCATGCGCGATCCTGCCGAGAACGACGTGCGCATCGGTGTTGGTTGGAGCTTTATTGCCGCGGCCATAGCATGCCGGCCCAGGGTCAGCGCCAGCCGATTGCGGCCCGTTGCGCAGCGAGCCAGCCTCGTCGACCCAGGCAAGCGAGCCGCCGCCCGCGCCAATCGTCAGCACTTCTATCGAGGGGAAGCGGATCGGGTAGCCGAACTCGACGTGCCAGTCCTTCGTGATGCGCGACTGGCCATCCCATACCAGCGACACGTCGCAACTCGTGCCGCCCATGTCCACACCGATCGAATTCGCATAGCCACATTGCATGGCCACATGGCGGCTGGCCAATGCTCCCGCCGCAATGCCAGACCCGGCAAGCCGCGCCGCGAACTGCTTCGCACCGTCCGCCGTCATCACGCCCCCGCCGCTGTGCAGCAAAAGCAGGTCACTGCGATAACCTTCTTCGGCCAATCGCTTGCCGAGGCGTGCCGTATAATCCCCCACGACAGGGCTCAGCACGGCATTCACAACGGTTGTAGAGAACCGCTCATGCTCAAAGATCTCCGGTAGCACCTCCGAGCTTACAGTAATGGGCACCCCCGGCAGCGCGGCCTCCAGGATCTCCCGCATGCGGCGTTCGTTCGCCCCGTTGGCAAAGGAGTTCATGAAACAAATGGCAACCGCAGCAACGTTCCGCCGGCCAAGGATCCGCGCAACCTCTTGCGCGCCCGCCTCATCGAGTGGCGCCACAACGCGTCCCTCTGCGTCGACGCGCTCGCGCACGGTCAGCCTGTCACGTCGCCGGATATACGGCTTCGCAACGTCTTTGTAGGTATCCCAGAGGTCTTCCTTGTTCGCCCGTCGGATTTCTATCACGTCGCGGAAGCCCTCCGTGCAGACCATCGCGGCACGCGGCAGGCGTCGCGTAATCAGCGCATTGGTCGCCACCGTCGTCCCGTGCGAGAGCAGCGTCACGTCCCTCAGATCGACCTGCTCTTGCCGAAGGCCGGCGAACAGCCCCGCAATCGGGTCCGCCGTGGTCGCGATCTTGGCAACCCTGATCGCGCCTGTTTGTTCATCGAGCATGCAAAAATCGGTGAACGTCCCACCGATATCCACCGCTATGCGCAGGCGCATTTTCCGTTCCTGTTCTCTCCTGTCGTGCGGCTCGTGTGCCGACTCCGCCGTTTGTATCCCCTGACTGGAACCTTCTGCCGCCACACTCGCACTGCAATTTCAGTGACCTGCTGACCCCTTGTGGTCGTTGCCGTTGGCAACGAACGACGGCGGCAGGACACTAGCTTCCTGTGCCCCCGCCATGGACTTTGGCTTCCGTAAGGCAATCTCTGACCGCGCGGGCTACCGCGACCGCGTTCGGGGTGTCGGAGTGGACGCAAATCGTATCCGCGCGCACCCGTACCTCGCGGCCATGGACCGATTCCGCGACGCCGTCCCTGACTGCGCGAAGAGCGCGCTCGGCCGCCCGCTTCGGATCGACCGCCTCGTGCACACGCGTGATGATAACTCCACCGTCGTCACCGTACTCGAGGTCCGCATAGTATTCGGAAACGAACTCGAGACCCTGGGCGGGGTAGACCTTCTCGTGCATCGTGCCCGCCATTCCATAGACGGCAACGCCAAATACCTTGACGGCCCGTGCCACGGCCTCGGCAATCTCCGGCGAACGTGCCGCCATGCCATAGAGTGCACCATGCGGCTTGACATGTGAGAGCTTCAATCCCTCCCGATCGAGAAAGCCCTTGAGCGCACCGACCTGGTAAATAATGCAGTCTGCGAGCTCCCCTGGCTGCATCTTCATCTCGCGGCGACCGAAACCCTGCAGATCAGGCAACGATGGATGCGCACCCACCTTGACGCCATGTTGCTTAGCAAGCCGGACGGTCCGTGCCATCACCACCGGGTCCGCGGCGTGAAAGCCGCAGGCAACATTGGCTGCGGTGATATACGGCATCAGCTCCTCGTCCTCGCCCATCCTGTACAGGCCGAAGCCCTCGCCCATGTCGCAGTTGATCGCAGGGCGCATTGTGCTCCTTCCGGCTGACATCGTTGCTTTTCCTTCCTCTCGCAGCCGGCGGTGCGGCGGCGCACCGCTGAATGCTCATGCTCGCCCGGCCGCCCCCGGGACGATCGCCGACACCAGACTAACCTTTCAGCTCGATTTCAATAAAGATCATCTCATCGGTGCCGGCGTTGATCACGTTGTGTTCGACGCCGGCGTAACGGAAATAGGCCTTACCACGCCGTAGCTCAGCGCGCGATCGCCGCCCGTCCGATTCAATCAGCTCGAGCTCACCATCGACCACCGGTACTATGGCATAATCATATGCGTGCCGGTGATGCCCCGTGGCCGCGCCCGGCGCAAACCGCCATTCGGTCACGCGCAAGCGTTCATTGTCGATCTGACGCTCGCTCGTCGCCAGTTCCTCGCTCATTCTTCATCCTCCCGAACCCTGTCAAAAGCGACATCCCCTCGGAATCGAATCGCCGCATCCCGAACCAACCCGCGCCGCGGCCCCGCACACGGCCAAAGATCTCCCGCATTGCCCGTCGAGCCGCCCGGCTCCCGGCCTTTGCCTTCCCATCTTTCCCCCGCACTGCTCACCAGGCCGACCACCCGGCATCGACCATGACGGTCGCGCCGTGCATCGCCGCGGAGTCCTCCGAGGCCAGGAACACGGCAGCTCCGGCCAGCTCCTCGGGAACAAGGAAATCCCGGCCAGTCGGCGTCATCGTGCGCATGAGGTTCAAGTAGGCTTCGTTGCCAGGCCCGCGCAAGTGAGCATTCAACGAAGTCGCGACATTTCCCGGACCAATCGAATTGACGTTGATGGAATGGCGGCCGAGCTCGGCGGCGAGCGCTTTGGTCAGGATCTCGAGCCCTCCCTTCGATGCGCAATAGGCGGGGCAATTGGGAAACGCTCCGACCCCGGCAATCGAAGTGATGTTGATCACCCTGCCACTGCCGTTCCGCAGAAATTCCGGTAGCACGGATTTCACGCAGAAGAAGGCCCCTTTGAGGTTGAGAGCAAGCTGTTCGTCCCAGATCGCTTCCGTGGTTTCCGGCACCGGTACGGTGCGAAACACACCCGCGTTGTTGACCAGAATGTGCACGGTGCCGAACGCGGCGACCACATCGGCAACCATTGCTTCGATCTCCGGAACCTTGGAGCAGTCGGCTTTGAAGGGCCGGGCGCTCCCTCCGTGTGAGGCTATTTCGCGCACTGCTTCGGCCGCCGCCTCGCCGTCGCTATGGTAGACGAGCGCCACCTTGGCTCCCTCAGCGGCGTAGCGGGTTGCGATGGCCCTGCCGATCCCCTGCGACCCGCCGGTCACGATCGCGATCCTGTCCTTGAGTTTCATACCGATTTACTACCTGGTTCTGCGCCGGTGCTGGCTGATTGAGAGGGGTAACACCCGGACATCGAGCTGAACGGAGCCGCCAACGGGCGGCATCCCTGTCGCCACTTTCTCAAACCGAGCAGCAATGCTCCGCAGCGCGTCGACGTAACCTCCAACCCCATTCGCCCGAAGGGACTGGTTCCGCTCATTTTATATTCGCCCGCCGTTTGTATTCGCCCGCCGGTCGATACTCGCTGCGTCATCCTACCGACGCACCCGATCCGCGACAAGGGTAGGGTCGCGGGTTGACAGCCCGCGCTCAGTTTCGCGGCGCAATTTGCTGCCCGGGCAACCGCACTTACAGGACTCGCCTGACAGCTTCCCTCGCGGCTTCGAGTGCGCTGCAGCAGGATTTTGCATCCGACATTTGCTGCCGCCGGCAGGAAAAGAAAAGGAGATCAGCAGGCCACTGAAAATGATGACCGGTGTGCCGGCCGCAACGGCGCATCAACCCGCTCGGTCACACAAAAGAGAGCCTTTTCAGCCAGGCTGAAACCGCTCCGTACGCCAATCGCCTGCGTGCCCGGCTTGATCGTCCGCACCGTGTCTGGCCGCTTGCCCCCTCCCCGCATCGCCTCCGGGTGCCCGCTCCTGGACTTCCTGGCACCTGCGAACGAGCGCTTCTGCTGCGCTCCTTCAAGTACGTGTCAGCCGCAATCGGTCGATGAAAATAGCGGCCACAATCACTGCGCCCACAACTATCTCCTGGATGTACCCACTGACCTGCAGCAAATCCATATTGTTCGATATCACGGTAACAAATACCGCGCCGAGAATAACCTGCAATATGCCTCCCGTCCCGCCTTGCAGGCTGACGCCCCCGATGACCGCTGCTGCGATGCTTTCCAGCATCAAGCTGCCCCCCAGTGTGGGTTCACCAGAGCCGGAACGCGCCGTCAACATCAACGCCCCAAATGCCGTCAACATCGAGCATACGACGTAAGCTACGGTAAGAAACCGCTTTTCGGGCAGTCCCGCCAGATGCGCCGCCCTGGGATTGCTGCCGATTATGTAGAGTGCGCGGCCGAATACGGTCCAGTTGAGCACGAAGTGAAGTGCGACGCAGAGAAGACCTGCCCATATGATCGATACCGGAATATCAAGCACCGTGCCCGTCGCCAGAAGCGCACTGAAAGGTACGGGAACATTGAACACAGGCGTCCCGCCGGAAATCGTCGTCGCAATCCCCAGGCAGATATTCAGGCTGCCGAGAGTCACTATGAACGGGTCGATCTCCAGCCAGGCGACGAAAAAGCCGTTGAATAGACCAACCAGTGCTCCGAACCCGAGGCCGACGCCCATACCCAGGACGAGATCGAGCCACATCGGCACCGAATCTGCCAGCCCCGTCATCACCAGCGCACTCGCCACGCTGACTGCCGAAACCGCCGTTCCGAGCGACAGATCGAATCCTCGCGTCAGCATGACCGTCATCTGCGCGGCGGCAAACACCACCATGTAGGTCGACTGCTGCAGAATGTTGACTACGTTCCGTCCGGACAGGATGTCCGGGCGTACCACCCACATCGCCACCTCCGTTGCCACGATCAAAAATGGCAACAGAAGCCGCAATAGCCAGGGCAGGAGCAACCGGCCCCATCGTAGCTCCCCGGCGTGCGCCCCCCCGAACGCGCTAGACAAGCCGCCTCCTTCTTTTCACGCTCTCATCGAGCGCCACCACTGCAACAACAATGATCCCCAGAAAGATCACCTGGATCTTGCTGTCGACATGGAACAAATCCATCGCGTTCGTCAGCATCACCAGAAAGATCGCACCCAGGGCCACCATCTCGACCCGCCCCACGCCTCCCTTCAAACTGACTCCGGCGATCACCGCTGCCGCGATGCTCTCCAAGGTCAACGACGTACCCATTGCCGCTTCGCCGGACCCGATTTCCGCGGTAATGGCAAGCCCGGCAATCGCCGCCAGAAGGGAGCACGCCAGATAAGCCAGTACGAGGCAGGATTTGACGCGCACGCCCGAAACCAGCGCTGCCTGCACGTTCCCACCGATCGCATGGATGTGGCGACCGACGCGCATCCGGTTCTGAATCATCCACACGACGGCCACGACCGCAGCAGCGATATAGAACGACGCTGGAAGTCCAAACCATAGTCCTCGGCCAAATTGGGCGACGAAACCCTTCGGCATTCCGTAAATCGGCATGCCGCTTGTCAGCAGGAACGCAATGCCGGTTGCAACCGACATGCTCGCGAGTGTGACCATGAAGGGCGAAACCCGAAGGAATGCCACACAGAGCCCGTTGGTTAAGCCGACGGCCGCTCCCGAAAGAAGCCCGGCCGCAATTCCCAGTGCCATGACCAGCGCCGGATCGTGTGGAAATACATGCCCGCCGTCCACCATGACCAGCGCAGTTATCACGCTTGTCAATGCCACCGCCGCATCGACGGAAAGATCGAAGCCGCCGACGATCAGCACCAGCATCTGGCCGGACGATGCGATAACGAGCAGCGAGGACGTCCGCAGGACGTTAATGACGTTCTGCAGGGCCAGGAAGCGTGGCGCAAACAACGACAGGATGACCACCGTGCAAACAAGCAGAATCGGCAGGAATCCGCCACTGTCGTAAGCCTGCGACAATCGTCGCATCACCGGCGCCGGTCGAGCTCCCTGCGTCGTCGGAATCGAAGCCACTTCTATGTGTCCGCCGACGTCGGCCGCCCCGGGATCGTTCCTTCCCCGCGGAAGTAGTGGGACAGCACCCGCTGCTCGTTGAGTTCCACTCCCGCCAGTTCGGCCACAACCTGAGATCGCTGCATTACGTAGACCCGATGCGACAGGTTCAAGATCTCGGGAAGCTCCGATGAAACCAGGACGATCGCAGCACCTTGCTTCACCAATCCCTGCATCAGCTCATAGACTTCCGTTTTCGCCCCAACATCGATACCCACTGTCGGCTCGTCGAACAGAAAGACGCGGATGTCTCTGATCAGACCCCGTGCCAACAGCACCTTCTGGCGATTGCCGCCGGAGAACTGGGCAAGAATCCGCTCGATCGCGGGCGGCCGAACCTTGAGCCGGCGGACCACTGCCTCTTGCACAAGCCGCTTCTCGCCCTTTTGTCTCAGCACGCCACGGACGGCAAACGCCGGCAAATCCAGTCCCGCCATTGACGCGTTCTCACGAACCGGACGCTGCAACGCAAGGCCTTCTGCAACGCGATCCGAAGGAAAATAGCAAACCCCCGCCCGCAACGACGTGAGCGGTGTCGGGCGCCGCACCGGCCGGCCATGGATGCGGATTTCTCCCGACCTGACGTCCTCGAGCCCGTAGATCGCACGGATCAGTTCCGACTTTCCGCACCCTGCGAGCCCGGCAATGCCGGTGATCTCGCCGGCGCGGGCATAGATGGAGGCGTCGCGAACAGCCTCGTTCGCGAGCGTCAGATGATTGACTTCCAGCGCCCTCTCGCCGGGCGTGTGCCGGATCTCGGGGAACAGAACAGAGACCTGGCGGCCGGTCATCAGTTCGACCAGTTCATTATCGGTCACGTCGCCGGCACGCACCGTGGCGACCTTGTGTCCGTCACGAAGCACCGTGATGCGATCGGCGATCTCGGCGATTTCCCTGATCCTGTGGGAAACGTAGATAATGCCCACCCCGGATGCCTTCAATTGTCCCGTCAAGGCAAGCAATTTCGCGGCTTCCGCTTCGGTCAGCGATGCCGTCGGCTCATCGAGAATGAGAAGTCGCACTTCGGTCAGGAAGGCCTTGGCGATTTCCACCATCTGCTGGTGGGCGCGAGACAGCCCTCGCACTCTGGCGGCAGGATCGAGATCGAAGCCGAGTTCCGCCATGACCTCGCGCGAGCGCGCCCTCATCGCCTTCCGCGCGAGCAGCCCGCCGGTGCCCCGCTCCCGGCCAAGGAACAGGTTCTCTTCGATCGTCATGTCCGGAACCAGGCTGAACTCCTGGAAAACCGGGCTGATGCCAATCGTTCGCGCCCGATGCGGAGTGAGATGGCTGATTTCCTGACCCTGGAACTCGAAGCGCCCGCCGTCCGGTGGAAACGTCCCGGCGACGATGTTGATGAGGGTGGATTTGCCTGCCCCGTTCTCCCCGAACAGCACGTGAACCTCGTCACGTCGGAGATCGAAGTCCACCGCCTCCAATGCGACGACGCCGGGGAACCGCTTGGTGATGCCTCGCAGCTTGAGAAGCGCGTCCGTCTCCCGGCAGGTCGTCCGCCCCATCTCATCGCTATCGGAGGCGGATGTCGGCCCGCTCTTAGCCTCTCCTGGTTTCCCCGTCTCCGCGGCCTCGCGCACGTCGTCAGCCGCAGGCTGCCCGTACTCTGCCGCCGCGTTCGGGCCGCCTGCTCTTCGTGACAGCACGGTCATGATCTCGACGGGCAAAAAAGAATGGCGGGCGAGGGCACCGGCAGAGCGCCCTCGCCGCTTTCCTGCAGCGACGCAAGGAGTGTGTCCCTGACTGCCGTCTCTAATGCGCTTTCACTTGGTAAGTCGCCTGGAAACCCGGCGGCGCCAGCACCAGGCTCATGTTGATCTTGTCGAGATTATCGTTGGAAATGGGGTCCGGGATCGATTGAATATACTTCATGTACGGCTTGTGCTCCAGGACTCTGACAGCCGTATCGATCGCGACACGGCCTTCCAGAACCGCGTACTGAGTGGCGAACCCCAGGATTTCGTTCTTTTTCATGTCATCAAGCATCGCCTGATTCTCGTAGGCGGAAAGGATCTGGATGTGTGGCCGGCCCGCCTCGGCAATGGCCCCGATCGCCGCCTCGGCAGCCGGTGCACAGCCCCAGATCACATTCATGTCCGGATAAGCCTGAAGTGCGTTCTGGATCAGGCGCAACTGGATCGCAACGCCGGAATCGCCGAATTTGGCAGTCTCGAGCGTGATGTTCTTGTGCCCATTAATGGCCTCTTTGAACCCGGCTAGAAATTGCTCCGCCCAGCCGGATCCCGCAGGTCCGGGAAAGGCACCTATCTTCGCTTCCTGCCCGTTCAGGTGCTGCACCAGAAATTTCCCGGTCTGCACCCCCATCTGGGTGAAATCGACATCCATCTTCGAGGTCACCGGAGCCTTGAAAACGGGGTTCACCGTGGAAATGATCGGTTTGCCGGATTTCATCCCCTTGGCGAATTCGCGTGCCAGGCCCGCCTCCGAAATCGGGCCAACCACGATCGCATCGTAATTCGAAGACAGGCAATCGTCGAACTGCGATAGTTGCTTGGGCAAATTGGTGTAGCCACCTGCCTGATAAAGCGTCATGTTGACGCCCAGCTCGCGCGCCTCTTCGACAACACCGTAATCGACCGCAAGCCAGAATGTGTCCTTCATGTGCGGAAACAGCACACAGATGTTCCACGGCTTTGCGGCCTTGGTGACGGGCGTGTAGTCGACCACCTTTGGCGAGCCCGAATCGAGATCCAACACTTTGACAGGCCACCAGTGGCTCCCTGCCTGCGCGTTGGCGTTGACAGCGACGGCGGTCGCGAGTGTCGCTGCCGCTCCGATAGCCAGTAGTCGGAATTTCATCGGTTTCCCTCCCTGATCGCACGACGGACTTGGGACTTGGCCAGCTGCGTCCAGCCTCATCTCGGCATTGTTCGGCTGATGGGCCAATCCTACTTTGCCGCTCCTACTTTGCCGCGCCCTTCGAGCCCTTGCAACCGGGACCATGGCGTCGGCTCCCGTGCGCCCCTTCACCCCTCGATCAGCCCGCGCGCGAACTCGGCCGGCACGAATGGCCGAAGGTCCGCCGCCTGCTCGCCGACGCCCACTGCATGCACCGGCAGGCCGAAAGTCTCCGCCAGCGCCACGACGACACCGCCGCGCGCGCTGCCATCGAGCTTGGTGACGATCAGCCCGCTCACCACCACCATCTCCCGGAACACGCGCACCTGTGCCAGCGCGTTCTGTCCGGTGGTGGCGTCGAGCACGAGCAGAACGGAATGCGGCGCCGTTGCATCCTGCTTCTGCAACACGCGCACGATCTTGGTCAGCTCCTGCATCAGCGCATTCTTGTTGTGCATCCGCCCGGCAGTGTCGATCAGCAGCACGTCCGCCTTCGCCGCGCGTGCCTGGCCCAGCGCATCGAAGGCAAGCCCTGCGGCATCCGCCCCGTCTTTGCCCGCGATCACCTCGCACCCGGTCCTCTGCCCCCAGATCTGAAGCTGCTCGACTGCTGCGGCGCGGAACGTGTCCCCGGCCACCAGCACGGGACGCAGTCCGGCTTCCCGGTATTGCTGGGCGAGCTTGCCGATGGTGGTGGTTTTCCCGGTACCATTGACGCCGACCACCAGGATGACGTGCGGTGCATGCGCGCGATCGATCGTGAGCGGCTTGGCTACCGGAGCCAGGATCACGGCAATCTCTTCGGCCAGCGCCGCCCTGACCTCTTCCGCGCTGACCTCCTTGCCGAAGCGCGTGCGTCGGAATCCCGCGATGATACGCGCCGCCGCTTCCGGCCCGAGATCTGCGGAAATCAGCAGGTCCTCGAGCTCCGCCAGCGCAGCGTCGTCAAGGCGCCGGCGGATGAAGGCTGCGCCGATGCCATCCGCGAGCTTCTGCTTGCTTCGCTGCAGACCCTCCTTGAGGCGGGAAAAGAAGGCGCTGAGCGCCATCAGAGCAGAGCGGCCGTCAACGCGGTTCCGTTGCAGCCCTCGACGCGGGCAGCGAATAACGCACCAGCCGGCGCTGCCGTCGAAAGCGTCGCCCGGGCATAATGTTCGGTGCGCCCGCTTGCTTCCGATTCGACCAGGACGCTGACCGTGCGGCCGACGAAGGAGGCAAGATAGCGCGTCGCATTGACCCTGCCGGCGGCGCGCAGCCGCCCCGCGCGCTCCCTTCTCAGCGGCCAGGGAACGGCGGGCATGCGCGCCGCCGGCGTGCCTGGCCGGGCGCTGAACGGAAAGACATGCAGGAACGGCATCCCGCTCTCCTCGACCAACGCGAGGGTGTCGCGGAACTCTGCTTCGGTTTCGGTCGGGAATCCCGCGATCAGGTCGGCGCCGATCGCAATCCCCGGCCGCAATGCGCGCGCCCGGGAGATCACCGCCAACGCCGCGGCCCGCGAATGCCGCCGCTTCATCCGCTTCAGGATCATATCGTTGCCCGCTTGCAACGAAAGATGGAGGTGCGGCATCAGCCGTTCCTCTTCCCCGATCAGCCGCCACAACTCGGCATCGATTTCCGCCGGATCGAGCGAGGAGAGGCGCAGGCGTGGCAGATCCGGCACCGCCGCAAGCACCCGCCGCACTAGGGCGCCGAGCCTCGTCCGGCCCGCGAGGTCGGCGCCATAGGCCGTGAGGTCAACCCCCGTCAGCACCGCTTCGCGAAATCCCGCCGCCACCAGCGCACGAATTTCCGCAACGACGTCTTCGATCGAGCGGCTCACGCTCGGGCCCCGGCCATAGGGAATGATGCAGAATGTGCAGCGATGATCGCACCCCTGCTGCACCGGCACGAAGGCACGCACTCGGGAGCCGAAATCGGGCAACCTCGGCGCCGCGCCCAAAGCCGCCGCACCGCCCCAGCTTTCATGGGCAAGCTTCGCCCGGTTGTCGAGCACACGCGCCACGCCCGGAAGCCTGGCCCAGCGCGCCGGTTCGATCGCCGCCGCACAGCCGGTCACCACGATGCCCGCGCCCGGCCGCTCGCGCGCGGTTCTGCGGATCGCCTGGCGGGCTTGCCGCTCTGCCTCTTCCGTCACCGCGCAGGTATTGACGATCACCGTCTCTTCATCATGGCCGGCCGCCTCCGCGGTGCTGCGCATCACCGCGCTCTCATAGGCGTTGAGCCGGCAGCCGAAGGTAAGAACGGAGACGGTCATCGCGGATAGGCGTCGAGTTCGATCTCGCCCTCGAAGGCGATCACCGCCGGCCCCTTCATCAGCACGTGCCCGTCCGCGCGCCAGTCGATGGCGAGCGTTCCCCCGTCCATCACCACCTCCGCTCGCCGCCCGCTGAGGTTCCGGCGGCTGGCATTGACCACCGCCGCACAGGCGCCCGAACCGCATGCCCGCGTCAGCCCGGTGCCGCGTTCCCAGACCCTGAGCCGCCATTGATTGGGCGCCAGAATGCTCGCGAAGCCGACATTGACGCGCTCCGGAAAAAGCGGGTCGCGCTCGACCCCGGAGCCGATCCGAGCGGCATCGAGGGCGTCGGCATCCGGCACGAAGAAGGTGACGTGCGGGTTCCCCATCGACACGGCGGCCGGCGCCCCGGGCCAGGCGGCGCCGGGCGGCAGGGCCAGCGTATCGAGCGGCCTGGCCAGCGGGATCTGGTCCCAGTTCGACGCTGGCGCGCCCATATCGACCTCGACCTCGCCGCTATCCTGGATCTCCGCCGGCAGAAAGCCGGACACCGTCTCGATCACGAAACTCCGATCGCGGTTCCCCCGGGCCAGCAATATGGCGATGCAACGCGTTGCGTTGCCGCACGCCTCTGCCTCCGAGCCATCCGCGTTGCGGATGTGCATGAAGGCATCGGCGCGCACTGAAGGCTCGATCGAGATCACCTGGTCGCAGCCGATGCCGCCATGACGGTCCGCGATCGCCGCCGCCCGTTTCGCTGTCAGCCCGAGCGGCGCGCGGCGTTCATCGAACACTGCGAAATCGTTTCCGGCTCCGTGCATCTTCACGAAAGGGGTGCGCATCGGCGCATGGATACCCAAAGCCGTGCCCGCCGCGAAGCCCGCCTCTGCCCTTGCAGCCCCAACCTCCCGCCGCTATAGAGCCGCCTCCCGCGCGCCCGGGCCCGTTTGGGGCATGCCCGGCCGTGGCCGCTGCCCGGTGTCCTGCCCCCTTCGTCCGCTGCCCTTCGGAAGCGACGAAGGGGATCAGCAGGCCACCGAAGACAAAGGGCTGCCAGCGTGCAACCAAGGAGAACCAAATGCCCAAGCTGAAGACGAAGGCTTCCGTCAAGAAGCGCTTCAAGATGACGGCCACCGGCAAAGTGCTCTCCGGGCCGCAGGGCAAGCGGCACAACCTGATGGCCCGCACCCAGAAGGCCAAGCGCAGCGCCCGCGGCTTCCAGGTGCTGGAACCCGAGGACGCCCGCACCGTGCGTCGCTGGGCCCCCTACGGCCTCGGTTGAAAGGAGAGAGCCATGGCAAGGGTGAAGCGGGGTGTCACGACCCACGCACGTCACAAGAAGGTGCTGGCGCAATCGAAGGGCTATGTCGGCCGTTCCTCCACCAATTACCGGATCGCGATCGAGCGCCTGGAGAAGGCGCTGCGCTATGCCTATCGTGATCGGCGCAACCGCAAGCGCGATTTCCGTGCCCTCTGGATAGAACGCATCAACGCCGCGGCGCGCGAGCACGGGCTCCCCTATTCGCGCTTCATCGCCGGGCTGAAAAAGGCCGGCATCGGGCTTGACCGCAAAGTCCTCGCCGCCATCGCCTACGACGATGCCGCTGCCTTTGCCGAGATCGCCAAAGAGGTCAAGGCCGCGCTCGGCTAGTCGAAACGTGCGCCTCAACTCACTGTGACCGACGATCTCTCGTCGCTCGGCGCGGAAACCTTCGCCGCGGTCGAAGCGGCGGACAATCTTGCCAGCCTGGAAGCGCTGCGCGTCGCTGTACTCGGTCGGCAGGGCCGGCTGACCAGCCTCTTGCGCGCGCTCGGCGAGGTTCCCGAAGACCTGCGGCGAGAGCGCGGCCAGGCGCTGAACCGCCTCAGGGACGAAATTGCCTCCGCCATCGCCGAACGGCGTGCCCTGCTGCAAGCCGCCGCCCAGGATGCGGGGATCGCCGCCGAACGGATCGATGTCACTCTGCCGCCGCGCCCCTCGGTCTTAGGCCTCATCCATCCGATCAGCCGCACGATCGGCGAAATCGTCGCGATCTTCGGCGCGCTCGGCTTCCGCGTCGTCGAGGGACCGGAGATCGAGGACGACTGGCACAATTTCGGCGCCCTCAACATCCCCGAGCATCATCCGGCGCGGCAGGAGATGGATACGTTCTATCTTCCGCCCCGCGGCACGAATGCGCGCCGGGTGCTCCGCACCCACACTTCGCCAGGCCAGATCCGCACCATGACCGCGGCCCCGCCGCCCTATCGCGTGATCGTCCCGGGCCGCACCTACCGCGCCGATCATGACGCCACGCACAGCCCGATGTTCCATCAGTGCGAGGGCCTGGCGATCGACAAGGCGATCACGCTCGGCCATCTCAAAGGCTGCCTGATCGACTTCCTCCGCGCCTTCTTCGACAAGCCCGAACTTCCGGTCCGTTTCCGCGCCAGCTATTTCCCCTTCACCGAGCCCTCGATGGAAGTCGATATCGGCTGGAACCGCCAGAGTGGAGAACTCGGTCAAGGCGGGGACTGGCTCGAGATCCTCGGCAGCGGCATGGTGCATCCGCGCGTGCTCGCCAACTGCGGTGTCGATCCGGGCGAGTGGCAAGGCTTCGCTTTCGGCATGGGCATCGAGCGGCTCACCATGCTGAAACAGGGCATCACGGATCTGCGCCCGTTCTTCGAGAGCGATCTCCGCTGGCTTCGCCATTACGGATTTTCTCCCCTCCGGCCGCCGATCCTGCACGAGGGGCTGGCGGGATGAAATTCTCGCTCGCCTGGCTTCGCACGCATCTCGAGACCTCAGCCCCGCTCGCAACGATCGTCGATACTCTCTCGGCGATCGGTCTCGAGGTCGACGCCGTGACGGACCGCGGCTCCGAGCTCGCCCCCTTCCGCATCGCCGAGGTGCTCGAGGCCGGGCCGCACCCAAACGCCGAACGCCTCAAGCTCTGCCGCGTCGAAACGGGTTGCGGAATCGTCTCCGTTGTCTGCGGCGCCCCTAATGCGCACACCGGCATGAAAGCGGTGTTCGCACCACCCGGCAGCCTCATTCCGGCAACCGGCCAGCTCCTCACGGCAAGCCGCATCCGCGGTGTCGAAAGTGCGGGCATGCTGCTGTCCGAACGCGAGATGCGGCTTGGCGAGAACCACGACGGCATCGTCGAGCTGCCGCCGGACGCACCGGTCGGCGAGCCCTACGCGCGTTGGGCCGGTCTCGACGACCCGGTGATCGAGATCGCCGTCACTCCCAATCGCGGCGACGCGCTTTCCGTGCGCGGAATCGCCCGCGACCTTGCCGCCGCCGGGCTCGGCCGGCTCCTGCCCTGGTCGGCCGTCCCGGTGCCCTCGCATGTCCCGAGCCCGCTCGTCTGGGAGACCGCCTGGCCCGAGGCCTGTCCCTTCGTGCTCGGGCGGACGGTGCGCGGTGTTGCGAACGGCCCCGCGCCCCTCTGGCTCGCCAGGCGGCTCGAAGCGATCGGCCTCCGCCCGATCAATGCCCTGGTCGATATCACGAACTTCTTCACCTTCGATCTCGGCCGGCCGCTGCATGTCTTCGACGTGGCAAAGGTCAGAGGCCCGGTTTTCACCATGCGCCGGGGCGCGGAAGAAACGTTCCGCGCTCTCAACGGGCGTGACGTGACCGCCGGCCCCGAGGACTGCGTCATCGCCGACGCGGCGGGCGTCGTCTCGCTTGCCGGAATCATCGGCGGCGAATCGACCGGCTGCGATGAAGAAACGACTTCCATCTTCCTCGAATGCGCGCTCTTCGATCCGATCCGCGTCGCCGACACCGGCCGGCGGCTCGGCATTCTCTCCGACGCCCGCGCCCGTTTCGAGCGGGGTATCGATACGGCCCTGATGCCCGACGCCGTGGAGGCCGCGACGCGGATGATCCTCGAACTCTGCGGCGGGGAGGCCAGCAGAGTGGTCTCCGCCGGCACCGCGCCGCCCTGGCAGCGAAGTGCGAGCCTCCGCTTCTCCCGCCTCGCCGATCTCGGCGGGCTTGCCGTGCCGCCCGCCGAGGCCATCGGCATCCTTGAGCGGCTCGGCTTCGTGCCGGAGCGCCGGGACGCCGCGTCCGTTACGGTCGCCGTGCCGCCCTGGCGGAACGACATCGCCGCCGGCGTCAGCCTCGATCTCTCGCCCGAGCTTTCGCCTGCCGAGAAAGAGCGCATGCGCGCATCGGCTTCCGCCATCGAACCGGAGGCCGATCTGGTCGAGGAAGTGCTGCGCATCCGCGGTCTCGACTCGGTTCCTGCGGTCTCTCTTCCGGCCCTTTCTTCCGTGCCCACCCCGTCGCTCGCGCCCGCCTCGGCGCACATCGAACAGGTGCGCCGCCTGCTCGCCGCGCGCGGGTTCACGGAATGCGTCGGCTTCAGTTTCCTCGCCGCCAGCCAGGCGGCGCTGTTCGGCCCCGCTCCCGAAAGCCTCCACCTCGAAAACCCGATCGCCACCGACCTCGACCAGATGCGCCCGACGCCGATCGCCTCGCTTGCCCTGGCAGCGGGCCGGAACGCTGCCCGCGGCTATCCCGATCTCGCCCTCTTCGAGATCGGCCCCGGTTTTCTCGAAGACGCACCCGGCGGACAGGTTCTGATCGCCGCCGGCCTCCGCACCGGCAGCACGGCCCGGAGCTGGATCGAGCCTGCCCGTCCTGCCGATGCCTTCGACGTCAAGGCGGACGCGCTTGCCATCCTCGCCGCTCTCGGCGTGCCCGCCGAGGCACTCGCCATCGGAGCACCTGCTCCCGCGCACTTCCATCCCGGTCGTTCCGGGCTGATCTCTCAAGGCCCGAAGCTCCTGCTCGGCCGCTTCGGTGAACTCCACCCGCGCGTCCTGACGGCGCTCGACCTGCCGCGCCCCAGCGTGGGCTTCGAGATTTTTCTCGACACCGTGCCCGAGCAGCGCCGCCGCACGCGCCGTGCACCGCCCTCCCTTTCTCCCTTCCAGCCGCTGGCGCGCGATTTCGCCTTCGTCCTCGACGAGAGCATCCCCGCTGAGCAGCTCCTGCGCGCCGCCCGAGGCGCGGAACGGCACCTGGTTACCGCCGTCACCCTCTTCGATGTCTTCGCCGGGCCCGCCCTCGGCGCCGGCAAGAAGTCCTTGGCGATCCAGGTGATCTTCCAGCCGCACGAGCGCACCCTGACCGACGCCGAGATCAAAGCCGCCGGTCAGAAGGTCATTGCCGCCGTCATCAAGGCGACAGGTGCTCGCCTCCGCGGCTGACAATGCGGGGAAAATTCACTATCCGTTCCGCATGACCGAGACCCCGATCGCGCAAATCCGCAATTTTGCGATTATCGCGCACATCGATCACGGCAAATCCACGCTCGCCGATCGTCTGATCCAGGCGACCGGGGCGCTGCCCGAGCGCGAGATGACGAGCCAGGTGCTCGACAGCATGGACCTCGAGCGCGAGCGCGGCATCACCATCAAGGCACAGACGGTCCGCCTCTCCTACCGCGCCGCTGACGGCCTGACCTACGCGCTCAATCTCATGGACACGCCGGGCCATGTCGATTTCGCCTACGAGGTCAGCCGCAGCCTCGCCGCCTGCGAGGGTTCGCTCCTGGTCGTCGATGCCTCGCAAGGTGTGGAGGCGCAGACCCTCGCCAACGTCTATCAGGCGATCGAAGCCGGGCACGAGATCATTCCCGTCCTCAACAAGATCGACCTGCCGGCCGCAGAGCCCGAGAAGGTGCGCCGGCAGATCGAGGAGGTGATCGGGCTCGACGCCTCCGGAACGATCGAGATCAGCGCCAAGACCGGCCAGAACATCGAGGCGGTACTGGAAGCCCTGGTCACGCGCCTGCCGCCGCCCGAGGGTGATGCCACCCGGCCGCTCGCCGCCCTCCTGGTCGATAGCTGGTACGATCCCTACCTCGGCGTCGTCATCCTGCTGCGTATCAAGGACGGCCGGCTCCGGCACGGCCAGCGCATTCGCATGATGTCTACCGGCGCCGTGCATACGATCGAACGGATCGGCGTCTTCACACCGAAGATGCAGCCGACCGACGATCTCGCACCCGGCGAGATCGGCTTCGTCACCGCCGCGATCAAGACGGTCGCCGATTGCCGGATTGGCGATACCATCACCGACGATCGCCATCCTGCCCGATCGCCGCTGCCGGGCTTCAAGCCCTCCGTTCCCGTGGTCTGGTGCGGGCTTTATCCGGCCGATGCGGACGACTTCGAAAAGCTCCGCGAAAGCCTGGCGAAACTTCGCCTCAATGACGCGAGCTTCCATTTCGAGCCGGAAACATCGGCCGCGCTCGGCTTCGGATTCCGCTGCGGCTTTCTCGGTCTCCTGCATCTCGAGATCGTCCAGGAGAGGCTCCGGCGCGAGTTCGACCTCGATCTGATCGCAACCGCGCCCTCGGTCGTTTATCGCCTGCATCTCGGCAACGGCTCTGTCAAAGAGTTGCACAACCCGGCCGACTGGCCGGACCCCGCCACGATCGAGCATATCGAAGAGCCCTGGATCAAGGCGACGATCCTGGTCCCGGACGATCATCTCGGCGCCGTGCTCGGGCTCTGCAATGAACGGCGCGGCGAGCAGGTCGATCTCACTTATGTCGGCAACCGCGCGATGGCGGTCTATCGCCTGCCGCTCAACGAGGTCGTGTTCGATTTCTATGACCGCCTCAAATCCGTCTCGCGTGGCTATGCGAGCTTCGATTACCAGATGGATGGCTATGCGCCTGGCGAACTGGTGCGGATTTCGATCCTCGTCAACGGCGAGCCGGTCGATGCGCTCTCCTTCATCGCCCATCGTTCCGCCGCCGAAGCGCGCGGCCGGGCCATCTGTGCCAGGCTCAAGGACCTCATTCCTCGCCAGCTCTTCAAGGTCGCAATCCAGGCCGCGATCGGCGGCCGGATCATCGCCCGCGAAACGCTCGGCGCGCTGGCGAAGGATGTCACGGCCAAGTGTTATGGCGGGGATATCACGCGCAAGCGCAAGCTCCTGGAGAAGCAGAAGGAGGGAAAGAAGCGGATGCGTCAGTTCGGCAAGGTGGAGATCCCGCAATCCGCCTTCCTGGCCGCACTCAAGATGGACGCCTGACGATCCGTGTTGGCTGAGAGGTGGACCGGCCCTAATATCGGTGCCTTCCTCCGGGAGGGATGGCCGAGCGGCTTAAGGCGCACGCTTGGAGAGCGTGAGTACGTGTTGAGCGTACCGTGGGTTCGAATCCCACTCCCTCCGCCACAACATATTGATTTCATTATATTTTCTTCTTTCTCCGCAAACTCTCGCGTACCCGCACAGACTTTGCGAGGGGCTATTCTCTTTTCGCCGGAATTGGCCGCGGGATTGGAGTGCGCCCCTTGGGGTGGACAGGGCGAGCGATTGGAATTGACCCCCCTTGCTGGGCTTCCGGAGGATGGAAGCCATGACGAAGCATCGATCGCACAGCGCCGCGTTCAAGCGGCAGGTTGCTGAGGAGTTCATCGCGGGGGAGACGCTGCACGCGTTGTCGCAGCGGCATGATATCTCCCGACAGCTGATCCGGATCTGGGTCGGCAAGTTCGAGGCCGGTGCACTGGACGAC